>CAZKPB010000039.1:0-3577 GCA_964554535.1 uncultured Muribaculaceae bacterium | reverse complement strand
AATTCACACTCCCGCCGCCTTCAGCTGCGCGGGGGCTGCTGCCGCCGGTGCGGGTGGGGCTCTTACACGGGGCGGGATGTAGTGATGTTTTTGAGTTGCAGGGTCACTACATCCCCGGGAGAATCAGCAAAACTTGCAGATATGTGCGGGATGTAGTGAGGTTTTTGGTATTTAGGGTCACTACATCCCCCGGAAATCAACATTACCGTGTTTAAGGCAGGGATGTCGGCACAGTTTAGGTTTCGCGGGTGCCTACATCCCCCCGGAAATCAACATTACCGTGTTTAAGGCAGGGATGTCGGCACAGATTAGGCTTCTTGGGTGCCTACATCCCCTCGGAAATCAACATTACCGTGTTTAAGGCAGGGATGTCGGCACCGTTTATGTCTCCCGGGTGCCTACATCCCCTAGAGAAGTAATGTCCCGTGCTCTTTATGTGTGGTGTGTCGGTTCAACCCTTTCAAGCGACACATCTAAAGGTGCAAAAAGTGTTTTTTGTCTGTTTCCCGGGTGTGATGTGTAACAAATCCACTGCGAACGCCCAAAGGATATAATCCTCGCCGTCCTCGACGGGAAATAAGTGGCGGGCCCTCCGGAGCCCGGGCCACTTATTCCCGGCGGGAGACGGCCGGACCCATAGTATAAATCCCTATCTCCGTTTATATGTAAAAAAGGACAAAAGAAGGTACCTATCCGGAAAACATAGGGTTTTTAAGCAAGGTGCACCTCAAAAGGTACTGACCTTGCTGAAAAACCCTGCATTTTTAGCAGGGTCCTTTTCCTGTAAAACCGTACAATTACGTAATTGCCTATAATATAGCTGTTTATAAAATATACATGAAAGTCTGTATACAGACCTTGCCAAAAGATGCTGAGTATTTTGACAAGGTGACCTTCTCAAGCCCCCGACCTTAACCAGAAACCCGGTGTTTTTGCACAAGGTCCACTACACACCCCGTATCACAAACTGTTCTTTCCTAATTTTCCCTGCTTTCAAAGAAGTCCCAATAGGTTTTATTCCTGAAAAAGGTTGACTACGCTTGTTTTATTCCGTCCACAGGTTGACTCCCGGTATTATTTTGTTTACAGGTTGACCAACCACCAAATTTTCTGTCAATCATTCCTATCATTTTCTGTCGATTGTCTCTTATAAACGTAAATAGTTGACCTCACAATCTCTGCCGCCTTCAGCTGCGCGTTGGGGGCTGCTACCGTCGGTGCAGGTAGGGCTTATTCCAGATTTTTGTGAGCCGGGTCAACCGGCTTCTTCTTTTTTTACTAACTTGCAGTGAAGTGTTGCACTAAGCAACAAAATAGATGGCTGATTATGGCTAAAACACATGTGTTTCTCACCGGAGCCACCGGCACTATGGGCTTTGCCGGATTGAAGGAGCTGCTGCAGCGCGCGGACCGCTTTGACGTGACGTTGCTGGCACGTTCCTCGGCCAAAAACCGCAGGCTGTTGGGGCCTTATTTGCGCAAGCATCCCGGAATTAACGTCATCTGGGGCGACCTGCTGCGTTATGAAGACGTCCTGCGTGGCGTGGAAAAGGCCGATTACGTACTGCACGTGGGCGGTATGGTTTCTCCCATGGCCGACCATTTCCCCGAGTTGACCCTCAAGGTGAATGTGACGGCCGCGCACCATATTGCCAAGGCGGTGCAGCAGGTGGAGTCGGGCCAATCCGGGGTGCCCAGGCAAATCAAAGTGGTGTACATAGGCTCGGTGGCCCAGTACGGTGACCGCATGCCTCCCCGCCACTGGGGCAGTGCCGACGACCCGCTCTGCCCCGTCCCCACGGACGCTTACGCGCGCTCCAAGGTAATGGCCGAGGAAATTATCTCTCATTCAGGCCTGTCGCACTGGATCAGTCTGCGCCAGAGCGGCATCTTGGCACCCTGCCTGCTGCGCAAGGCATCGGACCCCATCACCTTTCACGTGCCGCTTAACGGGGTGCTGGAATGGGCCACGGTAGAGGACTCGGGCCGGCTGCTGGCTCAGCTCTGTGAGGATTTTGTGCCGGAGAGTTTCTGGAACAAGTGCTACAACATTGGCAGCGGCGCGGCCTACCGCTTGACCAATTATGAATTTGAAAAATACCTGTTGCACGCTATTTATTGTCCCGCCCCGGAACGGATTTTCCGTCCCCAATGGTTTGCCGCGGGTCATTTTCACGGCATGTGGTATACCGATTCGGATGCGCTGGAACAGGTGCTGCACTTCAGGGAAAATCTTTCCATCACCGATTATTTTGACCGTTTCCGCCGGCAACTCCCTTGGTATTTTCCGCTGGCCCGGCTGGTACCCGCAGGCATAATACGGGCCTTAATGGCGGGGATTGCCAAAAAGGCCCGTAAAGATTTGGGATCAAACTTTGGTACGCCGCTGACCTGCTGGTCAGAGGTGGTGCGGCCCGAGTAAAACCGCGGCGGCACCCCGGTCAGCCGCAGCGCGGCTATTTGGCGCGTTCGGGCCGCAGGCCGCGGACCGTCTCTCCGGTGCGCCACATTTCGCTTTCGCGCATTTCTTTCAACTCGGCCTGTAGTTTCTCGCGGTAGTCGGGTTGGCTGTTGGAGTCTATGGACAGCTGGGCCTCGCGTCCGGTGCGGACTTCTTCATACAGGTTGCGGAATACGGGCAGGGCGGCGTCGCGGAAGCGGGGCCACCAGTCCAGGGCGCCACGCTGGGCGGTGGTGGAGCAGTTGGCGTACATCCAGTCCATCCCGTTCTCGGCTACAAGGGGCATCAGGCTCTGGGTCAGTTCTTCCACGGTTTCGTTGAAGGCCTCGGAAGGGGTGTGGCCGTTCTCGCGCAAGATCTGGTACTGGGCGGCAAAGATGCCTTGTATAGCGCCCATCAGGGTGCCGCGTTCTCCGGTAAGGTCCGAGTAGACTTCTCTCTTGAAGGTGGTTTCAAACAGGTAGCCCGACCCGATGCCCACGCCCAGGGCGGTGACGCGTTCCATGGCTCGGCCCGTGGCGTCCTGATATACGGCGTAGCTCGAGTTGAGTCCCCTGCCTTCCAGGAACAGGCGGCGCAGCGAGGTGCCCGACCCCTTGGGGGCCACCATGATCACGTCCACGTCTTTGGGAGGCACAATGCCGGTGCGGTCGCTGTAAGTGATGCCGAATCCGTGCGAGAAATAGAGGGCCTTGCCTGCGGTAAGGTGTTTCTTGACGGTGGGCCATACGCTTATCTGGCCGGCGTCGGAGAGCAGGTATTGGATGATGGTGCCCCGTTCACAGGCTTCTTCAATGTCAAAAAGGGTTTTGCCGGGTTCCCAGCCGTCGGCCAGGGCCTTTTCCCAGGTTTTGGAGCCTTTGCGCTGGCCCACTATGACGTTGAATCCGTTGTCTTTTAAGTTGAGGGCTTGTCCGGGGCCTTGCACGCCGTAGCCAATGACGGCTATAGTTTCTTTTTTGAGGGTTTCTTTTGCTTTTTCCAAGGGGAATTCGGTGCGGGTGATAACTTGTTCTTCTACCCCGCCAAAGTTCATTGTTGCCATAATTTGTTTTTGTTTATATACTAGTGATGCGTTAAGCGACGCATCTGAGTTTGTAACTTATTATTAATTAT
>CAZKPB010000038.1:0-4247 GCA_964554535.1 uncultured Muribaculaceae bacterium | reverse complement strand
ATCAAGATGTCAATGAACTTACTTTATTTTAAAATTTTAACGCATCAGTAGTATTGTTTATAAACTATATTCTACTTGTGATAATTCTATGATGTTGCGCATCTGGTTCACGATTTTGTGAATGGATGCTTCGTTGCAGTAGGAGCAAATGGTGATTAGGCCGTAGCCGGGGCTTCCCAGGGCGGTGAATTCCAGTTTTTCCACAGGGATGTTGCGTTGGATAAACAGCAGGGTGATGCGGTTGAGAATGTCCAGCCTGTTTTTGCCGACGGCGGTAACGGTGATTTGTTTGTTTTCCATAGTTCCGTGATTATTGAGGTTTGCAGATTATTTCATTGAGCGAGGCACCCGCAGGTACCATGGGGAATACGTTTTCTTCTTCCTGTACCACTATTTCCAAAAAGGCGGGGCCTTTAACGGCAAAGAGTTTTTTGACGGCACCGGCCAGGGTGGAGGGGGCGGCGGCTTTGAAGTAGGGTATGTTATAGGCCGCCAGCAGTTTTTGGTAATCGGGGTTGATCATCCGGGTGGCCTGGTAGCGTTTCTGGAAAAACAGTTCCTGCCACTGACGTATCATACCCAGGTACGAGTTGTTGAGCAGGATGATTTTGACGCCTGTATGCGATTGCAGCAGCGTGCCGAGTTCCTGGATGGTCATTTGCAGGCCGCCGTCCCCCACAATCACCAGCACCTGGCGGTCGGGCAGCCCGGTCTTGGCTCCTATGGCGGCGGGCAGTCCAAAGCCCATAGTGCCCAGTCCGCCCGATGTGATAAACCGGCCGCCTTCCGCAAAGCGCATATACCGCGCGCTGAACATCTGGTTCTGTCCCACATCGGTCACCACCACGGCGTTTTTGTCTTTCAGGTCCGATACGGTGCGTACCGCCTGAGCCATACGGATGGCACCTGTGGCCGAGGCGACAAAGTCGCGGGAAATGACTTCTTGCTGTTCTTTCTGTGCGGCCTCGCGGGCAAAGGCCATCCATTGTTTCCGCGCGGCGGCGGGGCAGGGGCTCACTTTCCGGCCCAGGGCCTCGACTATTTCCCGCGCGTTCCCGTGCAGGGCTATATGGGCGGGGACGTTCTTATCAATCTCGGCCCGGTCTATTTCTATGTGGATGATTTTGGCGTTGGGGGCGTAGGTGTTTGCCGTGCCGGTAACGCGGTCGCTGAAGCGGGTGCCAACGGCAAGGAGCACGTCACATTCCTGGGTCATGTAGTTGGGCGCCAGGTTGCCGTGCATCCCCACATTGCCTACGTAGAGCGGAAAGTCGCTCGGAACGGTCGAGAGTCCCAGCAGGGTGGTGGCCACCGGAATGTGAGCTTTGCGTGAAAGGCTAAGCACCGCATTGACAGCGCCTCCCAGCCGCACGCCCTGTCCCACCACCATCAGCGGTTTACGGGCCGAGTCAATGAGCCGGACGGCTTCTTCCAGCAGGGCCTCGCTCACCGGCTCGGGTTCGCGTACCAGTTCTTTCACCCATTGGGTTTTACAATATTCGTAGTTGAAATTTTCGGTCTGGGCGTTTTTGGCGATGCTTATCAGTACGGGTCCGGGGCGGCCGTTGCGGGCTATATGGAAGGCTTTGGAGAGGATTTCCGGGATTTGCATGGCCTGGGTTACCTGGTAGCTCCATTTGGTGACGGGCAGGGTGATGTCTATGATGTCGGCCTCCTGAAACGAGTTGGAGCCCAAACTGTTCTGGTTTACCTGGGCCGTGATGCAGACCAGGGGGGTGCTGTCCATCATGGCATCTGCAATGCCGGTGACCAGGTTGGTGGCTCCGGGACCGGCCGTGGCAAAGCAGACGCCGGGTTTTCCGGTGGCTCGGGCATAGCCCTGGGCGGCGTGGATGGCTCCCTGCTCGTGACGCATCAGCAGGTGTTCTATCTGGCCCCCCTGACGGTATAGTGCGTCGTAGATGGGCATAATGGTGCCGCCGGGGTAACCGAAGATTGTGGTGACCTGTTCTTCCTGCAGGCAGCGGATTACGGCTTCTGCGCCGGTGATGTATTCTTTCATAATATTCTTACGGCGCCTTTGTCGGCCGAGGAGACGTTTTGGGCATAGAGGCGCAGGGATTGGGGGATGATGCGGTTGCGTTGCAGCGGGGCGGGTTGGCGGCTGTCAAACTGATCTTGCGGTACCTGTACTTCTATAAGGCGGTTGGGAATGTCTATGTGGATGGGGTCGCCGTTTTGCAGGCGGGCCAGGGGGCCTCCGGCGGCTGCCTCGGGTGATATGTGTCCTATGGACAGGCCCGAGGTACCTCCAGAGAAGCGTCCGTCGGTGAGCAGGGCGCATTCTTTGTCTATGTGGCGGCTTTTGAGGTACGAGGTGGGGTAGAGCATTTCCTGCATGCCGGGGCCGCCTTTGGGGCCTTCGTAGCGGATGACCACTACGTGGCCTTTTTGTACTTCTCCGCTCAGGATGCCTTCTACGGCTTCTTCCTGTGAGTTGTAGAGGATGGCTTTTCCGTCAAAGGTGTAGAGGGCGGGGTCCACGCCGGCGGTTTTGACGATGCAGCCGTCGGGGGCCAGGTTGCCGTAGAGTACGGCCAGTCCGCCTTCGTTGTTGTAGGCGTGGGCTCGGTCGCGTAGGCAGCCTGTGGCGCGGTCGGTGTCCATCTGGGGGTACGTGGCTTGGCCGGGGGCGTTCAGGTATAGTGCTGTCAGGTGGGGGTAGTCTTCCAGGGCGTCTTTCAGGGTGGGGTAGTCCACGCGGGGGGTCTCGGTGTGCAGCAGGTGGTCTTGGTCGAGTTGGTCCAGTATGCCCAGTACGCCTCCGGCCCGGCTTACGTCTTGCATATGGTAGGGGCTGCTGGGGGCTACTTTGCAGAGTACGGGGATGCGGCGCGAGAGGTTGTCTATTTCTTTCATGGTGAAGTCAACGCCGGCTTCGTGGGCCAGGGCCAGCAGGTGGAGTACGGTGTTGGACGACCCGCCCATGGCTATGTCTAGGGTCATGACGTTGAGAAAGGCGTTTTTGCACGCGATGCTGCGCGGCAGGACTTCCGTGCGGTTGTCAAAGTAGTAGGCCCGGGCGTTGCGTACTATCAAGCGGGCGGCACGGGCAAAGAGTTCGCGGCGCAGGGGGTGGGTGGCCAGGACGGTGCCGTTGCCCGCGGGGGCAAGGCCAATGGCCTCGGCCAAGCAGTTCATGGAGTTGGCGGTGAACATGCCCGAGCAGCAGCCGCAGCCGGGGCAGCCGTGTTGTTCCAGGTCGTCCAGGTCTTCCTGGCTGCAGGCGGGGTTGGCGCCTTGTACCATTATATCTATGAGGTCGGTGTCTTTGCCTTTTACGCGGCCGGCTTCCATGGGGCCTCCCGATACAAAGACGGCGGGGAGGTTCAGTCGCAGGGCGGCCATCATCATGCCGGGGGTGATTTTGTCGCAGTTGCTGATGCAGATCAGGGCGTCCACGCGGTGGGCCCGGCACATGTATTCTACGCTGTCGGCTATCAGGTCGCGTGAGGGGAGTGAGTAGAGCATGCCGCTATGGCCCATGGCTATGCCGTCGTCTATGGCTATGGTGTTGAATTCGGCGGCAAAGCAGCCTTCCGCTTCTATGATTTGTTTGATTTGTTGGCCGGCGTCGTGCAGGTGGACGTGGCCGGGGACAAATTGGGTGAAGGAGTTGACTATGGCTATGATGGGCTGGCCAAATTGCGAGGGTTTCATTCCGTTGGCTCTCCAGAGGGCTCTTGCGGCGGCTCGGGTTCTTCCGGTGGTGGTTTCGGTGCTGGGGAGGGTTGGCATTGTTTTTTTTGGGTTAGTGGTTGGCGTTGTGGGTCGGCTTTGGGGTGGGGCTAAAAAAAGGCCCGCTTTTGGTAGGTTCCTAAAAGCGGGCTTATGGTCAGTCACAATCGGGAACCTTAGGCTAAGGGCATAGCACAATCACGACCACAATAAGGCTTAGGACGTTTTCAATTTGTGCGTATAGTTCCAGATTCTTTTTCATATGACAAATTTACAAAGGGTGGTTTATTTTGGCTGCAATTTTGGTTTGGGGTGTGAAAGTGAAAGAGATGTGGGTGATGAGTTGCAGAATTGTAAGGGAAGTGGGTGAAATGACGTGTTTTCTTTATGAATTGTTGTCCGGCGTCCTTTGCATAGGTGCTTTCTTGGTGGGTTTTGCCCGTGGGTTTTACTCGTGAGTTTCGCTTGTGGTCTCGCCCGCGCCGGTGACAGCAGCCCCCGCGCAGCACCGGCGGCACCGGAGGTCGTTGTGAATTGTCATTCGCTGC
>CAZKPB010000037.1:0-6310 GCA_964554535.1 uncultured Muribaculaceae bacterium | reverse complement strand
ATAATTAATAATAAGTTACAAACTCAGATGCGTCGCTTAACGCATCACTAGTATAGTCTGATAATTATTTGGGAATGGATGCTTTGAATAAATACCTGCTGGACCACTCCACTGCGGCGGATGACACGTTGCAGTGGCTGGAGCGTGAAACGCATTATCGTACGGTGCACCCCCGTATGCTGACCGACGAACCGGTGGGCACCTTCCTGACCCTGTGGGTGCAGATGCAGCGTCCTTCCCGTATTCTTGAGATAGGCACCTTTACCGGGTACAGCGCCGTCTGTCTGGCCAAGGGCCTGGAAGAAGGAGCTTTTCTGGATACCATAGAAGTGTTTGACGAGCATCAGGAGCTGATGTGCGAGGCATTCCGGCGTAGCGGCCTGGAACAGCGCATCCGGTGGCACATAGGCGATGCCCGTGAGGTAATCCGGAACCTGGCGGCGCAGGGAGCCTGCTATCCGCTGGTGTATATGGATGCCAACAAACGCGAATACTGTGATTATTACCGTTTGGTGAAACCTCTTATTCCCGTAGGGGGAATGTTGCTGGCAGACAATGTGCTGTGGGACGGCAAGGTGCTTGACCCGCAATCGTGCGACCCCCAGACGGAAGGGTTGCGCGCGTTCAATGACCTGGTGCAGGCCGACCCGGATATGGTCAATGTGTTGTTGCCGTTGCGGGACGGTCTTACCGTCTGCAGGCGGATACAATAAAAAAGAGCGGCCGCCTGCGCAAGCAAGGCGGCCGCTCTTTTATCCGGTTACGGGGACAGAACTATTTAACGCGTTCTGAATATTCGCGGGTACGGGTGTCTACCTTGATGTGTTCTCCCTGGTTGATGAACAGGGGGACCATAACTTCGGCACCGGTTTCCACGGTAGCAGCTTTCAAGGCATTGGTAGAGGCGGTATCTCCCTTGACGGCGGGTTCCGTGTAGGTGACTTCCATTTCTACAAAGGGAGGCAACTCGCACGTGAGTACGCGGTCTTCATCTGTAAGGAACATCATTTCCACGCCCTGGCCTTCTTTCATAAGGTCTGCGTTTTCAATGAGTTCGGGGTCAATGGTGATTTGTTCAAAGGTCTCTGAATGCATAAAATTGAAGCCCATATCGTCTTTGTACAAGTATTGATAGGGACGGCGTTCCACACGGATAATATCAATTTTTTCACCGGCACTGAAGGTGTTTTCCAATACGCGTCCGTTTTCCAGGTTGCGAAGTTTGGTTTTCACAAAAGCGGCGCCTTTGCCGGGCTTAACGTGTTGAAACCAAATCACGGAGCAGGGTTTGCCGTTGAAAGAAATATACAATCCGTTCTTAAAATCTGCTGTTGTAGCCATATACTATTTTTTAATGTTTTTACAAAAGTGCGACAAATGTAGTAAAAATCTAAATAGTATGCTAATCTACAAGTGCATCAAAGTCAGCTCCCAAACGTTCGTTTTTGATGAAGTCGTATTGGGTGATGCCACGAATTTGGTAATAATAGCGCCAGTAGTTGTACAAGGCCTGCACGTAACCGATTCGGGATTCGTCACGGTCTATCTGGGCGTTGTTCATATCGGTTACGGTGATTTTATCAATCAGGTATCGCTGTTTGGCCACCTCGTAACGTTTCTGGGCAATGGTATCTGACTTGGAGGCAATGCGGAACTGTTGTTCCTGCATATTAAACTGTTTAACGTTCAAAATCAGGTCCTGTTCAAAGTCAAGGCGTGACTGTTCCACCTGACGGCGTACCAATTCCTCGTTGCTCTCGGCCATTTTGACCATCCCTTTGCCTCGGCCCCAGTCCAGGATGGGGATGTTGAGGCCTATGGACAGGGTTTGCATGTTGCGCGGGTCCTGGTAGGCGTACTGGATGGTCTCGGCCTGCTGGTTCAAACCAAAAACCACGTTGAGATTGGCCGAGAAACCCCGGTTGGCCTTTTGCTGGGATACGTTTTTCTGGGCTTCAATGATCTGGCGTTCGTAACCAATCATATCGGGATTGTTGGCAAAGGCCAGCTGGAGTACTTGTTCCAGGTCCAGAATCACCTGCGGGGTATCTTCCGGAATGACAATCTCTACCGAGGCGCGGTCGTTGAATCCCAGGAAGGAGCGCAGACGGTTTTCCGCGTTTTCCAGGGTCAGCCGGTTGTCGTTCATGGTACTGAGGGCTTTCTGAAAGGCCAGTTCGGATTGCAGCAGGTCGTTTTCTCCAATGGTGCCCAACTCGTAACGGCCGGCCGAAATGCGGTACAGCGTGTCGTTGTTGGCGTGGTTGAACTCGGAAATGGCCAGGTTCTGCTGGGCGATGGCCAGGTTGAAGAAGTACTGGATGGCGCGCTGGGAAAGGCTCTCCATGTTTTCTATGTAGGTGCGTTTGGCTTCTTCATATTTGAGGGGCTCAATCTTGCGGTCCCACTTCATCTCGTTGACCCCGAAAATGGATTGCGACAAGCGTACGCTCAATGCCGTGGAAAGGTATTCGGTGCTGATGTGGTTGCTAAAGTCGCCACGGAAACGGTCGGTGCGTTGCAGGGCGGTGTTGATGGACACCCTACCGCCGGTGGGCAGGTTTTGTTCCAGGGTCAGCCCCCCGCTGAAGTTGTTGTAAAATTCCGAGGTGTAGTTGTGCTGGGCTTCTCCGGTTTCCGGGTCAATGGACGTTACGTCAATGATCTGGCGGGAGAATTGGGGCAGGTCAGAGGTAAGGCTCAATTTGGGCAGGAAGTTGGCCTTGTAGGCACGGTAGGTCCAGTAGCTTACCTGATAGGAGTTGCGGGCCCGGATGGCTTCCGGAGACTGGGTGCGGGCCAGTTCCAGGACCTCGTCCAAGGTGAGCCGGTAGGTGGCCACCTTGTATTCGGGCGAGTTGACGTCTATTTTTGCTGAGGTATCTTCTTGAGCCCATACGGTACCCATTGAGAAAAGGAGTGCTCCGCAAAGGGCGGCTGTTTTATATAGGTTATGCGTCATACGTATCATCTGATTGTTATTCGTATCTAAGGGATTCAATGGGGTCGCGTTCTGCGGCGCGTTTGGCGGGCGAGTAACCGAAGATTACGCCCACGGCGGCGGATACACCAAAAGAAACCACAATGGAAGAGAAGGAAATTATGGTGGTTATATCAAAGAATGAGCGGATGAGGATGGACAGTACTACGCCCAGTATGACGCCAATGGCGCCTCCAGATACGCTTATGAGGATGGCTTCTGAAAGGAACTGGGCCACCACGTCAGCTTTTTTGGCTCCAATGGCCAGACGGGTACCAATTTCCTTGGTACGTTCCATTACAGAGGCAAACATAATGTTCATAATACCAATACCGCCTACCAGCAGGGAGATGCCGGCAATGGCACCCAGTACAATGTTGAAGATATCTTTGGTGCGCTGCTGCTGTTTGAGCAACAGTTCGGGAACGGTGACTTCAAAGTCGGGCATATTCTGGTGACGGCGCAGCAACATACGGCTGATGACTTCCTGTGAAGAGGTCAGTTCGTCGGTTTCTTTCACCTGTACGGTAATGCGGTCCAATTGGTTGTAGTTGCTGTTGGTGCTACTGCTACTGCTACTACTGGAACTGCTGCCGCTCACGTTGACTTGCACCCCTCTGCGACCGTGGCCGCCGCCTCCAATCACCACGGCCCCGGAACTGGTTGACCCGGGATTGGTGATGGCCAACGCACGGTTTTCCTGGCGCAGCAACATGGTGCGGATGGGGATGAATATCTGGTCGTCATATCCCTGCATACCCATACTTTCCGAGCCTATCGTTCCCAGGGAACCGGATCTGGCATTGGAAGAAGAACCGGTGGCATCTTTGCCGTCAGCCGGATTGGGACCGGTAGCACCTGCGGTGCTCTGTTCCAATACGCCAATGACTTTTACCCAGTTGGCTCCAAATTTAATAAACTTCCCGATGGGGTCGTTTTGTTGGAAAAAGCGGGTCTTGATGTTATGACCGATTAAACATACGGCCATGGAGTTCATCTCTTGTTCTTCCGTGAAGAAACTGCCGCTCTGCAGGTTGATGCTGTATAATTTGAAGTATTCGCTGGTGGTGCCCATTACTTTGGCCGCCTGACGGATGCCGTCGTAAGAGATATAGGTGAATACGCTGACTTCCGGGGATACGTACTGTACCGAGGGAAGCACCTGGCGTATGGCTTCGGCATCTGACAATTGCAGACCCGGAGAAAATTTCTTGGTTTGTGAGGCACTGGATGTAGCGGCATCTTCTTCCACGTTTTCAATCGAGGCGGGAAGGACCACAATGTTGTTGACCCCCACCATTTTGATCTGGTCCAGAATCTCTTGCTGTGCCCCGTTTCCAATGGCCATCATACTGATGACGGCACCCACGCCGAAGACGATGCCCAGGGCGGTCAGAAAGCTTTTGAGTTTATTGTTGAAGATAGACTCAATCGCAATGAGGATGTCGTGCATGTATCTGTTGAAAAATCGCATCATAATGCATAGGGTTGTTAGTTAGCTGTTTGGGGACGAGGGCTGCCTGCGGGCATCTGGCCACCTGCGGGGCGTTGGCCACCTTGCGGCATCTGACCGCCAGCCGGCATCTGACCGCCTGCGGGGCGCTGGGCCCCTGCAGGACGTTGGCCACCTTGCGGCATCTGGGCTCCGTCAGGCATTTGCATTCCCTCGGGAAGTTCAACTCCTTCGGGCAACTGGAAACCTTCAGGCATCTGACCTCCGGGCATTCCGCCGCGGCGGCCTCGGCCACCCTGTTGCATTTGCTGTTCTTCCGATTGCTGGCGGGCTTTGGCTTTTTCTTCCACCTGTGCCTTGACTAAAGGAATGAGTTCTTCTCCCTGGAGTTTGAAGCGTTGGGCGTTCTGTGGCAGGGACAGGTATACTTCCTGGCCTTCTTCAAGGCCTTGCAGGATGACGCGGAAGTTGTCGTTGGCATCGCCGCAGAGGACTACCTGACGGGTACCGTTGGTGCGGTATACATAGGTGACGGAATCGGCTTCAAAGACTGCCTCGGCAGGAATAAACAGGGCATCGTCCAGGGAAGCGGTAACAATCTGGTTGGAGGTGGTCATGGCGGGGCGCAGGATCTGGTCCTGACCGTCAACCTTGATGACTACTTCAAATACTTTGGCGTCGGCGTTTTTAAGTTGTTCGCCGATGTTGGACACTTCTATCACGCGGCCGGTGTAACTCTTTTCCGGGAAGGCGTCCACGCCCAGACGTACCGGCTGGTCGACTTTTACCTTAGAGATGTCAATTTCATTGACGTAGGTCCTGGACAACATATTGTTAAGGTCAGGAAGGTTGGCCACTACCAGGTCCCAACCGCTGATTTGTGTACCGATACGGCGTTTTTCGCCGCTCCAGTCGCGTTCATAGATTACCATACCGTCCGCAGGGGCGTAGATGGTAAACTGGCCTATTACGTCGCGGTATTCTTCCAATTGGCGGCTTTTGCGGGTCAGGTCCATCATCACGTCGTTGACGGTGCTCTTGGCCTGGTCCACTTTAAGGTCGTAGTTGCTGAGAAGTTGTTCGTAGGAGCGTTCGGCCTTTTCCAGTGTGTTCTGGTAGGAACGCTGTGTCGCAGGCGGTTCATAAATAGACTGTTCCACGGCAATGCGTGCTTCTTCAATGGCGAATTTCTGGTTCACCATATCATCACGCAGGTTGCGCAGACTCAATGACGTGTCCAGCTTGGTGCTTTCATATTTGGCAAGCAGGGCTTCGTATTCGTCTTCAATATCCTTAAGAGAGTTTTCCGCTGCGGAACGGTCCAGCTGGGCTACATAGTCTCCGGTCTTGACCACCGTCCCTTCCGGTACCAAATCCTGGATTTCCACGTCTCCAATACGTACGTTGCGGGCGCGCAAGCCGGCGGGACCTTCAATCTTGATATTGCTTTCCGCTTCCAGTTCTCCGGTGGTGGAAACAACGATTTCAAATTTTCCTCTCTGTACTTTTACCGTTTGCGGTACGTAGCCGTCCTTTCCTTTAGATGTAAAGACAATGATAAGAATAATGGCTATCACTGCGGCGGCACCATAAATGATGATTTTTTTCTTTTTGTTCATAGGTGAATCTTTTTTTACGTTCAAAGCTATCTTTTGACGATGAACGTTTCAAGAAGTTTAATGTAAGGCGTATAAAATACACTAAGTAAAAAATTTTGCTTGAAAAGAATTAATTTTTACCTTTGCAGCCCGTTCCAAATGAGGTGCCATAGCTCAGTTGGTAGAGCAAAGGACTGAAAATCCTTGTGTCCCTGGTTCGATTCCCGGTGGCACCACAAAAATGAAACGTTAAAACCCTGCTATTCAATTATATAGCGG
>CAZKPB010000036.1:0-8090 GCA_964554535.1 uncultured Muribaculaceae bacterium | reverse complement strand
TCGCTCTGTATTCAAATTGGCGGCCTCCCACGATACGCGCCCAAATAGGTGCTTCTTCATCCCGTTGGGTTTTTTGTGTACGAAGTACGAAGTAGATTTTTGCCATAGATTAAGATGTTAATGGAACAATTACAACACAAATATAATAAATTTTTACTTGTACCATACAATTGTACCATACATTTCTTAATTTAGGCTAATTTTGAGCGAAAATGTACGTTAATTGAATCTTGTAACGTGTTGATATAAAGCGTTAATAAGGTTAATCCAAATTAGGAAGTTCAGTAACCGGTGGCACCACATACAAAAAGAGGTTCGCAATGCGAACCTCTTTTTGTATGTGGTGCCTTTGGCACTTATTTCTACGCCCTTCGGGCGGAGGATGCACGGCCTTTGGCCGGTCCGCCTGAGGGCGGACTTCAATAAGCAAAGAGGTTCGCATTGCGAACCTCTTTTTGTATGTGGTGCCTTTGGCACTTATTTCTACGCCCTTATTAGAATCGCATGAAGAAGTCCCAGGTCTCTTTCGCAATCCAGTTTTCTTCCGAGCCGGAGTCTTTTTCGTTATTGGAGTGGCCGCCTACAAAGGAACCGAATAGTACGGGGTATTCTTCCGGAAGGCCTTTGAATTCGGTGGTAATGTGTTTGCCGGGGGTAGTGGCGGTGGGGAGTTCGGGAAGTTGTTTCAGTCCGTTGTCTTCCAGATGGGTCAGCACACAGTATTTGCCGCCTTGTTTGCGTTCGTCAGAGTTGACGTATTTGCAGAGGCCGTCTTCGGTGCCCGTGGTGCTGTAGTAGGCCAGAGGAAGGTGTTTGTTCTCGGGAAGGTAGATGTTCCAGTTGGCGGGGGCGTAACAGGCTACTGCGCGCAGGTCGTTTTGGAATTCCAGGGACAATGAATAGGTAACCATGGCGCCAAAGCTGAAGCCGCAGCAAAATATGCGCGAGGTGTCTATGCTCAGTTTGTCTTTGAACAGTTTAAGCATATCGGCAAAGAAGATGTGGTCCTTGTCGTCGCCTCCACGCCAGGGGGAGCGGTCCGTGTATCCTTCAGGGGCTACAAAAATAACGGGGACGCCGTCTTTTTCTGCGTAGGTCTTGAGTTCATAGTAGTTTTGGTCCACCATTGTCTGCATGTGGCCTCCCATCATATGCATGGCAAAAATCAGACGGTAGGTTTTGTTTTTATCGTAGTCCTTGGGAATGTCAATGGTGTACTGGCGGGTAAGGCCGGCGCTTTCCATAGTGTATATTCCGCTCTTGAAGTCTCCCAATTCTTTACCGTAGCCGGCACTGGGGACGGGGGCGTTTTTCAGTTTGTAAGTGACTTGAGCGGTTTGTGCGCTAAGGGCACAAAAGGACATCAAAAAGACAATGAGGGCAATAGTTTTTTTCATAACAGGTGTTGTTAATTGGTTTTGTTGTCAAAGATATTGTAAATGTTGATGTAAACTAATCATTCTCAAAGAAGCAGTTGAGGATATCTTTGGGTGTGCGGGCCACGGCGCAGGGATGGAACGGCAGGAGTTCTTCCAGCGGGCGGAAGCCCCACGACACGGCGCAGCAGTCTATGCCGGCGTTAAGGGCTACCTGCATATCGGTCAGGGCGTCGCCCGTGTGCAGGACGGTGGATTTGTCGGTGATGCCGCATTGCGTGAGTATATGTTCAATGATGGCCGGGTCGGGCTTGCGGGGGATGGTATCGCTGATACCGGTAACCTCGGCAAAATGAATTTGTGGCAACAGGGTGGAGATGACTTTTTCCGTGGCTTTCTGGTATTTGTTGGAGGCTACGGCCAGGATTATGCCTTTGTCTTGTAAGGTTTCAAGTACTTCCGGGATGCCGGGGTAGGGACGGGAGCGGTCGGTGCAATGGACGTCGTAGTGGGCTCGGAAAAGAACCAGAGCGTCCTGTACGGTGGCGCTGTCCTTATGCCCTTGGGGCAGGGCCCTTTCCATGAGTCTGGTGACTCCGTTGCCCACAAAGGATTGGATGGTTCTGCAGTCGTGTGTGCGAAATCCTTTTTGTGCCAGGGCGTGGTTTACACTGGCGGCCAGGTCTTCTATGGTGTTGATGAGGGTTCCGTCCAGATCAAAGATGGCAAGCTGTTTCATAGTGGGCAAAGTTAGGTTTTTGTCGTCAGAAAGCCGTATATTGCATACAAAATAGCTTTTATATGAAAGACGCCATTACAGAAGAAGGGAAATGGGAGCAGGTGCGCAGCGAGTACCTTTTCCGCAGGCCGTGGCTGACGGTGCGCCGGGATGCGGTGCGGTTGCCTGACGGAAGAATCAATCCGGAATTTTATGTGCTGGAGTATCCCGACTGGGTGAATGTGATTGCCATTACCAAGGACGGCCGGTATGTGATGGAGCGGCAGTATCGGTATGGCTTGGGTAAAACTTGTTATGAACTGCCGGCCGGGGTGATGGAACAAGGAGAAACCCCGCTGGAAGCCGCTCAAAGGGAATTATCCGAAGAGACGGGCTACACGGGCGGGGTTTGGGAAGAAGTGATGCAGTTGTCCGGGAATGCCAGTACTACCAATAACCTGACTCACTGTTTTGTGGCGCAGGGAGTGGAGCGGACCGGGACCATGCGGTGGGACGCTACGGAAGACTTGAAAGTCTGTCTGTTGGACAGGGAACGGGTGGAAGACTTGTTACTGTCTTGCCAGCTGCGTCAAGCTTTGATGGTAGCACCGCTTTGGTACCATATTCATTTAACCTCATCAAAGGTTCCTTATTAATAGGAGATATGATCCCACTTTACAGGGGTCAACGGAGTGGCTTCCACAAAGGTATGGGGTACATAAGTATATAGTTGGGCCAGCACCAGGGTGTTGTCTTTGGATGTCCAAAGGTTGAGTCTTGTGCCACCCTGTGAATTTCTGTGGAGAGTTTCCAGCCCGTTGAGATTGTTTTTGGCAATCATTTCCCTGATACGGGATACGTCTTGCGGGCTGTAATAAAGGTCGTGTTTCTTGATTTTTTTGTTTTCCGGTGTATAGATCCATTGACAGCATCCCGTGAAGTAATACAGGACGGTGATGCAAAGGAAAACCAAAGCGGCAATGGCAATGGGTGTGCTGCCGATAAACAGCAGTACAAGCCAAATAACCGCCAGGTCAATGGCCACGATAGACGGTATCAAGGCACGTTTTTTAATTATCGGTTTGTTTTTAACAGTATTCTGTTCCATTATTTATAAGTGTTAATATATATGATATTGTGCACAGGTATATTGACGTATATACCGCACAAATAATCCACAGCCGGGCAGGCTGTGATGCATGCAGACAACATATTGGGGAAAAGAGGCTAAATCCGGATTTTGCGCAGGGCAAAAATGAAATAGTGCACGCTGTGGTCACGCTCGCTGCGAACGGGACGGTACGTGCCGGTAAAAGGTGAATGACCCGCTCTGTCTGCCGGATGGAACGTGAAGGGAGAAAGTACCGTACCTTCAGCTCCGATTGAAGGGGTACTGTGACTCATTACTTCTCCGCTCATCCAGGGCGTTTCAAAGAAATCCTTTTCCCACTGTACAGCGTATAAATGTATAGGGCTGGAAAAGGCTTCTACAGGGAGGGCGTTTTCAGCGGCGGATGTATAAGATACAGGAGCAGTGCCGGAAGCAAAGCTCAAGGCCAGGGTCAGCAACCCGACCAGCAACAGCGCGCTGAATTGACGTTTCATCCCGCAAAAGTAATAAAAAAGTGGTATTTCAAATTTATTTCACACCGGGTGGGTTAATTTGTATTACAAAAGCCCCCAAATTTACCGGGTTCGGCCGTCTCCCACCGGGAATAAATGGCCCCGGCTTCGGGGGCTGCTGTCGCCGATGCGGAGAGCCAAAAGATTTTGTATTTTTGTTCAACTTCAAACCGGAAAGATTATGAACAAAATTATTTGCTTAACAGTTATTTCGTTATTTATGACCGTTACATTAAGTGCGCAGGACATCACTTTGCCCAAACCTCAGACTAAGGGCGGGATGCCCCTCAGGGAAGCGCTGAACGCCCGTCGTACGGTCAGGGAATTCGCTCCTGACAAAACCCTTTCTTCCCAACAACTATCCGACCTGCTTTGGGCTGCCTGCGGAGTAAACCGTCCCGACGGACGTCGCACTTCCCCCACCGCCATCAACGCGCAGGAGATAGATGTCTACGTATTCAACAAGCAGGGAGTATACCTGTACCTGGCAAAAGAAAACAAACTGCAACTTGTAAAAAAAGGGGACTACCGTGCGTCCACCACCACACAGGGACCTGCCTTGGAATGCCCGCTGATTCTGGTATACGTGGCCGACCCTGAAAAATTCGGCCGATTAGGCGAGGCCGACCGGCAGTTTTACTGCGCCACCGACGTAGGTTTTGTGAGCCAGAACGTTTACCTGTTCTGCGCCCAGGAAGGGCTGAACACCGTAGTAATGGGCTACGTGGAACGCGAAAAAATTCAGACCTTGATCAACAGGCCCTCCTGCAAAGTCCAACTGATACAACCGGTAGGATTTCCCAAATAACCGCCGTTTTTAGCATAGTCTACACACTGCCGGCCACCAACAAGGCCAGCCCTAAAAGTATCAGTGCCAGGTCCACCGCCTTGGCCCTGATATTTTTTTCTTTTAATATCCAGGCTCCGTAGGCAAAAGAAACCAGCACGCTGCACCGGCGCAACATAGAAATCACACTGACCAGTGACCCTTCTACCGACAACGAACTGAAATAAATAAAATCGGCCGTGGACAGACAGATGGAAATCAACAAAATACTCCAACGCCAGTGAAAAGGAGTGGCTTTGGCGTGAGGACGCCGTGACAGAATCCACAGCAACACGCCCATCATAACCGCCTGATACACCACATACCAACTGAGCACAAACACGGGCGAGAGATCCGCCATCAGCCACTTGTCATATAACGCACTCACCGCCCCCATCACGGTACCTCCCATACAACACCAGACCCACCGGTTACTTTGGAACGTAATGCCTTCCCGTTTCCCGGTGTGACTCAGCAAATAAAACGATGCCACCGCCAACGCAACCCCGGTCCATTGCCACAGATTGAGTCGCTCGCCAAAAAGCGTAACGGCTCCCAACAACACAATTACCGGCCGAGTCGCATTGATGGGCCCGGCCAGGGTAATGGGAAGATTCTGCAACCCGTAATACCCAAGTACCCACGAAAGTAACACAATGGCCGCTTTGAGCACCACCTTAAGGTGGGTGGCAAAATCCGCCTGCAGCACGTAAAAGACCGTGCCGTCCAGCAGGTGGCTGCAATGCGAAGTAATTATGAACGGGAGAAATAACAAGGCACAAAACACCACATTGAGAAACAACACCCTCATCACCTGGTTCCCTTCCAACGACCTTTTTTTTGACACGTCGTACATACCTAAAAAGAAGGCAGACAACAGTGCCAGCGTAATCCATTTCATAGGCAGAAAAATTCCCGGCAAATATAGGCTATTGCCCCCAAGAATAGTGTATGAATTTTATACATAGATGTAAAATAATTATACAACCTTGTAATACATAGTACCGTATAACATCCTGTAAAACAAATATATAAGTAGTTTGGCACGACTTTAGCTTTATACTAAGGCATAACAGTAAGATAACAAACAAACAAACAAACATACAATTATGAAAACATTATTTATTAACATCCAATCCTCCACCGCCACAATGGTAGCTTATTGTCTTTTTGGAGTATGTATGAGCCTGAGCGTGTTGTGTGTAATTTGCAGTTTGTGCTTTTAATTTGCAGCATCCACGCAAGTGTGAAAGTTACATTTGCAATAGGGCGGGAACTCGGTTATCTTTGCGGGAACATTTTCTCCCTATATGAGACTTATAGACTGTCACACCCACTCACAATACTCGCCCGATAGTCACATGACTATGCCGCAGGCCATAGATGCCGCCCGTTCCGCCGGATTGGGCGGTATTTGTTTATCTGACCATTACGACTTTGATGTCCCAGAGGGCGTGGCCGAGTATGTGTTTGATCCGCTGCAGCAACAGGCGCAGGTGGACCGGTGTTGCAGGGAAGCTTTTCTGGCCGATGCGCGGGATGATTTCAAGATACTCAAGGGAATAGAAGTGGGGGTGCAGCCCGGAAGTATGGAGGCCGTGAAAAAATTACTGGACACTTATACCTTTGACACCGTCATCTTTTCCGAACATTTTGTGGACGGTATGGACCCGTACCACGGAAACTACTACCTTCCCTACGACTACCGCTACGCCTACGGCCATTACCTGGAAGAACTGCTGGAGTGCATAAAAGTATGCGACAATTTTGACATCCTGGGTCACTATGACTACGTGGCCCGTTACTCTCCCTATAAAATACACAGCATCCTGTACAGCGATTTTTCCGATGTGATGGAAGAGCTATTGCGTACCCTGGCCTACAACGGAAAGACTTTTGAAATCAACACCAAGAGTTATACAACCTTTGCCCACGGCACCCCGCAACTGGATCTGAACATTCTCAAAAGATTTCGCGAACTGGGCGGCGAGGCTGTGGCCTTTGGCTCAGACGCCCACGGGGCCGACCGGGTGGGCGACCGGTTTGACTATTTTGCCCAAATGGTCACATCCTGCGGATTTCGCTACCACGTACATTACCAAAACCGCAAGCCCGTATTCTTGAAGTTCTGATTTTTTCATATCTTTAGTGCGTCAAATACAATAATTTAACCATTCAAAGTATGAAAAAGTATTTATCACTGCTCTTATGTCTCTTGCTCTTCTGTGTATCCTCAGCCGCACAGACGCAGAGGCTTCAAGTAAAGCGGGTCGCCCCCGTACAAGCCACCCCGCAGCAAATGGCAAAAACATATACAGACAATCTGGACCGTCAGGTAAGCCTCACAAAAGGCCAGTACAAGAAGGTATATGACCTCAGTCTGAAAGAAGCTCAGAAAAAGCATCCCAAGGCCGCTACCAAAAAAACAAGTGGCAAAAAAAAATCCGGTGACCCCATAATGTCCGGCGATCCCATAATGTCCGGTGACCCCATAATGTCCGGCGATCCAATAATGTCCGGTGACCCAATCATGTCCGGTGACCCCATAATGTCCGGTGACCCCATAATGCTTACCGACAAGCAATTAGGAAAAATCCTCAGCAAAAAACAAATGGGCACCTATAAAGCATCCAAAAAACGCTGAGTCACCCGCGCTGATATCAGTTGCGCGGGGACTGCTGCCGATGGCGCGGGCGAACCCACTGAAATTACCACGGGCAGCGTACATATGTTAATTTAAAAGACACTTCAACCATACTACAATAATCGTTTAAATTATAGATAGTTGCAGAAAAATAAGGATAGATAAATTCAATGAGGTCCGGTGGAATGACGGGAGTTGAAGTGATTCTTCAGTTTCTATAGTTGTGAAACGTTTATACTTTTCTTCAATGATTGTAGCGTGGAGATACTTACATATCAGGAAGAAAATAATTGACTAAGCGCAAAAACCGGTCAGAGCGGTCTTTGTGGATTACTTTCAAAGGCTACAAAGCGCAAAAGTGGAGGAGAACGTGCTTTGTCCGTAATATTGACCCCGGAAAACTCGGAAAAGCAACACACAAAGCGCAAAATGAGCCTCTAATGCGCTTAGTGACTTTGTTTTGATGCCGACAAAGCGCAATAGAGTGTGATAATGCGCCTAGTGGTTTAGAGACCTCCTACTGCTTTTTTTTTGGGGGGCGGTATCCGGCCATCTCTTGGACATGCCGTCTCCCGCCGGGAATAAGTGGCCCGGCTCCGGAGGGCCAGTTACTTATTTCCCGTCGAGGACGGCGTGTATTGTATCCTTTGAGCGTTTGCAGTGGATTTGTTCCACATCACACCCGGGAAACGGAAAAAAACTTTATGCAGCTTTGGGTGAGTCAATTGAAAGGGTTGAATCAATACATCACACATGATGAAGAATACAGGACGTTACTTCTCCGGGGGGATGTAGGCACCCAAGAGGCCTAAACTGTGCCGACATCCCTGCCATAAACACGGTAATGTTGATTTCCGGGGGGATGTAGTGACCCTAAACACCAAAAACCTCACTACATCCCGC
>CAZKPB010000035.1:0-9150 GCA_964554535.1 uncultured Muribaculaceae bacterium | reverse complement strand
AAAGGAGCGGTTCGAGCGCCAACCCGTCGGCGAATGACAATTCACAACGACCTTCCCTGCCGCCGGTGCTGCGCGGGGGCTGCTACCGCCGGCACGGGCGCAAACAAAAAACAAAAACAAAAAAACTTAACTACATTTGCGCCGCTTTTTACCAAACCACCAAGCCACACATGACCGGAGAAATAATTGCCATAGGAGTCGCCTTTTCCTGGACGCTGAGCGCCCTCTTCTTTGAATACGGCTCGCGCCGCATAGGCTCGCTCAACCTCAACCTCATCCGGTTAGTCTTTGGCTCTCTGTTTCTGGGTATCACGCTTTGGGCAATGAGCGGGCATTTCCTGCCGGCGCACGCCGATACCGTCACCTGGCTGTGGATGTCCGCCTCGGGACTGGTAGGATTCGTATTGGGAGACTACTTCCTGTTTGCCTCGTACACCCTTATCCCGGCACGCTTCTCACAACTGTTCATGACCCTGGCACCCCCATTCAGCGCCGTATTCGGCTACCTGATGCTGGGAGAAAAAATGACCTGGCTGGCGCTTGCAGGTATGTGCGTCACCCTGGGCGGCATTGCCCTGTCCGTACTCAAAAAAGACACAGAGGCGGTGCACGGAATGCGTCTGTCCTTACCCGTTAAAGGAGTGGTATTTGCCATAATAGGATCCTTTGGTCAGGGACTGGGCATCGTATTGAGCAAAGAAGGAATGCTGGCCTACGAAAACGTCTACCAACCGGAAAACACCCTCTACATTTCCTTTGCCGCCACCCAGATGCGGGCCATCATTGGCATCGCCGGATTTTCTGTAATCATACTCCTGCGGCACGGAACCACCGACTTCATCCACAGTTTTAAAAACATCAAAGGAATCCGCGCCACCTTTGCCGGCTCCATCTTCGGTCCCTTCCTGGGAGTAGCCCTCTCCCTGATGGCCGTCCAGCATACCAACACCGCCATAGCCTCCACCATCATGGCCACCGTGCCCATAGTCATACTGGCCCCCGAATACTTTCTCTTAAAACGGAAAGTGACCGCAGCCCAGGTGGCCGGAGCCCTACTTAGCGTCGGCGGCGTGGCGCTCTTCTTTCTTTAGCCACAGCGCCCCCTTGACCACCCGCCCCTTCCGCAAACAAACCACCAGCATCACCACCGTAGCCAGGGTGCAAAGCACCACCGCCTGCACCGACCCTTCCGGACCGAATCCGCCTCCGGTAAACCATTTGGCCCCATCAATTTGGGCCGAGATTAATGACTCCCCGGCCGCCCCGCCCGACACCGCCGCCCCGTAAACCGTCCCTTGCGTGAAATTCCACGCCGCGTGGAACATAATAGGCATCCACAAATTGCGGGTAAGCATGTAGCAGACTGCCAGCAGCAACCCGGCTTCAATAGACACCGCCACCCCGTCAATCAGCGTGGCATTATCATTAAAAGCGTGCAACAGGCCGAATATCAATGCACTGAGAAGCAGTGCCACCCAACTGCCCAACCGTTCTTCCACAATACGGAACACCACCCCGCGAAACACCAATTCTTCAAACACCCCGGTCATCAACGCCCCGCACAAAGGCAGAAGCATTACCGAAGGAGAATTCACACTGACCACGGTATACCCGCCCATGGCATATATCACCATAATCACAAAACTCTGCAGGACCACGCCCAGCAGCACGCCCCAGACCATATTCGGGAAAAACCGCTGCAGGGATATTTCACCGACACGTCGACCTTCCACCCCGCCAAAAAACCATTTATACAACAGGGGCAGCAGCACCAGGGTCACCGCGGTGCTTATAAGCAACGGCCAGGGTTTCTGCAGGCCTCCGTTGGTAAGGTAATCGCGCAGATATTCACTAAACAGGACATACGAAACCAGCAGGATAATCCCACCAAGAATGATGCGTGTCAAAGAAAAACGGAGAAACTTCATAAGAATCGGTTTTGAGAAAACGAAATAATTAACGGAAATAACGGAACACAAAATCGGAATAACTGCGCGACACCGGAATGGGATTGATGCCCTCACAGTCCATATCTATAAACACGCCGTCTTTTTCCCGGCGAAGCACCTTAATCTTCTTGATGTTGACCATGAACGAACGGTGGCAGCGCACCAGCGAACTGCCGGCACAATTCTCGGCCACGGTTTTCAATTTGCAGCGGAGCATGTACGAGGTCAGTTTGCCCTTGCTGAGGTAGTACACCCTAATGTAGTTGTCCTGCGCCTCTATGTAATACAGGGTGTCCAGTTTCACGGACAGACGCAGGTTGCCGTTGTTGTCGGCCAGGTAGATGACGTCGCTCTCGTTCTCGGGCTGTTTGCGAGCACCGTCCGCCTCGGCCAATGGCATCCCTTCCGGAGTGGTTTGCGAGGCTTTTAGCAGCCTCAGGGTCTGGTTGCGGTCGTTGAGTGCGGAATACAGAGTAATCAGGGAGTAAGGAATAATCAGGATGAGGAAGGTGTACAAGGCCGCCTTGGGGAAAACCTCCACAAACGATTCGGAGACCGAGGGGATGTAGCGGCAGGTGTAAAACGTGTAGAAAAGGGCAATGCAGGCTATCTCAAGCAACAGCCACAACACATACTGCCAGACGCGCAACGTGCCCCATTTGCGGGTGTGGTACATCAGCACGCGGCTCAGGGCCATGATGACCGTGCCGGCGGCAATGAAAATAATTGTGTAGGCAAAATAATCGGCACGGGAAAGGTCAAACCAGGCCGTGGAAGAAAAAGGCGTGTACAGGTTTAGAAAGACAATGGCAAACAGCACGGAAAAGGTTACCGAGCCGGTCATCTGACTTTTTTCCAACAAGTATTGAGGCAACTTTTTTTGCATTTCATTCCGCTTTATGCGGGCAAAAATAACAAGAATTTGGCCACATATAGCATAACTTCACCCAATATGACCCCCGTTTGCCACATTTAAAGGGTGTCTGCCCCTCAAATTTGGCTTGGTTTGCCTGCCAATATACATTTGCGGTGCTTTTTTTAAAAAAGCTTTTTTACAATTTAAAATAACATCCATATGAAAATCATTGGAACAGGTTCGGCACTCCCCGCATTGACCGTCACCAACAAGATGCTTGCCGGAATTCTGGATACAAGCGACGAATGGATTACCACTCGTACCGGAATCAAACAACGTCAGATTATGTCCACCGAGCGGCTGGAAGACCTGGCCGCCAACGCCTCGCTCAAAGCCCTTGAAGACGCCGGCATAAAAGCCAAAGACCTGGATTTTATCATTTGCTCCAACGTCATAAGTGAATACATTACCCCCGCCATGAGCTGCATAGTGCAGGGGAAAATAGGAGCCGACTGCCCCTGCATAGACCTTAACGGGGCCTGCGCCGGTTTTATTTACGCCCTGGATATTGCCCAGGCCTACTTTGCCAGCGACAGAGTCCGCCACGTACTGGTGCTCTGTGCCGAGGAACCCACCCGCATGGTGGACTGGAAGGAGCGTAGCACCTGCGTGCTGTTTGGAGACGGCGCCGGTGCCGTAGTGCTCACCAAGGGTGATGACGTCAAAGCCATCCGCCTCTCTACACAGAGCAATCAGCAAACCTTGTACGAACATCGCAAACTCTACCCCACCCCTTACACACAGAAAGAAGAGGTGGAATGCCCGTTGTATATGAACGGACAGGAAGTGTTCAAAATGGCGGTCAACGCGTCACTGAACGATATTCAGGGTGTCATCCGCGAGAGCCAGACCACAGAAGACGGCGTGGACCACTACCTGCTGCATCAGGCCAACATGCGCATCATAGAACAGGTACGCCACCAGCTCAAACAAGACGAGCATAAATTCCACCACAATATAGAGAAATACGGCAACACCTCGTCCGCCAGCATCCCCATCCTGCTGGACGAACTCCACCGCGCCAACACTTTAAAAAGCGGAGACACGCTGGTTTTTAGTGCATTTGGAGCAGGGTTCACTACGGGTGCCTGCCTGCTTAAATGGTCTATTTAGTATATTTGCAATCATAAATCCAACAAATAAATCCGTATGAACAGAAGAGTTGCCATCACAGGATTAGGTGTTGTTTCTCCCGTAGGAAACAATGTACACACCTTTTGGAAAAACATTACCCACGGTGTGTGCGGGATCGACTTCATCTCTTCTTTCCCCACAGACGACCTCCCGGTAAAAATTGCCGGAGAAGTCAAAGACTTTGACCCCACGGTTTACGGCATAGACCCCGCTTCGGCCCGCAAAAACGACCGATTCTCGCTCTTTGCCCTTGCCGCCGCCAACCAGGCCATGCAGGACAGCGGCTTGCAAATAGCCCCCGAACGCCTGGGCGTCTACATAGGCTCGGGCATAGGCGGCATGAACACCTTTGTGACCGAGGCCCAGAAACTGCTGACAAAAGGCGCCAAATGGACCTCACCGCTTTTCATCCCCATGATGATTTCCAACATAGCCTCGGGCAACATAGCCATAGCCCATAACGCCCAGGGCCCCTGTCTGCCCGTGGTGACCGCCTGCGCCACCGGCAGCCATTCCATTGGCGAGGCCTACCGCGCCATCCGCTTTGGATACGCCGACGCCATCATAGCCGGAGGGGCCGAGGCCGCCGTACACCCGCTGGCCATCAGCGGCTTTGCCAACAGCAAAGCCCTGAGTCGCAGTGAGGACCCCAAAACCGCCTCGCTCCCCTTTGACATCCGCCGCCAAGGCTTTGTAATGGCCGAGGGCGCCGGCATTCTTATTCTGGAAGCCTACGACCACGCCGTGGCACGCGGAGCCCATATCTATGCCGAGGTCTGCGGTTACGGTAACTCGTGCGACGCTTACCACTACACAGCCCCCAGGCCGGACGGTTCGGCCGCGGCCCGCGCCATAAGCCTGGCGCTGTCAGAAGCCTCTTTTGACAGTGGGATAGACGTGCTGCACATCAACACGCACGGCACCGGCACCCCGCTCAACGACAAATCCGAGACACAGGCCATCAAACTGGCTATGGGAGAAGAAGCCGCCCGCAAAGCGTTCCTCTGCTCCACCAAATCCATGACCGGCCATATGCTGGGCGCCGCAGGAGGCGTGGAAATGGTAGCCGCCACCCTGGCCATCAAGCACGGAGTGGTGCCACCCACTATTAATCTGGAACAGCCCGACCCGGACTGTGACTTGTTTTACACACCCGGCCACGCGGTAGAAGCCCCTCTTACCATGGCCCTTTCCACGTCGCTGGGATTTGGAGGACATAATGCCTGTCTAGCAATTAGAAAGTAACTATTATGAACAGAGAAGAAATCCAAAAATATTTGCCGCACCGCGCGCCCATGCTGCTGGTTGATGAAGCCCGGCTGGACCCGGACGGCATTGCCCACGGCAACTACACGGTCCGCGGAGACGAATTCTTTTTGAACGGACATTTTCCCGGACATCCGGTAGTGCCCGGTGTGATTATTTGTGAGATTATGGGGCAATGCAGCTCCCTGCTGGTTATGGAACACCTGCAGGGACGCACCCCGTTGTACAGCGGCATTCAGAACGCCCGGTTCAAAAGCAGCGTGGTGCCCGGTGACACCATTGAAGTCACCGCACACATTACCCGGCAGCGGGGAATGATTTTCTTTATTGAGGCCACCGCACACGTCAAAGAAAAACTCTGCACGCAGGCAGACCTTTCCTTTGCATTGGTGGACAATGACAAGTTGTCGGTTTAGACTGCCGACTAGAAACTGTAGCCCAGCGTAATCATATGGGTACGGTTACGTATATTCCAGGTCGAACTGTAACTGTGCCGCAGCAAATTGGTCATTCCGTAGCGGGCCTCATACCCCAGACGGAATGATCCTGCACGCAGGCCAAGGCCAAAGCCCATACCGCCTTCATTGCGGTTAAACTGGTTTTTAAAATCAATGCTATTATTGTAATGGCCCATATGCCCCGCCAGATGATAGCGGTAATATCCGGTAAGGGCCACGTAACCTCCCACGGCATTTCCACCGATGGAAGGCAGGTATATCTTTAACGATACGGGAACTCCCAGGCTGTAAAAAGCCAGTTTGCCCAAGTCTCCGTCGGCCGTTTTATACCCCTGACCGGCCAACTGCCCGTAACGGGCACCGATATGTTCAAACTGCAGTCCCGCCTCAAGCGCCAGCGTACCGTGCCACACCCCTTCCGCACGGACACCCAGATTGTAATACCAGGCATCCTTCCCGTCCAGCACCCCACGGGTGTAATGGGTGGAATTGACCCCCATGGCGGCCGAGAGGCCGTAGAAGAGCGCCCATTCGTTCACGTGATGCAGGGGCGAGTATTTGCCGGACGCCGCAAGGTCCCGGTAATTGGTAAAAGTCAGGGCCATCTTGGTCACATAATCCGTCACCTTTTGAGTACCTTCATAATCTATAAGGGAAGCTTCATCGCCCACTTTATGATAGGGCGACTTTACACCGGTAGTCACCGCCAGCGTGGGTACGCATTGCTTGGCAAAAGGTTGCGTATCGGTAGCCCCCATAAAAGAGGTCTCAAACGGAATCTTCTTTACATTGAGGTCGCGAGTCTGAGGCAATATCCTGAGAGCATCCTTCAGAGTGCCCACCCCTTCAATAATCAACTTATTACTGTAACCGTAATATCCCACCATATCCAAAGACACCATTACCGCAATCTTTTCAATGGGAACGGGAGGATGGTTCACAAACTCATTGGATCCCCACAGCCCCATCTCTTCCCCGTCAAAGGCCACAAAAACCACCGTGCGTTGCAGCGTCTGACGGACGGCCGCCAAGTTGCGGGCCAGCTCAATGAGCACCGCCACGCCGGAAGCATTGTCATCGGCCCCGTTAAAAATGGAATCACCGGCAGCCACTTGCTTGTCCACGCCCAAATGGTCGTAGTGGGCCCCGAATACCACATACTCGTCCTTGAGTTTGGGATCCGTGCCCGGGAGCAAACCGATGATGTTGCACCCTTCCACGGTACCCAGATAAGCCCCGCTGCCATATGTCTTCTGGATAGGCTGTTCAAAATAATGGTAATAATTTGACGTGTTGATTTCTTCCAATCCTATCTGAGCAAAGCAATTGGCAATATACTCGCCGGCCGCAAGATTACCTTCGCTGGCCATAAGCCTTCCGGCCAGGGAGTCGGAAGCCAGATACTGTACATGACGAGTGAGGTTTTGTTGGGTGAGGCTCTGTTGGGATATATGTTGCTGAGCAAAAAGGCTGCAATGACAACAGCCTGCCACCAGCAAAAACACAGAAAATCGCTTAACGGTCATCTTTTAAGTTTTAATCATCAAATATACAAAAGAAACCCCCAGATAAGTTAATCGTCCAAAAAATATATAAAATTTGTACTTCTTATTTTGCATTTTGTAAAGTTTAAATTACTTTTGTATTGTTAAACTTTACACATTATGAAAACACACAAAATCGGGCTTATGCCCTTCCGTTGTCAGGTAATCGGCTGGTGGTTGCTGATTTCTGATTTTGTACTCTTCTCTGCAGGTATGGTTGTCATCCATCAATCAGAAACCTTGCACCAGCAAGGTGCCCACATCCTGGGCTCCATCTGCGGGGCCCTGCTCTGTGTCGGCCTGGTAATGATTGGCCTTTCCAAAGAAAAGTATGAAGATGAATGGATTATGCACCTGAGGACCAAAGCCGTAGTCATCACCGGCACCCTGCTGTTTATCCTCTTCATTGCAGCCACCCTGCTAAGTTGTCTGGATATGGCCATGGGGCATCCGGAGACCAACAACTTTGGTCCCTTTATTGAAACCTGCTACCGCGCAACCAACATTCTCCCGGCCTTTGTCCTGTACATAGTCCTCTACAAAGTATTCCTATTCACCTCCAGCAGAGAAAGCCGCAATGATAACCAATAACCTGCGCGTAGAACGCGCCATCAAACGCATCACCCAGCAAGACCTGGCCGACGCCGTAGGCGTATCAAGACAAACCATCTTTGCCATAGAAAACAACAAATACGTACCCTCCACAGAACTGGCCCTCAAACTCTCGGCCTACTTTGGCAAAAGTGTCAACGAACTGTTCTCTCTGTAAAAATTAACCTTCCGGTGAAACCAAAAAAACGTCCGGGTGAGCTGTGTCGACGGTCGTAGACCCGGATCAGAAAACAACATAGCTATTACAAAAAATGGCCGCATCAAAGGTTCTTCTTTTCTTATCAGCAGGAAAATTTGGACTATTGACGATGACTGTTGACGTTAATCGCGATTTTCGTAGATAGTCGGGGGATTCTATGGCCCACTGTGTACGTTTTTGAGGATTTTCGTAGACAGTCAGATTTACCATAAACGTATATAGGTTGATATACAGATATTTAGCTATTATATTGAAAAGTTGAAAAGCAGACTGTTTACGCAAAACGTGGGTAAACGTATATAGTCGACTACTTTGGAGGCCCACTATACGCGTTTTTGGCGATTTTCGTAGACAGTATATGTGGTAGAATAAGGTGAACCTTAAAAGTGGGAGATATAATTCAATGTGAGAAAACTACCGATTTGAAATATAAAGGATGATTGATAGGGACTTTGCTTGTGGGTCTATTTTTGGACGGAATAAATATAGGAGTCAACCGATAAACGGAATAAAAACAGCAGTCAACTATTAACCGGAATAACATAACCCGAGTCAACTTTTTTCAGGAATAAACCTATTAAGATTTATTAGAAGGCAGGTAAATTCTAGGGAGAACCGAGTGAGATATAGGCTGTGACGTTGACCTTGAGCAAAAACACAGGGTTTCTGTGCAAGGTCGGGGGGGTTAGAGGGTCACCTTGCCAAAAAACCCGGCACTTTTTGGCAAGGTCTGTATACAGACTTCTATGTGGATTTTTCAAACATCTATAATATAGACACTTATACAAAAGTGCGGTTGTACGGAAAACGGACCCTGCTAAAAAATGCAAGGTTTTTCAGCAAGGTCAGTACCTTTTGAGGGGCACTTTGCCCAAAAACCCTATGTTTTTTGGATAGGTACCTTCTTTTGTCCTTTTTTACATATAAACGAAGATAGGAGTTCATACTATGGGTCCGGCCGTCTCCCGCCGGGAATAAGTGACCCGGGCTCCGGAGGGCCCGCCACTTATTTCCCGTCGAGGACGGCGGGGATTATATCCTTTGGACGTTCGCAGTGAATTTGTTACACATC
>CAZKPB010000034.1:0-9535 GCA_964554535.1 uncultured Muribaculaceae bacterium | reverse complement strand
CGCAGCTCAACGGTTTTCAAGACCGCCGCAATCGACCACTCTGCCATCTCTCCTTTCTAAATGATTTCCCTTCCGGCTTTAGGGCGGCAAAAGTACAAAAAAAAATGAAACGGGTAAAACTATTTATGCAACTTTTGCCGGGAAGGTAAGTAGCGGTCATTGCAAGAGCTTGCGGTCGCCGACGCCGGCGGTAACAGCCCCCGCGCGGCATCGGCGCGGGTGAAAGCTGCATAGATTGCCACGCACTCCATAGCAATGACGGGGGCATATTCTTTTTAGAATGTAACCACTTTCTCTTTGCCGTTATACGTAACGGCCTTCCCCTTCATGGGCGCATCCCCCACCCCGGATTCCTTGTTCACAATCACCACATTGAATTTGCGTTTGGCCAGCATTCCCGGGAAGGATCCTTCACGCGTTCCTATGGTCAATTCGCGAGTGGCATCATTCCAACGGAATTCAATGGTGGCATAGGCCCCCTGTTCGTAGTTGTAGTTGTCTTTCTGGTCTTCATAGAAGGTAAAAGTACCGTCCGCTCCGGGATATACCCTGACTTCCAGGTTGTCCCAGTTCTTCTCTCCGGAATACTGGACCTTGGGGCCAAAAGGCAGGATACTGCCGGCCTTTACATACAACGGCACAATGTCCTTGGGCGCAGCGCAGGTAACCGTCTGTCCGCCTGCGGCTTTTTCATTTGTCCAGAAATTCCACCAATCGGCGCCCTTGGGCAAATACACCGGCCAGGAAGTCATTCCCGGTTTGGTGACGGGCGCCACCAGCAGCGAACGTCCAAACAGGTATTCGCCTCCCAAATTGTACGTATTGGGATCATCGGCAAAATCCATCACCAGCGCCCGCATAAAGGTACCGTCATGGGCACTGACATCCCAGGCGGTGCTGTAATTGTACGGTAACATACTGTAACGCAGCGCAATGGCACGTGCTTGCGCGTCAAAACACCAGTCGCCGGGGTCACCGAAGTTCCAGATTTCGCGCGGCACCTCGGTGCCGTGAGAACGCATCATGGGGCAGAAGGTACCAAACTGCATCCAGCGCACGTACAATTCCTGATATTCGGGATTGCGGGCGCCCCCCCCCTTGTTCCAGCGGTTGGCAAAGAATCCGCCAATGTCGCTGTTCCAGTTGGGAATGCCCATAAGGGTAAAATTCAATGCGGCCGGAATCTGTTTTTCAAGCATGTCCCAGGTGGACTGCACGTCGCCGCTCCAGGTAATGGAACCGTAACGTTGCTGTCCAATAAAACCCGACCGCGTAAGCAACACCACGCGCTTGTCCTTTGTGGTTTCTTTCTGATGGGTGGCAATGCCCTTGTTGTGCATCACGGAATAAGCATTCTTAACCGTCTTGTAGGGGCCCAGATACGTAGGCAGGTTAAAGTCCGAATCACGGGGATTGATATGGTCCGGCTCGGTGGAATCAAGCCACCACCCGTCATTGCCAATGTAACTGAAAATTCCCTTGTTCAAATACTTCCAGTAAATATCCAACGCCTCGGGGTTGAACACGTCGTAGGGTTTGGCACCACTGCGGGGCGGCCAGGTATTGAATCCCAGAATCATTCCCTTGGAATCCAGTTCTTGCCGCTGCGCCGTCTTGGGGCCAAAGCCGGGCCAGGTCACAATCATCAATTTGGCATTGAGAGCATGAATTTCATCCACCCATTTTTTGGGGTCGGGAAAACGCTCCGGGTCAAAACTTTGCGAATTCCAGGCACTGTCGGTCTTGTTGTACTCGGCCCAGTAGCGCCAGTCCTGAATCATACAGTCAATGGGAATCTGCAATTGGCGGTAACGTTGCAGCACGCTAAGGTTTTCTTCCTGAGTCTTGTAGCGTTCCTTGCTCTGGAAAAAACCATACGCCCAGAGCGGCAACATGGGGGCCTTCCCGGTCAAATCACGCACACAGGCTATCACACCGTCCGGAGTGCCGCCGTACATGAAATAATAGTCGCTGCAGTATCCCAAGCCTGTAAAAGCCAATTCCTGCGGCGAATCCATGAAATCGGAAATAGAATAATTGTCCCAGTACACGGCATAGCCTTTGGTGGGAGACATAAAATAGGGCGAGTAGGTAAACATATTCTCGTTCTGCAGGTGGTACATACCCCCGCGGCGGTTCATCTTCCCGTCCATCACCTGACCCACTCCGTAGATAGGCTCGTCTTTTTCCAGCAAGAACGAACTGCGCACCTGGTACAAAGGCCGGTCCTCCACCATTTCATTTACGCCAAACGAAGTCCCGTACTCCTTGTCTTTCACCAGCAACTTGCCCGAGGCATCCCTGAAGGAAATGGCTCCGGTGGTACAATCCATCTCCACCTGTACGGCGGACGACTGCAGCATCACCGTATTCCCGCCCGAGACCATACTCATCTTTACGTCCACTTGTTGCGGCTCTTTCACAACAATCAGGCTGTTAACCGTATAGGGCCTCTCAACCGGTGTCTTGAAAACCCTTACAATAGAAGGCGAATAAAAGGTCACTTCTACATTCATCCCCTGCGTCTGCACTTTTACACCCCGTGTGTTCTTGACTACGGTCTGCGCAGGCAGCGACAGACAGGCAGCCACACAAAAAAAGCAAATGGCAACAAATTTTTTCATAGCATCTGGTATTATATTAAATTTATATTCATCACCTCCACCAGCGCCTCTACGTTCAATACTTCGGGAATAACCCAGTTGTTGCCGTAGACCAGGCGGGGAAGACCGGCCTTTTCGGCGTGGGTGGTGCGGCCGAACAAATGGGCAAAATCCATGAGGCGCGACTCTATCCAGCCGTCCTGCAAGGCGGCGGTCAGGGCCTCTTCCCCTATCAACTCCAGGGCTTTTTGCCGAGCCTGCTCCACCGTGCGGGGACGCCACATGGCCAGGTTACCCTTGTCGGTTTCAAACAGCCAGTCGTCGTAGGCGTCAAACAGGCCGGGGTTGGTCTTCCATACCGCCAGTGCCAGTTTGGCCAGGTCGCACGACCCGCTGAAAGAGGCATTGGCATTGTGCGGAATATACGGATTACATGCCGGACTCAGCGGAGTGAAGCACAAGGCAAAGGCCCATTCCTGCGGTTGCTGCGCTGCCAGTTCACGGGCCATGATATGTACCTTGCGACAGTGGGTGCACTGGTAATCAAACAGCAGTTGCACCACGTGGCGGGCCTGCGGACTACCTATAACGGGCGTTTGGGAAAGATCCATCACCGGAAGGTCTTCCTGTGCGGCCCCCTTGTCATAGATACTCTTGGGTGTGGTGGTCCACTGCAATACCGCCAGCGCGGCCGCCAGGACAAGACCCGTTGCTGCACAAGGAAGAAGCCGCCGGGTGCCTTTCAGCTCCCTGAAACTCCGGTAAATAATCATTCCACTAACCAGCAGTCCGGTGCCGTGTACACTCATGCAATAAGGACAAAAGGCCTGTACCACATACTTTTGCAAAAGGATAAACCATACGGCACTTCCGGTTATGGCCCCCGCCAGGAGGGTCAACACCATCCACAACAACCGCACGCTTTCCACGTCCTTCGTTTGACGCAACATCAACAGACAAACCAGCACCGCCACATAGATGCCTAAGGCGAGTCCGCTCAGCGGCATAAATCCCAACACATTGGCCCAACGGCTGCTAAGCACTTTCTCACAAGAAGATCCCGCCCCGCACCCTATCATGTCTCCTCCCGTAAGCGAGTGCCAGGTCATTACAATACACAGGACAAGAGCCACAACACTTAACAGTGCTATGGCTCCATTCCATAATGACAAAGAGCCGGTCTTGCGGGTCATTTATCTAAAACATATTAGGCATACCGGGTGTGGGTAACTGGCTGACCAGTGCTTCGCCGCTGTTGTGGTTGTATTTCAACGGAGTGGACAGGGTAATGCCGGTACCGGCTATGGCGCTGCCCGCCGGGCAAGCTTTCTTTAGCGGAGCGATCAACACAATGGTATCGGTAGGTTGGTCACCACCTGCAGGAGCCCAGCGACGACGCGCCATAGTCACCGAAGCCACCACCGCCAATTCACCATTATCCATAATCACCGTCTGCCCTGCCGCAAAGCCCTGAGCCGAGGCCACCGGAACGTGGGTGCTTCCGGCAGCAACCGCTTTGGCAAGCGTAGCACTTCCGGCCGAGCCGATGGTAGCCACAATAGCCTGTTCCTGAGTTCTTCCGGAACCAATGGTAATGCGTTGGCCAATGGTCAGATTCTGTACAGCCGATACTTTGAGGTTGCGTGCCCCTGCGGCAGCGGCAGCCGCCATATTGAGCGAGCGCTGTATGCGGAAGTCACGTTTGTTGTCGTCACTGTCGTTCCCATCGGGATATCGACCGCTGCTCAGGTCGGGAGTACTGATCTGTGTCCCCATGCCGCCGAATCCGCCGCGACCGACAGTGGGCGCCTGGGCAAAGCTGCCTGCGGCATTGGCACCGGCTTCACCGTGAAATCCTTCTGATAACCAAGGATCCACCACGCCACCGTAATTAAGGGCATCTACAATCAGACCGTCTGCATTGCACAATACCATATTGCCTTGACTGGGGCTGAGTGCCGGACCCCCAAACAATTGGTCGGCAGGCACATTTCCCTGATAACCGGCATGAGTCACACGGGCGTCGCGTACCACCGCGTCAACGGGATGTTCCGCAGTAAGGGGCTGGTCCAGTTCAATGGCATAAACCAGAGCCAATACAGGTTCGTTGCTGGAATGGTCAAATTTGGAAGCCGGTTCAAAACTGATACCGGTACCGTTTACGCTGAACGGCATATTGGACGAGTGATTGAATTTAAGAGGTTTGGTCAATTCCAGACCGGTTCCGGGATCTTCGCCGGGTTTGAGCGGTCCGTTGAACGTACTGCGAACGGAAGCGGTACCCACTTTCTTAACGGTAACGGTTTCAATGCCGTGACCTTCGCTGGCAATGTCCAGACGGATCTTGTCTCCTACAGAGATGTTTTCTACAGAGGAAACCTTGATGTTGCGGTCGCCCTTCTTGGCATCCATGGACAACCAGGCCTGTGTACCGGGCTTGCCTACCTTGGTGACGGTAACCACCTCATATTTTTCTTTCACGTTAGAAACAGCCGGATAGGTGGCGCCATATCCAATGGCCATCTTCTGCCCCACGGCAAAACCGGCGGTGCTGGTAACGGGAATGTTCTTGGAACCGGCGGGGACGGTAATCACCGGGCCTTCGGGCAAAGGCTGCCACAAGGTGGTGGGAGTTCCCGGAGTGGGACCCGGACGGCGACCAAAAGGATTGGCGCTGGGATCCACCGCTACGGGAACGGGTGCAATCACCTTGGCCACTTTTCTCTTTTCAATGTTCTTGCCGTTACCGATTTCAATTTCGTCACCCACGGAAATACCCTTTACTTCACGTACGAAAATGGTATTGTCTCCCTTGGCGGCCTGTACGGCCAAACCGGAATTGGCCAGACCCAGTACATAGAATCCCTTGGCGGGCAGTTGGGTGCCGGCGGGAATGTCAATAGAAGAAAAATAGGGAATGTTGATGGCGTGCTGCGTAAGTGTCCAACCCGAAAGATCCACGGCCTTGTCACCTGCGTTGTACAATTCAATGAATGAATTGGTGGTGTTTCCGTTGCCGTCGGCAATACGGAATTCGTTAATCTTCACCGGGTACACGTTGCGTACTTTTTCAACGGCACGTTCGCTGCGAGCGGCTCCTCCCACTGCAGACCAGGAAGCCACAGCGGCCAGGTCACCGTTGAATTGTCTGTCGGAAGAAGTAATCATGAAGTTGACTACTACCGTCTGTCCGGGAGCGACGGAATAGCCAATGGACTTCTTGTTTTCTGAAGAACCCATTGCCACAGCTTTCCAGCCTTTGGGAGTTTCAATGCTCAGGGTCAAATCATTGATGGGGGCGCCGGAAGTATTTACAAACGCTACGGTAACGGTTTCAGTAGCACCGGGGGTAAAAGTCTGCAACCCGTTGGGGGCTTCCGTCTTGTTGGAGGCGGCAATGGACAGGCGGGCCACGTCATATTTGGCGGCCACTACGTTTGCCTGCACGGCCTGATTGGTCTCAACGGTGGGGAAAGTGCCGGGTGCCGTCATGGCAGCTTCATAGAAGGTACCGGCAGAACCGTTGCTGTTGTCCCCGCCGTTGCCCAACAGGATGGCTCCCTGTTTGCGCATAGGGTCGTAACTGCTGCGATCGTTCTGGATACGAACTCCGTCGTACATGATTTCAAGCGGTCCTCCCTGAGCGTCACCACCCATGGAACGCCAGTGGTGAGGTTCGCCGTCGGCTGTTGCCGTTACAAAACGCCAGGCAATGCTGGGAAGGTCTGCACAGTATTTGTCGTTGGGATCGGGATTGACACATCCCACCAGGTTGTTTTCCTGGTCTGTCATGATCCAGTGTCCGGGTTCCTGACCGCGGTACCAGGAGGGCTGGTTACCAAAGTAGGTGGTTTCCATGGTACCGTCGCCGTCGTCGCGGCTGTCGGTCTCGGCATTGCCATAGTCAAAGCAGCAACCGGTGTTGTAGTGGTGGCCGCTGATTACCCAATACTGGCCTTCCGCCTGGTCATCCACCGCAGTACCTTTGGCGTCGTTCCAGCGCAAACCCATGCCGGGAGCAATGAATATACCGTAAACTTTATGTCCCATAATAGTGATGGGGGCCCAGTCGGCTACAGGCACGTTGTTGAAACCGCCCATGGCAGGACCGCCAAACCCGCCGCGCGGAGCCTGATACAAATCATTGCCCTTGCCCGACTGGTCATACAATATGGTAATCCAGCAATAAGTGTCGGCACAGAATGCATCCTGTGCCGCCGCGTTGGCGTAACCGCCCGCATCGGCGACATCGGCAGGCACCACACCAATGTCCAGCGTTTTGCCGTCACTCTGGCGCATAATCTGATACAGCGGACCGTTGTAGTCTGCGTACAGCGCTCTGGTAGAACTGTGTGCCGCCACGCAGGGAGCACCGCCGCGGGCATACACGTCACAAGGTCCCTCGGGCCGGGTCAGTAACTTCTGGTTTTCCTTGGCTATGGCCATGGTAGCCACCACCGCTACGGGAACCAAAGCTGCCGCTGCAATAAGTGAAAAAATAGTTTTTTTATTCATAGGTTAGGTTATTATGAGGTTAGGCGAATTTGAAATTCACACTACAAATTTAGGAAATATGGTTTTACGCCATTTGTGGTCTATCACAAATGAGTCACAAAAACCTATAATTGTAACAAATTTATTTTGCTACTTAAGAAATGCCTCAAAAATTGCATTTACTGACCGGGCAATATCTTTCTCAGCCACCACAACGGAAATATTCAATTCTTCTCCACCCTGCGCAGCCGCAATGATATTGACCCCGGCCGCACCCAGTACGGAAAACAACTTGCCCGAGACTCCGGGCACATTGCGCATCTTGTTGCCGCAAACCGACACAATGCCTACATTCTTCTTGACAAAAACAGTCTCATCCAGCGAGAGGAACTGTTTGTTCTTCCGTGCTTTAGAAATAGCCTCCACCGCCTTTTTCCCGTCCTTTCCGTCCACGGCAAAACTGATGCTGTATTCAGAAGACGACTGAGAAATAAACATAATATTGATACCGTTTTCCGAGAGTAGCCCAAACAATTTGGAAGAGGTGCCTATCTGGCCCAGCAGTCCGTTCCCGTAAACGGTAATCAGATCCAACCCCGACAGGTTGGTAATACCTTTGATAAGCCTATGGTCCAGTTTGTCTTCTCCCGCACTGATATAAGTGCCTTTGAGGCCGGGCTCCAGCACACTCTTTACCACAATGGGAATATTGGCTTTGACAGCCGGCCAGATGGCCGGCGGATAGATGGCCCCGTTAGCGGTAAACGACAACTGGGCGGCTTCTTCATACGTAATGGACTCCAGATTAACGGCCTGGTCCACCAGCGCCGGGTCGGCATTGTAAATACCGTTAACATAGGTGTAGATAATCACCTCATCACACGGGACAATGGAGCCTATGGTGGTAGTGAACAAATCAAATCCACCCTTGCCCAGAGAAGTGGTGTAACCTTGCTTTGTCTTGCCAAAACCGGCCGAGACAACCGTGCATCCCTTCACGTCCTCCAACGCCGTCTGTACGCGAGTCCGCGTTTCGGTCCAGTTGATGACCGCATCCCCAAAATTGTCGTCCGACACAACCAAGTCCCGTCCGTCAATAAACCGGGCGGCATGCAGGTAGTATTGCACCAGACGGGCGGACAGCGCTGCTCCGTTGGCCAGAGCGTAGTCTTCCAGAGAACGGGTGTCCATTTTGAAGAGCGACCCTTCTATCAAAGTTTGGACAAGGGCGCCAATGGTTTCTTCCACCTGAGCCACGTAAGCTCGGGACTGCGGAGAATCACCCAACACCCCCTTGCCCAATCCGGAATAATAGCCTATCAATTCTTGTGTCTCGGCAGAGGCTTCTTCTTTGATTACCAAATGTTTATGAATCAAATTTACAAACAGGCTGTTAGCTTTTTCACTGGACATAACTACCAGCACGGCCGGATCTTCTTTGCTAAGAAATTCTTTGAGGTTGGCTAGAGATTTATGTAAACAAGCGGAGTTTATTCTTATTGCGTGAATTTTCATAAGATGTTTTATTGAGTTCAAACAAAAATAGAGATTAATTCCGCCATTTCCGCCATTTCCACCGCAGAATACCTGCCGTCGCAAGAGATAAAAACCAAGCGTTCATTATACTGCCGTACCGTGTCACCTGCTTTGCCAGGCAGAAGCATAGGCGGTGCGGTATTGATAGACAGACGTTTGAAACAGTCACGCAACCGTTGGGCATCTTCTTTGTCTTGGGCCAGAATCACAAAAAAGAACGGCAGACAATATATTTTTTCCGGTTGCACTATATGCAACCTGTCCTTCAATTTTTGGTTCAGCAAGGACCAATTGTACATTTTGCGGACATTCCAATAGGGCATATCAAAACGGAGAATGTCTTCCGGAATAGTGTGTTCTGCATCTCCCTTGTCCAGGTGACACATTTTGGGACACCACACAATGGCCCCCTGTGAAAAGGGATAAGCCTCGCGCAAAGAAGCAAAACAATAGTCGGCGTTGCTGTTGGTGGCCCATTGCCCCAACATATCGCAAGTATGGTCTTCCACAACCGGAACCTGAAAGTCCGCTTCCGAACGGTACCCCCGCAAACCAAAATAATTCACACGCAACAGTACGTCGCCCGGTTTGGTGGGCAGCCCCTCCAGTACTGCCTCATCATTGTTGGAAAAGTAGTCTTCATATAGCCGCACTTGAATGCCTGTCTGCGCTACCGCTTCAATAAAGTCCGCATAATAAAATTCCGGTATCCAAATACGTTTCCACTGATTTTGAATTATCAGCGCAGAAAGACCCTGACGGCCCGTAGGATAATACACTGCTGTGGAATATTGCTCCTTCAAATTAAAATTTGACGCTGATTCACTCATTGTTTCTAATAATTAAGAATTACTAGTGATGCGTTAAGCGACGCATCTGAGTTTGTAACTTATTATTAATTA
>CAZKPB010000033.1:0-9753 GCA_964554535.1 uncultured Muribaculaceae bacterium | reverse complement strand
TACCCAAATCCACCACGTTGACGGATATCTCGGGGTCGCATACCTGCTTGAGTGCACGTCTAATATCGTCTTCCTGTACCATATCGTTTATTTTGTCAATGCCGTCACCGCGTAACGGCGGATTTGTTCTATCATGGCCACCAAGCCGTTGGCACGGGTGGATGAAAGATGGTCCTTAAGACCTATCTGTTCAATAAACTCCAGGTCGGCCTCACAGATTTCCCGGGGAGTGCGTTCGTTGAACACCCGCAAAAGCAGCGAGATGATGCCCTTGGTAATGATGGCGTCACTGTCGGCCTTGAAATACAGTTTCCCGTCTTTGAATTGCGCGTCTAGCCAAACCCTTGATTGACAACCCTTTATCAAATTATCATCCAGCCGGGACGTTTCTTCCAGCGGTTCCAATAATTTTCCCAAATCAATGAGGTATTCATACTTCTCCATCCAATCCGTGAAGAGAGAAAATTCCTCTACAATAGCGTTTTGTGTTTCTTTTACTGTCATCTTCTTATGCTTATCCCTACCGTAACATACCCACCACTTTTTTAAGGCTGTCCACCAGATAATCCGCTTCCTGCAATGTATTGTACGCGGCAAACGAGGCGCGCAGCACCGCCGTTTGCCCGTAAAAGGCAAGCAACGGCTCGGCACATAACTGTCCCGACCGCACGGCAATGCCCAACTGGTCCAACAGCAACGCCATATCGTTGGGGTGAGCCCCATCTATTGACAATGTAAACAGCGGCACTTTTTCCGTCAGCGGCGGCTGTCCCCATACCGTCAAACCGTCAATTTCCTGCAAGCGTGTCTGCAGGTGACGCGTCAGTCGGCGCGCATAGTCTTCCATATAACCGGCATCAAGCCCGCGTACAAAATCCACCGCAGCCCCCATGGCCGCAGCCCCTATATAATTGGCCGTCCCCGCCTCAAATTTCATGGGCAGTGCGGCATAGGTGGTTCCTTGTGTAAGCGATACGCTGGCTATCATATCCCCTCCCCCCTGCCAGGGTTCCATTTCCTCCAGATATTTTTCTTTGCCGTACAGGATACCCGTTCCGGTGGGTCCGTATAATTTGTGCCCGGAAAAAACATAGAAATCCACATCGGTCTGTTGCACGTCAATGGAACGGTGCACAATTCCCTGCGCCCCGTCCACCAGTACCGGCACCCCGTATTTATGAGCCAGTGCCGTGATTTCCCTGACCGGATTCACAATTCCCAGTACATTGGAAATGTGCGGAAAACACAGGATTTTAGGTGGTTGCGCCTGCAATAGTTGCTCCAATACTTCCAGATCAAGCGTACCGTCACGCCGTATAGTCCATACATCCAGCACGGCCCCCGTACGAAGGCATAGCATCTGCCAGGGAACCAGATTGGAATGGTGCTCCGAGTTGGTAACCAGAATATGGTCGCCGGCGCGCACGTATTTCTGACCGAAGCAGTACGCCAACATATTGATGGACGCCGTAGTGCCGCTTGTATAGATGATTTCATACGGCCGGGCCGCGTGAATGAATTCCTGTATTGTATGGCGTGCCGCCTCGTACCTCTCGGTGCAACGGGCGCTCAGATAGTGTACCGCGCGGTGGATATTTCCGTTGATTCCGCCGTTCATCTCCTGCAACACCTCCAGGACCTCCAACGGCTTCTGCGTGGTGGCGCTGTTATCCAGATAAACCAGTGATTTACCGTAAATTTTCTGCTGCAATGCCGGGAACCGGTCCCTGATTTGCTCTATCGTATTCATTGGCCGCAAAAGTACAAAAAAAGCGCTGACATTTTGTATCTTTGCCGTATGTACGAATATATCAAAGGCACCCTCATACAGGCAGACCCCACGCAGGCCGTGGTGGAAGCGGGCGGCATAGGCTACCACCTGCTGATTTCCCTGCAAACCTATTCCCGGATTCACACCCAACAGCAAGTCCAACTTTGGATTCACTTTCAAGTACGTGAAGACGCCCAGCTGCTTTACGGATTTGCCACCCGCGACGAGCGAGAGATCTTCCGCCTGCTCATAAGCGTGTCCGGAGTGGGCCCCAACACCGCGCGCATGATCCTCTCGGCCCTGAGCAATGCCGAGGTACGCCACGCGCTGGTCAACGGGGACATCAACCGCCTCAAGAGCATCAAGGGGATAGGACTGCGCACGGCCGAACGAATGATTGTGGAACTGCGCGACAAAATGGTCAAGGTGGGCCTGGAAAACGAAGAGGCGCCCGACGGAGCGCCTGACTTCACCACCTCCACCACCTGTGCCGAGGCCGCCTCGGCCCTGCAATTACTGGGTTTTTCAAAGGCTCCCGTGGAAAAAGTACTGGGCACCCTGCAAAAGGAAAATCCATCGTACTCATTGGAGGAACTTATCAAACTCGCTTTGAAACTCTTGTAAATAGTATATATTTGCGTTAAAATCCAACAATTACTAACTCAACTTTCGCAAGTGAAAACACCTACACAAAGTAGAGAATGCACACACAACTACCACCGATTGCAAGGTCTTGCGGCCTTGCGTGGGGTCTCTGGTTTACTTCGCTTCGCTCAGGCGCTCAGTTCCTTCGCTTGGGCGGCTGCCCAGCCGCCGTGTCGCATACGCTCCTTAATAGGTATGTTTCGCACTTGCGAAACATAAATTACTAATACTTTATTTTATGAACATTCCTTCCAACCTCAAGTACACAAAAGATCACGAATGGGTTAAATTTGAAGGTGATACCGCCATTGTGGGCATCACGGACTTTGCTCAAGGCGAGCTGGGCGAAATTGTATTTGTAGATATTCAGACAGAAGGCGAAACATTGGCCAAAGAAGAAGTTTTCGGTGCCATTGAAGCCGTCAAAACCGTGGCCGATGCGTTTATGCCGGTAAGCGGAACCATCACGGAAGTAAATGCGGCGCTGGCCGACGCACCGCAAAAGGTAAACGAAGATCCTTACGGAGAAGGATGGATGATTAAAGTAAAAATGAGCGACCCTGCAGAAGCGGACCAATTGCTGGACGCAGCAGCTTACGAAGCCATCTGCTAATCCATTGTTTACACAGAGAGGGCATCAAAAAGGTGTCCTTTTTCAGTTAAATATACACCAATGAACATCAGTTTTGGGAGCGACAACCATTCCGGTGTGCATCCCTCCATTATGCAGGCCCTTATGGACGCCAATCACGGCTATGAAGGGTCCTATGGAGAAGACCCGGTGACTGAGCAGGCACAGCAACTCTTCAAGAGTCTGTTCGGCCCGCAGGCAACTTCTTTTTTTGTCTTTAACGGAACAGGGGCCAATGTGCTGTGCCTTAAAGCACTTACGCACACATACCATGCGGTGATCTGTGCCCAAACGGCCCACATCAACGTAGACGAATGCGGAGCTCCGGAACGTTTTACCGGCTGCAAACTGCTTACGGTTCCCACTAAAGACGGCAAACTCCGTCCGGAAGACGTAACGCTTCACCTGCGTAATTTTGGAGTACAGCATCACTCCCAGCCCGGTGTGATTTCCATTGCTCAGGTTACCGAACTGGGCACCTTGTATACTCCGGAAGAGGTCCGTGCGCTGGCCGACCTGGCCCACAACCACGGAATGTACCTGCATATGGACGGGTCGCGCCTGGCCAATGCCGCTGCCGCTCTGGGTTGTTCCTTCAAAGAAATTACCACGGACGCCGGAGTGGACGCCCTCTCGCTGGGCGGTACCAAAAACGGGATGCTGCTGGGAGAGGCCGTAATCATTCTGCGTCCCTGTCTGGCGGAAGGATTTATGTACATCCGCAAACAGGCCATGCAACTCTTTTCCAAGAGTCGTTTTGTGGCCGCCCAGTACCTTGCCTATTTCACACAGGGCATTTGGAAAGAAAACGCGCGGCACGCCAACAATATGGCACAATATCTGGCCGCATCGCTGGCACCGCTGCCGCAGGTTGTCATTACCCAAAAGGTCGAGAGCAATGCCGTGTTTGCCATCCTACCGGAAAAAGTCCGCGTGAAAATGATGGAAAAATATTGCTTCTACATCTGGGATGAAGACACGGGGGAAGTACGCTGGATGTGCGCCTTCAACACTCTCAAAGAACACATTGATACCTTTGTAAACGATTTAAAAACAATTTTATATGAGTAACCAAGAAGTAAAAGTGACCCGTACCTTTGATATCTTGGATCGTCTGGAGAATATGTACCCCAAAGACGACATCCTTGCCGGAAAATCTCAAGGGAACTGGGTTAAATACAGCACGGCGGACTTTGTCCGTGAATCACACTTGTTAGCCTACGGATTATTGGAACTAGGGTTGCAGAAAGAAGACAAAATCATCACTATCACTCCCAACCGCCCGGAATGGAATTTCATTGACATGGGCAGTGCTATGGCCCACCTGGTACACGTTCCGGTATATCCTACACTGAGTGAGGCCGATTTTCTATACATTATTCCTCATTCGGATGCCAAAATGGTGGTAATAGGCACCTCGCTGCTATACAAACACATTGCCCCCATTATTGCCAAACTGCCCAATCCGCCCAAGATCTATACCATTGACGCGGTGGAAGGAGTACCCCAACTGCAAGACATCCGCAACCTGGGGGTGGCCAATGAAAACAAATGGAAACCGGTGGTGGAGGAACTTAAACGCACCATTACCCCGGAAACCTTTGTCACCATGATCTATACCTCAGGCACCACCGGAACGCCCAAAGGTGTAATGCACGCCCACCGCAGCATTGTGTTCAACTTCATAGGTCACGCCGTACAGCAGATCAAAACCAGTGAGCACCGTTTTTTGAGTTTTCTGCCGTTGTGCCATATTTATGAGCGGACCATGAACTACGAATTCCTCTATTTGGGTATCAGCGTATATTATGCAGAAAGTCTGGGTACTATTGCCCGTGACCTCAAAGATATTCACGCCGACGGCTTCTGCGCCGTTCCCCGCGTAGTGGAAATGTTCTACAAAAAGCTGGAAGACGCCGGCAAGAGCCTGAAAGGTGTTAAGCGCATTATCTACAGCTGGGCCTGGAACTTTGGAAACACCTTTGACTATGAGAACCTAACTCTGTGGAGAAGAAGTATCAATGCTCTGTATGACAAACTGGTATATAGTAAATGGCGTGAAAGTCTGGGCGGCCACCAGATGCTCATTGTCACCGGTGGGTCTTCCATACGCGCCTGCATTATCCGCCTGTTCTCGGCCGCCAAGATGTATATCTATGAAGGGTACGGCTTGACGGAAACGGCTCCCGTAATTGCCGTGAACAATCCCAAGGGGCAGATTCGCAAAATCGGCACCGTGGGAAAAGTGATGGAAGGCACCGAATTGAAGTTTGGCGATGACGGCGAGATTCTCACCCGTGGCCCGCATATTATGCTGGGATATTACAAAAATCCGGAAGCTACGGCACAGGTCATTGACAAGGACGGTTGGTTCCACACCGGTGATGTGGGAGAAATGGTGGACGGCATCTTCCTGCGCATCACGGACCGCAAGAAAGAAATCTTCAAACTGTCCAACGGCAAATACGTTGCCCCGCAAGTCATTGAAAACAAACTGGCCGAGTCACCCTACATTGACAGTGCTTTTGTAGTGGGAAGCGACCAGAAGACGTCCTCTGCCATTATCATCCCCAATGCCAATATGGTACAGGCCTGGGCCGCCCGGCAGCGGATGGTTTTCCCGGACCTGGATAATCTCTATAAGACAGATGGGGTAAATAAGCTTATTCATAAAGAAATAGAGAAAGTTAATAAAACCTTGGCTCCACACGAACAAATCAAACAGTTCCGCCTGGTGAATGACGAGTGGAATACCGCCAACGGCCTGCTCTCCCAGACGTTGAAACTGCGCAGGAACCAACTGAACAAACATTACGAGAAACTTATCTCGGAGATTTACGAATAATGGCATTGCAGGCCACAACCAAAGATTTGGCAGCACTTCAATCCATTTGGAGTGCTGCTTTTGCAGAAGAAGCCGCCTACACTTCTTTTGTGCTTGCCCGTTGTCTTGCCTGCGGCACCGTGCTTTGGAACCCTGATCACCGAAGCTGCCTTACCCTGTTTCCCATAAACTATGTGTTGCCCGGAAAGTCTTTGGCCGGGTTTTATGTTTACGGACTGGCCACCCATCCGCAGTTGAAAGGCAGAGGCTTTGCCTCGGCCCTGCTGCAGGAAGCCGCACTGTGGGCCGGAAAACAGACGGCGGCGTTTCTGATGCTTTTCCCTGCCTCGGCCCGTCTGAATAATTTTTACAGCACGCGGGGATATACTGCGACGGTACGCGTGCCAAAGGCCTTAAGGGTGACCTCGCGGCCGGCGCAACAGAACCCGTCAGAGGTGCTTGCCGGGAATTGCCGTGCGGAATATTCTTTTTGCTGGCCGGTGGATATGTTGCGCTTTGCTTATGATGAGTGTGTGTTGCGCGGTGGTTTTGCCACAGGCGGCGGACTATGCTATCCCTGCAGCGAAGGATGGGAAATCAAAAGCACCGTACTGCCCGTGGCCCCGCAGACTATCACCGAAACGGCGCTGGCCATGGATTTTTACGGCATGTTGGATTTGGACCGTCATCCCGGAAGTTTTACCCTGCCTTTGGATTAATGCGCGTTTTGCGCCTTTTTAGAAAGTGATCCGGTAATAGCCTACCGGAAGCATTCCCGTCTGATACGTAGCCACCATATCTCCCACTTTGGCGTTATACTCATAGGAATAGACGTTGTCGCGGTCCGTGATATTCCGGATCTCGGCCCCAAACTCGTGGGTAATGTTGCGCTGGTGCACTTTCCCCCATACCTTGATATCGGCACGGAAATAGAGCGGCAACTGTGGCTCGTACGCCTCGCTGTAACGATACACCGTGGAACCCTGCGCACGAGATAATTCGGTATCCACCGGAATATAGCGCTGCCCGCCGGCAACGGCTCCCTTAAGGTCTATCCCGGCCGACCAGATATTTTTGGCCGTATTAGACTTGGTTATCTGGAATTCCTTTCCAAACAACAAGTTGCCTACGTATTTCCCGTTATATCGCGTATTGCGGACCACATTGTCAATGCTTTTGAATTTACTGTCAAATAAAGACAGCGTAGCCATATAATACCAGCCGTCGGTCAGCATCCGCTCCAGAGTCATCTCCAATCCGTAATTGTAACCCGTGCCTTCACTTACGTACACACGGCCATACTTGTCAAAGTCCAGGCCGCCCAGATTGATGGTGGCGTAGTAGTTCTCATACAAGTCAACGGGAATGTTGTACAAATACTGGTAGTATACTTCCGTTTTCAAGCGGGTGGTAGGAGCAATACGCCACTGGTGACCGGCCACAATATGGTGTGCACGGGTCATATCCAGGTATTTGTTGGGGTAAATCTTACTGTCTACGGCTTGTGAAAACAGTTTGGTCATATAGATTTCCAAACCCTGATACTGGCTGTGAAGACCGTACCCCAGAGTAAGTTCGTGCTTGCGACCGGCCTTGAAAGTAAAGCCAAAACGGGGATCAACCGCCCATGTGTTATTGAGAATCAAGAACTGCGCATTCACCCCGGCATCCATGGTAAACCAGCCGTTGGGACGGTAAGAAAATTCCGAATACCCCTGAAACTGGAAGGTACTTCCTATTTCATACACATCTTTGGGATATTGTGTATTGGAATAATCATTGGACACAAAAGCATAAGCCAGGCGTTTGGCGTAAAGCCCGGAACGCAATGAAAACTTGGGACTTATCTTATAATTGTGCACTGCCTGTAAGGTGATAAACTCGCGCTGCAGCAACGCATCCTGGCTGGTCTTCTTTTGGAAAGACGCTACATCCATTGTGTCAATTACGGCCTTGAAAGTAGAGTAAGAGCCTGCCAATGAGATTTTTATAGACTGATTATGCCCTATCGACTTCTGGTAACTGGCCCCAGCTACCGCCATGGCCGAATTAATGGCCATATCCTCGGCGTAGTCATAAAAATCCGAGCCTCCGTCTTCCATATGGATTTTCCCAAAACCGCCTAAGCTGAAAAAAGTAAACGTACCTCCGTTCTTGGTGGGTACATTGACTTTGGCCGTCCAGTCCTGGTATTTGGGAATCGCCGTCCCTGTACCGAAATCAATACCCAAATAGGCGAGCGCCCCAAGAAACGAGTATCTGTAAGACGCCATATAGGAAGCTTTCAACTTCTTGGAGATAGGACCTTCCACCCCGGCTTCCAAACCATTGAGACTGATCTGCCCCGTAAACTCGTGACGGTCGTAATTCCCTTCTCGTAATTTCATATCAAACACGCCCGAGTAAGCATTCATATACTCGGCCGGAAAAGCACTGGTATAAAAGTCAGAATTAGAAAGCGCATTGGCATTGAGCATACTCACCGCACCCCCGGTGGCCCCGCCGTCCGCAAAGTGGTTGGGGTTGTAAATATCCACACCTTCCATTCTCCACAACACCCCAAAAGGCGAGTTGCCGCGGATAGAAATATCATTGCTCGAGTCATTGGGAGTTCCCACCCCGGCATAATTCTGTGCCATACGGGACACGTCGCTGATGGCCCCGGCATAACGCTGCGCGTCATCCATGGAAAAAGTCCGGGCCGATACGGACGCCATATCGTTGACCGGACGCAACTTGTCACGCTCGGCCGTAATCACCACTTCGTTAACCGACACCACATCCTCACGCATTTTCACATTCATTAACAATTCCTTACCGGCATTGAGCGGAATATTTTCCATAAACACATTCTCATAGCCCATACACGAATACAACACCGTGATCTTTCCCACCGGAACGTTTGGGATGTTGTAATAACCGTCAATATCGGTATACGTGGTAAGGTAACCGCTCTGGTTTACCACTACGGCAATACCCACCAGCGGTTGTTCTGAGACATCATCCACCACCCTGCCTTTGACAGTCTGTACAGTACCCAAACTTTCTTGTGCAACAAGGAGAGCGGAAGAGAGGATTACAAGTAAAAGGGAAAAGAATATTCGTTTCAAAATGCTTTACTCCTAATAATGGTGTCGAAATATCTAAAAGGCAAAAGTACTATAAAAAAGATAATAATTACAAAAAGACACACGAACTATGTTTATTGTTGCAGTGGACTATTTTACACTGCAGTGCACTCTTGGTTTAAATAAAATACAATTACTATTTTATAATCAACATTATAAACACTATTGATTTAAATTTTTAAAGCAACAGTGCATATTGCAATAAATAAACAACATATACCGAGTTCCACGTGGAACATAAAGATTGATTTGTCATATAACTCATTACTTGTTATACGTTAGTCATTTCTTAATTATGAAAAAATCTTATTCATCCAAGCTGACTATTAACCGGCAGCGTAACATTCCCCGCATCCTGTGAAAGCAAGATGCTTAAGCATTACCAAGGAATTCCAAATTCCCGTAAGGGAAGGGCTTTATAGTATTTATGGTACTAGTGCAAAAGACGACGTGCACCCTACCCGTATTATTCGAAAAAAGTTCTGAGTGAGTAATACACCTTCATCAGATGGAACGATTGGAGAAGTTAAGCCAACACACCACACAAAGACAAAAGCGCCGTGATAAATGAACAAATCAGCCTCCACCGTCTCTCGCCTGGATTTATTATAATGTTTCTGTTTGTGCAGTTGAAGACCACAAAACGCACTGCCGGTCATAGCCAAGAGAAAAGCCCATTGTACGAGCCCCACCCGCGCCGGCAGCAGCAGCCCCCGCGCAGCTGAAGGCGGCGGGAGTGTGAATTGTCATGGAG
>CAZKPB010000032.1:0-10163 GCA_964554535.1 uncultured Muribaculaceae bacterium | reverse complement strand
GGAGGATATCCATACTATATACTCAAATACTAACTTTATTAACTCAGTTCCGGAGCCTGATTCTGCTCAGCTTGCGCTGTGGTAAAATTTCTCCGGACAGCTATGAAGAGCATTAAAGAAAGATATGAATCAGACACAGACAGATATAAACGAATAATTGATGCTGCATTACTAGATGACCTAATCACCATTATTTGTCACCCTAATCTTTATAAGGATTTGTATAAGCAATATTTTGAACCATCATATCCTAGTGGAAACAATGAACTAAGGAATGTTTTAAATATATTGGTAGAACCAAGAAATAGACTTTCTCATGCAAACCCAATTAGTCATAGACAAGCTGAACAAATAATTTGCTATTCTCATACATTGTAGACTCAATAAAACAATTTTACACTATAAAAAATATGCATATGGACTTTAATGTTCCTCGAATAATTAGATTCAAAGACTCTTTTGGAAATGAAATACATTTAATAAAAAAAGACGAGATAGCTGTCGTAAACATGAAAGGTAAAAAGGAGTATTATTTAAGACCAGGTGATACTCTTGAATTAGAGGTTGAAATTGATAATTCTTTTGATGAAAGTGAGTATGCATTAAGATGGAGAGGTATTAATAAGAATATTCCAGACTTTGGAAATACAAAAAAAATATCTCTATTGATTGAAGAACAGCACATATGCGAAGTTTTTAAAATTCAATGCGTTGTAATCTCAAATAAATCATGGCATAGGAAGGCAGGATATGATGATGTATTATATGCATGGTATACTGTTCTACCGAATATATATAATACTACAGCTAACATTGTGCCGCATTAATTGCGGGTGAACCATTTTCCGCAAGTTCGTTTCCCGCATTAACCACCTAACGGTTTGATACGTTTGAAGCCACTGGTTTTCTGGAATAAAGGAGATGATGCAAAAAATTATTCATTGTTACTGTGGTGCATGAATTGATGAAAATGTTATAAAAAAATATGCCAGGGTGTAATATCCCGGAAAAGAAATATTTTAATCTGAGTAAGGAAAAAATAGTCTTTTTCTTATTTTAAAATAATAATTTCAAATTATATATAGATTTATTATACAGACTATTAGTATAAGTTATATGGGTGTACCCCCCCCTTAATAAACACTAAATTTTGGTGGTGTTTATCCTTCGAAAATTTTTAAAAAAAAACAGACCGATATATTTTTAGTGTTTTTGCCTTTGTTTTTGTCTTTTACAAATGATTTAATTATCCCAAAACATTTGTATATTTAGGTCTATTTTTATAGCAAAAAGCCTGATTGCTGATATAAAAACAGAAATGTTTCAATATAGTTTCAACAAACAATAAATAAAGCCCTGCAATTCTTTGTGAATCAGGGCTTTCCTTGTTTGTATTTGTACCCGGAGCCGGGGTCGAACCGGCACAGCCTTGCGGCCACTGGTGTTTGAGACCAGCGCGTCTACCGATTCCGCCATCCGGGCATCCCTTCCATCGTTCGGTAAACTTTTGGACTGCAAAAGTAGTATTTTTTTTTAATAATTAAAGCGTATGGTTTTAATTATGTCAGGATGCAGGGAATTTGCTACCGGACAGGTGTGTGCCGCCGACTCAATGAGCCTTTTCTCGCGGTCGCCGTAGGACGCTCCGTCGGGGAAGTACAGGTCAATGACAATCTCGGCCACACGGCGCGGATTGGCAGCCATGATCTTTTGCACCTCGGCCCGGGCTCCCTTCAATTCAAAACCGTGACCGGCGGCCGAGATGCCCATAATGGTGAGCATACACGAGGCAAGGGAGGTGCACAGAAGGTCGGTGGGTGAAAAACCGTCGCCCTTGCCGTGATTGTCCACGGGGGCATCGGTATGTATTGCGGCGCCGGAAGCCACGTGTACCGAAGCTACACGCAGATCCCCCTCATAAGTTGATGTTGCGGTTGTCATATTCAGTTGATTTTATTCTACAATTTCTCCAAGCAATGTAGCCGCGCTGCACTGACACACCTTCACCTTTACATACATTCCCGGTTCCACACCCTTGCGGGGGAACACACACACCTTGTTGGTAGACGTGCGCCCAAAATATTCCAGGTCGGACCGTTTGGACGGACCCTCCACCAGCACCTCAAACACTTTGCCTATATCGGCCCGGTTACTTTGCGCCGACAGTTCCGTCTGAAGGGCAATCACCTCGTTGAGCCGGCGGGTCTTCTCGGCCTCGGGTACATTGTCCGTATAGTGGCGCGCCGCATACGTGTTGGGACGTTCCGAGTACTGGAACATGAACGCCTGGTCAAAACGCACTTCACGCATCAGGCTCAGTGTCTGAAGGTGGTCCTCTTCCGACTCGTCACAAAAACCGGAAATCATGTCGGTGGAAATGACGCAATCCGGAAGAATTTCCCTGATTTTGGCTATCCGTTCCAGGTACGTGGCGCGGTTGTACGTGCGCTTCATCTTGGCCAGCTGCGCGTCACTGCCGCTCTGTACCGGCAAATGAATGTGATGACAAATATTGGAATAGGCCGCCATAGTGTGCAGCACGCTGTCGTTCATGTCTTTGGGATGTGAAGTGGCAAAGCGTACCCGCAACAACGGAGAAATCCGGGCCACCCGTTCCAGCAGTTGGGAAAACGTCTCCTTTACCTTTCCGTCCTCCGATTCCCAACCGTACGAATCCACATTCTGCCCCAGCAGGTTTACTTCTTTGTACCCTTTGGCAAATAAATCGCGCACCTCCTGTTCTATGGAAAAAGGATCCCGACTACGCTCGCCCCCCCTGACATAAGGTACAATGCAATAGGCGCACATATTGTTGCAACCGCGCATGATAGACACAAAAGTGGTCACACCGTGTTTGTCCATCCGCAGCGGCAGAATATCGGCATAGGTTTCTTTTCTGGAAAGCTGCGTCTGTACGGGAGCGGGACACTCCTGCCCGAGCAGTTGCGGCAGCAGACGGTAGCTGTCGGGGCCCACTACAAAATCCACACAGGTGTTTTCCAGCAACTTTTCTTTCAGCCGCGAGGCCATACATCCCAGTACGGCCACCTGCAGCGAGGGACGGCGTTTCTTCAACTGACGGAAATATTCCAGACGCCCCCACACACGTTGTTCGGCATTTTCCCGGATGGAACAGGTGTTCACCAGAATCACCGCAGCGTCTTCTATGCCGTCGCAGGGAGCATACCCCGCCTTCTCCAGCAGGGAGGCCACCACTTCCGAATCATACACATTCATTTGGCAGCCATATGTTTCAATGAAAAAAGGAATCATGGCGCGAAGATAATATTATTTAACTCAAATTCAGCAAGCAATATTACCGACACAAAGTAGCGAATGCACACACAACTACCACCTATTGCAAGGTCTTGCGACCTTGCGTGGATTCCCTGGTTTACTTCGCTTCGCTCAGGCGCTCAGTCCCTTCGCTTGGGCGGCTGCACAGCCGCCGGGTCGCATACGCTCCTTTCAAGGTATGTTTCGCAAGCGCGAAACATAACGTAAAATTTCTATCTTTGCCCCATGAAGATAAAGTATCTGCTTTTGGTAGCCGTGGCGGTTCTTTGTACCACCGGCTGTTCACAATACAAACAAATTGCCATTGAGAATTTCACGGTCAAACAATTCAATATGTCGGGTATTTCCTCGGCTAAAGTGAAAGTGGCCGCCAGTGTCATAAATCCCACGGGGTCAAGGGTTTCCCTCACCGACGCTGTAGGATCTGTACGTCTGGACGGGAAACAGGTGGCCGTATATTCCCTGGAAGGGCCCATGCTGTTTGCGGCCCGGGACACTTCCACCTGTGACGGGGTGTTGCTGCTGGACGTCACCAATTTGTTTGCCCTGTTTGGCACGGGATTGGATATAGACAGTTCGTTGATTGACCGCGTCAGTCTTGATCTGGACGCCGTTTTTAAATGCGGAGGAATGAAGGTGCACAAAAAATTCACGGAAATCCCCGCCAAAGATTTGATTGAATTTAATACCGGAAAATGAGATTTTACATAACCATAGCCCTTTTTGCCTCCGTCCTTTTATACGTCACACCCCTGTCTACGCGGGCCCAAAGCGTGGATTCCACCCTGCTGGGACGCAATGTGTTTGAATGGGTGGAAGAAGCGGGCCCCGGAGGAAACCACATCAGGCTGGTACAATCCAAACAGATTCAGGACGCCGTCAATGCCCGCATAGCGGCACAAATCCAAAGCCCGTCCAAAATATCGGGATACCGCGTCCGCATCTTTTTTGACAACAAGCAGACCGCCCGCAGCGAGTCGGAAAAAGTGGCGGCAGCATTTGCCGAGTACTCCCCCCAAACCGCCATCTACCGCGTATATGAGAATCCCTACTTTAAGGTAACCGTGGGCGACTTCCGCACCAAGAGCGATGCCGTACGCTTTATGAACTCCATAAAAGAGACTTACCCGCAGGCCTTTATTACCCGCGAGTTTATCAATTACCCCAATCTCTGACGTTTCTGATTATCGCTTCCACCAGCGCAACCCCACCAGGTTGGCCAGGTTCTTGAGCGTATTCATATGACGGCCCACTTTTTCCGGGTACATATCGTCAATTGAAATAAGTATACCCGTTTCTTCCACCCCTCCAAAATGATTGTTGAGTGTGGTGCCAAACACCCGCATATTGGGAGAAATACGCATATAGGAATTAATCAGGGGCGGGATGCGTTCTCCGTACGCCTTTATTTCCTGACTCAGAATCTTGTAATCTTTCTCATATTCCCCGGTATTGAACAGGCGTTCGTAATAGGGATTGTCCAGATTTAGTTCGTCCAGAGGCGTGGTAGGCAACACCAGCTTGTCCGGGTCAGGAAAATATTTGCTCATAAAATACAACAGACAATTGCGCGCCTGCTGGTTATACGAGCGGTACATAGTCACCTTTCCAAAGAAATACTTCATTGCCGGAAAACGGACTATCAACGCCCCCAAACCGTCCCACAAATTGTCCAGCGCATACATCCCGGTGCGGTTGTCGTTGGTATTCTGATAATTGGGTTGTACAAACGAACGTCCCAATTCAATGGTCATTGGCAAGTATTTGGAGAGAAACAATTCGGAAAAAGAGAAAATGGGGCTGGTGGCCAGCTTTTCGGGCTTTATCCCCGCTCCCAAAAGGTAACGGTAACCGCCCAGAATTTCTTTTGCCCTAGGGTCCCACACCACCAACTGGTGGTACGGACATTCCACGTCGGTATCAAATTCATCAATGTCACAAGACAGTCCGGTACCTCCGCCCGCTGCACGGAAGGCGATTTCCCTCAACCGGCCGATCTCGCGCATGACATTGGGAGCTTCCTGAGCCGTGACATCAAACAATTTGTTTTCTCCTCTGGAAGAGAACCTTACAAAACGGTCTCTTGTAAGTTCACTTTCCAGTACCGCCCTGGATATGGGAGGTATGATGGGTTCCATTATTACTGACATAGTGATGTTTTTTTTTCACGGCTAAGTTATGTAAAAGAACGCAATTGTGTATCTTTGTAGCAGAAGTCCAATGAATATGATCTCTCAATCACTTCAGCAAAAACTGCAACTCAAACAAAAATTGTCTCCATTACAGATTCAGACAATCAAGTTGCTTGAGCTTCCCGCGCTTGAATTGGATCAGCGTGTGAAGAAAGAGCTGGAGGAAAATCCCGTACTGGAAGAAAATGACAACGAAGAGGAGTCCGAAAGTTCCAAAGAGGTTTCTCTGAGCGACTACGCCAAAGAAGACGACTCCATCCCCTCGTACAAGCTTTACGTGAACAACCAGTCCAGGGATGAGAAAAAAGAGTTTCCCAGTTTTTCCGTCAAAGAAAGTTTCTACCAGAATCTGGAAACCCAGCTGGGTTTCCGCAGCCTCTCGGAAAGACAGCGCAACATAGCTCAGTTTATCATTGGCAGTCTGGACGAGGACGGCTACCTGCGCCGGGATCTGGACACCCTGTCTGACGATATGGCTTTCCGGATGGGCCTGGAAGTCACCCCGGACGAACTGGAAGAAGCCCTGTCCATTGTGCAGGATTTTGACCCTGCCGGCGTTGGAGCCCGCAATCTGCAGGAATGTCTGCTCTTGCAATTGCGCGTTAAAGCAAAGCGTCCTTCCGTGGTGAATGCCATCTGTATCCTGGAAAAATATTTTACGGAATTCACCAAGAAACATTTTGACAAGATTCAGCAAAAAATGAGTATTACACAGGATATGCTCCGGGAGGCAATGGAAGAAGTGTCCAAACTGACTCCCCGCCCGGGCGGCAATGTGGATGATTCCTACACCGACCGAGCCCAACAAGTGGTACCGGATTTTTTGCTGGAAATTAAAGACGGAGAACCCGTCGTTACCATGCCCCGCTTCTCCATCCCGGAATTGCGAATCAACAAGCGTTACGCCGATATGTTGCTCAAGGCGGCCGACCAGAGCGCCCGTCAGAGCAAAGAGGCATCGACCTTTGTCAAACAGAAACTGGATTCGGCAAAATGGTTTATAGAAGCGCTCAAACAGCGTCAGAACACGCTTATGAACACTATGACGGCCATTCTGGAATTTCAGAAAGACTTTTTCATTGACGGGGACGAAACCAAATTGCGTCCCATGGTGCTGAAGAACATTGCAGAGAAGACCAAACTGGACATATCCACCATCTCTCGCGTGGTCAATTCCAAATATATTCAGACGCATTTTGGAATTTATTCTCTCAAATACTTCTTTTCAGAAGGCCTGATGACAGAAAGCGGAGAAGAAGTTTCCACCCGGGAAATCAAGAACATTCTGGCAGAGAGCATCCGTGTGGAAGACAAAAATAAGCCGCTTACAGATGAAGAATTGGTGGCCTGCCTCAATGAGAAGGGTTACAAAGTGGCCCGCCGCACGGTAGCCAAATACCGCGAGCAATTGAGCATTCCCATTGCCCGTCTGCGCAAGCAGCTGTAACCCGTTTTTTTCTGTTATTTTTCCTTGAAAGCCAAATCTCCGGCATCTCCCAGTCCGGGGACAATGTAGGATTTGGTGGTCAGTTCCTCGTCAATAGCCCCAACCCACAGCGTAACATCCAGATGCCCCATTTTGCGGCATACATATTCATAACCCTCACGCGAGGCAATGAGCGTGGCAATGTGGCAATGCCGGGGAATCCCCTTTTTGATCAGCTCGTTGTACGTCAAAAACATGGAAGAACCCGTGGCCAGCATCGGGTCGGCAATAATCAGCACTTTCCCTGTCAAATCGGGACAGGAAAGGTATTCCAGTTCTATGGTGAACTTGTAGTCCCGGCCATATTTCCGGTAAGCGGCCACAAAGGCGTTTTCCGCATCATCAAACATCCGCAGCATTCCGGCGTGCATAGGCAGTCCGGCTCGCAGAATGGTCCCCAGCACCAGCTTGTCCTTAAGCACGCGGCCGTTGGCAATACCCAGCGGAGTATGCACCTCCCTGTCTTCATATTCCAACGACTTGCTGATCTCATAGGCAAACATATACCCCACCCGCTCCAAGTTGCTTCTGAAGCGCATAGTGTCTTTCTGAATTGCGACATCGCGCATCTGCGCCAGAGCCTCGTTGAAAATAGAATCCGAGGTGGATAAAATATGAGTGACCATAAGGTGAATTTTCCTCAAAGGTACAAATTCGTAAGCACTATAACAAACCGTCTTCTGCAAAACTATAGTAACTGTTTCCTCCTATTACCACGTGGTCTACCAGGTGAATATCAACCACTTTTGCGGCCTCCTGCAGCGAGCGTGTAAGCAGCCTGTCCTGCTGCCCGGGCTTGTGGTTGCCCGAGGGATGGTTGTGCACCACAATCAGCTCACAGGCCCGTTTGTCCAGGGCCGATTTGAGAATCATCCGCACGTCCACCCAGGTGGCATTAAGCCCCCCGCTGCTCACCTGTTCTTTGGAAATCAAGTTGCGTCCTCCGTCCAGGTACAGCACCCAGCACGTCTCGTGCGGCAAATCCCGCATCAAAGGCCCCATCAAATCCGCCACCTGACGGGCCGAGGTAAACGGCGCCACCGGTTTTGCAGACGCCTGACCCCTGCGCCCCAGCTCAAACGCGGCACAGAGCGTGACGGCCTTCGCCGGGCCAATGCCCTTTACGCGCTTCATCCTGTCCACAGGCATTCGCAACAGCGCGTTCAGGCTGTTGTCCGCCTCGGCCAATAAATTACGCGCCACGTCCAGGGCGGTAAGCCCGCCGCTGCCCGTACGCAACAGAATCGCCATCAACTCGGCATTACTCAAGGCGGCAGCTCCCTGCTGCGCCAGTCTTTCCCGCGGACGCTCCTCGGGCGCCCATTCTGTAATCTTCAGCATAATGCATATAACAAAAATACCCTCCTAAATTAGGAAGGTATTCTGTTAACTATAGGACAATCCGTATAAACTATGCTATTTTGTTGACATAGGCTGCCAAGCCACTTTTTAAGTTACCGGCTTTGTTGTTGTGAATAACGTTAATTTTGGCCAATTTGTCAATCATTGCTGACACTTTGGGTAACATCGCTACGGCAGCAACCTTATCTGTAGTGTCGCGTAAAGCCTTGATGGCGTTACGGGTTGTTCTTGCATAATACTTGTTCTGAATGCGTCTTACTTCGTTTTGACGATTACGTTTTTCTGCTGATGCGTGATGAGCCATATCTTTCTTATTTTATATTGTAGCCAGTAGGGGAATCGAACCCCTATTGCAAGAATGAAAATCTTGAGTCCTAACCTTTAGACGAACTGGCCGTTAAGGGAGCGCAAAGGTAAAACGATTTTTTGTACCTGCAAATTTTTTATTCTTTTTTCCACTCAAATGAGTAAAGAAGGGATTCCACCTGGCGGAGATAATTTCTTTTTTGGAATTTGGGGGCATATACAAAGCCGTCCAGCACCACCACCCTGTTGTTTGCCTGGTCATAGAAACAATGGCAGATAAAGGGACCGCCCATAAAATCGTTCTTCACATCCCAAAGTCCGCGGACTTCCGCAAACTCGCGCTTGTTGTATTTCAACCAGCGCAAAGAGGGTTCCACCATAGTGTTGGTGGTCATATAAGTGTTGTCCAGCGGTCCGGGAACTTCACGTTCCAGCACCAAGTTGCGCTCGGCTATGATGCGCGGCAGGGAAAGGTCTTCTTCACTCCGGTACGGATAGGTATAAATTAATAAGCCTTGGTTGGTATAAGTGGTCTCATAGGCAATCCAGACAAAGTTGTCCGTACGCTTTTTCACTTTGTAGCCGGTCGGAAAATACGGAGAACCCCCCAGGTACTGGGTCACCATCTTGCGCAAATCCACTTCTTCAAATTTCTGGGCGTTCTGAATGACGCGGTTGCGTTCTGCCTGCTCAATGGCATTGACCAGCTTGTCTGCATTCTCTTCTATGCAGGCCTGCACCGATGCGGCATCGGGGCCGGACAATCTGACCACAAGCTGCGGAGCCGCCCAAAGGTCTTGCTGCAGTTCCATTTTGGCACTGGTAATATCCGGAGACACGCTGCAGATAATGATATTGCGGTGCGTCTGAAAAATGGAAGAGAACGCTCCTTCCTGAATGGAATACAGCGTAAACAACGGTTCACTCTGCGGAAGGAAAGGATAATCCACCGCCAGTAAAGACCGTAGCGCCTGTCCCGGACCGGCATCCCAGTCATCTTTATCAATCACCACAATAATTTCCCCGGCTTTTCCGGTCACATTTGTCTTAAATTGCGTACCGCCGGCGCAAGCGCCCAGCGACAGGGTAAGCATTAATAGGGTAACATAAAGTACTACATTTTTCATAACGCAAAAATTTATCTGAACAGTCTAAGTATATCGTTGCCAAACGCCAGCACCATAAGCCCAATCAACAGCACCATCCCAATGAGCTGAGTCACCTCCAGGAACTTGTCAGACGGCTTGCGTCCGGTAATCATTTCAAACAGCACCAGTACCATGTGCCCGCCGTCAAGTGCGGGAATGGGCAATATATTGAGCACGGCCAGCATAATGGAAAGCCAGGCGGTAATGTTCCAGAAAGTTTCCCAATTCCAGGTGTCGGGGAAAATACTGCCAATGGCAATAAAACTGCCCACTGATTTGTAAGCCTCGGTCTTGGGAGAGAAAATAAGGCCCAGTTCCTTCACGTAATTGGCCGCGGTGGCATAAGCCTTCTTCACCCCTGCAGGAAATGCC
>CAZKPB010000031.1:0-12536 GCA_964554535.1 uncultured Muribaculaceae bacterium | reverse complement strand
ATAATTAATAATAAGTTACAAACTCAGATGCGTCGCTTAACGCATCACTAGTATAATTTAATTATGAAAAAACTATTGTTTCTGTTGTCTGCGCTTGCTTTAGTGAGCTGCGCGGCCGGAGTGGGGTCTTCCGTAAAGGAATGCCCTGTGTTGACTATCGAGGGTGGTCAGGTTCAGGGAGTTCCTGCAGAAATTGACGGAGTGTATGCGTTCCGCGGTATTCCCTATGCAGCTGCTCCCATCAAAGATCTTCGCTGGAAAGCTCCTCAGCCGGTAGTTCCTTGGGAAGGCATTATGCTGGCCGACAAATTTGGCCATCCGGGTTATCAGGCCGTTCATTATCCCGGCGGATATGCGACCGAATGGGGTTATGGCGACGAAGCACCCTATAGTGAAGATTGCCTGTATTTGAACGTTTGGACAAAAGCTCCCGGTCAGGTTGATAAAAAACTTCCCGTGGCTTTGTGGATTCATGGTGGCGGTTACAGAGAAGGTTGGGGTTCCGAACCGGAATTTGACGGTCAGGAATGGGCCAACAAAGACGTGGTACTGGTGTCCATCAACTACCGTCTGGGTGTGTTCGGCTTCCTTACCTATCCCGAACTTTCTGAAGAAAGCCCCAATCACGTTTCCGGTAACTACGGCATTCTGGACCAGATTGAGTCTCTCAAATGGGTGAAGAATAACATTGCCCAGTTTGGCGGTGACCCCGACAACGTAATGATATTCGGACAAAGTGCAGGTGCCGGCAGTGTAAAGACGCTGTGTGCCTCTCCGCTGGCCAAAGGCCTATTTAATAATGCCGTGATTATGAGTGGTGGCGGTCTGACAACTGCTCCCGCCGCTCCCGCCGCTCCCGCCGCTCCTGCAGCCCCTGCAGCCCCCGGTGCCCCTGCAGCTCCCGCTGCTTTCGCCATGCGTGGCATGGGTGGTATGGGTGGCCCTATGACCTTAGAGCAATCCGAACTGCAGACCAAAGAAATTATGGATTGGGCGGGTCTTACCGACCTTAAGAAAATGCGTGCCGCTTCTACCGAAACCATTTACACCGTAGGTAGTCTGTACACTGCCGTTACCGGCAACCGTACCCGTATGACCGCTTCTCCCATTGTAGACGGTTATGTTTCTCTGCAAAGTTTTGACGATGCCGCCAAAGACGGTAATCTGGCAGACGTGCCCTATATGATTGGTTACACCTTGAACGATATGGGCAACATGGCCCAGGGTATTGCAGACTTCTGCATTAATCGTGAAGGCGTAGGCAACCGTTCATATGCTTACGAATTTGCCCGTCCCCTGCCCACTGACGGCAGAACCTACGACGGTATCCTCAAAGGCGCTTTCCACTCATCTGACCTGTGGTTTGTATTTAAATCCCTGCAACATAGCTGGAGACCTTGGACCGACGGTGACTGGAATCTTTCCGAAAAGATGTTGACTTCCTGGAGTAACTTTGCCAAATTCGGTGACCCCAACGGCAAGGACGGCGGCGAATGGACTCCTTATACCACTGCCACTCCTCAGTTTATGCTCTTCAAACTGGACAGCACTGACGTGGAAAACTCGGAAATGGGAGATCCTATTGTAGCTCAGAGATAAGATAGAACTTACCTGTTACATAAAAAAGAGGGTGGCCTTATGCGGGTCACCCTCTTTCCTTTTTGTAGAGCCTATTTGAACAACTTTTGGGAAAATTCCAGAAGCGATTTGCGCCATACCTGCCACTCGTGGTCACCGGGATAAGAGTTGAAGGACACTTCCACGCCCTGTGACTGCATTTTCTTGACAATGTCACGGGTGTATTGGATTCTGGGATCCTGTTCCCCGCAACTGATAAAAAATACGTCCAGACCCTTGTTGAAGTTCTTGGTGTCTGACAAGATACCGGGAACTTCTTTTTCCAGGTCCAATCCGGCGGCTCCGGAAATACCTCCAAACATTCCGGTGGAGAATACACCCACGTTGGCAAATACATCGGGAGACCGCAGTCCTATGTAGAAGGACTGGCCGCCACCCATGGACAGACCACACATGGCGCGGTGCTGTTTGTCGGCCAGGGTACGGTAGGTCTTGTCTACAAACGGGATGATATTTTCTATCATTTCCCGGCGGAAAGCCTGCATACCTTCCCAGTTGTAACCGCCACCGCCTCCGTTGCCGCTGCGCGTGGTGACGTTGCTGTTTGAGCTGACCACAATCATAGGTACGGCTTTTTTGGCAGCAATGAGGTTGTCCATTATCTGGGCGGTACGTCCCTGGTCTACCCAACCGCGGTGGTCTTCACCGCCTCCGTGCTGAATATAGACTACCGGGTATCTGTCTTTACCCTCGTTGTAGCCGGCCGGGGTGTAGATGCACAGCGGACGCCAGGCATTGTCCCATTTGGAAAAATAGTAGATCGTACGGACTTCTCCGTGAGGTACGTCTTGGTTTTCAAATACTTCCATTCCTTTTTCCGGAATTTCAATGGCACTGGACATACGGCTGCTGCCAAAGTACGACTGGCTGGCCGGGTCGGCTACCGATACGCCGTCTACAATAAGGGAATAGTAATGGAATCCGGGTACCTGGGGTTGCGTGGTGACAGTCCATACGCCTTTGTCGGAGCGTTCCATATCGTATTTTTTGCCACCCAGGTCAATCTGTACTTTGGCGGCTTGCGGGGCGTTTACCCGGAACATAACGCTGTTGTCTGCCAGAAGGCGGGGGTACGAGTTACGGTTGATGTTGGTTACCGGAGAAACCGAGCCTTCCGGAAAAGTCTCTCTCTGAAAGTTTTGGGCCGAGGCCCCTGCACACAGGCACATAGCCAGCAGGGTGCAGCTTAAGGTAAGTTTGAAGTTCATATTACGAAAATTGAAGTGGTGTTTAGAGTATGTTCTGATGGAAATAGTCAAAGTCTGCGTAACCTCCCGGGGCCATGGTGGCGTAGTTGTACAGTACGGTACGGTAGCCGGTAAACAGGTCCAGGGTGTAACGCATCTGGAGGGAGCCTTCCACGTCGGTCCAGTTTTGACCGTCCAGCGAGTAGCTCATATAGGCTTTGTCCGCTTCCCCGTCACTTTCCGTCACGGGCGTAAACACGTATTTGATGCGGAGCCATACCTGGTTGCTTTGCAGCGGAATATTGAGCAGTTGGGTGCGTGTTTCCACCGGCTGGGGTTCGTCGGGGTCGGCATTTCTTCTGAAGCGGCGTTGCGGGGGGATGCGGGTAAAGGCTTGCAGGGATTTGGAACCGTCTTCGGCCACTACCACGCCAATCTGGCCGTAGTTGCTTTGGAAGGCGCAAATGCCGGCAAAGTCTCCGGGCTTCATTCCGGAAGCGTCCATCATGACTTCTGACTGGCATTTGGGACCTACGGTACGTTGTGTAAGGGTATTGCGGGCATCCATAATATCAGTGGCCAATTGGCCGGTGGTCAGCCGGAGCCATCCCGGACGGTCGGTGAGTGACCACAGGGAGTTTTCCGGTTTGTGATTCCATTGCCATACCAGTGCCAGGTCATTATTGGACACGTAATCAAATTCATCGCCGGCCCACACATAATTTTCCCCGAATTCGGGAAGGTTTACGGAAAATTGTTTTACGGGAACGGTATTGTCACCCAAAATGGGCCATTCGTCCACCCAGGTAACGGGTTGCAGGGTTGGGATGCGGCCTACGGCCCCGTGGTCCTGGAACATTATGGCGTACCAGTCTCCGTGCTGTGTTTCTATAATACCTCCCTGGGCCACGCCGTCGCCTCGGCCGTCAAATTCGCCGCTCAGGATGACTTTGCGTTCGTATTTACCCAGCAACTCTTTGCTGCGCCAGCAGCTTTCCGTGCGGACGCCGCCGCTGGGCCAGTCAATTTCAATGACGTAGTAGTAGTCGCCAATGTGATAGAAGTGGGATCCCTCGGCACGCAGGTTGTAACCTTCTTTTGGGGCCGATATCAGCAGTTGGTCCACGCCTCCTTCCTTGACGCCGGACAGGTCATTCTTGAGTTCCGTAATCTGCAGGTCTCCATTGCCCCATACCAGAAAAACGCGGTCGTCTTCAAACAGCAGGCTGGCGTCGTGAAAGTGGCGGTCCAGTATGGTTTGCTGCCATTTGCCGTTTTCAATGTCGGTGGTTTTGTAGACATAGGTCTTTCCCTGGTCGTTGGACGAGAACAGGGCATAAAACACACCGTCCCTGTGCCGCAGCGAGGTGGCCCACTGGCCTTTGCCGTAGGCGTTGCGGCCGTTGCGCAGGTTGTAGATGTCGTCATCGGCAAGATAGTCGTAGACGTAATTTACAATACGCCAGTGCACCAAGTCTTTGGAGTGCATAATGGGTGCACCGGGGCAGAAGTACATGGTGGTGCTGACCATATAGTAGTCTTCACCTACACGAATCCAGTCGTTGTCTGGTATATCTGTGTAAGTCAGTGGGTTAATGCATTCCGTGGTTTTTGGAGCCGTGTTGCAGCCGGGCACCGCAAGAAGAAGCGGCAGAAGAAAGAGTAGGACAGTACGTTTCATCTGAATTATGAGTTATGAGTTAAGAGTTAAAGGAATGACACAAATTTACATAAAAATACAGTGGAATGGTTGTCTGTTTTTACCTAAATTTGTAACAAATACAGATACATATCTAACTTACTTAAACTACAAATGAAAAAACAACTACTGACGTTAGCACTTTCTTTGTGCTGCCTCTCGCTCCTGGCCCAGGGTCAGGGGTTCCAAATGCCTAAAGGCCCGGCCGAAGGCACGTTCTCCAAGAGCTGGACGGATGTCAACTATGCGGCAGACCAGCTGGAAAGCCACAATCTGGACATATACCTGCCCAATCAGGCGCAGGCCGCCTACAAACCTATTGTAATCATATACGGTAGTGCCTGGTTTATGAACAATGCCAAAGCCATGGCAACGGCAGCCATTGGCGGTCCGCTGCTCGAAGCCGGCTTTGCCGTTGTTTCCATCAACCACCGTTCCAGCGCCGATGCTCCCTGGCCGGCCCAGATTCAGGACGTGAAAGCGGCCATCCGCTTTATCCGTGCTAATGCGGCTACTTACAATCTGGATCCTTCTTTTGTGGGCATCACCGGTTTCTCGTCCGGCGGACACCTGGCCGCCTATGCGGGGGTAACCAACGGGGTGAAATCGCTTGTAAGCGGTCCCGTAGCCATTGACGTGGAAGGGAAAGTGGGCAATTGCCCGGATGCCAGCAGTGACGTAAATGCCGTAGTGGACTGGTTCGGTCCCGTGGATATGGCTTATTTCTTGAACTGTACGACGCCTAACGATGAAAAATCGCCCGAAGCCGCATTGATAGGCAAAAAAGACCCCCGTACCGAACCGGACTGGGTAAAACTTATCAGCCCCGTAAATTATGTGAACCCCGATGATGCCGATATGCTCATCATCCACGGCGATGCCGACAACGTAGTGCCTCAGTGCCAGAGTGTGCACTTGAAAACCGCATACGATTATGCCGGCGGCAATGCCACCTTTGTATCCGTGCCCGGCGGCGGTCACGGCCAGGGCTGTTTTGCCCCGCAGTACTTCACTATGATGACCGATTTCTTTACGGAACAAGCTTCCAAACCCGTAGTAAAACCCAACGGTTTGAAGGATGCCTACCAGGATTACTTTATGATTGGTGCCGCCGTGAACCTCAACAACGTTACCGTTCCGGAACAAAAAGCATTGGTTAAGAGAGAGTTTAACAGCATTACGGCAGAAAACGTGATGAAGCCGCAACCCACCGAACCGTACGAAGGACGTTTTGACTGGGAAGATGCCGACAAAGTGGCCAATTATGCCCGTGAAAACGGTATCAAACTGCGTGGTCACTGCCTGGTATGGCACTCACAGACCGCAGAATGGATGTTCTATGACCGCCAGCACAACCTGGTTTCAAAAGACGTGCTGTTTGCTCGTATGAAAAAACACATTGAAGCCATTGTTACCCGTTACAAAGACGTGGTTTACGCCTGGGACGTTGTCAATGAAGCCATAACCGACAGCGTGGACGCCTCCTCCCCGTACCGTCGCTCGTTGTATTATCAGATTGCCGGTGACGAATTTATAAAGAAAGCCTTCCAATATGCCCGCGAAGCCGACCCCAACGCCATTTTGTTCTACAACGACTACAATGAAACCGACCCCGTAAAACGCGACCGCATTTACAATATGGTAAAGAGTATGAAGGCCGAGGGTATTCCCATTGAAGGTATTGGCATGCAGGGTCACTACAACATCAATTCGCCTCTGGAAGCGGACTTTGATGCGGCCATTACCAAATATGCCACCATTGTGGACAATATTCACATTACCGAATTGGACGTGCGGGCCAATGTGGACTTTGGCGGTGGTTTCAACTTCAGCCGTGAAGCCGTAGAAATCAGCGATGCGGTAAAACAAAAACTGGCTTCACAGTATGATATGTTGTTTCGTGTAATGCGCAAGCATAAAGACGACATTCAGTGTGTGACCTTCTGGAACGTGGGTGACAAGGACTCCTGGCTGGGTGCAAACAATTATCCTTTACTGCTTGATGTGGATTACCAACCCAAGAATGCTTACTTTTTGGTAAGAGACTTCAAGAAATAGACTTGTAAGTGTCTGGTAAAAAAAGAGGGCGACTGCAAATACAGTCGCCCCCTTTTTTATTTAATAGAACGGTTAGTTTTCCTCTTTCTTGACGTTGGGCGCACCCGGAGTGGGAGTGTCGGTCTCCATAAAGTCATTGCAAAGGTTGTCGGTGTCGGCCCCATCGGGGAATCTGATCAAAGAATTCTTGAAGTCGGGGTCCGGCGCGGGAGCGGCGCTTCCGGTACGGAAACCGGCACGGAACGGGAAGAGCGAAGGAGCAACGGCAATGCATCCGCCCTGTTCCTGAACCCCTTCCAAAGTGGCCAGATCCGGTCGGGCAATGGTACCGTTGCCGCTGGAATTGCTCTGTTTTGACCCGTAGACAATGGCATCCACCGGCACGTCTCCTTTATACAAGGCAACGGCACCGGCGCGGGTAGAGAGCGTGTAGCCGTAATGAGTTCCGTCCGTAGCCGGCGTGTAAGCCGGCGCCTTGGCGTCCGCCGCGGGTGCGGGAGCATCCTCCGGAAGCACTTGCAAAGCGTCACCGCTGCGATGCGCAAAGCGGAGCGCCGGCGTAAACGCAATTCCGGTACCGGTGGCCGAGATATCCACTCCTTTCTGGTGGTTCCCCTGCAGCGGGCTTTCCAACTCCACTTCTCCGGGTTCGTGCGGGACGGCGGGGCCATAGCGGCGCACGGGGGCCTCGGACACTTTTAGTACCTTCTTGACACGCAGGATTTCCTTGCGCGCTCCGGTGCTCAGGGTCAGTTCGTCTCCGGCACGCAGGGCAACCGTCGCTTCCATACTGATGACCTTGTCACCGGCCTTGGCGTCTTGCGACAGAGTGGTTTGGGTGGCGGGGGTGCCTACTTGCGTGAGCGTCACTTCCTCGTAGTTTCCACCCACGTCAATTCCCACGCGTTGTCCCGCTTTGAGACCTTTGGCCGAGGTAACGGGCAGGGTGGTGCTTCCGGCCGCAAAGGTCAACCACGGACCGGTGGATACGGGAGTGAAGAGGGTGGTAAGAGCCAGCGTATCGGCTCGGATTGCATCGGCCGAGGGGGTGAGAAGCAGAAAGCCGCCGGGAGCCAGTGTGGTTCCTTCCGGCAGTACTGCGGCCGTTACGGGAGCCCATCCGCTGCGGGTAATTTCAATGGTATAGCCCCACAAGTCAACGGGTTGGTCTGTCTGGTTGTAGAGTTCAATAAATTGTCCTCCGGCAAATCCCACTTCATTGATTCTCACCGGGGCGGCGCATCTGACACGTTGTGTCATGGATTCTGATCCGCTTTGCCATGAAATTTGAGCGGACACTTCACCGGCCGTATTGGCGTTGCCCGGAATAATCTGGTACACGGCGCCGGCCAGGGCTCCCGAAGCCAGAGGAAGATCGGTGCCGGTTTCCGAAATTTGTTTGGACAACCAGCCGTCGGGCAGGGAAAGTGCAAAGGACACACCCGATATTTCCTTGTCCGTGGTGTTAAGGAACGAAACGGTGAGCGGTTGGATTCTTTCCGGAGCAAAAGTGGTCAGGCGGGACATCCGTACAGGTTGTTCGCTGTATTTTGCCTCGGCAATGTTGGCCTGTACGGCGGTAATGGTGGCGTCAGAAGGATAACCGGTAGTCATTACGCCTTCATAGAAGGTGCCGGCAGACCCGTTTCCGTTGTCCCCTCCGTTGCCCAACAGCATACCGCCTTTCTTGTTCATAGGGTAATAGGTGTCTTTTTCCGGTGAACCGGGGCGTACCCCGCTGTAAAAGGTGGTAACCTCGGCTTTTGTGGCATCGGCACCGCGGAGGTCCCACCGGTTGCCGCCGCCGCCGTTTACATAGACGCTGACAAAGCGCCACGAGTCAATACTGGGGACATCATTCTGTTTGGCATTCCAGCCGGAAAACAGACCGGCTTCCATATCGGCCATAATCCAGGGACCCTCTCCGTTGCCGCGTCCCCAGGCGGTGGACGTGCCAAAGTAGGTGGTTTCCATAGTGCCGGTACCTACGGCATTGCCGTTGGTGGACGAGTTGCCGTAGTCAAAGCAGCAGCCGCTGTCGTAGTGGGTACCGTCAATTACGTAGTAAATGCCCTCGGGCTCGTCGTTGATGGCCAGGCCCGATGCGTTGTTGTTGCGGAACCCCATACCGGGCATGATGTATACGCCGTAGACTTTGTGCCCGTTCAGGCTGGCCGGGGCCATATCGGCCAGGGGCATAGTGTTGAATTCTCCTTTGTCGGGGCCTTTGAAGGTTCCCGGAGCGGCTTGGTACAGGTGGTTTCCATTGCCGGACTGGTCGTAAATGATGGAGATGTAGGACAAGGTCCCTTTGCTGAAGGCGTCCTGCGCGGCCGCGTCGGCGTAACCGCCGTCAATGATGCCGATGTCCAGGAGGGCTCCGTCGCTTTCACGGATAATTTGATACAAAGGGCCTTTGTACTTGGAGTTGAGAAGGCGTGTGGTGCTGTGTGCCGCCACGCAGGGGGTGCCTCCTTCATTGTAAATGTCACAGGGGCCTTTGGGGCGTTCTATGCCCTGACAGCCGACAAAAATTGACACTGCCAGCAGAGAAAATAGATAGTGGGTTTTCATAAGGTTAAGAAGATGTACAGGTTACTTTTACTGCAAGAATGGGCTACAACACTATCAGCCCAAAGACCAACAGGGCCACGAATCCTATCAGCAACAGCGCCACAATGGCCAGCAGAGTGCCCAGGCAACCCCAGCGGCGCTCACCTTGCTGAGGAAGTTGTTCTGACAACAGGGTTAATATCAGTCCGATAAGGGGAGTTAACAATACGCTCAACAGGAAACTCCAGCCAAAGCCAATGCGGCGGCGCGCACCCACAAGCCCTACCAGTACAGAGAGCAGGCAGTCTCCCAACAGTCCGAAGACAAGAAGTAATACAGTCATAAGGGTAAAGATTAAGTTATGTGTTTAAATAGTAGTGGTTAAGTGTTTCTCTGTAGTATCGGGATACGTCTTCCCAAGGATAGTACGGTGCGGTAGGGGAATATAGCGGCCACCGCAGAGCAGGGCCTGGCAGGTGAAAATCCTAAAAAACGGAGTGGTCGGGTTACGCATATAGGGCTTTATTGTGTAGATTTGTGGTGCAAATTTGTTGATTATATGAAGGAATCCAAGAATATTCATAAACTGTTGCGGGTTATTCAGATAGTATCTATGCTGGCGAGCGTGGTCTTTATTGTGCTGGCCATAGTTATTGACAGAGAAGATACGTTATACCTTGCTATAGCCCTGGGGTGTACGTTGCCGGCCAACCTCATTACCATCTTCACCCACAGGAAGGCCACTATCCGGAATACCAAGGATTAAGCGTAATCTTCCCGCCTCAGGCAGGTGATGTTTACGTCGCGCTCTTCTTCTGACCAATGGGCTCCGGTTTCCGAATGATGGAAACGGAATCCGCATTTTTCTTGTATGCGGGCGGAACGTATGTTTTCTACAAAGTTGCCGCACCAGACGGCGTTTAATTTCAGGTCTTCAAAGGCGTGGCGGAGTACGCGGTGGGCCGCCTCGGTACAATAGCCCTTGCCCCAGAAGGGGGTGCCAATCCAGTAGCCCAGCAGCATTTCGGTGTCGTCTGCGCAAAGGGCTTCGTCCGGAGCCATGCCTATGCAGCCTATGAGTTCTCCGGTTTGCCGGAGAAGGATAGCGTAGATGGTGGGAGCCGCAAATACGGTGCGGATGATTTCAAGGCTTTCTTCTTCCGAGCGGTGAGGAGGCCAGCCGGCGGCGGGGCCTACCAGCGGGTCGGATGCCAGGGCGTAGAGGCGCGGGGCATCGCTTGCCTGCCATGGGCGGAGGGTAAGGCGTTCTGTGTTCAAAAGGCTTTTCATAAATAGTGCGTTTGACAGTTGTGCAAAGATGACATTTTTGTAGGAGTTGTAGTATCTTTGGCGTCAAATTACCTAAAAACTATTTTATGAAAAGATTATGTTGTTTATGTATGGCACTGGTACTTTTGTTGAGTTCCTGTGCCGAGCCCGTTCCCGGAAAAGTTAAGGTGAACGGCGGGTATGTTCAAGGAACTGTTTTAGAAGATATGTCCATTTATTTGGGGATACCTTTTGCTGCTCCTCCGGTAGGCGATCTGCGTTGGAAAGCGCCTCAGCCGCTGATTCCCTGGGAAGGTGTGCGTGATGCCACTCAATTTGCCGCCGGTCCCATGCAGGCCGGACGCTCAGAAGCCGCTTTCAGTGAAGACTGTCTGTATTTGAATGTCTGGTCACCCGCCAAATCTCCCAAGGATAATCTTCCGGTGCTTGTGTGGATTTATGGAGGTGGTTTTGCCGGAGGCAATACGGCCGACCCCAGTTATGATTGCGAAGCGCTGGCCCGTCAGGGAGGTATTGTGCTGGTAAGTGTGAATTATCGGGTAGGAAAGTTGGGCTTTATGGCTCATCCCGAGCTCAGTGCCGAGAATCCTCAGCAGGTAAGTGGCAATTACGGTCTATTGGACCAGATTGCCGGTCTGCAGTGGGTGAAGGAAAATATTGCCGCTTTTGGAGGCAATCCTGACCAGGTGACTATTTTTGGCGAATCGGCCGGTGCCATTTCTGTAAGTATGTTGTGCGCTTCTCCGCTGGCCAAGGGGCTTTTCCAGGGCGCCATTTCGCAGAGCGGCGGTTCGTTTGGTCCCACCCGGCCCACCACGTATCCCGGTGAAAATATGAAGACTTTGGCCGATGCCGAGGCCGACGGGGTGCAGATTGCGGAAGGTTTGGGTGCCACTTCTCTGGCCGACTTGCGTGCCATGGATGCTTCGCGTTTTGTGGAACCCGGTCTATCCCGCGGTGGCGGCTGGCCCATTGTGGACGGTTATGTCATTCCCGGTGATCAGTATGAATTGTATTCCCAGGGTCAGTATAATGATGTGCCGGTATTGATTGGTTATAACTCGGACGAAGGCGCCAGTTTCTCGGGCGCAAGTACTCCTGAAGATCATATTGCCAGTGTGCAGACGCGTTACGGTCAGTTTGCCGATACGTTGCTGGAAGCTTATCCTCTGGAAGACGGCAAGGTGGGCAAGACGGCCCGTGATTTGATGCGTGATGCGGCTTTTGGCTGGCAGACTTGGATTTGGGCCCGTTTGCAGGCTCAGACCGGCAATTCTAAAGTGTTCCTGTATCATTTTGACCAGCATCCGGAATATCCCGCCGATTCTCCGCGTTATGGCTATGCTTCTCCTCACGGTCAGGATGTGGCCTTTGTGTTCCAGCATATGTCTAATTCTCAAAATCCCGAGTCGGATCTTCCGTTGTCCGAGGATATGGGGTATTATTGGACTAATTTTGCCAAATACGGTGACCCCAATGGTCCTCAGGAAGGGTTGCCCGCATGGCCGGCCTTTACGGCAGAAAACAGTCAGGTGATGTATCTGACGGGGCCCGTTCCTTTTGTGGGACCGGTACCCAGTGAAGCTGCATTGAATGTGTTGGATTCTTATTTTGCCTGGCGCAGGACGGCCGAAGGGAAGGCTTGGGCCAAGTAGGTGGCTGTGTTTTATAAAGAGAAAGGCGTCTTTTGCGGACGCCTTTTTTTTGTGCGGTTGCTTGTGGCGCCCGGGCCGGCGGCAGCAGCCCACGCGCAGCACCGGCGGCTCCGGAGGTCGTTGTAAACTGATAGTCGCGCCATTGAACGGTTTCCTTATCTCCGCGCGGCACCGGCCGTCGTTGTGAATTGTCATTCGCTGCGGGTTGTCGCTTGCAGTTGTTTTTTCTTGTATGGATTCTTTTTGATTGTGTCCCTATCATTTGCACCGGTGCGTTCCCTGTAATTGCTGCCTGCACACGACGGTCATTGTAAAAGTATGCGGAATTCTCAGTGGGTTTGCCCGCGCCGGCGACAGTAGCCCCCGCGCAGCACCGGCGGCACCGGAGGTCGTTGTGAATTGTCATTCGCTGCGGGTTGTCGCTCGAACCCTCCTTTTAGCCGCGTCCCCGCTTTG
>CAZKPB010000030.1:0-20430 GCA_964554535.1 uncultured Muribaculaceae bacterium | reverse complement strand
CCTGTAGCGGCCCCACATAATGAAGGGATTATTGAAAATGCCGCTGTTCATTCCAATGGCGGCGTCAAGGTCCGTGTCAATGATGGTGGATGTGCCAATGACCATACACTCCCCGGACAAGTCTCGATCCTGGCACGTGGCGGCCACCTCGGCCGTATTTTTCAAATAGGCATTGTTGAATGTCTGAAGGTCGTTAGAATACGGATTGTCGCAAGAACTCACCTCGCCGGTTTTGTTGGGTACCATCAGGTTTATGGCAATGGCATCAAATTGATATAACTTGTCTCCGATGGGCAACATATAGAATTCTTTGATTCCCACCGCGGCATTGCCCACACAGAAATCCATCAGCATATTGAATTTCAGATGTTTCTTCCTGCTAAGGCGGACCAGACGGGTGACATCCAGTGTTTTTATGAAGGTCAGCATAGGATTGGGGGCGCTCATCAGCAGGCTAAAAGCGGCTGCACGGGTGGTTTCTTGCGGATTGATCTCGGTTCTCATATAGATATCTCTTTTGGGCTGCAAATATATACCTAATTTATATCCCTATATCTCATAGCCGCTTTCACAAAAGCCACAAATATGGGCTGAGGGTTTTCCGGATTACTCTTCAATTCAGGATGGAACTGCACACCAATAAAGAATGGATGATCTTTCAGTTCCACTATCTCTACCAGTCCTGTTTCCGGGTTCTTGCCGCTGGTCTTCATCCCCGCATTATTCAGACGGTTCAGGTAGCCGTTATTCAACTCATAACGGTGACGATGGCGTTCACTGATTCTTGTACAGCCGTAGATGGAATAAGCCAGTGTACCCTTCTCTATGTCACAGTCGTATGCACCCAACCTCATAGTGCCGCCCTTGATGGTAGTGGTCTTCTGGTCTTCCATAAGGTCAATGACGGGATTTGTTGTGGGGGTGGTTACCTCGGTGGTTGTGGCATCGACAAGTCCCATGACATTCCGGGCATACTCAATGACAGCCATTTGCATTCCCAGGCAGATTCCAAAGAAAGGAATGCCGTTTTCACGGGCATATTGCACGGCCTTAATCTTTCCTTCCAGACCTCTTTCACCGAATCCGGGAGCCACCAAGATTCCGTCCATTCCGGAGAGTTTTTCTTTGATATTCTCCGGAGAAAGGAATTCACTATAAACAGCCGTGACATTCACTTTACATTCATTAGCAGCACCAGCGTGGATAAATGATTCAAGGATAGATTTATAGGCATCCTGAAGTTCCACATATTTCCCGACCAGGGCAATATTTACGGATGACTTGGGATGATGCAGTTTCTTCAAAAACTCATTCCACTTATCCAAATTAGGTTGGGGTACGTTCTTCATCCCGAACTTATCCAGCACAATATCATCCAAGCCCTGGGCCCTCATCAGCAAAGGTACTTCATAGATGGTTTTGGCATCCATAGATTCAATGACGGAATTCTGGCGGACATTGCAGAAAAGGGCTATTTTCTTCTTCACCTCGGCAGAAAGAGGATGTTCTGTACGGCAGACAAGCACATTAGGCTGAATTCCGTTTTGCTGAAGCTGCTTTACCGAATGTTGTGCCGGTTTTGTTTTAAGTTCCTTTGCAGCAGCAAGATATGGTAACAGCACAAGGTGTATTGCAAAAAAATCCTCATAAGGCAATTCCCACTGAAGCTGACGGACCGCCTCAATAAAAGGGAGTGACTCAATGTCACCAACCACTCCGCCAATCTCTGTGATGACCACATCAAACTGCCCCGACTTGCCAAGAATCAGCATCCGTCTCTTAATCTCATCAGTGATGTGCGGGATAATCTGCACCGTCTTTCCAAGATAAGCACCCTGACGCTCTTTATCCAATACAGTGCGGTAAATTTTACCGGTGGTGACATTATTTGCCTTGGAAGTAGGCACTTCCAGAAATCTTTCATAATGTCCAAGGTCCAGATCGGTTTCAGCTCCGTCATCTGTCACATAGCATTCCCCGTGTTCGTAGGGATTCAAGGTACCGGGATCTACATTCAGGTAAGGGTCAAATTTTTGGATGGTAACCCTTAAATTTCTTGATTTGAGTAATTTAGCCAAAGACGCAGCAAGGATCCCCTTGCCTAGTGAAGACGTCACACCACCCGTAACAAAAATATACTTAGTTGACATAACTGTTGTTCTTATTTCTATACGGGGGGGTAAAGGTAAAGAATTTCTCAAGTAATATGAACCGAATTATATGAAAACTGTGCCGGAATTTAAATAAATTGGATTTGCGGGCACTGATGCCTATAATTCCCTTCCTCTGCCGTCCATGCTAATAGTGATATCCTCGTTTTTCAAATATTCAACCCACCCTGAACAGGTAAATTGGCATCCCAAGTCTGAGTTAATAATTTCTGGCTTCTCAACTTAGTTACTGCGGATAATTTCTAATCCTTTGAGTTGATAGGGATGAATGTATTTGGCAATCCACAACTTACTCAGGTTCTTTTGTGGATAGATGGCCATAATGCCCATTTTCGCAACAACCTTCGTACTCCCTTGGGTCCAACCAAAATGCCAAGTGTCCTTATAAAATCTACCCTACCCAATACCCCTTTGGCCGGATGTTTCAGATACTCTTTTTACATACGTCGCATCAATCCCAGATCTTCAGGATCTTCTGGTATCGGTTGATAATAGACATTATTCCTGTTTACACCCAAAAGCTCACATTGCCGGCTGCGCTGTGTTTTTTTCTTGTCGTTGACATAGTGAGTAAATTGATTCGTTTTTAGTAAATTTTCCTTGTGGCTTGAATTTGCGGCAGTATTATTCCAAATTGTTTTTTAACTTTGTCAACCTAAAATGTTGGATGTTTAAAATTACTTTGGATATTGTATTATAGATAATCACAGGAGAATTCGCCTGGATTATCGCTCTTTTTGTTCTGGCATATTCTTGTCAGGAGCTATCTTATTTATATAAATATCAATAACAATTTGAGTATTTGCTATATATTTTTATGCAAAGTGCTCTTCAATTATTTTAAACATCATGAGTAACAAAAATAATAAATCCATACACGATTTCGATTTTAATTTAATCTGCGAATTCTTTTCCTATATGGAACGTCAGGGACCCGGTAGCCCCGAAGTAACGCTCAAAGCCTTGAGTTTTATAGACAACCTTACCGACAAATCCCTAATTGCCGACATCGGTTGCGGAACTGGCGGCCAAACAATGGTATTGGCACAGCACGCACCGGGCCACATAACAGGTCTTGACCTTTTCCCAAAGTTTATCGACCAATTCAATCGTAATGCCATAAAACTAAATCTTCATGATAGAGTACATGGAATTACTGGCTCAATGGATGACCTTCCATTTCAAAGAGAGGAATTAGACCTGATTTGGTCGGAAGGTGCTATTTATAATATCGGCTTTGAACGGGGACTGAACGAGTGGCGTAAATATTTAAAACCAGGGGGTTATATTGCAGTTTCTGAGAGTTCGTGGTTTACGGACGAACGCCCTGCTGAAATCAACGACTTTTGGATGGATGCGTATCCTGAAATTGATTTGCTTCCTAATCAGGTAGGCAAGATACATAAAGCGGGGTATCTTCCTGTCGCTACGTTTATTTTTCCTGAGACTTGTTGGACAGAGCATTACTTTGCTCCAAAGATTACTGCCCAGGAGATTTTTCTTAATAAATATGCAGGGAAAAAAGCCGCCGAAGAACTCATCACCTCTCAACGTCATGAAGAAGAGTTATACCGCAAGTATAAAGAGTTTTACGGCTATGTATTTTTCATCGCAAAAAAGGTAAGGCAATGATTAATTTAAATACGTATGGTTGGAATGACATGCTAAACCAACTAAAACAAGAATCAGTGCATAAAGCCTTGTTTCATGGCCGTGTAGCTATCGCACATCGCACTTGTTATGAAGTTATTTCCGAAAATGGATTGTTTCAATGTGAACTGACAGGAAACATGATGTTTGGCAAATCAGTCGTTGAATTGCCTTGCGTAGGCGATTGGGTTATTTTTCAACCAATAGATACAGAAAGAGGTATCATCTTCGATATGTTACCACGACAAAAAACGCTCTATCGTTTAAAAAGTGGTACAGTATCCGAAAAACAAGCCATTGCTTCGTACATCGATAAGGCATTTATTGTACAAAGCCTTGATGATAACTTCAACGTTCGTAGGATTGAGCGTTTTATGTTACAGTTGGCAGACGAAAACATCCAACCTGCTTTGGTACTGACTAAAACAGATTTAGGTTTTAACAAAGAAGATGTCGAAAACGCCATAAAACATATCTCGCACAAAATCCCAGTCTTTTTTACCAGTACTCATCAACCGGACAGTATTATGGCAATACGAGAGTTTATCACAGTGGGTGAAACGGTTGTATTTACCGGCATGTCTGGCGTTGGCAAAAGCTCGCTGATAAATAGCCTTTATGGACAGGATATTTTACAAACATCAGCAATAAGCACGTCTACCGGTAAAGGAAGGCATACTACAACCCGAAGGGAAATTGTACTTTTGGAAAACTCCGGTGTATTAATAGATACTCCCGGAATTAAACTATTTGGAGTTACCAACGACGATGTTAATTCTCTTTCTGAAGTTTTGGACATTAGCGACTTCGAAGGCCAGTGTCTGTTCTCCGATTGCCAGCACATTAACGAAAGAGGTTGTGCGGTTATCCGGGCGGTTGAAAATGGCGAAATTGATAAAGGGGTTTATGAGAACTATCTTAAACTAAGAAAGGAAGCGTGGTATTATACAGCATCGGTTTTCGAAAAAAGAAAGCACGAGAAATCCTTTTCAAAGATGGTGAAAAGCGTTAGGCACTGTCCAAAACTTTGTGTAAATGATAATTGAGTTTTCATAATTACAACAGCACCCTGTCATCAAAGATACTGATAAACTTATTCAAAACGACAGCCCAGTTTTGAATAGGCATCGTCCACTTCTTTTCAATCTCGCTGATAGTACTGCGGTTGGTCATGGATCTTCCGGTGATGCTGTCGAGGATTATTTGAATGTTTACGATAAAACTATTGCTTCATCAGATATTGTTCGTAAATTTGCGAACAATAAAAATACAAAATAACGAATGAATTCTACAAACATTATATTGAACAATTTAAACCTCAATTATGAAAGCAGAAGATTTAAAATTAGTTGTAAAAGAAAAATATAGTGAGATAGCAAACCAGACAAAAGATGAGAACGAAAAGTCATGTTGCGGGTCAGGTTGCTGTTCAACAGTTGATTATGCTGTATTTGCTGAAAGCTATGAAAAACTGGAAGGCTATAACCCCGATGCAGATCTTGGCTTAGGATGTGGAATCCCAACGGAATTTGCTCAAATTCAAAAAGGAAATACTGTTATTGATCTGGGATCAGGTGCCGGGAACGATTGTTTTGTTGCACGTGCTCTGGTTGGTGAAACAGGTTATATTATTGGAATTGATATGACAGAAGCTATGATTGAAAAAGCTCGTGCAAACGCAGCAAAACTGAACTACAAAAACGTCGAATTTCGTTTAGGCGATATCGAAAATATGCCCGTTGAAGATAATAAGGCCGATGTGGTTATCAGTAACTGCGTTCTAAATCTTGTACCTGATAAAAACAAAGCCTTCGGTGAAATTTTCAGAGTTCTTAAACCGGGCGCTCACCTTTCTGTATCTGATATTGTTTTGAAAGGAGAACTACCTAAAAAAATAAAACAGGCTGCCGAAATGTATGCAGGCTGTGTTTCAGGGGCAATGCAAAAAGAGGATTATTTAAAAATAATGAAAGAAAACGGACTGACCAATATTAGAATCCAAAAAGAAAAGGCAACTCCGGTTCCTGATGATATGTTATCAAATTATCTTACGCAGCAGGAAATAGACAGGTATAAAAAATCCGGTACCGGAATTTTCAGTATAACTGTTTATGCCGAAAAACCTTGTGGGTGTGGATGTAAGTGTTAATCCCGATTTGTATAGTCCGATATTGTTCGTATATTTGCGAACAATATTTAAAGAAATGTTATGAAACAAAACACTGACAACGAACAAATTGCTCGTTTCGCGAAGGCTCTTGGGCACCCTACTCGTGTTCAAATACTGCGTTTTTTGGCAAATCAGGAAACTTGCTATTTCGGTGATATACACGAAGAACTTCCCATTGCCAAAGCCACGGTATCTCAGCATCTAAAAGAGCTCAAAGAGGCAGGACTCATACAGGGAGAAATCGAAGCTCCCAAAGTCAAGTACTGCATCAATCGAGAAAATTGGAAATTCGCCAAGCTGGTGTTCGCGGAATTCTTTGAAGACTGTGCCTGTAAAAAGGAAGGTTGTTGTAAATGACCTTTTTTTTCGAATTATATGTTCGTGGTTTTGCGAACAACTAACACTAACCATAATAAACTTATTAAAACTAAAAGAAGAAATGATAATCAAAATCTTGGGAACAGGGTGTTCGCGATGCAAAACCCTCTACCAGACAGTAACCCAAGCAGTACAAGAACTTGGCCTTGATGCTGAAGTGATAAAGGAAGAAGATCTGATAAATATAATGAACTACCAAGTGATGACCCTGCCGGCTATCGTTGCTGATGAAAGAGTGCTTGCAAAAGGGACCCTGTCATTAACACAAGTAAAAGAATTATTAACCGAACTACAGAAATAACCCTAATGAAAAAGCTAATCGTAATCCTACTGACCTTTATTTCCGTAACATCATGCGGATATGCCCAATCTCCAAAAACCAAGGCCAAAACCAGCACTAATTCCGAACTTCAAGTCCTATATTTTCATAGGAAACAGCGCTGCGTTACTTGCCGCAGCATCGAAGCGCTGACCAAAGATGTATTGGAATCAGACTACAAAACCCAGATGGGAAACGGTATTATATCGTTTCAAATCATTGACATCTCCACCCCTGAAGGAGAAAAAATTGCCGACAAATATGAAGTAACGTGGTCTTCACTAATCTTGGACTATGGCGGAAAGACGGTGAATCTTACAGACATGGGATTCTCCTATGCAAAAAATCAACCTGAAGTGTTCAAGACCAAACTAAAAGAAGAAATCAGCATACTATTATAATATATGGAGTATATCCAGTCACTATTAGATAGCACCACCACACCGTTAATAGCTGCTTTCCTGCTCGGGATACTAACTGCGATAAGCCCCTGCCCTCTTGCAACAAACATAACGGCAGTCGGATATATCGGCAAAGAGATTGAAAACCCGAGAAGCGCACTATGGCGAGGGATACTCTATACATTTGGAAGAGTCTTCACCTATACGCTGCTCGGAGCACTTCTGATCTTTTTTCTAAAGGGAGGAATGAGCATATTCGGAATTCAGAAAAGCGTAGCCGAACACGGAGAAAGGCTCCTTCCAATAGTGCTGTTGCTTGTAGGAGTTCTCATTCTTTTTGCCGATAAGATAAAACTGCCCTCAGTCGGATATAAATTTGATGAAAAGGCAATTAAAAGCAGAGGCGGCTTTGAGGCATTTCTGTTGGGTGTCCTGTTTTCCCTTGCATTCTGTCCTACAAGCGGCGTATTTTTCTTTGGAATGTTGATTCCGATGTCAGTCAACGCTACAGCGGGTTATCTGCTTCCACTTGTTTATGCCATAGCCACAGGACTTCCGGTAATAATCGCAGCATGGATATTAGCCTACAGCGTGGGCAGTATCGGCAGCTTTTATGGAAAAGTAAAGACATTTCAGAAATGGCTCAATGCCATAGCAGGTCTGTTATGTATCGCTGTCGGCATCTATTATGCCTTCACCATCTATCTATAAAGAACAAACAAACTCACAATATTATGAAAACCATCGAAATTTTTGACCCGGCCATGTGCTGCCCGACTGGTCTGTGCGGCACAAACATCAACCCTGAACTGATGCGTATAGCCGTAGTCGTAGATTATTTGAAGAAAAAAGGGATATCCGTAACACGTCATAACCTGCGGGATGAACCGCAAGCTTATGTGTCCAACAAGACAGTAAACGAATACCTGAAAGCACACGGAGCCGAAGCGCTTCCCATCACATTGGTTGACGGCCTGGTAGCCGTCACGCAAACCTATCCCACCACCGGGCAGATAAGCGAATGGACCGGAATAAACCTTGACTTCGTCCCTGTAATCAATAAATGACATTCAAATGAAAGTATTTGACATTAAAGAGACCGAACTGACCAAATACCTGTTCTTCACCGGAAAAGGAGGTGTAGGAAAAACCTCAATCGCATGTGCCTCGGCCATAGGGTTGGCTGATAACGGGAAGAAAATACTTCTTATCAGCACCGACCCGGCTTCCAACCTGCAGGATGTCTTTAATCAGACACTGAACGGTCACGGTACGGACATTAAAGAAGTCCCCGGATTGACAGTGGTGAACCTGGATCCTGAACAAGCCGCGGCAGCATATAGGGAACGTGTCATCTCCCCTTTCCGCGGCCAGCTGCCTGTAAGTGTCATCCAAAATATGGAAGAGCAGCTATCAGGCTCCTGCACCGTGGAAATTGCAGCTTTCAACGAGTTTTCCGATTTCATAACGGATGAGGAAAAATCAAAAGAATACGACCATATCCTTTTTGACACAGCCCCCACGGGGCACACTCTGAGGATGCTTCAACTTCCTTCTGCCTGGAGCACCTTTATCAGCGAGAGCACCCACGGCGCCTCCTGTCTGGGGCAGTTATCAGGATTGGAAGAAAGGAAAGGCATCTACAAACAGGCTGTAACGACCTTATCTGATGCAAAAGCTACACGGCTGGTATTAGTCAGCCGCCCGGAAACGGCACCCTTGAAAGAAGCCGCCCGTTCATCGCATGAGTTGACATTGCTGGGGATAAAGAACCAGATTCTAATCATCAACGGACTTTTGAAGCAAGTGGACCCAAACGACAGCGTTTCCTGCCAGATATATGAGCGGCAGCAATCCGCCCTTAATCACATTCCCCAAGAACTGCAGGATTATCCGACTTATTTTATTCCCTTAAGGTCATACGACCTCTCTGACATAGCCAATGTCAGACGGATGCTAAAGGGCGACAGCTTGGAAGAAAACATTCCTTACACCCCTATCCCTGATTCCAAAAACATGGACGATTTGGTAAAAGACCTTTTTGACTCCGGCAAAAAGGTAATATTCACTATGGGGAAAGGAGGAGTCGGAAAAACCACTTTGGCCACGGAGATTGCCATCAAGCTGACCCGCCTCGGAGCCAAAGTGCACCTTACCACCACTGACCCGGCAAACCACCTTAACTACCCCCTCGCCCTTGACTCCGGCATAGAAGTCAGCCGCATAGATGAAGCCGAAGTTCTTGAACAATACAAAAATGAAGTTCGTGCCAAAGCCTCTGAGACGATGACCGCCGAAGATATGGAGTATATAGAAGAGGATTTGCGCTCGCCCTGTACTCAGGAAATAGCTGTATTCAGGGCATTTGCCCAGATAGTGGACAAAGCCGAGACAGAGGTCGTGGTAATAGACACCGCCCCGACAGGACACACCTTATTGCTGTTGGATGCTACGCAAAGCTACCATAAAGAGGTGGAGCGGACCCACGGAGGCTCCATCCCGGAATCCGTCAAAAAATTATTGCCGAGGCTGAGAAACCCTGAAGAGACGGAAGTGGTGATAGTCACCCTGCCGGAAGCCACTCCGGTTTATGAAGCGCAAAGGCTTCAGAAAGACTTGCATCGCGCCGGAATCCACAATAAATGGTGGATAGTGAACTCCTGCCTTTCAATGACAAGAACCACCAACCCATTTCTTCAGGCAAAAGCCCGGACCGAATGGGCATGGATAAAGAAAGTGGAAGAACTGTCACAAGGAAATGTAGCCCTACTCGCTTGGAAAAAAGAATAAGAATATGGAAAAGAAACAAGGAATCGGATTTTTTGAAAAATACCTGACCCTCTGGGTAGCCCTGTGCATCATCATAGGAATCGCCATTGGCCGTTGGATACCCGTAATTCCTCAGACACTGAGCAAATTTGAGTACGCTAACGTGTCCCTGCCAGTTGCCCTCCTGATATGGATCATGATATACCCCATGATGCTTAAGGTGGATTTTCAAAGCGTCAGAAATGTGGGGAAACGTCCCAAAGGAATTCTCATCACCTGCATCACCAACTGGCTCATCAAACCCTTTACGATGTTCGCCATAGCGTATGTGTTCTTCTATATTGTCTTCAAATCATTCATTTCTGCAGCATTGGCTAAAGAATACCTGGCGGGGGCGGTTCTTCTGGGAGCTGCCCCCTGTACGGCTATGGTATTTGTCTGGAGTTACCTCACAAAAGGAGATGCAGCATACACCCTGGTACAAGTGGCGGTGAACGACCTGATCATATTGGTGGCATTTGCCCCTATAGTGGCGTTCCTATTGGGAATCGGAGGCATAACCATCCCCTTGGACACGCTATTGCTGTCGGTCATTCTTTTTGTCGTTATCCCACTTTCTGCGGGCATCATCACCCGAATGACGGTAACCCGACGCAAGGGAGCAGATTATTTCAACAAGGTGTTTGTGCGTAAATTTGACAACTACACCATAGCCGGATTATTGCTTACGCTGATCATTCTGTTCTCGTTCCAGGGAAATACCATTCTGAATAACCCTTTGCATATCCTCCTGATAGCTGTTCCACTCATTTTGCAGACCTTCATCATCTTCTTTGTAGCCTACGGATGGGCTAAGTGGTGGAAGCTGCCCTACTCGATTGCCGCTCCGGCAGGGATGATCGGTGCCAGCAACTTCTTTGAATTGGCTGTTGCGGTAGCCATCTCTTTATTCGGCTTGCAATCAGGTGCCGCATTGGCAACGGTTGTCGGTGTGTTGGTAGAAGTGCCGGTGATGTTGATGCTGGTGAAGATTGCTAATAATACGCGCAAATGGTTCCCTTATAAATAAATCATAAGTTCTATTTAGAGATAGTTGTTAAGTGGGTATGTATATATTTTTGAAAATTTCCTCAGTTTTTGCTCGTATTAGCCCAAGGTGACGCTCAATCCTCCAAAGCAGCAGGAGCCGTAATTGTATCATAGAATATATAGCCGTCAAATTCATCTAAAGCGAATTGGAGGGGGTCGTCATATTCCCAAATAAGCACTTCCGAAGAAAGGTAAGGTTTCAACCGGGCCATCTCCCTTCCCTTGCGAAGGTCAATAAAGAAGTCGGACTTTCCCGTCTTGTCCAGCACATAGGCCAGATCCCCTTCTTCTATGACGTGCTTGCTTTCATATACAGACTTGTACACACAGCCTGTGGAATAGAAATCATCTCCGTACATTCCCCTGAGCAGCGTTCCGAAGGAGATAATATACTCATATTCTCCAAAATGACGCACCCGGGTTCTGGTGTGGTAAATATGGTCTATCATCACCACTTTGGCATCCGAATTCATTTCCAGAATCCATTCAAAATTGTCCTTCATGGCCAGTTCCCTGCCGTTGGCCCCATAGGACAAACCGTAGTCTTTCCCGTAATCCCTGAATTCGTCATAGAAGCGCAGGGTCTGCAGCAGGTTGATGGCTGTCCGCCGGCACCACTGATATTCCGTAACGCCTAAAGCACTGACATACATCTCTTCTTTAGCTTCTATCCTTTCCACTGCCATAACGGCCAGTTGACGCAGCCCGATGATGCTTTCCAATGACAGGTCGTTTCTATAATAGGCAAATACATCTTCCTGCACCGCCCCCGGGTCTCTAAGCACCTCCCCGAACCGGTCATCAACATAATCTGCAAAAGACTTGTCTGACTGTACCATATAAGAGCGCAACCTGTCCAGCGCGTAGGAAAGGCTCTGGTAAAAGCCGGTGATATCCAGCCCCAGCAGCTGCACTTTCTTATCATGAGTGGTGTTGTATTCCCTCATCCATTCCACTAACTGAAAGAATTCCTGCCAGCGGTATCTTCCGTCCAGACTCTTAAGCAGCGCGTCTTTGGAAGCATCATTCCTGCCAAGGATATAATCATTCACCAGACGCGATTCCGGTAGCGCACTCTCCAGCGCCACTATAGTAAAGCCTTTCTGTTGAATCAAGTACTCAATCAAACGCACGTTGGTTTCCAAAGACTCTTTTCCGTTATGGACCGCCTCGCTCAGAGCAACGTACTTTGCCGAGCCCACGGCCTCTCCAAAAAGAGCCGGAGCTTTCTCCAAAGACAAGGGAACCGCATTGGCCGACACAAACCGCACAAACGCCTTCCCGCCCTTCCGTGGCGCCACCTCCACCCTCCGGTTCTCAGTGGAATGGTCACCATGAGAACAGGAAACAGGTGCGCACAAAATAATGGCGGCAAGAACGCTCGGGAACCATCTTAAAAAACGAATCTTCATTTACCGCACGGATTTTATCCAGGAAGCGGCCTCTTCTTCAGATCCGTTAAGCAGTTTGCCCTCTTGCCAGTTGACGTCAGGATAGAGCCGGCGGAGGTCTTTCTGGCTGTTGCTGATGTCGGAGCTGCCCGATGTGGCAAACGGAAAGACGGTCTTGCCCTTGAGATTCTGACTTTCAATCCAGGTGTTCACTACGCGCGGACAGAGGTCCCACCAGATAGGGAAACCAATGAAGATGACGTCGTATTCATTGGCGTTTATCCTGGTTCCGCCAAGAGGGGGGCGACTCTCGGCATTTGTCATTTCCTTGCTGCTGCGGCTGTTTTTGTTGCGCCAGTCCAGGTCTTCCGGGGTGTATTTTGCCTCCGGGGTGATTTCGTACAGCGTGGCATCCACCGCACGGGCTAATGCCTCGGCCTTTGCCTTTGTGGTTCCCGTGGCGGAATAATACGCCACCAGTACTTTCTTTTCCATTGATTTAGAGTTGTTTTGTGCCATACCGGTAATTACACAGAGTAAGGCAATCAGGCATGTAAAAATTCGTTTCATATGATGTATCAATTTGTATGATTGGCCTTCACGGCCTATGCAAAGATAACATAATGACAATATAACCTGCGTAAGAAAATACCGCGGCTCGGTTATTTTTATTAATTTGCAACAAATATTGAAATCAATAAACCTGAATTGTGAAAAGACTGTATGGCTATATTGCGGTATTGGGGGTTACTTTGGCAACCTGCACCTCCTGCCGCGGCACTTTTTCCAAAGAAGATAAAGCCCTTATTTTTGCTGATCCGCAAGAACTTATGCACGTATTGGTAGTGGACGACCCTAAGGAAAATGAGGTTTTGAGAACCCCCTCGGGCATTATGAGCCGCAGGGCCCTCAAAAGCGAGGCCTACCGCCTTCTTGTCCAACGCATGAGCGTGACCGTGCAGGACAGCACGGTGGGCGGAGTGGGCATAGCCGGACCGCAAGTGGGAATAAACAAGCGCCTGGTGGTAGTGCAACGTTTTGACAAGGTAAATGCCGAGGCCGAAGCTCCCTTTATAGCCTACCCCAACATCCGCATTGTCAGCTACGGCGACGCCCGGCAAACGGGGCCCGAAGGATGCCTCTCCGTACCGGGCCGGCGCGAACAAGTCTCGCGCGCCGAACAAATAGTCATCTCCTACACCGACCCTGCTACCCTAAAGGAAGTCCGTGAAACCGTGGAAGGCTACACCGCCGTCATCTTTCAACATGAGGTGGACCATCTGGAAGGAATCATCTACACGGACAGACTGTAAACCCATTTGAAAAACACGTATGAAAACAAGAATATCTCCGGAGAAGATCACCCAACTGGCACAAAATGAAATCTTTGTGTTTGGAAGCAACCTCCGGGGCGCTCACGCCGGCGGGGCTGCTTTGGCAGCGGTTTTTAAATTCGGTGCCATTCCGGGTCAGGGAGTGGGTCTGCAAGGCCGGAGTTACGCCATTCCCACCATGCAGGGCGGTGTGGAAACCATCAAACCCTATGTGGATGAATTCCTTGCATTTGCAAAAGCCCACCCTACCCTCAAATTTTTGGTCACCCGTATTGGTTGCGGCATAGCCGGTTTTGCGGATGAAGAGATAGCGCCCTTGTTCAAGAAGGCTATAGACGTGGAAAACATCTATTTGCCCCAATCGTTTATTGACATACTCTCCGAATAAGTACTTGCTGAATGGACAATGCACATGCAAGATTGTAAGGGCGCATTTATATATACCGCCATTCATCCAGCAGCGAGATGTCAATGGCCTGGTGGGAAAACTGATGCATCAGCATGGTGAGAATACTTTGGTTGCTTACGGCTACCGTGCGGGCCATAATCTTTCCCTGGGTCCATCCAAGACCTTTAGTCAAGTGTCCGTTCCCCCCGCTGGCCCGGAAAGTGTTCATGGCCACCCGATAAGAAGAAGTCGAATAAAAGGGATTCCCGTTTGACTCGGACAGAATGTCTATGCGCGACCCGTAAGGTCTTCTCTTGTCTACGGTATAGATAAACCCCGATACGGTATCAAACACATAGATGGGATTATCGGGATAGTCCAAAAGCAGGGAGTAGGCATATTCCAGGTAATCAATGATTTCTTGACCGGTCATTTCTATGATGCTCAAGGTGTTTTCATAAGGATAAATGGAGATGATATCCTTCAGGGTCAGAGCTCCCTTGTACAGTACCGCATCACGCTCCGAGGGCGACACAATGGTGGCCGTCACGGCTTTTTCATCTACATACCCAATACTTTCCGCCATTTTTCGGTAAGCCCGGTGCAACATACTGGTCCAGTGGCAGGGGCCGTTCAGGGCATCGTTGCTGTAAATGGTGGCTTCAATGGAAGTAATGGGAATATTGAAATAGTGGTCGGCACGCGATTGAAAACCCGATATCAAGCGGTTGTAATCCTGCGAAGGGGCGTAGCCCTTCATAGGTACAATTTCCGTAGAAACAGACACATTGGTTTTGCCAAAGCGTCCGGGCTGCAAGTGGACGGTGGCGCAGGCAATATGCCGCCCTCTGTCGTTTGTACTGATAAGGGCCACGGAATCCCCGTCGGAGTTGACGGTGCGTTCCATTTGACACTTGTGAAGGTGTCCGCAAAAGCACAGTGCCAGTCCCGGGACCTCTTTGGCAAGCAAATAGGCCGATTCCCGGTCTCCGGGGGCGCAGCCGGTATGCATCAGACCTATTACCAGGTCCGGATGTTCCCTTCTTTTGATACGTTTCATCCAATGTTTGGCCGATTCAATCATCGGCACATACTCCATATTTTCCCTCAGGGAAACGGGAAGCCATTCCAAATCCTCGGTACCGCAGATGCCCAGCACCGCAATTTTATAGTCGCCCTTGTGCAGTATAGTGTAGGGTTTGAACACCGGTTTTCCGGATTTCATGTCCACAATATTGGTGCATAACACCGGCGCATGTATCTGAGAAAAGAACTTGTTGTATATGCCGCTGCCGAGTTCCACATCGTGGTTTCACACGGACATGGCGTCATATTGCATCGCATTGAACAACTGTGCATAAATGGAGGTATCCGCTTTGTCCACATAGCAGGAATAGTTGGACTCGGGAGTCCCCTGCAGGTTATCCCCGCCGTCAAGCAGAATCAGGTTGTCTCCGTATGCTTCCCGGGCGTCATGGATATAGGAGTAAATAGAAGACATATTCGGACCAAGTTCCCCGTGTAAATCCGTAGTGGAAATAACGTGCAATACGGCCGGCTCATGCGAACAAGAACATATGATATAACAAAGAATGAAACCAACTATACGAGCTTTCATAATGAAAGCTTGTGACGACAAAATTATGAAAAAAATATGTATATTCGCAATCCCGTTTTACCATACATGAAAGTATCAAAAAAACACTTGACTATTGGAATCTCGGCAGTCATTGTTGCGGTACTGTCGTGGGTAGGCTTCGTGGGTTGCGCCGGGCTGCTTAGCTCGGATACCTTTATGGAAATGGTCTATGTGAGGGGGGGGCACTTTATGATGGGAGCCACCCCGGAACAAGTGGACTATGCCGATGACGACGAGTTTCCCGCCCGCAAAGTAAAGCTAAGCAGCTACTACATAGGAAAGTACATGGTAACCTGCGCGCAATTTGCCCGATTTGTGGACGAGACCGGCTACGTGACCGATGCCGAATCCGGCTATAATATGCTGTATTACACCGAGCACCCCCCCAAAGCGGACACGTCTTACGGATCTGTGATTGTTAACGAGGGAATACTAAGCCGCCTCAAACACATAAACTGGCGCTATGACCGTTCCGGCCGCCTGCACGACTCCACCACCATGAATTATCCGGTGGTCCACGTCACCTGGAAAGACGCGCAAGCCTTTTGCCGGTGGCTCTCCCATTAAGAAGGAAAGGAATATCGTTTACCCTCCGAGGCCGAGTGGGAATATGCGGCCCGGGGCGGACGCAAAACCCATCATTACCTGTACAGCGGCAGCAACAACCCGGATGAAGTGGGCTGGTACCTGGATAACAGCGATGGAGTCCCCCACCCTGTAGGTCAAAAAAAACCCAACGAACTGGGTATTTACGATATGAGCGGACTGGCCACTGAATTTACCGGAGACGGCGTCTATCCTTACTCGGAAGAAGCGCAGGAGAACCCCCACTACACCGTGCCCGACTATGAAGAATTCATCGCCTCAGATATGACACGCAAACTGGAAAGCATCTGCAGCCGCGGCGGCGATTATTTCCGGCCGGCCAGAGATACGCGTACCTCATCCCGCGTATTTCACTTTATCACACAACGGGGCGGGGCCGGGTTCAGGGTGGTTTGCTCAAAATAGGGATACCATGCCTCGTTTTTACTATTCAAATAGCATTGAGCGGTTTATTGATGATCCGGTTGATGCCATCCTCATCTGCTTGGACAACGGACAACTTAGCCAACATTCAAGTCTTGAAACGACGCAGCGTGAGGCATGGAATGAAGAGATAGCTATTGTAAAATCCGTATTGAAACCCTATTGCGGTCACGGCACGGTCTTTTTTGAATACAATATTCCAAGAATTGGACGTCGCATTGACGTGGTGGTTTTGATAGACGGCATTGTGGTTATTTTGGAATTTAAAGCGTTTAATGAACATTATGCCAAATCCGATATAGCTCAGGTATGGGATTACGCGCTTGATTTACAAAATTTTCACGAGGAATCGCATAACCGATATATCCTTCCGGTATTGGTGGCCACAGAAGCGGATTTGCCGCATAACTCCTACGCTCAGTTCAAAGAAAAAATGTTTTTTCCGTTACTGGCTAACACGGAGAACCTTTCTGAAGTGCTGCAACGTTCTTTGTCTCAATGTCAAATAGACTCAAATCTGAGTGACGATGAGTGGGCAGTAAGCCGCTACGCTCCCACACCTACCATTATTGAAGCCGCCAGTGCCCTATATAACCAGCACACAGTGGCCGACATCTCTCGCTCAGATGCCGCTGCCGCAAATCTCACGCTCACCGGTCAGTTTATTTCTTCAATCATTGAACGTTCCAAAGCAAATAATGAAAAAGCTATCTGTTTTGTCACGGGTGTACCCGGAGCCGGCAAAACATTAGTTGGGCTTAATATTGCTACCGAACAATTTGCCAAAGATGATATTGCCGTTTACCTGTCCGGTAATTATCCTCTTGTAGAAGTACTTACCGAAGCCTTGGCAAGAGACAAAGTGGCCAGAGAAAAAACGCAGGGGAACCGTCTCACCAAAACCAAAGCACAAAGTGAAGTAAAAACATTTATCCAGATGATTCACCATTATAGGGATACCTGTTTAGAAGGGACAAAGATTGTGGACGGGAAGGTCGTGATGGATGAAACATTTTATGCCAAAGTGGAAAACAAGAGCAAACATTATATTCCGGTAGACCACGTTGCCATTTTTGACGAGGCACAGCGAGCCTGGACGCAGCCCCAGCTGACAAGCTTTATGTCTCGTAAAAAAGGAGTAAGGGGCTTCCCCTATTCCGAGCCTGAATATCTTATTTCGTGCCTTGACCGGCACCCTGACTGGGCTGTGATCATTTGTCTGGTGGGTGGGGGTCAGGAAATAAATACCGGTGAGGCCGGCATTGAAGAATGGATCCTTTCACTCAATCGAAGCTATCCCCATTGGAACATCTATGCATCAAACAAGATGACTGACAGAGAATATGCGTCCGGAGAGGCTCTTGCCATGTTACAGGACCACCCTAAAGTCACTTTTGATCCTTCGCTCCACCTCTCTGTTTCCATGCGTTCTTTCAGAGCGGAAAATCTATCTCATTTTGTCCACAGCGTGCTTGATCTTAATAAAGAGGGAGCCTCGTCCTTGTTGGCCTCATTGAATAAGTATCCCATCTTGCTGACTCGCACTATAACCACTGCCAAAGAATGGTTACGCAAAAATGCCGGAGGCAGTGAACGATATGGCATTGTGGCTTCTTCTGCGGGAGACCGCCTCCGTCCGGAAGACATTGTAGTCCGATTGAAAGCGGATGTCGTGCATTGGTTTCTTGATAATGAGGAAGACATCCGCTCTTCTCTCTTTCTGGAAGATGTCGCCACAGAATTTGACGTTCAAGGCCTTGAACTGGACTGGGTATGCGTGGCCTGGGACGGCGACTTCCGTTATACTCCGCATGGTTGGCAATACTACCAGTTCAATGGCGGCACCAAATGGAATAATGTGAACAAAACCGAAAGGCAACTCTACCGGAAAAACGCCTACCGAGTGCTTCTCACCCGTGCCCGCCAAGGGATGATTCTCTTTATTCCCAAGGGAGACCCCGAAGACCCAACCCGGCTACCGGAGTATTATGATGCCACTTATGAATATTTAAAATCTATTGGCATTCCGGAACTATGAAAAAAACACCGAATCTTGGGCCTGACACTCTATACCCTACCGCCGGCTCCCCCAGCTGCAATATCACCATCAATCTCTATCTCTACGACGGAGCGACGTAGTAATAAAGGTAGGCACCGACATTGCCCGCACCGGAGAAGTCTTCTGCGAAGACTCCATAGCACCGGACTTTGAGACAGAGACACCCCCTTGAAGAGGCCGTGCATTGGATAATTACCGGCCGCCGGCCAGCAGGTCCTTCAAGCATACAACCGTAGCGCCCTTGCTCTCATAGTAAGCCAACATTTCCGGGATTTTCTTCTTATCATAACTGGTAATGCAGTCAGACAAGACATGCACCTTAAAGCCTTCTTTGCAGAGATTAAAGCAGGTGGATTTAACGCAGGCTGTAGCGTCGGCACCGGCAAGGTAAAACTCGGCAATTTCATTTGATTTGATAAAATCTGCGAAGGGTTTGCTGGTCAATGCGTTGCCCTTGTATTTGGTGAAAATGTGGTCAGATATGACCTTCATCTCGGGGACCCATTCAGCACCACGGGTGTTGGTCTTGAAAGTACGGGTGCCCGCCGACAGATTTTCATGTCTTATATAAACCACAAAAAAGTCATTTTGAACCGCCCAATCAACGGCACAATTGATGTCCGCTATCACCTCCTTGTAATTCTTAGTGATATCGTTCTGAATATCAATTATTACCAGTGCAGTTTTCCATGTCATTTTGACCTTCTCCTTTATTCCACCACCACCTTGAACCGGCACCGCTGTGCTCCGGTCAGCACCGTTTCCATCATTTCTACCGTAATCTTCTTATCCGGCAACAACGTATTCAGAACATACAAAATGCTTTGTCTGGAACATTCACAGAGCGCGGAATCCTTGACCCCACCGTACAACACGTCCGGACAAAAACACTTGGGATACCCTATCTCATAAACGTGCCCCGGCTCAATGATGTCTGCAAAAAAATAAGGAGTGTTCCCGTATTTCTTGTATTGTTGGTCCAAATCACAGCCGCATTCGCGAAACTGCGCCATCTGAATAGGCAGTACCGTGTTCTTCACACAATTGACCGCCTTGCATTTAAATTCATTTTCCGTCATAATCATCTATTAATTTCAGGTTATTTGTCGACAGCAAAAGTAATGATATTTGTGGAAAATCGAGAGCATCACACACGTCGGTCCGGGCATTGGGTGCTATCTGGAGATTTCCCGTCGAGAGCGGCGAAAATTCATCCAAAGTCATTTTCCGAAAAACCGGGACTATTGACGTTTAACGCAATTTTCGTAAATAGTCGGCCACTTTTATGGCCTACTGTGTACGTTTTTAGCGGTTTTCGTAGATAATCGAAATGGCTATAAATACATATGCGCTGACTTACAGACATTTAGCTATTTTCTTGAAAAGTTGAAGAGCAGACTGTTTACGAAAAACGGGGGTAAACGTATACAGTCGGCTACTTTGGAGGCCCACTATACGCGTTTTTGGCGATTTTCGTAGACAGTCTATGTGGTAGAATGAGGTGAACCGTAAAAGGGGGGCATATAAGTCAATGTGAGAGACAACGGATTTGAAATATAAAGGATCTTTGATAGAGACTTTGCTTGTGGGTCAACTTTTGGACGGAATATATATGAGAGTCAACCGATAAACGGAATAAGACA
>CAZKPB010000029.1:0-20934 GCA_964554535.1 uncultured Muribaculaceae bacterium | reverse complement strand
CCCAACCACTCATTCAAAATCAAGATGTCAATGAACTTACTTTATTTTAAAATTTAAACGCATCAGTAGTAATTAAGAATTATTACGATAACCATAAGCTTGGACGTACGTCTTGACATAGCCGTAACCACAGGGTCGGACATCACTTCCTCCCTCTAAACGCGCCAGCTCTTCACGGTTCATAACGCTGAAGAAATTGTACGGCACCGCCAGTTCGGGTTTGGAAGGCTTGATGGTGTTGATGGGATGTTCCACCGCGCTGTTAAACACACTAGGATAAGCAGTTTGAAAATAGACAAAGTCTTTGGGGTTTCCGCAAGAAGTTACAACGAGCAGTAGAACCACAGAAAAAAAGATTTTGAATTTCATGCGAGGTGTTATTAAAGACAAATATAACCAATTATCCATTAACCTGTAATTCAAAAACCAATATCATCAAATATTTGAGCGTTATTTTACACTAAAGCCTGCAGAGGTAAGGCAAATAACAAAGCGTGAACCGGCTTTCACGACACGCTCCCGTCATCCACTCAGGGCAACAGGTGGCTGTGGATGTCGGGCGTATTTCTATGCTCCCTATTAACGAATAATTTCCGGTGGCCCAAAGAACGACGGCTTCATTCCTCCGGCATCAATAATCCAACGTTGCAGCACCAGTGCGGGATCCAACGGCCGGTAACGCAACGTGTGCACCTTGCGCTCATTGTCCAGCGTATGGCGTGTGGCGCAGGTAATCACGTGTTCTGCCTGCCATCGGCCCAACTCGCCGCGGTAATTGCCGTTGATGTTCACTATCTGTTCCGGGCCTTCGTCCAGGCTCACCGCATAGCGCATCCCTTTGTAATCGTTAAAGTTGAGCGTAGTGCTGAACCGGGCATATACGGTAACGGAATCGGTGGCGACAGGAAAGTTTCCGGTCACAAAATCATACTCCAGCCACATGATTTCTGAGGGATTGTCGGTAACGGGCCACGTAGTTATGGAAGACACCGTCCGACCCAGATTGGGGATTTCAAGCCAGGTAACCGCTACGTCCTGTTTGCTGCGGGTGTAGTGCGCCGCTTCCATTCCCAGGGCTCCCTCAACCGGTTGGAACACCCTACCTGTGGGGGCGGCCGCTTTGTCAGCGGCCACGCGCTGCGTCTGGGGCCTTACGTTGGCCGGAGGATCATTCCAGTAGCGGTAACCAATGTGTACCTGGTCCATTATGTGATTCCATTTGCCACCGCTCAATTTTGTATGAAACTGTACGGTAAGTAAAGAGTCTCTGTCATAGCAGGCATTTACCTTGTCGGCCCACAGATCGGCCTGCGGGTTGCCGGCCGCCGCCAGGGTCTTGTTCTGCGCCAGCGCGTAGTACATACGGTACAGATTGGCCATGGCCTGAATAGGGTACAATACCAGTTGATTGTATGCCGGTTTGACTTCCTGCGGCAAACGGTCATACAACATAAGAGCGTCCAGTTCCAGATTGGAATAGTCGTTCACCACACGTTCCCACTCGTTGTAATTGGTCAGGCTGTAGGTGTGGTCAGACAGCGATTCGGGGGTCACCCGGCGGTTGTATCGGGTATAGGTGTCAATCAGGCGAGCCGCTTCGCGGGCATAGGGCACCCCGAATTGTTCTTCGCAGAAGGCCACGGTATAGTCCCAAAGGTTGTCCGCCGTAAACCGACGCGGATTCCAGGCCATATCCATAAAGAAGTCAATAGGAAATTCCATTGGCTTCAAGTCGCCCACATTCACCACCCACAATTGACGTATTCCGTACTCATAGCAGAGAGTCATCTGCTCCCAGGTACGCTGTATCTGGGTAATGTTGGCCCATTTGGAATTACGGGGCGCTCCCACGTAGTCAAAGTGGTAATACATTCCGTAACCGCCCTTGCGCGATGTCATATGACCCATCCCGTCCAGGGAAGGCAGACGGCGCACATTGCCCCAGTTGTCATCACAAAGCAACAACGTGACGTCGTCCGGGACGCGCATACCCTGGTCAAAATAATCCTGCACTTCTTTGTACAGGGCCCATACCTGAGGCGTCTCGATAACTTTTTTACCTGTAACTTTTTTAATAATCTTGCGCTGGTCGTCCACAATTTTTTGTAACAATTGTGTATTGGTGGAAGCGCTCATGGCCTGGTCACCGTCACCGCGCATCCCCACGGTAATGACGGATTCCCAGTCTTTGCAGCGTTCCTTCCCTCTTGCCAGAATTTTTTGAGTACGGAAGCGTTTTTTGTATAATCCCATTCTCCCGTCCCGCGGCGCTTCCAGTCCTGCTGGGCCTGACCCATGGGTTCGTGGTGCGAAGTACCCATCACCACTCCCATTTCATTGGCCAGCGGGCCGTTGAGCGGGTCGTCATCGTAAAAGGCGCTGTTCCACATAGCGGGCCACATGAAGTTTCCCTTAAGCCTGAGCACCAGCTCAAACACTTTTTCATAGAATTTGCTGTTCAGGCCGCCAAACGTTTCGGTGGCCCAGTTGCCCAGCGCCGGCCACTCGTCGTTAAGGAAAATGCCGCGGTAACGGACGGCGGGCTCGCCGTCGGTATACGTACCCGGGGCAATAATCACCCGGTCTGTTTTGCGGGGCGGCACGTCGGCCCAGTAATACCAGGGAGAGACCCCCATCTGATTGCTGAGTTCGTAGATTCCGTAGATGGCTCCGCGCTTGTCGCTTCCGGCAATGACTACGGCTTGGTCTACGCCTTCAAACGGGTATTCTATGGTGGTGAGCAGGTATTTTTCAGTACAGCCTTCCAGCTGTTTGGCATCCAAAAGGCCCAATGAAGCCAGTTCTTTAATCCAACGGTTGTGCTCCAGGGTGCCAATCAGCAACACGGTGCGCGATCCGGTAGCCGGTAGCAGGGCGTGGTCTTCCCAATCCAAATCCCATAATGGGACTGTTACACCGGTCACCGCCACGGCATCAAGACGCAACGACTCAATGGCCCGTAGCACGCCGGGGTCCTCGGCCATGTCTGCCAGAATGGGAACGGCCTGTCCCTGTCCAATCCAGGTAAACCCACCGGAGGCTTGATTGACAAAAGGGTCCGCCGCCCGCAGGGCAGGCAGGGTGAATGCAGCCAGCAGGCAGCATAACATACAGCTGATTATACGAGTTTTCATACTTCAAAGATACAATTATGACTTTTTTACAAGAAAACATCCTATTACTTTTACCTTAAGGTAGCCGATGTTGGCCACCGTTAATGCAGCATTCAACGAAACACCCGGCCGTTTAAAGTTACCGTCAATACTACTTGAACAGCAATTGACCAAAGGTATTCAGATATTTACGCCAATTGGACCAGGTGTGGCCGCCATCGGATACAAAAAACGTATGTTCCAGGCCGTTACGAGTCAAGGCTTTGTCCAGCAGGCAGGCGCCATTGTAGGTAAAGTCGGCGTCGCCGCATCCAATCCAGTACAATTTGTAACCGGCCTTCTTGATGCCTTGCAATCCTTCATCCACGCCTTGCTGGTTCTCATTGATACCCATACTAAGCGGGCAGATGTAACTGAACGTTCCGGGGAAGAGTTGTGTGGCGGTAATGGTGTGACCCCCGCCCATTGAAAGTCCGGCAAGCGCTCTGGAGTCGGGCTTGGGAATGGCGCGGAAATTTTTTTCATAAATGTGACAAAATGTAGATTAATTAATATAGGGAGGCTTAGGTATTTCAAATCAAAATCCGGGGAGCGGAAACATTACAGTGGGCAACAGCAGCAAAAGTCCCAGCACAATCAGCGCCAGAATAAATTTCCAGACCCATTTGGCCCAGACGGCATAAGGGATACGCGCCAGTCCCAGCACGGCAATCAGCACGCCCGAAGTAGGGGTGATCATATTGGTAAATCCGTCTCCAAACTGGAACGCCAACACGGTAGCCTGCCGGGAGAGCCCAATAATATCGGCAAACGGCGCCATAATGGGCATAGTGATGGCCGCCTTGGCTGTGGCCGAGGGAATCACCAGATTGATAAGTGTCTGAATGCCGTACATCATTCCCAGAGCGGCCGCCCTGCCCGAGTTGCCCAAGGCACCGGCCAGCGAGTGCAACAACGTGTCCATTATCCTGCCTTCCTGTAGTATCACAATAATTCCGGCTGCCAGCCCAATCACCAGTGCGGCCGAGAGAATATCACGGGCCCCGGAAAGAAATTCCTTCACTATCTGATTGCCCGACATTCCCACCGCTATGCCGCTGGCAACGGCCAACGCCAGAAACAGCCCGGAAATTTCCGGAAGATACCACCCGAAGCCCAGCACCCCGATGATAAGGTAAACTATGGTGAAACACAACAGCGACAACACGTAAAAATGTACCGAGCGCCTTAACGCCGGTATACCAAAGAGGGCAAACAGTACGGCGACGGCCGGCAGCAGCCAGGGCACTTCAAAGCGCGAGGCCCCCAGCGTAACCGCACAATCTTTGCCGTACCGTATGGTAAACACCGCAATGGCCGTCACACACAAGGCAAACGACACCCACGAAGACTTGTTCTTGTAGTACTCCGTTTTTTGAGTAGTCTCGGCCACCTGGCGGCGCCAGCTCTCATCGGCCTCGTACATTATGGAAGAGCGGGGATTTTTCTTTACGCGCGCGGCATACAACAGTACAAACGTAATCAGCAGCAGGTTGAGCACACACCAGCAGACAAAACGGTATTCCATGCCGCTGAACAACGGCAACCCGGCCAAATCCTGCGCTATACCCACCGTAAACGGATTCAAAAAGGCTCCGGAAAAGCCCACGTGCGCGGCCACATACACCAGACACACCCCCACTATGGAGTCATAGCCCATAGAGATGGCCAGCGGCACCAGAATCACCACAAAAGCAATGCATTCCTCGCTCATCCCAAACACGGCGCCAAACAGGGAGAACAACAACATTATCAGCACCATGATCACGTTGTGCACGCCTATCTTCTTCAGTAGCCTGTGCTTCTCCAGTTTTTTGGCCCGGTCCAAAAAAGACAGGACACCCACATCCACCGCCTTGGACAAGTTGACAATCCAGAAAGCCCCGCCTATCACCAGTACAAAAACAACAATCCCGGCCTGTTTAACAAAGCCTGTAAAAAAAGTTGAAAACACCTGCCAGGTCTGGGGCTGCGCGGGAAGTTCCCTGTAGGTAACGCTACCGTCATCCGTCGTCACGTATTCCCCGCCGGGGACAAACCAAGTAGCCACGGCACAGAGCAAGATAATGGCAAAGATGATTAAATAAGTATCCGGAAACTTTTTTGTTTTCATACGGGTGGTTCAGGTAATTGATTCAAACAAATGTAGGTATTTTTTACGCGGGCATGAAAAATACGCCACTTGCACCTACGCGCTTGGTCAGAAGCGCTAGAGAAAGTAGACTATACCTGACAAAAGCAGTACAACGACACCTTAAATAAAAATTCCGGACTTGTCATATTTAAACAAAGCCCGGAACATATATACACGGTTAACCGGCAAGGCAAAGATATGCAGGTTATTACGCTCAATGAAGGACACTGCGCCTGCGTGTTTGCCAACGGAGACGTTCTGGTGTATTAATCTTCCTTCATATAGGCATAGCGGTAATCCACGGCCGTCACCAGGGTTTCCTTGATGGCACGCGGAATGGACCAGCGGATAAGATTGAATTCCCCTCCCGCCTTATCATCCGTACCGGAAGAACGGGCTCCGCCAAAAGGCTGCATTCCTACCACCGCTCCGGTGGGTTTGTCATTGATATAGAAGTTGCCGGCTGCATAACGTAATGCGTCGGCAATTTTTTGTACGGCCACGCGGTCTCGGCCAAATACACCACCGGTAAGTCCGTAGGGAGAAGTGGTGTCACACAGGGCTACCGCTTGTTCCACGTCGGAATCGGGATATACGTATACGGTCAGCACGGGACCAAAAATTTCCTCTTCCAGGGATTTGAAATGGGGATTGCTTGTGCAAATTACGGTGGGGCGTACAAAATAGCCCACGCGGTCGTCGTATTGGCCACCCAGCACAATCTCTGCATCCGGAGACTGTCTGGCATATTCTATATAGGAGACAATGTTCTTGAACGAGGTGCCGTCAATCACGGCGTTGATGAAGTTGGACGGGTCACAGACATCGCCCATCTTCACTTTGGCGTCAATGACTTTCATCTGTTCCAGCACATCGGGCCAAAGGGACGAGGGAATGTACATGCGGCTGGCCGCAGAACATTTCTGCCCCTGATATTCAAAAGCCCCGCAATACGCCGCATTGGCCACTTCCGCAACCTGAGTGGCGGCACTGGGATGTACAAAAATAAAGTCCTTGCCTCCGGTTTCTCCCACCAGACGAGGATAAGCTTTGTAATGGCCCAGGTTTTCCCCGACCTGTTTCCACAAGGTATTGAATGTGGCGCACGAACCCGTAAAGTGGACACCGGCCAGGTCTTTGGATTCAAAGATGGTTTTGCCAATGAGAGCCCCGCTGCCGCACAGGAAGTTGACTACTCCGGCGGGGAGACCTGCCTCTTCATATACCTTCATCAGGTAGTAATTGGAGAGGATGGCGGTGGTAGAAGCCTTCCAGACGGTGGTGTTGCCCATCAGTACCGGAGACATAGTAAGGTTTGAAGCAATGGAAGTGAAGTTAAAGGGACTTAAAGCAAATACAAAACCTTCCAGAGGTCTGTATTCCACGCTGTTAATCTGTCCGGGAGCACTCTTGGGCTGGAAACCGTAAATTTTGGAGGCGTACGATACGTTGTAGCGGAAAAAGTCTATGGTCTCACAGGCCGAGTCAATTTCTGCCTGGAAGATGTTTTTGCTCTGGCCCAGCATGCAGGCGGCGTTGATTACGGAGCGGTACTTGCCGGCAAGCAACTCGGCAATTTTAAGCATAATGGAAGCACGGACGGTCCAGTCAAGGTCGGCCCACTCCTTGTGGGCCTGCATGGCGGCGTCAATGGCCATTTTAACTTCTTTTTCACCGGCTTTATGGTAGGTGGCCAGTATGTGTTTGTGGTCGTGAGGCATTACAACATAACCAATGTTTCCGGTGCGGACTTCCTTGCCTCCGATAATCAAAGGAATGTCCACTACGGTTTGGCTCTGTCTTTGGAGTTCGGCCTCAAGGGAGGTCCTTTCCGGAGAACCTTTGAGGTAAGTCTTTACCGGTTCGTTGGCAGGAAGCGGAAAAGATAAGATTGCATTTTTCATAGAAAATATTTTGGGCGTATTTTAAAAACGCCGGTTAGTCCGGTCTGAAATCAAAGGGCAGGGCCAGGTCAAAACGATCGCACAAGGTGCGCACGTCGTGCCAGGTTTTACGGTTGACCCCCACTTGGGTAAGATAGTCCACCATGTCTTGTGCCGGAACGCAACGGACGGCCTTGCCGCCGATTTCCCCCCGGGCGCTGAAGGCGGTGGACGGGAAGGTGGTGTCACCAATGCAATAAACGCTCTCCGGACCGTATTCAAACAAGTAAAGATCTATCAGACGACCTTTGGCATCCTGAAAGGTGACAAGGAAAGACGGGGCGGCCTGTACCGTAACCCGCTCAAACCCGCGGGACTTGAGCAACTCTTCATAGCGTGGCATGTAACGTTTTTCCAGAAACAGGTCAATGTCATTGTGCGGACGGGTCTGTTCACCCAACAGGGCATCCACGCTCCAACCACCGCCTATCTGCAGGGGAATGCCGTGCGCCTCGGCATATATAAGAATTTCAAGTGCGTCTTTTACAGTTACCATAATATTGACCTATTTGCGACAAAGATAACAAAAATCCGCTTACCAGACCAAAATGAGCCCCCTAAGCAGGGGCCGTTCACAATACGGATTTTCACAAGCCGGTGCTAAAATTTCATCCAAGCAACACTCTGAAGCGTATAAAATCCAAAATTCTCCCTTTCCCCGTCGCTGAATCAAAAGTCAGCACCCCTTCGCGTTCCAGATCCCCCAAGGCACGGGAAAGAGAGGGCCTTTCCACCCCCATATAGGCAGCCAGAGAAGCCACGCTGCGACCCAGGGTAAACACTCCCTGTGCCATTTCTTCCCGGCTGCTTTTTGACAGGATGTAATAAACCAGTCTGGAAGTAATGCCTTTATGGGCAAACACCTTGAGTCGGTGCGACAGATACTGCATATGGTTGGCCACAAAGGCCAGGTAGCCGTGCATAAACCCGGGGCAACGCGCCATTTGTTTTTCCACTTCTTCTTTTTTGATCAGCAGCACCTGACAGTCTTCCAGTGCTATCACATCCACGGGGAAGCTGTTGTTGTCTGCAAACAGAAAGGCCACTGCCAGCGGATAAGGCGCCGTCATTTCTTCCATAGGCATCACCACCCCCGACTCGCCCACTATCTGGGTTTTAACCCGCCCTTTGGAGAGCATGTAAAAATGGGCCACCCAATCTCCCTGGTAGGCAATGTATTGGCCGCGGACATAGGTTTTGACGGTATAGTTAACGGTGCAATGTGTGCAATCCGTACAAAAGAATGAAGAGAATACGTGGGATCTTTCTTCCATAATGAATGGTTTTTACAAATATAGCAATTTTTGAACCCCTTGTAACAATTGTTACGCTTTGCGCGCGGGCCAAAATGTAACTTTGATTTGTACAAAAAACAATATAAATTATAAGTTATGTTTTGTTATCAATGTCAGGAAACCGCCCGCAATATGGGCTGTACTGTAAGAGGAGTTTGCGGAAAGAGCGCCCCCGTAGCCGAACTGCAGGATTTGTTGATTTTCCTGCTCAAGGGCATCTCTCACCACACGGTTAAAATGCGTGAGGCCGGTCTGGAAGTACCTTCCGTGGTCAATCGTTTTGTAATGGAATCCTTGTTCATGACCATCACCAACGCCAACTTTGACAAGGAGCGTTTTGTAAAGCAAGTCATTGAGGCCCAGAAGTTGCGCAAGGAGTTGGCCGAGGCAATGAGCACGCACAGCATCCCCCTGCCCTCTTGCACGCGTTGCGACTGCACCACGTGGACCGGCACCGCCCAGGATGAATTGGAGCGCAAAGCCAAAGAGGTGGGCGTAATGTTTACGCCGGACCCGAATATCCGCAGTCTGCGCCAGATGGTCACCTACGGTCTGAAGGGGATGGCAGCCTATGCCGAGCACGCAGCCAATCTGGGATATGAAGATCCCGACATTTATGCTTTTATGCAGCAGGCGCTGGTGGATATCACGCAGGATATGGACGTGGATCGCCTGGTGGCGCTGGTGTTGAAGACGGGTGAAACGGGGGTAAGAACCATGGCTTTGCTGGACAGTGCCAATACGGGAACTTACGGCCATCCGGAGATTACTAAAGTGGATATAGGGGTACGCAAGAATCCGGGAATTCTGATCTCGGGCCACGATTTGCGTGATTTGGAGGATTTGCTGGAGCAGACGCGCAATACCGGCATAGATGTGTATACGCACAGTGAGATGTTGCCGGCGCATTATTATCCTTTCTTCAAGCAGTATCCGCATTTTGCCGGAAATTACGGGAATGCCTGGTGGCGGCAGAAAGAGGAGTTTGAAACGTTCAACGGGGTATTTCTGTTTACCACCAATTGTGTGGTGCCCCCTTTGGATAACGCCTCGTACAGCAAGCGGGTATTTACCACCGGTGCCACAGGTTATCCCGGTTTTCCGCATATAGGAGACCGTCCCGCAGGCGGACATAAGGATTTCAGTGCGTTGATTGCCATGGCACGCAAGTGTGCCCCTCCGGTTGAAATTGAATCGGGTCAGATTGTGGGCGGTTTTGCCCATTCTCAGGTGTTTGCGTTGGCCGACAAGGTGGTGGATGCGGTCAAGAGTGGGGCTATACGCAAGTTTGTGGTGATGGCAGGTTGCGACGGGCGTATGCGTGAGAGGGGGTATTATACCGAGTTTGCTTCCAAGTTGCCCGATGACACGGTGATTCTTACGGCGGGTTGCGCCAAGTATCGTTACCTCAAGTTGCCTTTAGGAGATATCGGCGGGATTCCGCGGGTGTTGGATGCCGGTCAGTGCAACGACAGTTATTCGCTGGTTAGGATTGCCCTGAAGCTAAAAGAGGTATTCGGCCTGGACGATGTCAATAAGTTACCCATTGTGTACAACATTTCCTGGTACGAGCAGAAGGCCGTTCTGGTGTTGCTGGCCCTGTTGTCCCTCGGGGTCAAGAATATTCACCTGGGACCCACGTTACCCGGATTTCTCTCCCCGGCCGTAGCCAAAGTGCTGGTGGATAAGTTTGGGATTGCCGGGATTACCACAGTAGACGAAGACCTCAAGATGTTGATGAACTAACTGTATCACATAGCTTTTCCCCCATTTTCTCACCTTTATAAAATACATCATTATGAAAACAATCACTCTCATTTTACTATGTATGTTGTTGGCCGCCCCGGCCACCGCACAAAAGCGGAGCGCGCGGCGGCAAGCGACACTGATAGAGGCCGTAAAGAAAACGGTGCAGGAAGAAATACCCGCCTATTTTGAAATTTATAAAACCCTGCACTCCAATCCCGAACTCAGCGGCAGCGAACGGGAGACGTCGCAGTTGATGGCCAATCAACTGCAGGCACTGGGGCTGGAGGTCACCACAAACGTGGGCGGCTACGGGGTAGTAGCCCTCTTCCGCAACGGAGAAGGCCCCACCGTGATGCTACGGGCCGATATGGACGCCGTGCCGGTAAAAGAAACCACCGGTCTGCCTTACGCCAGCACCAAAACCGTATTGGTGGACGGAGTGGCTACTCCGGTAATGCACGCTTGCGGACACGATATGCATTCCACGGTGCTTCTGGGTACGGTGGCCGCATTGGTCACCCACAAAGCCGCCTGGAAAGGGACCCTTATGGCGGTCTGCCAGCCCTCCGAAGAAATGGGCACGGGCGCCAAAGGAATGCTTGAAGACGGCTTGTTCGCCCGTTTTCCCGTGCCGGATATTGCCCTAGCCCTGCACGTCAATCCCGACAGCCCCTCCGGCACAATGGCCTACCACAGCGGCCCCGCCATGGCAGGCTGCAAAGACTTCAAAATCACATTCTTTGGCAAGGGCGGACACGGCGCCTTCCCCCACAAATACGTTGACCCCATCATTATGACCGTCGGCGCCATCCTGGAATTTCAAACCATCCTCTCCCGCAACGTGCCGACCACCGAGTGCGCCATCCTCACCGTAGGTTCCATCCATGGCGGCAGCCGTCCCAACTTCATTCCCGACGAGGTGGACCTGCAACTGACCGCCCGCTTTTTTGACCATGCGGTGGGCGAACAGATTGAAAAACGCCTCCGCCAGATCTGCCTTGCCACGGCCCAAGGGTTCACCGCCCCACAACTGCCCAGAGTAACACGCCTGGCCCAATTACCCCCCGTAATCAATCAACCGCAGTTAACCCGGGAGGTCGTTACGTCCCTGAAAGAATTGTTGGGAGAAAATCAGGTGGCCGAGGTCGGTCTAAAGATGATATCGGAAGATTTTGCCTTATACGGCCCCGAGATGGCCCGCCTGCATAACAGTGAAGAGCCCGCCCCCACCACCCTGCTTTGGCTGGGCGCCAGCATCGGACCCGATGTTATTTCCGGAGAACTGCACAGCAGCACCTTCCATCCCGAATTTGAAAAAACTTTTGCCACAGGAGTGGCCTCACTGACCTACGCCATCATCTGCCAATACGGCAAATGACACGAAGCAAACAAGCGGTTTACAGCCTGCCGTAAGACATAGAAAACGTATCCCCCGCCTCGAGGTCTCCCGTCCGGAGTCCCTTATTGAGCCACACGTTGCGCTGGGCGGAAGTCCCGTGGGTAAACGAATCGGGTACCGCACGACCCTGAGTCTGCTTCTGCAAACGATCGTCACAAACAAATACTGCACGTGGTGTCCCACCTCGTGCGCAATCACATCGGCAGGTATGTCCGGCCCATCTGCGCAAACAACAAACTCCACACGTCTTCAGTCCCCGCTAGAATCTGCGAGGCAAATGTAGCCAGCTGCTCGTCCCGGGCCGTAGGCACATATTCTTCCGTTGTCCCTCCACCCACAATAATAATTTTTCCAAGGCTCAAGCCCGTTGTTCTGCCTGAGCGGCCACCCTGTGACCGTCTGTCTTCCACATTACTGCCGGTTCTTCTTCCTGTAAGTTTCATAGTAACACCCGCAAAAAACAGTCATTCTCCGTCAAAAAAGCACCCTATACCGAAACTTTTTGCACCCCCTCCTTTTCAAAAATACATTTGCCACCGTATTCAAAATCAACCACTATGAAACATCACCTTACTCCGCTGGCCGCCTGTCTGCTTGGCATTTTGATTGCCATCACACCTGCACAAGCCCGCGACACAGAAAAACCCGACGTATGGACCCTTAACCAGTGCATTGCCTACGCCCGCGAACACAACATCCAGGTGCAGACCCAGCAGGTAAGCAGTCAACTGGCCGATGTGGAACTGGAACAGGCCAAAGCAAGCCGCTTCCCCACCCTCAACTTCTCCTCCAATTTTGGAGTGTCCTTTCAAAACACCACTACCTACAATGACTTTATGGAACAGTCCGGCAAGACTTCCTATTCTGATAATTACGGCCTCAACACCGGTGTCACCCTCTATGCCGGAGGCAAAATCAACAACACCATAAAGCAAGAAACAGTACAGAACCAGGCCGCCCGTTACGATATAGAACAAAGTCAAATGGACATTGAAATAGCCGTCACCCAGGCCTACCTGCAGCTGCTCTATGCCAAAGAAGCCCTGGACATTGCCACGCAAGCCGTCCAACTTTCTCAAAAAAGTCTGGAACGCGGAGAAGAGATGCTGAAAGCCGGCTCTATCTCCAAGGGAGACCTTGCTCAGCTGCAATCCCAGGCCGCCGCGGACCGTTACCAGATCACCACTTCACAAAACGCGGTGGAAAGTGCCCGCCTGCAACTCAAGCAACTGCTCGAACTGAACCCGGAAGATGAAATGAATGTGGAATTCCCCGTCATTGACCAATACACCGTGCTCAGCCCCGTGCCGGCGCTGGACCTGGTGTACCAAACCGCTCTGGAAGAACTGCCGCAGATGAAAAGCAGCGCCCTGAGCCTGGAGTCGGCACAACTGGCAGTAGACATTGCCAAGGCCGGTTACGCACCTACCATCTCGGCCAGTGCCGGCATGAACACGGGAACCAACAGTGTCTCGGGAACCTCCTATTTTGAGCAACTGGGCACCAAACTAAACGAGAACGTGGGCCTGTCCCTGAGCATCCCCATCTTCAGCGGCAAGCAGGTACGCTCCAATGTTAGCCGAGCCAAACTGCAAAACACCAACGCCCAGTTGCAGGACCAGAGCACCCGCAAACAACTGCTCAGCACCATAGAACAACTGCACAACGACGCCACCGCCGCCCAAAGTCAGTACCTGTCGGCCAATCAGCAGCTGGAAGCCGCCACCGTGAGCCTGGAAATTGTCACAGAGCAATTCCACGCCGGATTGAAAAATACTATTGAACTGATCACCGAAGAAAACAACTACCGCAACGCCCTCAGCAGCCAGCTGCAGGCCAAATTCCAAGCCGTGCTGGCGCTCCAACTGCTTGAAATTTACCAGAATCATCCCATCTCGTTATAATAATAAACATTACATATTATGAAAAAAGCAATTGTTCTTTTGTGCCTGTGCGCGGCGTTAAGCGCCTGCCACAACCAAACCGGCTCTTTGGAATACGACGCCGCCCCCATCCAACCCACCTCCATCAGCAATTCGGTCACCGCCACCGGCACCGTGGAACCCATTACCCAAGTGGAAGTGGGCACGCAGGTCAGCGGCATCATTGACAAGATTTACGTAGATTACAACTCGGAAGTAAAACAAGGCCAACTAATTGCCGAGATTGACCGCTCCGTACTCCTGGCCGACGTGGAATCGTCCAAGGCCAATTTGGAAGCCAGTCGGGCCGAGTTTGACTATCAGCAACTCAACTACGACCGTCTGAAAGGCCTGTACGACAAGGATCTCATAAGCCAGTCGGCCTTTGACGAAGCACAGTACTCCTACTCGCGCGCAAAATACGCCCTTACCCAGGCCGAGTCCAACTACCAAAAATCCCAAAAGAATCTGGGTTACACGTGGATCTACTCGCCTATCAACGGTGTGGTGCTCTCGCGTGCTGTAGATGAAGGCCAGACCGTGGCCGCCGGGTTCAGCACCCCCACCCTGTTCACCATTGCGCAGGACTTGCGTGAAATGCAGGTAATTGCCAATGTAGACGAGGCCGACATCGGCCAAGTGCAGAAAGGACAGCGCGTCACCTTCTCGGTGGACGCCTACCCGGACGACGTGTTTGAAGGCTCGGTCATCCAGGTGCGCCTGCTGGCCACCACCACTTCCAACGTGGTTACCTACGAAGTGGTCATCAACGCCCCCAATCCCGACCTGAAGCTGAAACCCGGACTCACCGCCAGCGTATCCATCTACATCCTTGATAAACAGAACATTCTGGCCGTTCCGGTACGTGCCCTGCGTTTTACTCCGGAAAACTATACGGGGACCGTTCCTCAAAAATGCGTCTGGATTATGAACGCCGACAGCACCCTGACTCCCAGAGAAATCACCACCGGCGTGAGTGATGGGGTATTCACCGAAGTGACTTCCGGTCTGCAGGCGGGGGATAAGGTAGTCACCGGGCTTCGCATGGATGTCAAGCAAATGAAGGCCCTCAGCGGCGCTATGCCGGCAGGCATGTCGGGAGCCGGTTCGGGCGCTGCCAGTCCGTTTATGCCTCCCCGTCCCGACGGCGGCAATAACATCCGTACAAAATAACACTTACTGCCATGGACCAAATCATCAAAGTGGAAAACCTCAAACGTGACTTTACCGTTGGCGAAGAAACGGTACACGCCCTGCGCGGGATATCGTTTGCCATCACCCGTGGAGAATTCGTGACCATCATGGGCACCAGCGGGTCTGGCAAATCCACCCTGCTGAACATTCTGGGTTGCCTGGATATTGCCAGCGGGGGAGATTACTTTCTGGACGGTGTTTCCGTAAAGAATATCAGTCCCAACAACCGCGCCACGTTGCGCAACCGTAAAATAGGATTTATTTTCCAGTCTTACAATCTGCTGCCAAAGACCACCGCCATTGAAAACGTGGAACTTCCCCTGTTGTATAACAAAAACGTGGGAACCGCCCAACGACGTCAAAAGGCCGTCGCCGCCCTGGAAGCCGTGGGCCTGGCCGACCGGCTCAACCACCGTTCCAACCAGATTTCCGGCGGCCAGCAACAACGGGTAGCCATTGCCCGCGCCTTAGTCAACGACCCGGTCATCATCCTGGCCGACGAAGCCACCGGTAACCTGGACACCCGCACCTCTTTTGAAATTCTGACCCTGTTGCAGGACCTGCACCGTCAGGGACGCACCATCCTCTTTGTGACCCACAACCAGGAGATCTCGTCTTACAGCAGCCGCAACATCACCTTGAGAGACGGCCGCATCACGGACGACACCGTCAACCCCAACATCAAATCCGCAGCGGCCACATTGGCCATGCTTCCCATTGAAGAATAGGAGATTATCTAATGAATTACAAAAATTTGTTTCAAATAGCATTTCGCGCGCTGGCCAACAACCGAATGCGGGCCTTTCTGACCATGCTGGGCATCATCATCGGGGTGGCCTCGGTCATTTCCATGTTAGCCATAGGAGCCGGCTCCAAGCAGAGCATCAAGGACGAAATCGGCTCTATGGGGTCCAACATGATTATGATAGAGCCCGGAAACGGCCGTTTTGGCGGGGTACGCCAGAGTGCTTCTGACATGCAGACACTTAAATTGTCCGACTATGAAGCCCTGGTAAGGGAAAGCAATTACGTGGACAAAATCACCCCCACCGTAAACGCAAGCGGGCAGGTCATCAACGGGGCCAACAACTCGCCCACCACCCTATACGGGGTCAACGACCAATACATTGACATCCGCGGCTACCAACTCAAAGAGGGCGCCATGTTTACGGAAAGTGACATACATAAAGCCGCCAAGGTATGTGTGGTGGGGCAGACCGTGGTGGACAACCTTTTCACCAAAGGAGAAGACCCGCTGGGCAAAACCATCCGCTTTGGACAAATCCCCGTAAAGATTGTCGGCGTGCTCTCACCCAAAGGATACAATTCCATGGGTATGGACCAGGACGACCTCATACTGGCCCCCTATACCACCGTTCAAAAACGCATCCTGGCCATTACCTACCTGCAGGGCATCACCTGCTCGGCCCTTTCTGAAGAATACTCTGACCAAGCCATAAAAGAAATCACGGAAATCCTGCAGACCAACCATAACATCAAGATAGGACAGATAAACGACTTCAACGTGCGGTCCCAACAGGAAATGATGGAAACCATGTCTTCCGTGATGGAAATGATGACCGTGCTGCTGGGCTGTATTGCCGGCATCTCCCTGCTGGTGGGGGGCATCGGGATTATGAACATCATGTACGTGTCGGTTACCGAACGTACCCGTGAGATTGGATTGCGTATGTCCATAGGGGCTATGGGACGCCACATCCTGATGCAGTTTCTTATTGAAGCCGTCATTATCAGTGTGGCGGGAGGAATCATTGGCGTGCTGCTGGGCGTGGGGGCCTCTTGGGTAATCCGGATGATTGCCGGCTGGCCCACCGTGGTACAGGCCTACTCGGTAATCCTGTCCTTTGCGGTCTGCACTGTAATAGGCATGTTCTTCGGCTGGTACCCCGCAAAAAAAGCCTCCAACTTAAACCCCATTGACGCCATCCGTTACGAATAAATTATTAACTTTGAACTCTATGAGTCACATGGATAGTCCTACCGAATCCCGAAGCAGATTTGCCTTTGTCGCCATAAACATCCTGGCCTGGGTCCTCATCTTCTGTTTCCCCTTTTTCATGACCCCGCGCAACGAGACCATGACCCTGTACCGCTACCTGGGCTTCTGCGTAAGCACGCTCACCTATATGGTCACCTTCTATGTCAACTACCTGTGGCTCATAAAGAGTTACCTTTCCCGCCGCAAATGGATCACGTTTTTTGCCATCAACATCCTGTGCATCATCCTTATGTGCACCCTTCTGTACGGATGGCACAATTACTACATGAGCCATCTCCTGCACATCCCCGGTGGCCGTTTTATGCCGCCGCCCCTGCACGGGTTCCTGTTTGCCCGGGACATTCTGTTTATGGGTCTTACCATCTCCATGGCCGTGGCCATAAGAATGACCCTGGAATGGCAACGCTCCGAGCGGGAAAAAGCCAAGGTGCAGGTGGTGGCCACCCAGGCCGAGATCAAGAACCTCAAGAGCCAGTTGAACCCCCATTTTCTGTTCAACACCCTCAACAACATCTATTCCCTGATGCGTGTGGACGCGGATAAAGCACAGGATGCCGTGCTGAGCCTCAGCAAAACCCTGCGTTTTGTATTGTACGATGAAAATCAGGAGCAGGTGCCTCTTGAAAAAGAAATAGAATTCACCCGCAATTACATCCAATTGATGTCCCTGCGTCTGGCCGACAACGTGACCCTGACCGTGGATCTGCCCCCAATAGAGGCTGCAGCCGGCCGCACCGTGGCCCCGCTGCTCTTCATCTCCCTGGTGGAAAACGCCTTCAAGCACGGTATCTCCCAGACGGCCCCTTCCTTCATTTCAATACATTTGTCTTTGGACCACGACGTGCTCAAATGCCGCATAGACAACAGTTATTTCCCAAAAGATAACCGGGACCTCAGCGGGTCGGGCATAGGTATTGAAAACCTGCAGCGCCGGCTGGATTTGCTCTACCCCGGCCACTATCTGTACTCTCAGTTCATAGAGGACAATACTTACACCACCCAGCTAATTCTCACCCTAACTTCCACCCGGCCATGGAACCCCTCACCTGCCTCATAGTAGACGACGAGCCTCTGGCGCTTGATCTGATTGAAGATTATGTGTCACGCACACCGTTTCTCAAGCTGGAGGGAAAAATGCACAGCGGCATAGACGCCCTCTCCCGCCTGCAGCAGGGAGGCATTGATGTAGTCTTTATGGACATCCAGATGCCCCAACTGAGCGGTCTGGAAGTGTCCCGGCTGGTGGAACACTGCGCCGTCATCTTCACCACCGCCTTTGAGCAGTATGCCCTGGAGGGCTACAAGGTCAACGCCCTGGACTACCTGCTCAAACCCTTCAGTTATGCCGAGTTTCTTGCGGCCGCCACCAAGGCCTGCAAATGGGTGCAGACGCTGCGCGCTGCCGCACAACACCCCTCGGCAGGTTCAGCCGCCGCAACGCAGCCCGCAGACACCCACCGCACCCTTACCGTCAAATCCGATTACCACCAGATACTTGTCCATACGGCGGACATCATCTATGTGGAAGTGGTGGGCGACTACCTTAAAATTCACTTGCAGGACAGCGACCCGGTTCTCACCCTGCTGAGTCTCAAAGCTATGGAAGAATCCTTGCCGGCCCGTCATTTTGTGCGGGTCCACCGCTCGTTTATTGTGAATATGGATAAGGTAAAAACCATTGAACGCAACCGCATTGTATTCGGTAAGGTATACATTCCCATTTCTGATTCTTATAAGGATAATTTCTACAACCGCCTGCAACTTTTGAACTGATAATTTGCCAACATTCAGTAAATCTATTTGGATTTTACAAAACAGAGCCGAAGTCGATTTTACTCTTCAGACTGACAATGATATAATTCCGAAAACCTGAAACAAGATGGAGAATTAATGAATATTCCTCTGTTTATGGCCGATATGACAAAAACGCTGATTGAGTTGTGATGTTTGAGGGTGGTTGGTTGGTTGGTTGGTTTTTGGCCAAGGGATTACCGGGGGCGATCAAACAAATTGATATCTATAGAAAGAAACTACGATATTCTTGATTTCTTCTTTTAACAACACTATATCAGTACAATGCCTGTTGAGATAATGAGAAAATTCAGAGTTAGCGTAATCAAGTTAATTGAGAATAGTGAGATAGCATCAAATCTGTTTTTTAATATAACTTTATGTTTATTTGGAGATATTTGAACAAATAAGCATAAAATTATCTACTTATTTACAAAATTATGTTATATTTACAATGAAATTAATCGTTATAATATATGGAATATACTCCTCAATTAGAAAAGCAAATAGTTGGCAGATTAAGCATTGATAACCCATGGTGGCTTGAAGGAAAGATATCTGAGTTCTATTCAATCATGTCTCCAAGGTTGTATTTAGATATCTTTTATCCACTTGTGAAAGATACTAATGTTCGCAGGGCTACTATATTGATGGGGCCAAGACGTGTTGGCAAAACAGTCATGTTGTATCACGCGATACAAAAGTTAATACAGGAAGGCGTTTCTTCTCAAAACATCATATACATATCTGTTGAGACTCCAATATACAATAAAATCCTATTGGAAGAACTATTTGCGTTATCTTGCAGGGTATTAGGAAAGAATCAGTTAAAAGATAAAATGTATGTATTCTATGACGAGATACAATACATAAAGGATTGGGAAGTTGAGCTCAAATCATTAGTTGACACCTATCCGAATGTGAAATTCATAGCTTCTGGTTCAGCTGCCGCTGAGTTAAAAAAGAAAAGTGATGAAAGTGGTGCTGGCAGGTTTACCGATTTTAGTCTGCCTCCGCTTACTTTCTACGAATATATCCATCTGAAGAAATATTCAAACTTGATGATTCCGACACAGATTAAATGGAAAGAAGAACACGTTGATAGTTATAACGCCGTTGACCTTGCAAAACTTAATGATTTATTCATTGACTACATAAACTATGGTGGGTATCCAGAAGTTGTCTTTTCGGAAAAGATCAGAGAAAACCCAGGACAATTTATTCGTCATGATATTATTGATAAAGTGTTACTCCGAGATTTGCCTAATCTCTATGGAATTCGTGATGTTCAAGAATTGAACTCGCTGTTTACCATGATTGCATACCATTCGGCAGAACAATTCTCTTATGAATCTTTATCAAAAAAATCAGGTGTAAGCAAAGACACCTTGAAAAAATATATAAATTATCTTGAAGCTGCATTTTTGATTAAGGTCGTGCACAGAACTGACGACAATGCGAAACATTACAAGAGAGAAACACAATTCAAGATATATTTAACTAATCCGTCATTACGTTGTGCGTTATTCCAGCCGATTGGAGACCATGATGAAGGGATTGGAAACACAGTAGAGACAGCTGTGTTCTCGCAGTGGTTTCCTAGACAAGGTGTCGATATTCATTATGCGAACTGGCGCATTTCTGCGAAGAAACAAGGCGAAGTGGACATCGTGGGACTAAATATTGCACATCAAAAACCTGCTTGGGCTGTCGAGGTTAAGTGGTCTGATAGGTATTATGATCATCCCGGGGATCTAGATTCATTGTTGTATTTTATGGACAAGAATTCCATGAACGAAGCTATAGTCACAAGCATAATCAATACTGGCAGAAAAGAAATGGACAGAGTCGCGCTGACATTTATCCCGTCAGCAATTTATACATATATTGTTGGCGAAAACACATTGAAACAAGTTAAGCAATCTTATGGTTTATAGAGGGATGAAAAATAAGCAGGTCTAAAACTGCTTATTTAAAATATGCGTGATTGTGCGATAATATTCAATAAGTTATATGTAAACAATAAGTGTTATTTGAATTTATTTAGATGCAAAAAATTATTGTTGTACTCATTGATTCGCTTGCACCAACAGGTTACATATGCACCTGAAACAAGATGGAGGATTAATGAATATTCCTCTGTTTATGGCTGATATGATAAAAACGCTGGTTGAGTTGTGATGTTTGAGGGTGGTTGGGGTTTAGGGCAAGGGATTACCGGGGGGTGATCCCTTCCGCCTTCGGCGGGGAGGCTAAAACAAACAAAAGGCCGGCAGGGCTTTGTAATAAGCAAGAGTAACTTGTACTTTTTTTCGTAAAGTTGTTTGTACTTTTC
>CAZKPB010000028.1:0-21733 GCA_964554535.1 uncultured Muribaculaceae bacterium | reverse complement strand
ACTCTGCAAATTTACATAAAAAAGGCGGGAATATAGATATCCCACCTTCAAAAAGATTTCGCATCTTTTTTGTGTACGTTCTTAGTTCAAAAAACCATTCATTATTTATCCTGACACAAAGGTATAACAATATTTATTTTCTCAAGCATCTTTTCAATCAGATTACCCGCTGCATCTACCAAACAGCCCATTTTATCAACAAACGGTTTTATGCACTTTTTCAACTAATAGCCAAACATTTCTTGTGAAGATACCTTTACAATGCGCCCGTATTTTTCCAGTTCTTTGAGATCAAGCGCCTTAATATCGCTCAAAATGACATAAGAACTCTTACGATTTTTAATCCACTGTTGCTGGAAACCCACCAAATCCTGCATGGTCATGAAAGGTACTTCTTCAAACACTGTTTTGCGCATATCCGTCATGACCCCGCTGCGCTGCGCATTATAAAAAGAGGTAAGCAGGTTTCTGCGGGGAGTGCGTTGGGCACGGATTGTTGAAATCAGACTTTCTTTGGCCAGATTAAACGCTTTTGCCGATTGAGGCATATTGTTGATGATGTCGTGGAACGCCTCTATAGCCTGGGCCATTTTGTCGTTCTGAGTGGCAATCATACTGGAAAAGACATACACCTGTCCTTGATAGGCAGGAGCCGCAAAACTGGCCCGGGCGGTATAAGCCAAACCCCTGGCCTCTCTCATTTCCTGGAACACAATGGCATTCGCGGAAGAGCCAAAATACTCATTGTACAAGGCCATGGGGGCATAGGGTACCTTGTCAAACGTTTCGCCTGCACGGCGCGAGGCGCTGGCGTAATACATCTGGTTGGCATCGTACTGCCCCAGGTACACTACATTCTCATCCGTCAGGCGCGGGGTATAAGGCAGGCATTCCGGAGCCTCAACCAGTGTCTGAGCCATAGCGTATTTTTCATTAAGAACGGAAACCACGGTTTCCACCGGAGCGGGACCGTAGTAATAAGCGGTAAAGCCATACTGGGACAGGGATTTCACCTTGTCCAGCAGGGTCTGCGGATTCATTGAAGCCAGTTCACTGTTTGAGAGTATGTGCGTGGCACTGTTGTCGGGACCGTAAATAGCAAAAGACTGTAAACGAGAGAAGTTTACACTCTGCGAGGTTTTATTGTCCGCACGCAATTTGAGTACATTGTCCACCATTTCTTTATACATACCCGCATCGGATTGAGCATCGGTAAGCAGAGAGTTTAGCAAAGCCAGGGCCTGAGGCATATTTTCCGACAGGCCGCTCAGGGTAATGTCACATTCCGTGTCCCTGATACTGAAACTGAAAGAGCAAGCCAGTTTAAAAAAGGCCTTCTGTATGTCAGCCGCCGTTTGGGCAGAGGTCCCCAAAAAGCCCAAGTAGTCAAATGCCACGGGAAAAGCTTTGTCGTAACGGCTACCAATGGGATAGATGATGGACAGATCAAATAAATCATTCTGGGTATTCTGCACGTATACCAGATCAGCCCCTTCTTTAACAGAGGCCTTTGTAAAGTCTTTGTCGTAATCAATGAAAACCGGTTCAATGGGCGTTACATCGGCTGCCAGAATATCTTTCAGAAATTGGGAAGAAGTATCTCTATTGGTGTAGATGGGGGTGATTTCCGGTTTTTCTATTTTCTTGACAGAGTTGTCTATGCCCTGTCTCTTGTAGACCACCACATAATTGTTATCGTTGAAATACTTGTTGGCAAAAGCAACCACATCTTCTTTGGTAACCGCGTCAATACGCTGTTGTTTTTCCAGAGCGTATTGCCAGGGCATATCGTTGATAAACGCATCCACAAACATCTGGGCTCGACCGCTGTTGCGTTCCAGTTGCCTCATCTGTCCCAATTTGTAATTATTGGCCACGGCGGTAATCATTTCCGCGTCAAAGTCGCCTTTGCGGATTTTGTCCAGAGACTGCCACAGCAACTCTTTAAGCTCATCCAGACTCTGTCCCTGCTTGGGTGTTCCCGCAAGCGCCAGCATACTGCGGTCCGCCAGCATATACTGCATAGCATACGCATCCAGCGCCTTCTGTTGCTGCATAATATCCAGGTCCATAATGCCCGCGGTACCGTTGCTTAGCAGATTGGACATTACAGTAAACAGCCCGTCCTCGGAAGACAAAATGCCGGGGCCTCTCCAAGCCATGGTGACATTCTCTGCTTCCAGTCCGAATACTTCTACGGATATGGGGCTTTCAATGGGTTTTTCTTCCGTCTTTTCCATTACCGGCTTATCCGGATTGGCCTGCCATGATCCAAAGTATTTGTCAATGATTTGAATCATCTGGTCGGGGTCAAAATCACCGGACAGGCAAAGGGCCACATTGTTGGGCACATAATACTGCCGGTAATAGTTTTTTATGTTGATAATGGACGGATTTTTCAAATGTTCTTGTTTACCCAGCACGGAATGTTGCCCGTAAGGATGATTGGGAAACAGACATTCAAACATTTTGTCAAATGCTTTTTCGCTGTCGTCGGTCAGCGACATATTCATTTCTTCATACACGGTTTCCAACTCTGTGTGGAATCCGCGGATGACGTTGTGGGCAAAACGGTCCGACTGAATTTTGGCCCAGTTTTCTATTTCATTGGAAGGAATGTTCTCCGTATAGACGGTTTCATCATAGCTGGTCCATGCGTTACTTCCCGATGAACCAATGCCCGCCATCAATTTGTCGTATTCGTTGGGAATAGCCAGTTTGGAAGCTTCCAGAGATACGCTGTCTATCTGATGGTAGATGGCTTTGCGCTGCACAGGGTCCGTGGTGGTGCGATACGTCTCGAACAGGGCCTCGATTTGGTCCAGCATAGGTTGTTCCAGCGCATAATTCTGGGTTCCGAACTGTTCCGACCCCTTGAACATAAGGTGTTCAAAATAGTGGGCCAGACCGGTGGTTTCTGCAGGGTCGTTCTTGGCTCCGACGTGCACGGCCATGTAGGTCTGGATGCGGGGCTCGTCCTTGTTGACCGTCATATACACTTTCAACCCGTTGTCCAGCGTATAGATACGGGCGTTGAGCGGGTCACCGGGTACGGTCTGGTAAGGGTAACGCGTACTGCAGGACAATACGGTCATTACGGCACTTAATGCCAAAAAGGCAGTTAATAATTTCTTATAAGGTTTCATAGTCAAAGGTTTAACGTGCAAATATACAACTTATACCAAACGGCATTATCTTTGTTGGGTTTAACGCATCTATAAATTTTTAATTTATTCGCAATGGGACCCACCTCGTCTGTTTCTATTTACTGGATTTTATTCATTGGAGTAGCCCTGCTCAGTTGGATAGTGCAGGCTTCGCTCAAATCCAAATACCGCAAATATTCCAAGATTTCCCTCCCTTCCGGACTTACCGGAGCGCAGGTAGCCCAAAAAATGCTGCAGGAAAACGGCATCTATGACATAACCGTCACTTCCACCAAAGGCACGCTCACAGACCACTTCAACCCTACCACCAAAACAGTCAACTTAAGCCGGGATGTCTATGGGGGTACCAGCATTATGGCAGCTGCCGTGGCCGCCCACGAATGCGGACACGCCGTGCAACACGCCAGCGAATACGGTCCACTCAAGTTGCGGTCGACACTGGTTCCCGTAGTCAGTTTTGCCTCCAACTGGGTAATGTGGGTACTGCTGGGAGGAATGTTGCTGTTGAATGTATTTCCTTCGCTGATGTTGATGGGCATTATCCTCTTTGCGCTGACCACCCTCTTCAGTTTCATTACCCTTCCCGTTGAAATCAACGCCAGCAAACGTGCTCTGGCCTGGCTCAGTAGCGCCGGAATCACGGATTACCAGACCTATCCCAAGGCTCAGGACGCCCTCAAGGCCGCTGCCTATACTTATGTGGTAGCCGCTATCAGTTCCCTGGCCACACTGATTTACTATATCACTATTTTTTCCTCCAGACGTAACTAATACCACCCAGTTATTTGATACCCACCGGCCTAACACAGGAAGAAGTCCTCAAAAAGAGGCAATTATACGGTCTCAACCAGTTGAAAACCACCAAACCGCGGACCGTCATTCAAATGTTTCTCTCACAGTTTAAGAGTTTTATGATTCTTATTCTGTTACTTGCTGCCGCCGTATCGGGAGTATTGGGCGTCCTGCACAATGAAGGGCTGCTTGATACTTTTGTCATTTTGGGTATAGTCCTCCTTAACGCCGTGATAGGCACCGCGCAGGAGAAGAAGGCCCAATCATCGCTGGACGCTCTCAAAAAATTAAGTGCTCCCAAGTGTAAAGTGGTTCGGGAGGGACAGGTGGAGGAAATACCCGCAGAAGAACTGGTACCGGATGACGTGGTCATCATTGAGACCGGAGACTTTGTACCCGCCGACCTGCGCCTGATTCAGGCCGTGAACCTGAAGATACAAGAGGCGGCCCTTACGGGCGAGTCGGTTCCCTCGGAAAAATCCACCACCCCGGTAGAAGGCACTCACGTACCCCTTGGAGACCGCACCGACTGTGCCTTTTCAAGCGGTATTGTCACTTACGGCCGAGGCATGGGCGTTGTCACCGCCACAGGAATGCAGACCGAAGTGGGCAAGATTGCCGGCATGCTGCAAAACACCCCGCAAACCCAAACCCCCATGAGCCGCCGTCTGGAACAACTGGGCAAGGTGTTGGGTTACGCCGTACTGGCCATCTGCCTGGTTATATTTATAGTAGGTATTGTATACGGGCACTCCTGGATTGACGTGCTTATGACCGCCATAAGTCTGGCGGTGGCGGCCATTCCGGAAGGCTTGCCGGCCATATCCACGGTGGTACTGGCCATAGGAGTGCAACGGATGGTGCGACGCAATGCCATAATTCGCACCCTTCCCTCGGTGGAAACCTTGGGTAGCGCCACGGTCATCTGCTCTGACAAGACCGGCACCCTCACCCAAAACAAAATGACTGTCGAACAGTTATTTACATTATCCGACACTTCCACGGACGACCTGGTCCGCATAGCCGTGCTGTGCACAGACGCCCGCCTGACAGAAGAGGGCACTCTGGGAGACCCTACCGAGACCGCCCTGCTGGACGAGGGCCTGCGCCGGGGCTGGGACAAAAATGCGCTGGAGAAGGATTACCCGCGGGTGGCGGAAAAGCCTTTTGACTCGGACCGAAAACTGATGAGCACCGTCAATCGGTGGGAAGGCCGTCTGCGCGTATTGGTCAAAGGGGGAATGGACGAACTGTTGCTGTGCTGTACCCATATTCAGGACGGGGAAACAGCCGTTCCGCTTACCGACAGCCACAGGCAACTGCTGTTGCAAAAGAATCTGGAAATGGCCGGCCGTGCCTTGCGGGTACTGGCCGTCGGCTATAAATGGATAGACCCGCAACACACGGACAGCCCATGGGACGCCCGGGAAATGGAATGGGAAAACCACTTGACATTTATAGGTTTGGTGGGTATGATAGACCCTGCCCGTCCCGAAGCCAAAGAAGCCGTAGCGCGATGCCTGAGCGCCGGTATCCGGCCCGTGATGATTACCGGAGACCACAAGGTCACCGCTTGGGCCATTGCCCAAAACATTGGAATAGCCAAGGAAGGTGAGCGCGTGGTGACCGGGGCCGAATTGGAAGCCCTCACCGAGGAACAACTGACCGAAATCATACCCCGCGTATCGGTGTTTGCCCGTGTGTCGCCAGAACATAAAGTACGAATTGTAAGTGCTTTACAGCGCAACAATGAAGTAGTGGCCATGACCGGCGACGGCGTAAACGATGCCCCTGCCCTCAAAAAGGCCGATATAGGGGCCGCCATGGGTATCACGGGCACCGACGTGGCTAAAGACGCCGCCGACGTGGTACTTACCGACGACAACTTTGCCACCATTGTGGCCGCCGTGGAAGAAGGCCGCCGCATTTACGACAACATACTCAAAGCCGTTCAATTCTTACTTTCCACCAATGTGGGCGAGATTCTGCTGCTTTTTGTCACCAGCCTGTTCAACCTGGGCAGTCCGCTACTGCCCATACAGATTCTGTGGGTCAACCTGGTCACGGACAGCCTGCCGGCACTGGCCATCAGCATGGACCCGGCCGAGGAAGACATTATGCGTCGCAAACCCCGACGCACCACCGGAGGTATCTTCACTAAAGGAATGATCTGGCGCATAGGGTACCAGGGGGTTCTCTTCGGCGTGGTCTCCCATACGGGCTATATGGTGGGGTTGCGTGACGGCGGAGAAGCCATGGGGCAGACCATGGCCTTTTGCTCACTGATTATTGCCCAGTTGCTGCACGTACGCAACCTGCATTCCAACCGCCGCTCCTTTTTCCGCACTCCCCTGCTGCACAACCCCTACCTGTTGGGTTCCATCGGCCTCTCCCTGCTGTTTATGCTGGCGGTGGTACTTGTTCCGCCGCTGCGGACCGTATTCGGTTTTGTGGCGCTGGACAATATACACTGGTACCTCGTGGGGGCCCTGTCCCTCATTCCCCTTGCCGTAGTGGAACTTTTTAAGCTCTGCAACTGGAACTCCTCAAAAGATGAATATTAGCTTAAACGGTGACCATAGCTTGGTCCGACGTGACAAAAGTGCCGGTAAGGTTACTCGTGAATTTCCCTGTACCGGGGCACCAGCGTCTTCATAATGAGCCAACCTATAAGATAAGCCACCGAACAAATACAGAATATGATAAAGTAACCGGCCGGTTCGCCTTCAAAACCCATAAACTTCATATGGGTTTGTCCGGCATAGTCAAACAAAATCCCCGACCCGCGGTTGATAAGGTAACAACCCAGCCCGCCGGCCATACCTCCTATACCGGTAATGGTGGCAATGGTACTCTTTGGGAACATATCGCCCACGGTGGAGAACAGATTGGCCGACCAGGCCTGATGCGCCGCACCGGCTATACCAATGATGATAACCGGAATCCAGTAGGAAATCTGTCCTAAAGGTTGAGCAAACATGGCCAGCAGCGGAAAGAAGGCAAAAATAAGCATGGAGCGCATACGCCCCGCATACGGTTCCATCCCCTTCTTTTCCACAAAGTATGTAGGCAACCAGCCCCCGATGATGGACAACAGGGTGATGGCATACAATACAAATATCAGCAATTGCGCAATAGGATTGTCAGAAGGCAGGTTGTACACCGAACTCAGATAGGCCGGAGTCCAGAACAGGAAAAACCACCATACGCCGTCTGTCATAAATTTACCCACGGCAAAGGCCCAAGTCTGTTTAAAGGTAAAACATTGCCAAAACGTGAATTTTCGGTTTTCTGCAGCAACCTGCGCGGCCGTCCGATTGTCCGAATCCTGGTGAATGTAAGCTAATTCGGCTTGATTCACGCGGGAATTCTTTTCCGGTTTCTTGTACACAAAAACCCAGACTCCCATCCACAAAAAGCCTAACGCCCCAATAATCAGAAAAGCCGCTTCCCAACCGAATTTACTGGCAATAAAAGGAATGGTTACGGGAGCAATAAGAGCTCCCACCGTGGCTCCGGCGTTGAAAATACTGGTGGAAAACGCACGGTCCTTCTTGGGAAAGTACTCGGCCGTGGCCTTGATGGCGGCGGGAAAGTTGCCGGCCTCTCCGGCAGCCAGCACACAGCGCGCCACAATAAAAAGCGAAACGCTTATTGTAGTGATTTTGGCTACCAGATCCACCGCATCGGCCGCACGGAGGGCGACTGCACTGTCCAAGCCCACAATGCTTTCCGTAAGCACCCCGCACAAAGCGTGCAGGCAGGCACCGACAGACCAGATACCAATGGACCACAGATACCCTTTTTTGGTATCCATTCTATCCACAATACGCCCGGCAAAGAGCATACATACGGCATAGATGATAGAGAATATGGCGGTGATTTTTCCATAATGGACATTGGTCCAGTGGAATTCGGGAGCAATAAAATCTTTCCATGTAAGGGACAGCACTTGTCTGTCCATATAATTGACGGTAGTGGCAAAAAACAACATGGCACAGATTACCCATCTGTAGTTTGTCATTTTGCCGGTGGAAGTTTTGGGCATAAGGTTAAGTTTTTAGGTTTTTTATTGCTTGCGTGCCTGGGCAATGTAAGCCAGAGATTCTTGGCACAGGGCGGTAACGGCATCCCAACGGTGCGCTGACAGTATTTCTTTGGAGAACAACTTGGACCCTATTCCCACGCAGCATACTCCGGCATTTATCCATTGGGTAAGGTTTTCCCGAGTGGGTTGCACGGCTCCGGTAACCATAAGCAGGCTCCAGGGCATAGGGGCCAGCACATGCTTTACAAAGGACGGCCCGCCCACGTTGCCGGCAGGAAAAATCTTGCACAAGTCACAACCGGCTTCCTGGGCAGTGCCTATTTCAGTAACCGAACCGCAACCGGGCGTATAGAGTATCAGACGGCGGTTGCACACCCGGGCCACCTCGGGATTGAACAGCGGGCCCACTATAAAGTTGGCTCCCAACTGCATATACAGCGCGGCCGTACCCGGGTCAATGATTGAGCCGGCGCCCAGAATCATTTCCGGACATTCCCGGGCAGCAAATTTTGACAAATCCTTAAAAATTTCCTGGGCAAAATCACCGCGGTTGGTGAATTCAAACGCACGGACACCTCCTGCATAACAGGCTTGGAGCACCTGCTGCGCCGTCCGGAGGTCACAGTGATAGAATACAGGCACCATTCCGGTACCCTGCATCGCTTGCAATACTTCCATCTTAGAAAATCTGGCCATAATTTCAAATTATTAGCGGCTCACGCGTCCACTGGCATCACCCTCCATCAGGTGCTCCACTTCGGCAACGGTCACCAAATTATAATCTCCGTATATAGTATGTTTAAGGCTCGACGCGGCTACCGCAAAATGCAGGGCTCGCGCCGGATCCCCGGGGTACGTCAGCAGACCGTAAATCAATCCGCCCATAAAGGCATCCCCTCCACCGACTCGGTCCACAATATGGGTGATGTCGTAGACGGGGGCCCGATACAGCGTGCTGCCGTCCCACAAAACACCGGACCAGGTGTTGTGATTGGCATTTACAGAACCGCGCAGGGTAATCACCACCTTTTGCACCTTGGGAAATCGTTCCATCAACTGACGGCAGACGCTCTCAAAGGAAGCGGCATCCACCTTGCCCTGCGTGGCGGTTACGTCAAAATGCTGCGGCCTGATGCCAAACACTTTGTCGGCATCTTCCTCGTTGCCCAAGATTACGTCACAGCCCGACACCAATTGCGGCATTATTTCTGACGCCGTCTTACCGTATTTCCACAAATTCTTGCGGTAGTTCAAATCACAGGAAACCTTGATTCCCAAACGGTTGGCCGCCCGAATAGCCTCCAGACAGACATCAGCCGCCCCACGGCTCAAGGCAGGAGTGATGCCGGTCCAGTGAAACCAGCCTGCTCCTTCAAACACGGAGTCCCAGTCAATCATTCCGGGAGTAATCTGTGACAGGGAAGAATAGGCCCGGTCATAAATCACCTTGCTGCCACGCGCCACGGCTCCCGTTTCCAGATAGTAAATACCCATCCGTTCCCCGCCATACAGTATATGGTCGGTGCCTACCCCGTATTTGCGCAGTTCGCGCACACAGGCGACGGCAATGTCATTCTGCGGAAGGCGTGTCACATAAGACACGGGAATGCCGTAGTTAGCCAGCGACACAGCCACATTGGCCTCGCCCCCGCCATACGTGGCCGAGAAGGTGTCGGCCTGACCAAAACGCATATTACCCGGAGTGGCCAGCCTCAGCATCACTTCTCCAAAAGTTACTATTTTTTTCATGGCAGCCTAAAAGTTAAAAAAGTTCTTTGCATTGAAGTAAGACACATTGCGGATGATTTCCTTTCCTATGAAATCCAGCTCGGAAGCCGGCAACAGGCCTTTCTCCACATCGTTGCCCACCAGGTTGCACAAGGTGCGACGGAAATACTCGTGCCGGGGATAACTGATGAAACTGCGCGAATCTGTAAGCATTCCCACAAAGCGACTCAACAATCCCTGCAGGGACAACGCATTCATCTGTTTTTCCATCCCGTCTATCTGGTCAAGGAACCACCAGCCCGAGCCCCATTGGATTTTGCCAGCGGTACGCCCATCCTGAAAATTTCCTATCATTGTGGCAATCAATGCATTGTCCTTAGGATTCAGGTTGTAGATAATGGTCCGTGCCAATTGGTCATTACGGTCCAGACAATCCAAAAAGCGGGACAGGTTCTTGCCCACATTGGCGTCCCCAATAGAGTCAAATCCGGTGTCGGGACCAATGGCACGGAACATCCGTGTATTGTTGTTGCGGATGGCTCCGTAATGGAACTGTTGCGTCCAGCCGGCCATATGGTCCATAAGGGAAAATTCCACCATCATGGCGGTTTTAAACCGGCGTATCTCTTCTTCAGTCAATGCGGTACCTCCGTATACCTTGTTAAAAATAGCGTCAATTTGCGCCTGCGTATAGTCTTCCGCATAGAATTCTTCCGTTCCGTGGTCAGACAGACGGCAACCCTGCCGCGCAAAAAAGTCGTGACGCACTTGCAGTGCCGCCACCACGTCGGCAAATCGGCTGATGGTCATGCCCGAGGCGGCCGAGAGCCGCTCCATATAGGAGCGAAACGCCACAGGATCCTCCACCGCCATAGCCTTGTCGGGGCGCCAGGTGGGCAGTACCTTTACGGCAAAGCCGTCCTCACGTATCCTGGCGTGATACTCCAGTGTGTCCACAGGGTCATCGGTCGTACAAACGGTTTCCACATTATAGTGCTTCATAAGGCCTCGGGCCGAGTAACCGGGCTCCTGCAGCATTTGGGAACAACGTTCGTATATGTCTTTGGCCGTTTGAGAATTCAACAGGCGGGTTTCTCCAAAGCCCGTTTTCAATTCCAAATGCGTCCAGTGGTACAAAGGATTGCGCATTGTATACGGCACGGTGGCCGCCCATTTTTCAAATTTTTCCCAATCGGTGGTATCTTTACCCGTGATATAGCGTTCTTCCACACCATTGGCACGCAACGCACGCCATTTGTAGTGGTCTCCTTCCAGCCACAATTGGGACAGGTTCTCAAACCGACGATCTTTGGCTATCTGTTCCGGACTCAGGTGACAATGAAAGTCTATAATAGGCAACCCCTCTGCATAGTCGTGATACAAACGTTCTGCGGTAGGGGTCTGTAAAAGAAAGTTATTGTCGTTAAAATTTTTCATACCCAAAGATACAATTTAATGACACATTTTAAAGACAGCTTGAGAGGCTCACTTTTTTGTCCAACTGTCCAAAATCCACACGCAACAAGTCGCTGATTAAAAATCAGGTCCACACGGACTCCTGCAGGATTTGGGTCAATGTATGGGTGGAGACAAATATCACCAGACGGGTCAGATGGTAGCTTCCCCACAGCAGGGCGATGATTATGGCCAGACGCATACTGTACAGGCGGGGAAAATGCAGAGAAACTCCCCCCACCCACTGGTACGCCATCACGCCCACAGCCACCCACAGGGCCAGTGTCACCGGAATACCAAACGCGTGATAGCGCAGGCTTTCCATAAAATTTCCCTGATACAGAAACACCTGTGATTTAATAATGCCGCAACCGGGACAAGGAAGCCCGGTAAGCAGTTTGAGGGGACAGAAAGACTGAGCCTGCCCTATTTGGTCCGCCTGAGGGTCAAACCACAGGATGCACAGCGGCAGAAGCAAAAATGCCACCGTCAGCGCCTCTGACACTATCAGGCGTCGACGGAAGCGGTCCGTCTTATTCGAGAGGACGGTCATATAATCTGTTCAGCTCGCCCTGCACAATCATGGCGGCCACCATAGGGAAGAAGATGCCCAGAATGAGCAGCAGCACGGTCTGGTCCCTTTCCGGTGCACCAATGTATTCGTATACCTTGGGCAAACCTTCGTTTCCTATCAGATAGTAGAAGTATATATTCACCGGGTAAATACAGCCGCACAATACGGCAATCACAGGAGAGATGACTTCACGGTCGGCAAGGGAGTTAACCACTTGAGCCACCTTGAGATTCCAGTAGATAAGATACAGACCGCAGGTGATAAAGCCCAATATGAGGACCACCACCGGGTCTCTCCGAAATTCGGGAATGTTTTTAATAACTTGCATAGGGCAGATAATTTTTAGGTATGGGGATTTGATGGCAAATATAATAAAATTAGCGTTCTATAGGGCATACAATACAAAATCACCGCATTTGACCATAGGACGTCCCGTTGTCCGGCGCAACAACCCGGGATTAGCCTGCAGGCGGTGCTCACGGGTAATCAATACGGTACCCGGAGCAACAGTGGCAGCCCCTTCTTCTTCCGACAAAACCTCGGGCACAACCCCCATATACACATCCATATTTTCCGGACGGCTTACAAAATAGGTGGCGTATCTGTTACAATCGTTTTGAGTTGCCAGTTCCAGTGCGGCCTCACATAGAGAGGCATACCCTATGCGATCATTAATCCGGGGCACACTCCAGCCTCCGGCAAACAGGGCGGCATACAAGGCCATCGCCGTCAGACGCACCGATGCTCCCGTGCCTTCCTTTCTGAAGAAAAGCAAGTACAACGCCCCCAGGGCACCGACACTCAGCAGCGCGGCGGCCACATAGAATCCGGCCTGCCCAATAAATGCCGTGTCTTCCCGGGCCGAGAGTACAACTACGGCCGGGAGAGCGCAGGCCAGCACCCCCATAGGGACGGCCAGCAGAATTTTGGCCCATTTTCTTGTATGCCAGACAGGCCATTGCATCACCGCCAGGTACACAAAAAACGGAAACGCCGGACTGAGGTAAATGGCCAACTTGGAACTGAAACAGGACACCATTACAAACGTGGTAGCCACTACTGTCCCAAAAAATGCGGACAAGATGGAAGTAAACCGCTTCTTCACCAGGGCAATTACCAATACACCGGCCACCAGCAGCGACCAGGGAGCCAGGGAATACCAGAAAGTAATTCCGTAGTAATAAAACGGTTCCTTGTGATGAAAGGCGTTGACAGCACGGTCCACCGTCTGGTGAAACAACAGATTATTGAGGTATTCGGTGCCACCTTCCAGAAAGGCGCCCCCAAACCATATCACGCAACCCAGCACCAGCACCCCCCAGGTTCTCCAACCCCAGTACCGGCCAAAGGTGCGGAGTTGTTTTTGAGTGGCCAAAAACACCGCCGTACACAACAACGGAATCAGAAAACCCAAAGGGCCTTTTGAAAAAAGGGCCAGAAACACATAGAGCGGAAACAGGTATTTTGAAGCGGGCGTTGCGTGGCCGGTGTACATTTTGTAAAATTCATAGAGAGAAAGCGTTATAAACAGATTCATAAGCATATCCATCCTGAGCACCACCGCCAGTCCCAGGAACAGGCCGCTACTGACCAGCATCCAGGCCGCCGTGCGCCGAGGTGCCGTATTGTCAGGAAAATCCGCCGTCAAGGGATTATTCGTTGTCTCCAATCGCAGCCATTTGTCCATCACATAGACTATCAAAAGGGCCGGAACAAGAGAGAAAAGAGAAAGGAACCACATAACGTGGGTTCCAAAAAGCAACTTGCCACCCATCACTATCCACAAATACAACGGCGGTTTGTCCGCATACGCCGCTCCGTGATTGGTAAAGGTAAAAACGTTGCCGTTTTCCAGCGCTTCATTGGCTATACTCAGGTAGCGCAACTCGTTGGACGGGGTATAATCTCTGAAAACAGCCAGCGGCAGCAGACAGACACACACATACAACACAAAGAATAGACGGTATTTTTTCATACTTTTTTTGCCGCCTTGCGGCCAATCATCAAATTACGGCTATAGGCACAAAAGCCCACAGCCTGACCCAATATCAGCACCGGATCCTTGCGGATAATCCCGTACGAGATAATCAGCGCCGACCCTATCAGTGACAAAATCCAGAAACCGGCGGGCAACAGCGACTGATGATGACGCGATGAATACACCAGTTGATAGACAAAGCGCAAGGTAAACACAACCTGTCCCATAGACCCGTAAATAACAAGCCATAAGGGAATCTCCTTGTCCCGGAAAAAACTCTGCACAAACTGCGCGCTGTCCTTGAGCAGAAAGCCGGCCGCAACCAGCGGGGTGGCAATCAGCAGACTTTTGACCGGCCACGGTATTTTGACCCACGCTCCCTTGGCCCTGAGATTCCACAAATAGATGTAATAAGAAATAAACTGCCCCAGGATAATGGAAAAATCGTGACGCAGCCATCCGTAAATCATGAACACATACGAGCCCGCTATGCTGAACACCCAAAAAAGCACGGGCGACACTACCCTGCCCTCCTTCTCCGACAAAAACCACTGCACAATAATCCGGGCCGAGAAAAACAGCTGTGCCAAAAATCCAAGAGCAAAAATATACGCCATCTATTGGTAAATTAGGTAGCTATCTACAAATTAGTGTCTTTGATACGGTAATTGATATAACGTTTTTTCATCCACCGGTAGACAAAGCAGTCACGGAAAGGACCTGCCAGGCGGTTCCACAGATGGTATTTGGAAACGCCGGCCACCCGGGGAAAATGGCGTACAGGAATCTGCATCACCCTGCCGCCGTCCTGCAGTTGGACCAATGCCGGCAAAAAACGGTGCATTCCTGTGAAGAGCGGTATCTGCCGGGCGTAGGATGTCCAGATGACTTTGAGCGGACAACCGGTATCGGTAATACCGTCGTGCGTCATACGGCGGCGAAAGCCATTGGCTATTTTGGACTGCAATTTCTTTAAACCGCTGTCCTTGCGATTGGCCCTGATGCCAATTACCATGGGATACTCCTCTATGTGGGCCAGCAACAAGTTGAAATCCTGCGGTGTGGTCTGCAGATCGGCATCCATATACCCCACGTATTTACTCTGCACCATTTCAAAACCGGCTTTGAGCGCCGCACTCAGACCGCCGTTCCTTTCAAATTCAATATAGAACAGCGGTGCGTTGCGGTCACAGATTTCTTTCAATCGTTCTCCGCTACGGTCTTTGGACCCGTCGTTCACAAACAGGGCGCACGCGGAATAACGGCTTCCGGGAATAAAGTCCATCAGCGCTTTTTCCAATGCATATACATTGTCTTCCTCGTTGTACACAGGGACTATAACGGTAAAATCGTATTCGGCTGTATGGTTTGCCATAACTGCAAAGCTAACAAAAAAAGAGGGCAACCTGTGCAAGGCCGCCCTCTAACCTATTCTTGTTTTGGAAGGATTCCCGCTATCCGTTATTGCTCATCCGCAATGACAGCCTGAGCGGCCGCCAGACGGGCAATGGGCACGCGGAAAGGAGAACAGGAAACATAAGATAATCCCATACGACAGCAGAACTTGATGGATTCCGGGTCACCCCCGTGTTCCCCGCAAATACCAATCTTGATATCGGGATTGGTGGAACGGCCGCCCTGAATACCCCGTTCAATCAGTTTGCCCACAGATTCTTCATCAATGTGTTGGAACGGGTCAAAAGGCAGGATTTTTTTCTTGATATAATCATCCATAAATGAACCTATGTCATCGCGAGAAAAACCAAAGGTCATCTGGGTAAGGTCGTTGGTACCAAACGAGAAGAACTGAGCTGTCTTGGCCATATCTTCGGCTACCAGTGTAGCACGCGGGATTTCAATCATGGTGCCGTAAGCGTAGTCAAATTGGATTCCAAACTGGGCTTCCACTTCTTCGTGTACACGGTCGGCAATCACCTTCTGGTCATCCAGTTCTTTCACGGTAACGGTGACAGGTATCATAATTTCCGGTTTGGGACGATAACCTTCCTTAATCAACTCGGCCGTTGCGGTAAAGATGGCGCGGAACTGCATTTCGGAAATTTCCGGATAGGAAATGCCCAGGCGTACGCCACGGTGACCCATCATAGGATTGTTCTCGTGCAGGGCCTCTCCACGTTCTTGTACCGCCTTCAGGGAAACACCCAGTTCATCTGCCAGTTCTTTTTGTTTTTCAACAGTTTGGGGTACAAATTCGTGCAACGGCGGATCAAGCAGACGGAAGGTCAACGGTTTGTTGTCCATTACCTTCATAGTACTCTTGACGGCAGCCTTTACAAAGGGGGCCAACTCGTGAAGAGCCACCTGACGTTCACCCAACGTGTTGGAAAGAATCATCTTGCGCAATTTAGCAAGAGGAGCTTCCGAGTTCAGACCATAGAACATATGCTCAAGGCGGAACAACCCTACGCCTTCCGCTCCAAAGTTCAGCGCCATCTGGGCGTCTTCCGGAGTATCGGCATTGGTACGTACCCCCATCTTGCGGAAGGTGTCCACCATCATCATAAATTCCACAAAACGGTGGTTTTCGTTGGCGTTCATCACCCCTATGGTACGGTCGTACACATAGCCGCGGGTTCCGTTAAGGCTGAATACATCGCCTTCGTGATACTGTTTGCCGCCTATGGTCATGACCTTTTTGACCAAGTCAATGTGGATGGCGTCGCAACCTACAATGGCGCATTTGCCCCAACCGCGGGCAACCAGAGCGGCGTGAGAGGTCATACCTCCACGGGCGGTCAACAAACCGTCTGCGGCACGCATCCCTTCCACATCTTCCGGATTGGTTTCTTCACGTACCAGAATGACCTTCCTTCCCTGCTTGTTCCAGGCGACGGCATCCTCGGCACAGAAAACTATCTGGCCTACGGCTCCGCCGGGCCCCGCGGGCAAGCCTTTGGCCACTACCGTGGCGGCTTTTTCCAGTGCGGGATCCAGTACGGGGTGAAGCAACTCGTCCAATTGAGAAGGAGCTACGCGCATCACGGCCGTCTTGCGGTCAATGAGGCCTTCCAGCAACATATCCATGGCCATATTGAGGGCAGCCATACCGGAGCGTTTGCCCACGCGGCACTGCAACATCCATAGATGGCCGTCCTGTATGGTAAATTCAATATCCTGCATATCGCGGAAATGGGCTTCCAGGTTTTTCTGAATCTGGTTCAACTCGCCATAAACCTTTGGCATAGCCGATTCCAGGGAAGGCAGGTGTTTGTTCTGGTCATTCTTAGTGGCTTCGTTCAACGGATTGGGCGTACGGATACCGGCTACTACGTCTTCACCCTGAGCATTCACCAGCCATTCGCCATAGAACTTGGCTTCTCCGGTAGCGGGGTTACGAGAAAACGCCACGCCGGTGGCCGAATTTTCACCCATATTGCCAAATACCATAGACTGTACGGTCACAGCGGTACCCCATTCATCGGGAATACCTTCTATACGGCGGTAAGAGATGGCGCGTTTGCCGTTCCATGATTTGAATACGGCCCCCACACCGCCCCACAATTGTTCCATGGCGTCATCGGGGAAAGGTTTTCCCAATACCTTCACAACGCGTATTTTAAAGGCGTCGCACAACTCTTTGAGGTCTTTTTCCTTGAGTTCCGTATCACTGGTATAGCCTTTTTTCACTTTCAAATCGTGGAGCATAGCGTCCAACTGGACTCGAATTCCCTTGCCGTCAGCGGGTTCAATCCCTTCAGCCTTTTCCATAACCACGTCCGAGTACATCATTATCAAACGACGGTAGGCATCATATACAAAGCGGGGGTTTCCGGTTCTCTTGATCAGACCGGGGATTGTAGCGGAACAGAGGCCTACGTTAAGTACAGTCTCCATCATACCGGGCATGGAACTGCGAGCGCCGGAGCGGCACGATACCAATAACGGGGCGTCGGGATCTCCAAAGCGCATTCCCATAATGGCTTCGACTTTCTTCAGCGCCTGAGCCACTTCTACAGACAATTCCTGAGGATAGTTACAGCCTAATTCATAATATTCTGTACAACAACTTGTTGTAATTGTAAAGCCGGCAGGTACAGGTATTCCCAGCAAACACATTTCGGCCAAATTGGCCCCTTTCCCTCCCAGAAGGCTCCGCATAGAACCGTCACCGTCGGCAGTCTTTCCGCCGAAGCTATAAACTCTTTTAATGTCTGACATAAAATATTATTAAGGTTTGATTTGTTCAGATAGATAAATATCAAGTCTTGGATTCGCAAAAATACAAAAAATATCCACTTGGGCAAGTGGATATTTTTTTCAAGACTCTAGAGAATGTTTCCGGCGACCTCGGCCAAATGACTTCGTTCGCCCTTCACTAAATTTACGTGGGCAAACAAATCTTGCCCCAACATTTTGTCTGTAAACGTGGTGAGCCCGTTGGAATGCATATCCAGATACGGCTGGTCTATCTGATGAATATCCCCGGTAAAGACCAGTTTGCTGCCTTCCCCGGCACGGGTGATGATAGTCTTGACCTCGTGCGGGGTGAGGTTCTGCGACTCGTCAATAATAAAGAACACGCGCGACAGACTGCGGCCGCGGATATACGCCAGAGGTGAAATAAGCAGTTTCTCACTGCGCAGCATTTCTTCTATGCGCACATATTCTTTACTGTTTGTCTTAAGCTGGCCTTTGATGACGTTAAGATTATCCATAAGAGGCATCATATAGGGGGCCAGTTTTTCCTTGATATCTCCGGGAAGAAAGCCTATATCCTGATTTTGCAGGGGAATCACGGGACGGGAAAGCAAAATCTGATCAAAATCAGTTTCCTGGGCCAGCGCGGCAGCCAAAGCCAACAAGGTTTTTCCGGTACCGGCAATCCCTGTAAGGGAAACCAGACTGATTTTGGGATTGAGCAGGGCGTCCAGGGCAAAAATCTGTTCGGTATTGCGCGGAGAGATACCGTAAGCGTGTTGTGACTTCACAGGGACCAGACAACGACGGCCGGCATCGTAACGGGCCAACGCTTCCCCGCCGTTATTGCGCAGCATGTAATACTGGTTGGCGTGCGCCCCTTTCATCCGTAAGGCCTTTGCCGGCTGGAGAGAGTCCTGATTCTGGTACAGCGCGGCTATGGTCTGGGCACTGGCCCGGTTCATTACCACGACACCTTTGGTAAGACTGGTAATGCTCTCGTCCTTAACTTTGTCCGTCAGATAATCTTCTGCACATATATTTAATGCTTTGGCTTTTATACGCAAATTGACATCCTTAGTGATGAGCACCACCTGACGGTCGGGGAAACTGTCTTTCATATATTGAGCCACTACCAGAATCCGGTGGTCCGGCGTGTCTTCATAAAAAGAGTCCTGCATAGCCTGCGGGAAAGGATGTCCCAATTCCACCTTCAGTTTTCCTCTGCCGGGTCCCATAGTAATCCAGCCGTCCAGCATATGGTTGCCCAGAATCTGGTCTAGTTCGCGGGCAAATTCGCGGGCATTAAAATTAATCTGGTCGTTCCCTTTCTTGAACTTATCCAACTCTTCCAATACAATAATGGGAATCACAACGTCGTTGTCCTGAAAATTATCCAGTGCACGGTGGTCGTGCAACAAGACATTGGTGTCCAGAACAAAAATTTTTGGGCTTTTAGTTGTCATAAATCTAATAGAATATTTAGTTTGCTCTTATGCGTGTTGAGTCATTAAAGATAACGCTTTTTTTCTATCTTCGCATCACAAAAACGCATAAACCGACGCATAGATTGATTTATGTTTTGTGTGTGCGAAACTTAACCTATTAGGGAGCGTTCGCGATACGGCGACCGGGGAGCCGCCCAAGCGAAGAAACGGAGCGCCGGAGCGAAGCGAAGAGAACTAGAGGACAAATGCTAGGTCGCAAGACTTTGCAAAGGTTATTAAAATGATAGGCGAAAATTGTATTATTGATTTACCGCAAACATGTATGACATATACAGAAGCCACTGATTTTCTTTTTGTCCAATTTCCGCAATATCAGAAAGTGGGTGCCGCCGGCTACAAACCGGGGCTGGAGGGGATGAAGACCCTCGTTTCACGGCTGGGCAATCCGCAACAATACTTCAAAAGCATCCACATTGCCGGCACCAACGGAAAAGGCTCCGTAGCCCATATGCTGGCCGCTGTGTTGCAACAGGCCGGTTACCGCACCGGACTGTACACATCGCCCCATCTGACGGATTACAGGGAACGCATAAAGGTAAACGGACAAATGATCTCCCGCGAAGAAGTCATCTCCTTTGTGGAACAATACCTTGCCACCGACTACGGGCTCGACTTCAAACCTTCCTTTTTTGAAATCACCACCGCCCTGGCTTTCAGGTATTTTGCCCGACAGAGAGTGGACATTGCCGTCATTGAAACCGGCCTGGGCGGACGTCTTGACTCCACCAATATTTTGCTTCCGTCCCTGACACAACTATGTGTCATAACCAACATCGGGCTGGAACACTGCGACTTGCTGGGAGACACCCTGGAAAAGATTGCCTTTGAGAAAGCCGGCATCATCAAGCCCGGTATACCAGTAGTAATCGGCGAGGCCCTCCCGGCCACCCTGCCCGTTTTTGAAGCGCGTGCGCGCAAACTCAAAGCACCTCTGACCGTAGCCAATCCCCTGACCCAAACCGATGCCGGAGTTACCGCCTCGGCCGGCTGCACCGACAACGACCTGAACGGCTGCTACCAGCAACTGAACCGACAAACCGTCAACACCGCCCTGGACGTACTGCGCAACCTCGGTTGGAACATATCCCCCCTGGCCCGCTCCTACGGCATGGCCCACGCTGCGACCCTGACCGGCCTGCACGGCCGATGGGAAACCGTAAGGCAACAGCCCAGAGTGGTACTGGACACCGGCCACAACGCCCACGGCCTGCGCTTCCTCAACACTCAATTACAGGCCGAGTCTTACGACCACCTGTACTTTGTCCTGGGTGTAGTGGTTGAAAAAGACCTGCACGCCATCTTGCCCTTGCTCCCCCCGAAGGCCCACTACCTTTTTACACAGGCACAAATCCTCCGGGCCCTTCCGGCCACTGAACTGGCAGCCGTCTGCCGAGCTTACGGCCTGACCGGAGAAGTTTGCCCCACTGTGGCCTCCGCCGTGGAAAAAGCCCTCCACCTGGCCTCGCCCACCGACTTTATATTGATTGGAGGCAGCAATTTTACCGTTGGGGAAGCTCTCCCCCTCTTTTTTTCACAGAATACCTAAAGATTTTTTTGTGAGAAATAAAAATAGTCTTACTTTTGCAATCCCAATTGGGAGCATAGCTCAGCCGGTTTAGAGCATCTGCCCTACAAGCAGAGGGTCATGGGTTCGAATCCCTTTGCTCCCACAAAAAACAGCACTGCAATCGCAGTGCTGTTTTTTGTGGGAACCGGGCTCATTACCTATTCCGGCCACCTTCTCCAAACCCCTTACTTCTTCTTTCCATCAAGTCTTTGTTTACTATTTAATTAAACATAGAAATAATCAAAAAAATTGTTATAGTTATATACACCAATAAAGTAATCACTACTTTAGATATATTCAGGATTTTTTCAAATGTCGTAAGATCCTTAAATCCTTCACTATTCCACACTTTCTCGTCCCAAAACGACCGTTGTTTTCCTTTCTGCTTCATATAGTTTGTATTTTAATTAAAATCAAAAAATCCACAAATAACAATTGAATAGAACCATCAAACCTTATCTACTATTCCAACATTTATTGTATCCTTTTTCTTGTTTCATAAGGTTTGTTATAGATAATTTAGCAGGTGGCTGCCGTCCAACGAATCAAGCAAAAGAAAATCAGCGCGTACCAAAACAATTTGAGCGCAATGAGAAAAATGACACCTGATTCGGGCACCGGAACCCCGTAGCTCTTTTCCAGGCAGTCATTTTCCGAGTTGTTCTTCTTCAGGTAATTCTTCTCCGAATAATTCGTTTCAATGTACTAGTGATGCGTTAAGCGACGCATCTGAGTTTGTAACTTATTATTAATTATAT
>CAZKPB010000027.1:0-22425 GCA_964554535.1 uncultured Muribaculaceae bacterium | reverse complement strand
GGGTTACGGATGGCTGTACCGGCGTGGCAAAATTTATTTTGACGCGGCGGTGCAGACGGCCGTAATGGAGTGAGACCCGACGTTAGACGGGGCACCGCAAAGCGGGGACGCGGCTAAAAGGAGGGTTCGAGCGACAACCCGCAGCGAATGACCATTCACAACGACCTTCGGTGCCGCCGGTGCTGCGCGGGGGCTACTGCCGCCGGCGCGGGCAAACCCACTGAGAATTCCGCAGACTTTTACAATGACCGGCCTGTGCAGCCAGCAATTACTGGAAACGCACTGTGCAAATAATATAGACACAATCAAAAAGACTCCATACGAGAAAAGCAACTGCAAGCGACAACCCGCAGCAAATGACCATTCACAACGACCTCCCCTGCCGCCGGTGCTACGCGGGGGCTGCTGTCGCCGGTGCGGGCGAACCCACTGCGCGGGCAAACCCACTGAGATTGCCGCGCACTTTGCGGTAGCAATAACGCTCATTTCCTGGCCCGCAAAATCAAGAGTACACCGCCCTCCCCCTTATACATCCAAACCATTCAAAATCCACAAATACGCATTCGGCAGACATTGCCGAAAAATAGTAACAAAGTGTAAGATGTGAAAAAAAATGAGGGATATCTTACAGAAAACCTTACTTTTGCACTGCAATGAAAAACGGAAATACTGAAAATCAAATTCTTCGTGTCCGACTTTGGGCTTAAGGTTGTAGCTATTCAAGCTTGACAGCCTTGTTTGCCCATATTCTGCAATCCCAATTACAATTCCTACAAATTTTTAAATCATTATTGAACAATGAATGTGCGCATTCTTGTTGCAGATGCCTCACACACAGGCTATGCAGAACGTATTTGTGATCTAATGGCCATCTCGGCAAAAGAACGAGGCACCGGCATAGCCAAGCGCTCTCCGGAATATATTGCCGAGAAAATGCGTACCAACAAAGCCATCATAGCCTTAAGCGACGACACGGACGACCCCCTGGTAGGCTTTTCCTACATAGAATCCTGGAGCCACTGTCAATTTGTGGCCAACAGCGGCCTTATAGTCAACCACAAATACCGTCAGCTGGGCTTGGGAGAAAAAATCAAAAACAGCATCTTCCACCTCTCGCGTGAACGCTACCCCAACGCCAAAATCTTTGCCATCACCACCGGTGCGGCTGTCATGAAAATCAACTCGCGCCTGGGCTACCGTCCCGTTCCCTTCTCCGAACTCACCCAGGACACCGAATTCTGGAAAGGTTGCGAGGGCTGCCGCAACTACGACATCCTCCAACGCAACGACCGCCGCATGTGCCTTTGCACCGGCATGCTCTACGACCCGAACGAACACCCCAACCGCAAAACAAAAAGCGCCAACGTAACCGTCCGCATAAAGACGGCCGAGGCCAACAGCCAACCCCAAACAACCGCCACCCCCGCCATAGCCGCCACAGCTCCTGCGGCCTCTGCGGCCTCTGCAACTACTCTGCCCACGATGGCCCCCGCCATCACTCAGGCATAACCTCAAAGCCCCCAAAAGACACCCTCATAACGCAACCCAAAAACACCCCACCAAATATGAACACCCCACAACCCAAGACAAAAATAGTCCTCGCCTACAGCGGCGGTCTGGACACATCGTTCTGCATCCCCTACCTCACCAAAGAAAGAGGCTTTGAAGTACACACAGTATTGGTCAACACCGGCGGCTTCAACAAAGAAGAACTGGACAAACTGACCGTTAAATCCAAGACACTGGGTGCCGCCAGCCACTGCAACATAGATAAAAGCCAGGAATACTATGACAAAGGCATCAAATATATGCTCTTTGGAAACGTCCTCAAAAACAACACCTATCCTTTGTCGGTAAGCTCGGAACGCGCTTTCCAGGCCATGGCCGTAGTCCGGTACGCCCAGCAGATAGGCGCCGGAGCCATTGCCCACGGTAGCACCGGAGCCGGCAACGACCAAGTACGCTTTGACTACTTCATTGGCGTCCTGGCCCCCGATATGCAACTGATAGCCCCCATCCGCGAACTCAAAATCACCCGCAAAGAAGAAATTGACTACTTGGCCAAACAAGGATTCGACTACCCCTGGGAAAAAGCCAAATACTCCATCAACCAAGGCATCTGGGGCACCAGCATAGGCGGCGTGGAAACCCTCCACTCACTGGGAGAACTTCCGGAAGAAGCCTACCCCTACCCCCAAACCAAAAACGGCACCGAGGTCCTTACCGTCACTTTTGAAAAAGGACAACCCACAGCCCTCAACGGCCAAACCATGAAACCCCTTGACCTGATTGCCGCCCTGCGGGAAATTGCCGCCCCTTACGGTATCGGCCGCGACGTCCACATTGGCGACACCATTGTAGGCCTCAAGGGCCGCGTCGGTTTTGAAGCCGCCGCCCCCCTCATCCTTATCAAGGCCCACCATCTGCTGGAAAAACACGTACTGAGCAAATGGCAACTCTATTGGAAAGAACAACTGGGCAACTGGTACGGCATGTTGCTGCACGAGGCCCAATACCTGGATCCTGTAATGCGCAATATAGAAGCCTTCCTGGACAGCTCGCAACAAGCCGTTTGCGGCACAGTCACCGTACGCCTGCGCCCGTTCTGCTTCAGCCTGTCGGGCTGTGAAAGCCCCTACGATATGATGAACGCCAAATTCGGCGACTACGGAGAAGGCACCCGCGCCTTTGACGGAACCGATGTGGAAGGTTTCACCAAAATCCTCTCGCTCCCCGTCAAAATCATTTACAGTCAAGGCCGAGAAAACCAAAATGAAAAATAGCAAAATCAGAATAGGCATTGCCGGCAGCGCCGGCTACACCGGCGGCGAACTGCTGCGCCTGCTGCTGCACCACCCCAATGCCGAACTTGTCAGCATAGTCAGCACCACCCACGCCGGAGAACCCTTCTGGAGCGCTCACCCCGACCTGCTGGGCCAAAGCGACAAAACTTTTGACGCCGCCCTTACCCGCGAACCGCTGGACATACTCTTCCTTTGCCTGGGTCACGGAGTCTCGGCCCGTTTCCTCACCGACAACGACACCCGTAATGTGGCGCACGTGATAGACCTGAGCCAGGACTTCCGCCACTTTTCCGACCGGCACTATATAGGAATCCCCTCGCGCGACTTTCTGTACGCCCTTCCGGAAGCCTATCCCAATGCCGCTGACTACACCCGGGCCCTTGTCCAAGCCGGCAACGTGGCCAACCCCGGTTGCTTTGCCACCGCCCTTCAACTGGCCCTGCTGCCACTGGCCCAAGAAGGAATGCTGGAAAAATGCGTACACGTACAAGCCGTCACCGGAGCCACCGGAGCCGGCGCCAAACTGACCGATACCGGTCACTTTGCCTACCGTCAGAACAACTTAAGCGCCTACAAACCCTTTACGCACCAGCACCTGCAAGAGATAAGGGAAACCCTTATGAAAAAACAGTCCGCCACCGCGTTGCCGCCTATTCACTTCATCCCACTCCGCGGAGACTTTGCCCGCGGCATTTTTGCCAGCCTCTACACCGTCTGCTCCCTGAGTCAGGATGCCGCCACCGACCTGTACACCTCCTATTACGCCCCGCACCCGTTTGTACACGTGGCCCCCTTTGCCATCAGCCTCAAACAGGTGGTACACACCAATAATTGCTTTATACACGTAGAAAAACACGACGACTTGCTCTACATCACCTGCGCCATAGACAACCTGCTCAAAGGCGCCAGCGGTACGGCCGTCCAGAATATGAACCTGCTTATGGGCCTTGACCAGAGCACCGGCCTCCAATTAAACTCAATTGCTTACTAAAATGCCACTATACCCCGTCTACCCGCTTTGGGACATTTGCCCCGTCAATGGCTCCGGCTGCACCCTCACCGACAGCAAGGGAGTACAATACACCGACCTGTACGGCGGCCACGCCGTGATCTCCATTGGGCACTCACACCCCCTCTACGTCCGCCGGATGCAGGAACAGGTCACCCGGTTGGGCTTCTATTCCAACGCCGTACACAACCCGCTGCAAGAAGAACTGGCCGACCGGCTGGAGCACATCTCGGACTACAGCGGCTACCGCCTTTTCCTTTGCAATTCAGGGGCCGAGGCTAACGAAAACGCACTGAAGCTGGCCTCGTTCCAAACCGGCCGCAAGCGGGTGCTGGCCCTTGGCAAGGCTTTCCACGGACGTACTTCGGGCGCCGTGGCGGTTACCGACAACCCAAAAATCAACGCCCCGTTCAATACGGGGCACAGCGTGGACTTTGTGCCGCTCAATGACCTGCAGGCGCTCCGCTTTGCCTTTGAACGTCACTCCTACTCGGCCGTGATTATTGAGGGGATTCAGGGGGTAAGCGGGATACACGCGGCAAGCACCGAATACTGGCAGTTGCTGCGCGCACTCTGCACTGCACGGGGCACCTTTCTGATTGCCGACGAAGTGCAGTCGGGTTGCGGCCGTACCGGAAGTTATTTTGCCCACAGCACCCACGGCATACAGGCTGACCTGGTCACCATGGCCAAAGGGATTGGCAACGGATTCCCGGTGGGCGCCGTGCTCATTGGCCCCGCCTTTGAAGCCTGCTTCGGACAGTTGGGCACCACCTTTGGCGGCAACCACCTGGCCTGCACCGCAGCGCTTTCCGTAATAGAAGCAATTGAAAAAGAACATCTTATGGAAAATGCCAGCCGTATGGGAACGTACTTCACGGACGGACTGCAGGCACTGCAGCAACAATTTCCGCAAGCCCTTAAGGAAATTCGCGGGACCGGACTGATGATAGGCATAGAACTGAATTCCGACTGTCCGCAAGCCGCCAACCTGCGCAACCGCCTGCTGTTTGAAAAACATATCTTCACCGGCGCGGCGGGAGTCAACGTCATACGGTTGCTGCCTCCGCTGTGCGTAGGAACCAAAGAAGCGGACCTCTTCCTGGAAGCGGCTCGCGATTTACTCACCCAATAAACTCACACTCCGCCATGCGTCATTTTACCAGCGTACACGACCTGGGTCCCCTGGACCAAGCCATTGAAGAAGCCTTTGCCGTCAAGAAAGACCGGTATGCTTTTTCTCATTTGGGCAAAAACAAAACCGCCCTTCTCATTTTCTTCAACTCAAGCCTGCGCACACGCCTGAGCACCCAAAAAGCGGCCGAGAATCTGGGAATGCACGCCATAGTGCTGGATATACAACACGGGGCCTGGAACCTGGAAACCGAACGCGGTGTGGTTATGGACGGTGACAAGCCCGAACACCTGCTGGAAGCCATTCCCGTAATGGGTTGCTATGCCGACATCATTGGCGTACGTTCGTTTGCCCGTTTCCAGAACAAAGAAGACGACTATAACGAGAAAATTCTGAGCCAGTTCATCCAATACTCGGGCCGTCCGGTAGTCAGTATGGAAGCCGCCACGCGCCACCCCCTGCAGTCGTTTGCGGACCAGATTACCATTGAAGAATACAAACGCACCGCCCGACCCAAAGTGGTACTCACCTGGGCCCCGCACCCCAAGGCCCTGCCTCAGGCAGTACCCAATTCCTTTGCCGAGTGGATGGTGGCCGCCGGCTATGAAGTGGTGGTGGCCCAACCCCATGGATACGAACTGGACGAGCAGTTTACCCAAGGCGCTACGGTCACGTACAACCAGGAAGAAGCCTTCCGCGGAGCCGACTTCATCTACGCCAAAAACTGGTCGGCCTACCGCGACCCCAACTACGGCAAGGTGCTGAGCACCGACCGCAGCTGGACGGTGGACAGTGCCAAAATGGCCCTCACCCACCACGGCTATTTTATGCACTGCCTGCCCGTGCGACGCAATATGATTGTGACGGACAGCGTCATAGAAAGTCCGCAGTCCTTAGTGATTCCCGAGGCCGCCAACCGCGAGATTTCCGCTCAGGTGGTTTTGAAACGCATCCTGGAAAATTTATAGCCGTATGGAACAAAACACATTGGCCGTATTCAAGATTGGCGGCAACAGCATTGACAACCCGCAGGCGCTGGAATCTTTTCTGGAACGGTTTACCGCCTGTCAAAGTCCCAAGATGCTGGTGCACGGCGGAGGCGTATTGGCCGGCGCGCTGGCCCAAAGATTGGGCATTCCCGTGCAGATGCATCAGGGACGCCGCATCACGGATGCCGAAACCCTTCAGATAGTGACCATGGTCTATGCCGGCTGGATCAACAAGACCCTGGTGGCCAAACTCAACGCCCTGGGCTGCCGCAGCATGGGGCTGTGCGGGGCCGACGGCGCCCTGCTGACCTCCACCCGACGGAATCCCGTTCCCATAGACTTTGGCTACGTGGGAGACCTTACCCCGGACGGGGTAAACGTATCGTTGCTCTGCCAACTGCTGCGACAAGGACTCACCCCCGTATGCAGCTCCATCACCTGCACCGACCGGGGACAACTGCTCAACACCAATGCCGACACGGTAGCCGGTGCCGTTTCACTGGCAATGCGCCACTATTTCCAAACAAGACTTATCTTTGTATTTGATAAACCGGGAGTCATTTACCCGGGAGCTACCCGGGAAATGCCGCTCTTAAGCCGCAAACAGTACGAACAAATGAAAGAACAGGGATACATTACCGGAGGTATGATTCCCAAGTTGGACAACGCATTTGCCGCACTGGAACAGGGCATAGAACAAGTTTATGTAGGAAATACAAGAATTCAGCAATGAACACAGACACAGACACACCCCAGACAGATCTAAAAGAATTATTGGCGCAAGCCCACCTGCTGCAACAACTCATAGCCGCTCCCTCCTTGTCCGGAGAAGAAGCCAAAACCGCCAAAATCCTTACGGATTACTTCCGAAGACAAGGCATCACCCCGGAACGCATCTTCAATAATGTCATTGTAAAGAGCAAGGACTATGACCCGTCAAGGCCCACGCTGATGCTCTGTTCGCACCACGACACCGTAAAGCCCGTACCCAGCTATACCCGCGACCCCTTTGATCCCGCCTACCAGATGGACGACCAGGGCCGCACCCGCCTGTACGGCCTGGGGAGCAACGACGCCGGAGGCTGCGTGGTCAGCCTGTGCGGTGCGTTTATGCACTTTTGGAAAGAAGCGGAGGAAGGCCGTCCCCTGTCCTTTAACCTGCTGCTGGCACTGTGCGGTGAAGAAGAAATGTCCGGAGAACACGGCGTTCAGGCCGTACTTCCCGAATATCCGGAAATCACCTGCGCCATTGTGGGAGAACCCACCCATATGCAAGCCGCCATTGGAGAACGCGGCCTGCTGGTAATGGACGGCTACACCAAGGGCAAAGCCGGCCACGCTGCCCGCAACAACGGGATTAATGCACTGTACCTTGCCATTGACGACATACAGACCCTGCGCGGAAAACAATTTGAAAAAGTATCGGAAATAATGGGTCCCATTACCATACAGGTTACCCAGATTGAATCCGGCACCCAGCACAACGTCATTCCCGACTCCTGCCATTACGTGGTGGACATACGCACCACCGACGCCTACAGCAACCAAGAAGTGGTGGATTCCCTGCAGACCGGACTCCACAGCATCCTCATGCCGCGCAACCTGCATAACAAAGCCTCGGTCACCCCAACCGACCACCCACTGATTGACGCCATCCGGAAGTTGCGCCTGCCCCCGCTCATATCGCCCACCACATCGGACTGGATGCGTATAAACGTACCCGCAGTCAAAATAGGGCCGGGCGACTCGCCGCGCTCCCACTCGGCCGATGAATTCATTTACCTGGACCAGATACAGGAAGGCACACGGGGTTACTGCAACCTTATTAGTGCTCTGGAACTGGAATAACCGCCAAATTTTTCTGCAATGCCCACGCTATGGAATAAAGGCACCGAAGCCTTGGAACAAGTGGCCCGCTTTACCGTGGGCAATGACCGCACCCTGGACCTGGTGCTGGCCCCCTACGACGTCAAAGGTTCGCTGGCACACATCAAGATGCTGTGCAAGATAGGGCTGCTGCCCCCCAATGAAACCCGCACGCTGGTACGCGCCCTCAACGTCTTGCTCAAAGACATTGAGAAGGGCCGTTTTGTCATAGAAGACGGAGTGGAAGACATTCATTCCCAGGTAGAACTGCTGCTCACCCGCCGTCTGGGAGAGGTGGGCAAGAAAATCCACGCCGGCCGCAGCCGCAACGACCAGGTGCTGGTAGACCTGAAACTGTACCTCAAAGACGTATGCACCGATTATGCCCGCAAAGCCAAAGCCCTCTTTGACTGCCTGCAGACACTCAGCCGACGCTACAGCGCCGTGGGCCTGCCCGGCTACACCCACGAGCAACCCGCCATGCCCTCGTCTTTTGGCCTGTGGTTGGGCGCCTATGCCGAGTCGCTTATTGACAACGTCTACCTGCTTGAGGCCGCCTACCGCATCTGCGACCAGAACCCGCTGGGTTCGGCCGCGGGATACGGCAACTCCTTCCCGCTGGACCGCCTGGAGACCACCCGCCTGCTCCACTTTGCCACCCTCAATTACAACAGCATTGCCGCTCAGTTGAGCCGAGGCCGGAGCGAGCACGCCGTGGCCTGCGCACTGGCCGGCTTTGCCGCCACATTGAACAAACTGGCCGCGGACTGCTGCGTATTTATGGGCGTCAATTACCGTTTCATCAGTTTTCCGGACCAGTTGACCACCGGGTCCAGCATTATGCCGCACAAGAAAAATCCGGACGTGTGGGAACTGGTGCGTGCCCACTGCAACCGCCTGCAATGCCTGCCCAACGAGGTATCTATGGTCTGCACCAACCTCACCCACGGGTATCACCGGGACTTCCAACTGCTCAAGGACATCCTGTTTCCGGCCTTTGAAAGGCTTGACCAATGTTTTTCCCTCACGCAGATTATGCTGGATGGAATGCAGGTGAACCCCTCCATTCTGGAAGACCCGCTATATGACACGTTATTTACGGTAGAAGAAGTAAACCGCCAGGTGCTGGATGGAGTGCCCTTTAGAGAGGCCTACAAAAAAGTAGGTGCCTCTTTGAAAGAAGGCACCTACAAAGCTAATAGGGAATTGCATCACACGCATATCGGGAGCATCGGAAATTTGGCGTCGGACGCTATTGACGCCAAGATGGCCCGCGCCCTGCGTGCGTTTGGCAAGCTTTAGTCGGCTATTTGACGTAACAGATTGTTGATCTTTGCCAATTCCGCGGGGATGTCAATTTCCTGCGGACAACGGGACTTGCAGGCACCGCAACGGGTGCAACGGTCGGGATGAATGTCCGGTCCTATCTTCTGGTTGAAATACGCCAGGAAGTTTTGTTTCTTTTGTTCAAACGCAGCGTCACGGGGACCGTTCAGATCCGGAACCTGACCGGCGGCTACCATATCATTGTAGGCGGCAAACACGGCAGGAATTTCCACGCCAAAGTTACAGGGCATACAATAGGCACAACCGGTGCAGGGCACGGGGGTGATTTTCTTGTAGGCTTCCAGGGCGCGGGCCAACACTTCCCGCTCCTGTTCCGTCAACGGTTTGATGTCGGTAAAGGTCCTGACGTTTTCTTCCACGTATTTTAGCTCGGTCATCCCGCTGAGGATGGTAAGCATATTGGGCAGCGAAGCCAGGTAGCGGAACGCCCAGGCGGCCGGAGTGCTGTTAGGGTCGGCTTCATGGAGGATATCCACGGCTTCTTTGTTCAACTTGGCCAGTACCCCGCCACGCAACGGTTCCATAGCCACAACCTGAATGTTTCTCTTGGCACATTCTTCATACATATACTTGGCATTCTGGGCTTCCCAGTCCAGGTAGTTGATTTGAAGTTGTACAAAATCCCAATCGTATTGTGGCAGCAGGTAGTCCATAGCGGCCTCGTTGCCGTGGAACGAGAATCCCAGGCGGCGGATGCGTCCTTTGGCCTTTTCTTCCTTGAGGTAATCCAGGACGCCGGTTTCCTTGTAGGCCTTGTCAAACTCGTCACCTGAAGAAAGCGCGTGCAACAGATAAAAATCAAAATATTCCACCTGCAGGTTGTCCAGCTGTTCCTGGAAAAGTGCTTTGCCCTTGTCCAGATCCGTCACCAGCCAGGTAGGCATTTTGGTAACAATATTTACGCTTTCTCGCGGAAAATCTTTCATGATTTGTCCCAACACTTTTTCAGACTGGCTGTTAAGATATGTGTAGGCCGTATCAAAATAGTTTACCCCGTTGTCATAGGCGTAATGCACCATTTCTGACGTCTTTTCAAAATCCACCACATTTTTGCCCTCCGCATCCTTAATCATGGGAAAACGCATACAGCCGAATCCCAGCATGGAAATTTTTTCTTTGCGGGCATTGTCTTTCCTATAAGATAATTTGGCACTTTTAAGAGAGCCTTTGCCGGCACAGCTGAGGCCTATATTGAGGGCAGCCACGCCCAGGGCGCCATAGCCCAGATACTTTAAAGCAGTCCTTCTGCTTATTTTCTTTTGATTGTCCATTGATGTTCAGGTAATATTTGGTTTAATTATAGTCATAAGTACGGGCCTGCGCCTCTCCGGCCGGGGAACACAACACCTCAAGGGCGGAAATTTTGGGCGAACGGGCGTTATCTTTCAACAGCACGGTCAGTTTAAGCCCGGTCACCATGACACCCGAAAAGGCAATACTTACCGGATGGCCCTCTTCTCCGGAGACATAGCCCAACTTCATCCACACGCCCCCCGAGCAACCTTCCAGAAGGTAAGCCGCGACACGGGAAGGTTCCCGTTCAAATTCACTCACCCGGACTTCATCCACCGGCACCGGTTTCTTGTAAGTAAGCATAATAGCCGGTTTTTCCACTTGGGCACCGCAAGTCCAATACGTAGCCGCATCTCCGTCTGTAAGGTATTGGGGTTTGCAGCCCGCTTCCGTGCCGGTGGCACTAAAACGGGGAGTCTGCGCCGTGCAGGCGCACAAAAATAAGACAAGAAACAGAAATCCAAGTTTCATTTTTCAAAAATACGCTTTTATTCGTACTTTTGTATATATGTCCAAACAAAAAATCTGCGCTTTCATTGCCACCAGAATCTGGGGATGGAAATTGGTCGGAAAACCCATTCCCGAACCCAAGTGCATTATCCTGGGGGTACCCCACACTTCCCTTTGGGACTTTGTCATTTCTTACCTGTTTTACACCGGTATTGGCGGTACACCGCGCATTCTGGTAAAAGACACTTTTTTTGTATGGCCCATCAAGCGCCTGCTGTTATGGGCCGGTGCCATTCCGGTAAACCGCAGCAAAGGCGCCTCGTTTCTCAAGCACACCATTGATGCGGTCAAAAACGAGCCTTACTGCCATCTGGCCATAGCTCCCGAAGGCACCCGCAAACCGGTCACCAAATGGAAAGCCGGCTTCCACACCCTGGCCACCGCCCTGGACATCCCCGTGTACTACGGCTATTTTGACTGGGGCAAAAAAGAAATCGGCGTGGCCGAGCGGGTGGAAATCACCCAAGACGTCCAGGCCGATATCAAGCGCATCAAGCAGTGGTATATAGACCGAGGCGTGACGGGCAAACACCCGGAACGCTTTAATCCGTATTAGCCACCAACCGCTGCACCACCTTGTACTTGTAGAGGAATTCTCCCGCAAAGACCCTCAGCACCGTATAGGCCGGAATAGCCACAAGCATTCCCAGGGCACCGCCAATGTAACCGGCAATAAGTATCACTATGAAGATTTCCAGCGGATGGGCTTTTACGCTGCTGGAATAAATGTACGGCTGGAGAAAATACGTATCTAACATATTGGAGCCTACGTATACGGCAACAATCACCACCACAAAGAGAAACATGCTGTGGTAGCCCGACCCGGCATATTGTGTGACCACCCCCATAATCACCCCCACCGACCCGCCGATGAGAGGTCCCACGTAAGGGATGATGTTGAGTATGCCAAAAATCAGACCCAGCACCAGACCCAACGAGAAGCTGAAGCGCGCAAACACGCACAGGCCGCTGGTGACCAGCAGGGTCATCACCAGCGCCTCGGCCAAAATGCCGACAAAGTAGCGTTGCAGCAGACGTTTGGTCTTTTCACTGGCGACCGCCAGAGAAGCCTCGTGGCGGTTGGGCACCAGCGCACTGACAATGTTCCAGAACAATTTGGGTTCCTTCAGGAAGTAGAAGGTGATAAAGACTACAGAGAAGATGCCTACGCCGGCACTGGCCACAAAAGAAGCCACCGAACCAAAAAAGTTGGACAAGGCACCGGGGTTCACCAGACCGATGCAATAATTCCAGATATGCTCCTCCAGGGTTTCCGAGGGGGCCATGGACGGGAAAGTGGTGTGCATCCATCGGTTGGCCTTTTCCAAAGGAGCTTCCAGCAAGCCGCTTACCTGATTGATGTCCACCTTGCCCACTACGGCGGCCACATCGGAAATGATGGGCACCAGGAAAAGCAGCAAACCCAGCATAAGCAATACCATCAGCACCACTACCACCACTGCGGCCACTCCCCGCGGCACGTGATGGTTCTTGATTTGGATACGGCATATCCCCACCACCACCGGCTTGCCTATAATAGACAAAACGGCAGCTACCAGAATGTAGGTTATCACTTCACTGAAATACCAGGCAATGAAACCAATAATTCCAACAGCCGCCGCAATGATAATGTACCTTGCCAACTTGTCCATGGATGTTATTATTTAAATGAAAGGACTAAGTTAGCCAATTATTATTTGCGCTGCAAATCAAACACTAACGCGTTGTCAAAGCAGTCCACCACTACCGGTCGCGAAGCATCCACGCTACCTTCCAGTATCTTGCGTGCCAACTCATTGACCAGTTCTTTCTGCAGCAGGCGCTTGAGGGGACGGGCCCCGTAAGCGGGTTCAAAGCCTTTCTGTTGCAGGTAATCCAGAGCGTAAGGCGTAACTTCCAGGGTGATGCCTTTTCCCTGCAACATCTTCTGCAATCCCGCTATCTGCAGTTGCAGAATATCGCGGACGTTCTCTGCGGTAAGGGCACGGAACATGATAATCTCGTCAATACGGTTCAGAAACTCGGGACGCATGGTCTTTTTGAGCAGTTCCAGCACTTCTTGTTTGGTGCTTTCATACACCGCATCGGACGTCCCTTTCTGTTCCATATTCTCCTGAATAATGGAAGAACCTATGTTGGAAGTCATAATCAGAATGGTGTTCTTAAAGTCGGCTACCCGTCCCTTGTTGTCGGTCAACCGTCCGTCATCCAACACCTGTAACAAGATGTTGAAAACGTCCGGATGAGCCTTTTCCACCTCGTCCAGCAGAATGACGGAATACGGTTTCCGGCGCACGGCCTCGGTCAACTGACCGCCTTCTTCGTAGCCCACATAGCCCGGAGGCGCCCCTACCAGACGGCTCACGCTATGGCGTTCCTGGTATTCGCTCATATCTATACGCGTCATCAGGTTCTCGTCATCAAACAAGAACTCGGCAAGAGCCTTGGCCAACTCGGTTTTACCTACGCCGGTGGTACCCAGGAAGAGAAACGACCCAATGGGTTTGCGGGCGTCCTGCAGTCCGGCACGACTGCGGCGCACGGCATCGGCCACGGCGGTGAGGGCCTGGTCCTGGCCAATGACCCGCTTGTGCAGTTCGTCTTCCAGATGGAGCAGTTTTTCACGCTCGGCCGTAAGCATCCGCTGTACGGGTATGCCGGTCCATTTGGCCACCACCTCGGCAATGTCTTCTTCGGTGACTGACTCGTGTACCAGGGCCTGCGGAAAGGAGTCTTTGCGCTGTTTCAGCTCTTCAATGGCCTTTTCCACCTGAGCTATCTTGCCGTAACGGATTTCGGCCACCAGACCGTAATCCCCGCGACGCTCGGCATCGGCGGCGGCCAGTTTGAGTTCTTCCACTTCTTGCTTGCGCTTCTGGATGTCTTCCAATACGCCGCGCTGCTGTTGCCATTTGGCACGCTGGACGTCACGCTGTGAAGACAGTTCTTCTATGGTTTTGCTTAGCAAGGCAATCTTTTCTTTATCGTTCTCGCGCTTGATGGCCTCGCGTTCAATTTCAAGTTGGCGGACGCGGCGGTCCAGTTCGTCAATGTCTTCGGGCACGGAATTCATTTCCAGACGCAATTTGGCGGCGGCCTCATCCACCAGGTCAATGGCCTTGTCGGGCAGAAAACGGTTGGTAATGTAGCGATGGGACAGTTCTACGGCGGCTATGAGCGCGTTGTCCAGAATCTGTACCTTGTGGTGCTGTTCGTAACGCTCTTTAAGTCCGCGGAGTATGGAGATGGCTTCTTCCGGGGAAGGCTCGTCCACCATAACCATCTGGAAACGACGTTCCAGGGCCTTGTCCTTTTCAAAATATTTCTGGTATTCTTCCAAGGTGGTGGAACCAACGGAACGCAACTCGCCCCGGGCCAAAGCAGGTTTAAGGATGTTGGCCGCGTCCATGGCGCCCTCGCTTTTTCCGGCGCCCACCAGGGTGTGGATCTCATCTATAAACAGGATGATTTCTCCCTCGCTGGAGATTACTTCTTTTACTACGGCCTTGAGCCGTTCCTCAAACTCGCCCTTGTATTTGGCCCCGGCAATCAGGGCTCCCATGTCCAGCGAGTAGATTTGTTTGCTCTTTAAGGTGTCGGGCACGTCGCCGGCCACAATACGCTGGGCAATGCCCTCGGCAATGGCGGTCTTGCCCACGCCGGGTTCGCCTACCAGGATGGGGTTGTTCTTGGTACGACGGCTTAGGATCTGCAAAACGCGGCGGATCTCGTCGTCTCGGCCAATCACGGGGTCCAGTTTGCCCTTGCGGGCCTGCCCGTTCAAATTGACGGCGTATTTGTTAAGGGCGTCAAAGGTCTGCTCGGCCGTCTGGGAATCCACCTTTTGGCCCTTGCGGACGCCTTCTATGGCTTTGCCGAGTACCTGTTCGGTAAGTCCCTGCTCTTTAAGCAGTTTGGCCACAGCGTCCCGGCCGGCCGCCAATGCCGAAAGTATATGTTCTACCGTGACAAACTGGTCTCCCATACGGGTGGCCACTTCCAGTGCTTTCTGTAACATGGCTCCGGCCTCGCGCGACAGATAAGAATCCGTGGTACCCTGTTGTTTGGGATAAGTGGCCAGAACCGGCTGCAAAGCCTGTTCCAGCGCGGTGGGATTGACACCACTCTTTTGCAACAGAAAAACGCCCACCCCTTCTTTGTCATTGAGCAGTGCCTGCAGGATATGTCCCGTCTCAATCTGTTGATTGGAGCGGGATTGCGCCAATTGAACCGCTGCCTGGAGCAGTTCCTGCGCCTGAATGGTATATTGTTGCTGGTTCATAATGCCCCTTGTGGGAACAAAGGCTGTTCCAAAGGTATTTTTTCTGACTTTTTGTCAGCGTGCGGGCGTTTTCTTGATATATTTGCCGTATGAAGTACATAGGATTAATCTCTGATACCCATTGCCTGTTTGACCAAAAGCTGCGCGATTTTCTGGAACCGGTGGACCAGATTTGGCACGCCGGCGATTTTGGAAATATTGAAACAGCCGATTCCATTGCCGCCTTCAAGCCTCTGGTAGGCGTCCACGGGAATATTGACGACCACACGGTGCGGCTGGCCTACTCGGTCTACAAGTCGTTCGCCTGTGAGGGGATGAAGTTTCTGATGATGCATATTGGCGGCTACCCCGGTCATTACGACCTGCGCGCCGCCGCCCTTATAGACGCGGAAAGACCTCAGGTGTTTATCTGCGGCCATTCACATATACTGCGCGTGATGAATGATAAATCACTCAAGATGCTGGTGCTCAACCCGGGCGCCGCGGGCATTCAGGGGTTCCATCAGGTCCGCACGGCGCTGCGATTTAGGGTGGACGGGGGGAAGGTTTTGGAGATGGAGGTGGGGGAATGGGGGCGGGGCTGATGGCCAGGGAGTTCTATGCCACCCTATTTAGAACATCTGCACACAACATTAGAGAGGCACCCCCGTGCCCCTCTTTTTTTGCCAATGTAACAGACTGAAAAAAAGTTATTATCTTTGGTAAAATAACCTTAAAATATCCTTTTATGAAAAAAATCATCCCCATCCTGGGCCTTGCCTGCGCCCTTGCCCTGTTTGCCTCCTGTGAAAGTTCAGAGGCTGTCACCCGCAACCGCATTAAGTTTGAAGTACCCGCTACGGCCACCGAGGCTATAGCTATGGGATTCACTTCATACGAGTACAACATTACCAAGGCGGAACAGAGGCCTGATCCGGTTTTAAAAATGGATACATTGGATATCCTTTATGTTGATGATGGCGCCGACACTACCGCCGTCGGCCGCTTCTATGAACTGGTGCTTTCTTCTCCGGGCGTATACCAGGACACTATTGAATTTATCGATGATCTGCCGGGAAAAGAATGGGCCTTCGCCTACCCGCATGACAAGAAATATATCAACCTTACCTTGACACTTTGCAGCCCCTGTCTCAACGGAATTGCTGAGGGAGTATACCGTTTTTCTCCATCATTTCTCGAAACAAAAGGTTATTATATTACCCCGGAAGAAACCGACTCATATCTTTTTTCAATCTATCCTAACTATTCAGGAGTTTTCTTTGACTGTGATTCCTACGATTTCTCGTATGTACCGGAGGAGTTCCGCCGCTTTTTGTCCTATGGTGACAATTTTGTAGAAGGCACAGTTACCGTTAAACGTGGTATCATAGCCTATGATGTGAACCTTGACCTTACCACCAGCCATGGCATCAAAGTAACCGGCCGCTATACGGGTATCATTCCCAATAGTGAAGTAAGTGTATTTCCCTCCATCTTTATGTAACCAATACTTTATTTTCACCACCTCACAAAAGAGAGGCATCCCCGTGCCCCTCTTTTTTTTGCCAATGTAACAGACTGAACTAAATTATTTTTAACTTTCGAAAAATAACCTTAAAATTTCCTCCCATGAAAAAAATCTTCCACCTCCTGGGCCTCGCCTGCGCCCTTGCCCTGTTTGCCTCCTGTGAAAGTTCAGAGGCTGTCACCCGCAACCGCATTAAGTTTGAAGTACCCGCTACGGCCACCGAGGCTATAGCTATGGGATTCACTTCATACGAGTACAACATTACCAAGGCGGAACAGAGGCCTGATCCGGTTTTAAAAATGGATACATTGGATATCCTTTATGTTGATGATGGCGCCGACAGTACCGCCGTCGGCCGCTTCTATGACCTGGTGCTTTCTTCTCCGGGCGTATACAAGGACTCTTTTGAAATTTTCGCTCAACTGCCCGGAAAAGAACTGTTCTTCGCCTACCCTCAAGACCGGAAATACATCAACCTTTCCTTGACACTTTGTAGCCCTTGTCTCAACGGAATTGCTGACGGAGTATACCATCTTCTTGAATCACGTCCATTACCTCCGCCACCTCCCGAAACAAAAGGTTATATTTATATCCCGGAAGCAAGCGACCATTATCTTTTTTCTATCTGTGATTGGGAATCAGCAGTTTACTTTGACTGTGATGCTTATGATTCCTTGGAAATGCCGGAGGATTACAGCCGCTTTGTGTCCCTCGCTGACTCTTTTGCAGAAGGCACGGTTACCGTTAAACGTGGCATCATAACCTACGATGTGGACCTTGACCTGACCACCCGCCATGGCTTCAAAGTCACCGGCCGCTATACGGGAATCATCCCCAATAGTGAAGTAAGTGTATTTCCCTTCATTTATTACTAACCCATTGTTTATTTTCACCACCACACAAAAGAGAGGCAACCGAAGATTAAAATGAAACTATAGCGTTCCACGTCTACCAAAAAAAGCAGGTAGCCTTTCCGGGCTGCCTGTTTTCAGTATGACTCCCTTCCCTATTATTTTCCCAACACCTCGGCCACCTTCTGCCCAATCTTCTCCCCGCGCAAACCTCGGGCAACGATGGTGCCGTCCGGCCCAAAGAGAATGATATGGGGGATGCCGTTGATGCCGTAAAGATCGGTAGGCACGTGCTGTCCGTTAATGATGGAGAACCAAGGCAGTTCCAGCTCGGCAATGGCCTTCTTGGTATCGGCCGGCTCATCCCATACGGCTACACCCAGGATGGTGAAATCGTTTCCATTGAACTTTTCATACACATTCTTGAGGTTGGGCACCTCGGCACGACAGGGACCGCACCAACTGGCCCAGAAATCCACCAGGACGTATTTGCCTTTGCCAATGTAGTCAGAGAAAGCGACACGGGCGCCGTCGGCATCCTCAATGGTAAAATCGGCAAACATTTTGCCTTCTGACGTAGCTTCCAACGCTTTTACCTCATTGGATATCTTTACAAAACGTTCACGGGATTTCAACACGTCACCCGCCTGCGCCAGATACCCCTGCATCGCTTCCGGTTTGCCGTAGTTGTACAGATTGATCAACGCCGCAAGGCCCACGTCGTTGTTGTTGTTGGCGGCGTAAAATCCTTCCATGGCCTCCACATAACGAGGCGTCCAGTCGGCATCATAATAGGCATCGCCTTCCGCTTCCGTATGGTTTTTGTAATATTCGGTAACGTCCTGCATCAGCGAGTCGGCCACCGCATTCACACGGGCCAGTTGCGCATTGAGCGGAGTGCCTTCTCCATACACCTTGGCCCTTTTTTCGGCCGAGAGAGCCACCGCAACAGTCCCCTCTTCCAATATAATTTGGGCCGAGGCTTGCTCGCATTTGACCGTGCTCAACACGGGCTGCAGCGCCACACCGGCAAACTGCGCGGCGCGAGCCGCCACCACGGCACTGTCGGCTACCTCTTTAGTGGCCGAGGAAGTCAAATAGACGGTCTTTCCGTCAAAAGAGTCGTCGGGGAGGGTTACATTCACTGTGTAAGCCCCGGGTTGGGCGCACGATGCCGCCAGGAACGAACCGGCCAGGCAAAGCGCTGTAAAAAAGTAATTTGAAGATAATTTTTTCATATTAATATAATTTCTTGCCTGCTTAAGACCATCAAAGATATCTACAATTCTCCGGAAAACCTTGTTAAGAAGCACGTTGTTACTAGAAATCATCCTTTATCTCACGAGACCCAAAACCACTTGCACCGGTAAGGCGCCGGGCTGTAAAAAAGAAGATGTAATAAGTTATTTCACATATTTTGCCTGCTGCAAAAAGAGAACACTCTTGCGCGCCGCTTCAAACATTTCTTCCATAATTTGATCCTGCGTATACGGAGTGCCGTCTTCATTTACTTTTTCCCGCACTTCCTTGACGGGTTCAATTTCTACATAATATTCACTCATCCCGTTGGCATAGAACTGATTGAAGATGCCTTCAAAATCCATGGTGCCGCTTTCGCCGATAACAAACTCATCTTTCACGTGAAGTATCTCAATCTGTTTGGGATACTTTTTTAAATAAGCCACGGGGTCTTTACCGCCTTTGGCGCACCAGAACACGTCCAGCTCAAAGCAGACATATTGCGGGTCGGTATGTTCCACAAGGTATTCCCACATTACCATATCCGTGCCCGTTAACGTCTGGAATTCCTGCGAGTGGTTGTGATAGCCTAATTTCAAGCCGTATTCCGCCGCAATCTTACCCACGCGGTTAAAGTAGTCGCACATCCGTTGCACGGCTTCCACCGTATAATCCACGCGGTAGCTGGGTATTACGAAATAGGTCCCCCCGCAGGCTTTCTGGGTTTCAAAAAGCGTGCGCCAGCGGGCCATCACCTCGGCATCCTGAGTCGTATCTTCCTGAATACTTGAGTGGGTGGAACGAATGACGGCGTCGTTGTTGTCACAGATGGTTTTAAAGTCGTTGGCGCTCAATCCGAACACGGTGGGGTCTCCCCCCCACTGCACCAGTTCAAAGGCGTTGTATCCCATACCGGCAAGACGTTCCACAGAGGTTTTGGGATCTTTCATAACGGCGTTCATAACAGAATAGAGCTGAATGCCAATGGTCTTGGTTTTGGAAACACAAGAGGTGGCTCCTAAAAGCAGCCACGTCAGGGCCAAAGCGGCGGTGAGAAACCCTACCGTCGGTTTGCAAAAAGAGATAAAGTACTTTTTCATATTTAATCAGATTTAGGTTATTTTCTATTATATTTGTTGATATGATAAAACGGTTATTCGGCAATAATATGTTTGGCCAAACCCTGCTATGGGGCTTAATTTGGGGCTTTACCGAGGCCCTTCCCGGCACGGTGCTCCACACCCTTCCCATTGAAAACCTTTCCGGCTGGATTCTCTACCCCTTTGGCTTCTTCTGTATGTTCCGCCTCTTCAACCTCACCGGAAACCCTTACAGCCCGCTTGGCTGCGGCATTACAGCCACATTGGTCAAACTGTCCGTGTTGCTGTTCTACCAACCCGTACTGCTTATATTTGTTTTGAAACCTGCCCTGTTCATTTTGCTGGAATCGGTTTTCACCACGCTGGTGTTATTTGCGGGAAGCCGCAAAACCGTCCACCATTTCCTGACAGGCGTTGACAACGTATTTCCTGCCTCGTGAGGTTTGCACCAGCACCAGGTCTTCCATGCAGGTAGTGTAACGCCGGTAACTTCCCAGTTCTTTATTCCTAAAGTGTCCCACCATACCCAAAAGGCCCCCGATTCCAAAAACGCGGGCCGAATTGCGGACGACCCTGCGGTCAATGGAAGCCATATTAATGATTTCTTTTCTTGGAATAACGCGTTTAATCCATAAAAGCCGGATGGTAAGCGCATCGTCCGTGAGAATGACCTCACGGGGCATATAGGCCGCGCAGCCCAGGACTGTTGCCACAAGAAGTCCCGCCATAATCCAGAATCCCAAGCCGCTTCCCGTCTTGAGGTATTCCACAAACATAATGACGCAGACGGCAAAAAGGATACACAGAGACAATACGCTCTCCAGAATGATGCCCCGGCTCAACCGATTGGTGCTGGTAATGGTGTACATAGCAATTTAATATTGATACAACTAAGGTAGTAAAAAATGGCGACTTATAAGTTTAAAATGAAGAAGCTGGGTGGCCCAGCTAATAAAAGTGCGCCAAAGTAAAAACCAATATTCTGATTACTAATATTTTGCAAAATATAATGGCGCGTTTATATTAGCTGGGCCACCCAGCTCACCACAGATGATGAGCCCCACCCGCGCCGGCGGCAGCAGCCCCCGCGCAGCTGAAGGCGGCGGGAGTGTGAATTGTCATAGAGCAAGGCGGTTACGGATGGCTGTACCGGCGTGGCAAAATTTATTTTGACACGGCGGTGCAGACGGCCGTAATGGAGTGAGACCCGACGTTAGACGTGGTGCCGCGTAGCGGTGCCACGGCTAAAAGGAGGGTTCGAGCGACAAGCCGCAGCGAATGACAATTCACAACGACCTCCCCTGCCGCCGGTGCTGCGCGGGGACTGTTGCCGCCGGCGCGGGTTCAAACCAAGAAGTTTTCCGGGGAAATTTGGACTATTGACGATGACTGTTGACGTTAAGCTCGATTTTCGTAGACTGTCGGCCACTTCTAGGGCCCACTGTGTACGTTTTTAGCGATTATCGTAGATAGTCGAAATTGCCATAAATGCATAAACGCTGACATACAGATACTTAGCCTTGTGTTGTAAAAGTTTAAAAGCAGACTGTTTACGCAAAACGGGGGTAAACGTATATAGTCGGCTACTTTGGAGGCCCACTATACGCGTTTTTGGCGATTATCGTAGATAGTCGGCCACTTCTAGGGCCTACTGTGTACGTTTTTAGCGATTATCGTAGATAGTCTATGTGGTAGAATGATGTAAACCCCCAAAATTTGACATATAAGTCAATGTGAGAGACAACAAATTTAAAATATACAAGATAATTGATTGGAACTTTGCTTGTGAGTCAACTTTTGAGCGGAATATATAGGGGAGTCAACCGATAAACGGAATAAGACAACCGTAGTCAACTATTAACCGAAATAACATAACCCGAGTCAACTTTTACTAGGAATAATACTAGGCTAACAGTCAACCAAAATCAGGAAATGACAGGTTCGGGGGCTTGAGAGGGTCACCTTGCCAAAATACCCGGCACTTTTTGGCAAGGTCTGTTTACAAACTTCCAGGCATATTTCGCAAACAACTATAATATAGATAATTACGTAAATGTACGGTTTTACGGAAGAAGTACCTTGCTAAAAAATGCAGGGTTTTTCAGCAAGGTCAGTACCTTTTGAGGGGGACCTTGCCAAAAAAACCTATGTTTTCCGGATAGGTACCTTCTTTTGTCCTTTTTTACATATAAACGGAGATAGGGATTTATACTATGGGTCCGGCCGTCTCCCGCCGGGAATAAGTGGCCCGGGCTCCGGAGGGCCCGCCACTTATTTCCCGGCGAGGACGGCAGAGATTATATCCTTTGGGCGTTCGCAGTGGATTTGTTACACATCACACCCGGGAAACAGACAAAAAACACTTTTTTGCAGCTACGGATCTGTCGCTTGAAAGGGTTGAATCGGCACATCTCATATGAAGCCTACGGGGCGTTACCTCTCTGGGGGATGTAAGCACCGAATAACTTCAAACTATGCCGACATCCCCGTCAT
>CAZKPB010000026.1:0-23875 GCA_964554535.1 uncultured Muribaculaceae bacterium | reverse complement strand
GGGCACCGCGTAGCGGGGACACGGCTAAAAGGAGCGGTTCGAGCGCCAACCCGTCAGCGAATGACAATTCACAACGACCTCCCCTGCCGCCGGTGCTGCGCGGGGGCTGCTGCCGCCGGCGCAGGTAAACCCACTACGCAGGTAAACCCACTACGCGGGTAAACCCACTGAGAATCCCACGCGCTTTTACCATGACCGTCGTGTGTAGGCCGCAATTACTGGAAACGCACCTGTACAAATGACATAGACACACAAAAAGAAATCCATACAAGAAAAAGAATACCTTCGAGCGCCAACCCGCCGGCGAATGACCATTCACAACAACCTCCGGCACCTCCGGTGCTCCCCCGGGGCTGCCGTCACCTGCACAGCATCCCGCATCCGCCAAATCCAAAAAATACGTATCTTTGTCCTGCCCCTTTGCAAGGCACACAATTTGCAAAACCCAAAAGTATGAAACAACTAATCCGTATAAGTATTATGGCCTTCTGGCTCACCGCTTGCGCCTTTGCTCCGGTAAAGCGCCATACATACAAAGTACTGGAAGTCCTCCCGCATTACACGACCTCATATACCCAGGGATTCTTCTACCATGACGGCTTTTTCTACGAAAGCACCGGCCAGTACGGCCGCTCCCTCATGGCCAAAGTGGAAATGCGTACCGGACAAATAGTCCTCTCCCAATCGCTGGACCGCACCTTCTTTGGAGAAGGAACCTGCTTGCTCAACGGACGCATCTACCAACTCACCTGGGAAGAAAACACCTGCTTCGTTTACGACGCCAAAACCTTCAAACCCCTGGGACGCCTGCGCTACGCTACCGAAGGCTGGGGCCTTACCACCGACGGCAAACAACTGATCCTGAGTGACGGGACCTCCACCCTGTACTTCATGCAACCCGACACCATGATTCCCCAACGCACCGTAACCGTAACCCTTAACGGCAACCCCGTGGATTACCTTAACGAACTGGAATACATAGAAGGAGAAATATGGGCCAACATCTATACCAGCGACTTGATAGTACGCATTGACCCCAAAGACGGTACCGTACTGGGTACCCTGGACCTCAAAAACATATTGCCCGCCTCTTTACGGACCTCCAATACGGACGTGCTCAACGGCATAGCCTACGATCCCGCCACCCGCAGCATCTGGGTTACCGGAAAGAACTGGCCCAAAATATATAAGATACAAGTACAGTAAAAAGGAACTTTAGCAAGTGCTAAAGAAATAATAAAAACAATTTTAGGGGTGTCTCCCGTACCAAACCGGAAGGCTGAGAAAATACCCTTAGAACCTGAACCGGATCATACCGGCGGAGGAAAAAATTATGAAAATCAATTTATTAATGCTGGGGATGCTGCTTTCCCCCCTTGTCTGTGCAGCACAAGAAACCCGATTGCTGGACTCCATAGTAATCAACGCCACGCGTGCCTCAAAAGACACCCCGTTAGCCCACAGTACATTAAGCCGTGAAGCTCTCCAAAAAACCAGCCCCGTAGAAAACTTTCCCTTTGCTCTGACCCTGTCCCCCGGCGTAGTGGCCGTAGGAGAGAACGGCACCGGCAGCGGTTACGCCTACCTGCGCATCCGCGGGTCGGAAGGGTCGCGCATAAACGTAAACCTAAACGGAATCACCCTAAATGATGCCGAGTCGCAAGAAGTATTCTGGGTCAACCTGCCCGCCCTGAGCGGCTTCCTGCAAAGTGCCCAGATACAGCGGGGCATCGGCACTTCGGCCAACGGCACCGGCTCTTTTGGCGCCAACGTCAACCTGCAAACCGTCTACGTGCGTCCCACACCTTATGTCTCGGCCGAGGCCTCCGGCGGCTCTTACGGCACCCTTAACACCGCTGTGGCAGCCTCCACCAGCAGTGGCACCGCCTTCTTGCCGCAAGGCCTGAGCCTGGACGTGCGACTGGTCCGCCAACAGACAGACGGCTACATCCGCAACGGCTACGGCCGCCTGTATTCGCTCTTTTCGCGCGTGGCCTGGGTTAAACCCAAATACGCCCTGAAACTCTACTACATCTACGGCGAACAACACACGGGCATCACCTGGGAAGGCATCAGTGCCCAAGACTTGGCCACAGACCGGCGCAGCAACCCGGCCGGCGCTTACTATGACGCCTCCGGTGCCCTGCAGTACTATCCCAACCAGACCGACAACTACACCCAGCACCATGTACAGGTCAACTACACCCAAACCCTCACTGAAAGGCACTTCTGGAGCACTACCCTTCATTTTACCAAGGGCGGCGGCTATTACGAGCAGTACAAAGAAGAAGGCGACAATGACTACGTGGTGCGCCGCAGTATGGACAACGCCTACTTGGCGGTGTCCTCGGTGCTGAGTTACGTGCCCGGAGGCGTGCGGAGGGTCTCGGCCGATATGGGAGTGAATTACTCGGCCTATCTTGGGCAACACTTCGGGCTGCGGACAGAGGCCTTGCCGCAGGTGGACTTTGCACAGGCGGCCGAATACTACCGCAATCGCGGCAACAAATATGACTTCAGCGCGTTTGCCAAGATGAACTACACTTTGGCGTTAACCTCTGAAGGGTTTCTGAAATTCTTTACCGATCTGCAGTGGCGCCGGGTACAGATGGAAATGGTAGGACCGGACAACGACGGGGCGCTGCTGGACTACGCCGTGGTGCATCCGTTTTTCAACCCCAAGGCGGGCGTGACCTATGCACCGAACTCCGCGCATCGGTTTTTTGCGAGTGTGGCGTACGGGCAACGCGAACCCTCGCGCAGCGACATCAAGGAATCCGTTAAGGCATTCCGTACCACGGCCCTTGCGCCCGAAAAAATGTGCGATTTTGAGGCCGGCTACAAACTGGAACTGCCCCGCGTGAGCGCCGGAGTCACCCTGTACGCCATGGAATACGACAACCAGTTGGTACCTACGGGTCTGAAGAGCGATACCGGCTATGAAATCAAGGAAAACGTGAAGGACTCGTACCGTCGGGGCATGGAATGGGAAGCACGCTGGACGGCCGCTCCTTGGTTCAGCCTGGAAGGCAACGTCTGCCTGAGTCGCAACAAAATCAAGAACCTGACCCTGTATCTTGACACCTACGACAACCCCGATGACTGGAACCCCGTGACGCCTCAGGTTAAAGAAACCTATGCGCTTACGGACTTGATTTACTCCCCGTCTTTTACCGGTGCGGTGCAGGCCGTAATCAAACCGTTTGCCGGGAGCGCGCACGCCTTCCGTACTTTTGAACTGACCCTTACGGGACACTTAATAGGCAAACAATATTACGACAACACCTCGAGTGACGACCGCAGCCTGCCGGCCTACCGGATCGTGAACCTTAAGCTCTCGCAGACCTTTGCCACAAGACGTTGTGGCGCGTTTGAAGTGAACGTGTATTTAAACAACCTTTTCAACAAAATGTATTGTGCCAGCGCCTGGGCTTACCGGGCGGCTTTTGTGCAGACGGGAACAATTGAACAGCGCACTGGCTTTTACCCCCAGGCCGGACTCAATGCCATGGTGCGGCTGGCGTGGAGTTGGCAGTAGCCCTCAAAGAAGCGTATGAATTGGATAGAACTTATGGGAACCCTCACCGGACTGCTTTACGTCTGGCTTGAAATTAAACACTACAAAGCCATGTGGGCGGTGGGGATTGCCATGTCGTTATGCTACATTGCCGTATTTGCCGCCGAGGGACTATACGCCTCCATGGGTCTTTACGTTTACTATTTTGTCATCAGTATTTACGGATGGTTGCAATGGAACAAACAGAGCCGGGGCGGGGTTCTCATCCGCTCTCTGACCCGGAACGAGGCGGTTCAGTCGGTCCTGCTGCTGGCCGGCGGTTACGCCTTGGCCGTCTGGATTCTGAAACGTTATACAGACGACCCGTACCCCTGGATGGATGCCGCCGTGACCACTCTCAATGTGGTGGCCACCTGGTTGCTCACGCGCAGCGTACTGGAACAATGGCTGCTGCTGGTGCTGGCCAATGCCCTGCCCGTGGGTTTGTACCTGGCGGCCGGACTGTATGCCACCACGGGGCTGTTTGTGGTGTATTTAGGATGTTCCGTGGCAGGCTACATACGGTGGCGCCGACAAAAAGCAGAGGAATCCGGGAAATAATCCGTACCTTGTGCTACCAAACAAACCACAATAACTCTACCTTATGAAGAAAATCCTTATTTTTTGCACCCTCATGGCCGGGTGCGCGGCGCTTCATGCGCAGACAACGGTCAAGCTACAGAATGACCGGGCCACCCAAATTATTCCCAAAGAAATTTACGGACAATTTGCCGAGCATCTGGGCTCCTGCATCTACGGAGGTATCTGGGTGGGTCCCGACTCGGCCATTCCCAATATCAACGGATACCGGCTGGACGTATTCAATGCGCTCAAGGAATTGCAGGTGCCCTTACTGCGCTGGCCGGGAGGCTGTTTTGCCGACAATTATCACTGGCGTGACGGGATTGGCCCCCTCAAGGCAAGGGCTAAAATGGTGAATACCAACTGGGGCGGCACCGTGGAAGACAACAGCTTTGGAACGCACGAATTTCTGAACCTTTGCGAAATGTTGGGTTGCGAGCCCTACGTGAGCGCCAACATAGGAAGCGGCACGGTAGAGGAAATGGCCGACTGGGTGGAATACATGACCTCCTCGGCCGAGAGCCCCATGACCCTTTTGCGTAAGGAAAACGGTCGCGAAAAACCCTGGAAGGTCAAATACTTTGGTTTGGGTAACGAGGCGTGGGGCTGTGGAGGCCAGATGACCCCCGAATACTATTCCGACCTGTACCGCCGTTACGGTGAATATTGCCATGATTTTACCGGCAACCGTTTGTTCAAGATTGCCAGCGGGGCCAGCGACTACGACTACAACTGGACCGATGTGCTGATGAACCGTATAGGCAACAGGATGAATGCCGTGTCACTGCATTACTATTGTGTGGACGACTGGAACAAGAAAGGCTCGGCCACCGATTTCACGGACGACCAGTACTACTATACCCTGGGCAAATGCATGGGGATTGAACCGGTGATGAAAGAACACATGGCCATTATGGACAAATACGACGCCGACAAACGGATTCAGCTGTTTGTGGACGAATGGGGCACCTGGTGGGACCAGGAACCCGGTACCATTCCCGGACACCTGTTCCAGCAGAACACCATGCGTGACGCCATGGTGGCCGCCCTGTCCCTGAATATTTTCCACAAATACACCGACCGTGTGAAGATGGCCAACATTGCCCAAGTGGTGAACGTGCTGCAGGCCATGATCCTGACCAACGAGAAACAGATGGTGCTTACACCCACCTATCACGTATTCCATATGTATAAAGTGCATCAGGATGCCACCTTTATTCCTCTGGAAATCAACACTAACTACTTGGTAGCTGCCGACGGCAAACATGCCGCCGTGCCTGCCGTGGACGTGACCGCCTCAAAGAATGCGGCCGGAGTGGTACATATTACCTTGACCAATACCGATCTGAAAAACGGTCAGACCGTATCCATTGACCTGGGCTCACTGCAGGCCAAAGGCGTGACGGGGCAAATTCTCACCGCGGCCAAAGTGACCGATAATAATACGTTTGAGGCACCGCACACCGTGGAAGAAAAAGACTTTAAGGATGCCCGTATACAAAAGAACATCCTGGAGGTTTCACTTCCCAGGATGTCCATAGTAGCTTTGGAACTCAGATAAGTCTAATTTACTGCGAATAAATAGTTTCCATTAACCTTTTATTCCTTGGCTAGAGAATCTACCGGATTGGCATTGACCGTCCGGTAGCTTTGTAATGTAATAACCGCAATAGTTATCAAAGATAGTGCCACAAGTGCCACTGCAAAAATCCACCAGACCATAGGGGACTGGTAGGGAAAGTGACGTACCCAGGTCTTCATGATCCAAATGGCTATGGGAAGGCTGATTACAAAACAGATGACGGTCAGTTTGAGGTAGGTGGTGTTGAGCATTCTCAAAATATCTTTTACAGAAGAGCCCAGCACGCGTCGCACGGCCATCTCTTTGCGGCGGAACTGCGTGTCAAAGAAGATAAGCCCCAGGATTCCGATAAGCGATATAAACACGCTCAGGAAACTGAAAAGCATAATCAACATGCCCAGACGGTCTTCTTTCACGTAAAGGGCGCCGATGCCCTGGTCCACGAACATCATTTCCTGTTCGGCCATATTGGTCCCGGGCATAAAAGGAGCCAGAATGTTGCGGATATTCTGGAGCGTCTGCGGTACGTGTTCCGGCACAATGCGGATGTACATAAAACTCTGGGTTCCCCAGCCGGCCGACCCGAATACATACAGCGCTATGGGGTTGATGCGGTATTGCAGCGGCTGGAAGTTGAAGTCGTTTACCATCCCCACAATGTCGGCAGGTTCTTCTACGTGGCCCGAAATCTTTCCGCCCACGGCCAGCTCGGGATAGGTTTCCACGGCCGTTTGGTTAAAGATTATGGTCCCGTTGGCCTTCAGACGGTCGCTGTCAATGAAGCCCCGGCCTTCCAGCACTTCCAGTCCAAAGAAATCTACAAAGTTGGGGGCTACCGGCAGGCAGTCAAATTTGACGTATTTCCCGTTTACGTCGCGTCCCCAGCCCATCTTTCCGTTAGAAACCAGCGGCCCGTCGGCAAAGGTAACATCCACCACATCCGTGGACTGACGCAGGGCGCTCTCCATGGCGTCCAGATTGGCTTGCGAGGCGGCCTGTGCCCTGATTTTGAGTGTCACCACCTGGTCTTTGCGGAATCCCAGGTCGTGCTTTTTCATGAACGAGGATTGGACGTTGATATACAGCGCCACCATAATCAGCACAAACGAGATGACGTATTGGAAGCCTATGAGCCCCGAGCGCAACCGCCTGCCTTTGGGAGACAGGGAGAACGACCCCTTGAGCACCAGCGCCGGCGTAAACGAGGTGCTGTAAAAGGCCGGGTACAACCCGGCCAGAAAACCGGTAACCAGGGCAATCACCAGGCAAAGCCCCAGCAACGGCAAATTGTACATCAGGTCCATATCGGCCGAGATATACGTGGTAAAGGCCGAGGTACTCAACAGGTACACGCCCCCCATAGCCAGAATCCAGGCCGCCAGCGCCGTAAGGACGGCGCGCAAGAGTTGCTGCCCGCGCAGGGCCGCATTGCTGCTGCCCAAGATTTTGCGGGTGTTGATGCTGCGGATGCGCATAGGCACCGCCGCCAGGGAGAAGTTGACGAAATTGATGATGGCAATGGCTATAAGTAGAAAGGCAATGGTGATAAGAGAGTAGGTAGTGGTAAGGCTGCCCTTGTCCACAAAGTCGTAAACGGTGTCCGAATTGAAGTAGATTTGGTGCAGGTTGGTCAGACGTATCGTGCGGTGGTTGGTCGCTCCCTCTTCTTCCCGGTCGTCCGTGTATTCGTTCAGCAACCGGGTCACGCGGCTCTCAATGGAATCTATCTGCGCGTTGGGGGAAACGCGCAGGTAGTGGTGGTAGCTCCATTCGGTGGAGTTGTCCATAGAATGGTCTCCCATATTGTATACGGCAGTGAAGAGGAACGACGAGTTCTTGGGCGCGTCTTCAAATAAACCCACTATGGTATAGGTTTCCGAGGGGGAGTCGGGATTGCACACCATTTTTCCTATGGGGTTTTCACCCGGGAACAATTGGGCGGCCGCCTTCCGTGACAGCATCATGGCCCGGGGCTGCGCAAAGGCGGTAAGGTCTCCCTCTATCAGTTTCACTTCAAAAATGTCCAACAGGGGCGGGGTGATAAATCCCAGCCTGAGGATAACAGGGCTCAGGCCGGTACCGGCCTGTTGCATGAAAACGTTTCCCTGGTCCTGCAGTACCCCCCCCAGCTCAACCTCGGGAACGTTGTCAAAGAACTGCTGCCCCATAGGACGGCTGATGAAAGACGAGTAGCTGTCCGGTTGTCCCGGGTCAAAAGCCCCTTCTATGCGGTACAGTCTGTCTGCGTTTTGGTAATGTCGGTCATATTTCAGATCGTATTGCACCTGCATCAGAATCACGGAAAAAGCGGCAAAGGCGACTGTAAGGCCCAGAATGTTGAGTATAAAGGGAAAGCGTTTCATAAGGTTTGTAATTAATTATTATGAAGGATGGCGGTAGGGTTCTCATGCGTAATACGCACCGACTGCAGGTAGAAAGCGGCACAGAGCAAAACGCTGACCACCACGGCGGTGGCAACAAACAGCCACCAGGGCAGTGTGGTGCGGGCGGCAAACTGAGTCAGCCAGACGCGGGCGGTGAGGTCCGCGGCAATGAGGCCGGAGCCAATACCAATGAGAGCCAGCACGGTGTGCGAACGGGTATTGAGCCGGAAAATTTCCCTACGGGTGGCTCCGTGAACGCGGCGCAGGGCCAACTCGCGACGGCGGCGTCTGGTTTCCGAGGCCAGGAAGGCCACCAGGCCCGTGAGGGCAATAAACCAGGCGGCGGCGCAGGTGAGGGTGACGGTGCGGCGGAAGGCCTCCTCTTTTTCATACTGTGACAGCACCATGGCGTTGTAGGGACGTAATTGAATAATCTGGTCGGGGAAAAGGTCCGACAGCAGGTCAAAGGTTTTGGCGAGGTTGTCCCGGGTAAATTCGGTGAGCCGGACACTCACCAGTACGGCTTCCGGAACTTCGTCCACCGGCAGGGGAGTGATGATAATCGGTTCCAGCGCTTCGCGGAGCGAGGCAATTTGGAAGTCCTGCACTACACCTATCACGGTCAGGGGCATTTCATTCTGGTAAGACACTAATTGTCCTATGGGGTCAGTGTCCCAGTGACGTTTGGCGACAAAGGACTGACTGATAATCGCGCAGTCGGCCGGGCTGTCTTCGGTAAAGAAACGACCCTGTGCCGGGCGGAAGCCCATGGTCTCCAGATAGGCGGCATTGCAATACAGCCTGCGCGACAAAAAGAGAATGTCTTTTGTCTGCGGGTCTTCTACGGGCATTCCGAACATATGGTCAATGGGCAGGTGGTTGGAGTAGCCCGCTTTTTCTATATACGGGGCGGCTTCCAGGGTAGCCAGTGCGTTTTGCAGCCGTTGGGGGGTGAGGTTGTCAATCTTGAAGCAGGCCACCCGGTCGTAGTCGTAGCCCAAATCTTTCTTTGTCAACAGATGGTATTGCCGCACTACCACTATTAGCAGGGTAATGGCAAAAGCGGCACCGGCCAGTTGCAGGGCCAGCAAAAAGTGTTTCCAGAGACGGTTGGCCGGGGTGGGGGTGCGGAAGGCGTGGGTGATGGGGACGCTGCTGTACAGGGTGGCGGGGATGATGCCGCCTGTAAGGAAGACCGCGGCCATAACGCAGAGGGGCACCCACAGGCGTTGCCAGGTAAACAGACTACCCAGAGTGATTCCCGTAAGGCTGCCCAGCGGGCCGCGAAGCGCCAGCAGACCCAATGCGGCCAGGGCAGTGCTTAGCATCACTACAGCGGCATTCTCGGCCAAAAACAAGCGGAAGAGGTCTTTGCCTCCGGCTCCGGCGGTTTTGCGCACGGCTATGGTTTTGCTGCGGCGTTCCAGTGACGAGAGCGACAGCAAGATATAATTGAGGGAGCAGACAAGGAGCAAAATGGCGCCAATGAGCGTAAAGGTGACTATGCGGGTGCGGGTGGCGGGGTCTCTGGGGTAGATGTCCTGCAAGGGAACAAAATAATAACTTACTTCTATGCCCTGGTCTTGCAGAAAGTCAAACCCCTGTTCTTTAAATAAATTGTCAATAGTAGTGCTTTCCAGGGTGCGCGGGTCCGTGCCCGGGGCGGCTTTAACGTAGCCCAGGAAACTGTCTCCGCCTTTCCAGCCGGTGTAAAAGCCAAACTGGCTTTCCATATTCACAAACGACCCTACGGCGTCAAACTGCAGGTGGCAGTTCTCGGGAACGTCTTCAAAGACGCCTATGACCGTGTAGGGCAGGGTCTTGTTGAAGAGGACGGTTTGGCCCACGGGGTCCGTTCCTTTAAAGATGTTGCGGGCAAGGGACTCGGAAAGTAAGATGTTGTTTTCTACGGCCAGTCCTTGGGCGTCTCCGCTGAGCAGGCGAAAAGGGAGAACCTTGAACCAGCACGAGTCGGCGTAGAGAATTTCGGCCTGGTAGGTTTGGTTGTCGTATACCAGATGGTGGCTGCCCGGACGGTAAGCGGTGGTGCCGGCTTCCAGGAAGGGAATCTTTTGGGCCAGCAGGGGCGCCATGCCGGCCAGGACGCTGGCGCTCAGGGTGGCCTCTTGCGGGCTGTTGTCGGCGTTGTTGTTCTGGCTAACGGAGAGCTGCAGGCGGTAGACGCGGTCACTGTCCGGAAGGAAGGACTCGTAAGAAAGATCAAATGCCACGGTACTGAACAACACTATTCCAATAAGCAAGCCTGCCGATAAAGAAAGCATCTTTACCAGCAGACTAACGGGATGGTGGAACAAGTACCTAAACATGAAAAATTTATGGTGAGGCTAATGCTTGCAATTAGTTTCTAGCATCCGTAACAATCTGTCCGTCAAACAGGTTCAGTACGCGCTGGGCGTAACCGGCGTCGCGTTGGCTATGGGTTACCATGATGATGGTGGTGCCTTCGCGATTCAGTTCGGTAAGCAGGTCCATTACTTCAATACCGTTTTTGGAGTCCAGGTTACCGGTAGGTTCGTCGGCCAGAATCAGTTTGGGGTTGGAAACAACGGCGCGGGCTATGGCCACACGCTGTTGCTGACCTCCTGAGAGTTGTTGGGGGAAGTGGCCGGCGCGGTGGCTGATGTTCATTCGTTTCAGAATTTCATTGACCATCTTTTTGCGTTCGGCGGCTTTAATTTTCAAATAAATCAGAGGCAACTCCACGTTTTCATAGACGCTCAGTTCTTCAATAAGGTTAAAACTCTGGAATACAAAGCCAATGTTACCTTTACGGTACATGGTACGGTCTTTTTCCTTGAGGCCGCCCACTTCTTTGCCCAGAAGTTCGTAAGTACCTCCGGTAGGATTGTCCAACAGGCCCAGGATGTTTAGTAAGGTGGATTTGCCGCATCCGGAAGGACCCATAACGGCCACAAATTCGCCCTGATTGATTTCAAAGGATACCTCATTCAACGCTACGGTTTCAATTTCTTCCGTGCGGAATACTTTGCTGAGTTTATCTACTTTTAACATAGTTGTTTGGTTAAAATATGGTTATAGTGTTATTTTCTTATATGCCCTTCTCTACTGCCAAAGGTGTGCCAAAATACGTAATGTTCTGTTTTTTAGTTTATTGCAATAATCAAAGAGGTGTGCTTGTGTAAATTTTTTAGACAATCGCTGTCTTATATTTTGACAACTGTGGCTATTTACGATTTCACGGCTTCTGCAGGGTTGGTGGCCGAGGCCAGCAGGCTCTGCCATAGTACGGTCAGCGTGGCTACTGCCAGGGTAAAGAGCCCGGCCGCGGCAAATATCCAGGGACGGAGGGTAATGCGGTAGCTGTAGTCTTTGAGCCACCAGTCCATTACCACCCAAATTACGGGTACTGCCAGTACAAAGGCCAGCAACACGTAGCGCAGGAAGGTGCTTATGAGTTGGTGCAGGATTTCGCGGCGATTGGCCCCGAATACCTTGCGTACGGCTATTTCCGGGCGGCGTTGCTGGATGAAGTAGGTGGACATGGCCAGCAGGCCCAGAGCGCCAATGAAGATGGCAATAAAGGTGAATACAAGGACTATGGTGGCCAGGTCGCGTTGCTCTGAGAATCCCTCGCGTACCTGGTCTTCCATATAGCGGGCCTGCATCAGTTCTCCGTGAGTGACTTCGGTGAAGCAGCGGTTAATGGCGTCATAGGCTTCTTTGTGGTCTCCGGTGACTTTGATGAGTATGTTCCAAGGGAACACGGATCCCAGTATGTCGGGATAGAGTATCAGGGCCAGTGGAGGCAGGTCGGACAAAATGGAACCCACACAGAAGTCTTTGTACATTCCGGCAATGATGTTTTCGTTTTCAAAATTGCTTCCCATCTTGAATACGGCGGCGTCTTCCTCAATGCCCAGTTGTCGGTAGGCTTCCTGGTTGAGGTAAAATTTACTGGGAGTCGAGACGTGGTTGTCGCGCAGTTTTTCCAACCCCAGCATATTTACCAGCACGGTATCTGCCTGAATTATCTGGAAACTGATCATTTTTTCCGAGCCGTAGGAGATGGTATTGTTGTTGCCGCGGTTGTACGGGGTGCCGCAGGTGAAGCTGACCTGTTGCACAAAGGGAAGTTGGCAGACCTCGTTTTGGAAAGCGGTCAGCTGGCTCTTGTCTTTGAATCCCTGGCTGCTCAAGTCCAGAATGTCGTGGTATTCATAGCCCAGCGGGGCTTGGGTAAGGTGTTGAATTTGCAGGTATATGGTAAGGCAGCCGGCAATCAGTACAATGGTTATGACGTTCTGGAAGACTATAAAGACTTTGCTGAACACCATTTTTGATTTTTGTTTGAAACTGCCGCGCACTACGTCTATGGGGTTGTAACGGGTGATGATGACGGCGGGGGCCAGTCCGGATACAATGCCCAGCAGCGCCACGGCTACCAGGTAGATGAGGAGCCGGCTCCACGTGAGACTTTGCAGGATGTTTATCTTGGACTGCAGCAGGTTGGCGGCCGGTGTTTCTACGGCCAGAGCCAGAAAGTAGGCCACAATAAAGGATAGCAGGCACAGAAGTATGGATTCCAGCATAAAGCGGCGAAAAATTTCGCTGCGGTTGGCGCCCAGCAGTCTGCGGGTGGACATTTCTCGGGCGCGTAGGCCTGCCTGAGCCACCGTCAAATTTATGTAGTTGATGACGGCAAACAGCAGGATGGCCAGCCCAATGGTCAATAAAATAATAACAAAGGTTTTGTTGCCTTTGTTAAGTGAACCGGTGGAGAGGTCTGTGAAGTAAAGGTCTTTGAACGGGGTCAGGCTGACTTCTTTCCAGGCCCCGCCACTGTATGGCCAGAAGTACTCTTTGAAGTATTCTTTGATGTCTGTTGTTTTGGATGGGAGGTCGGTGTTGGGGTGGACTTTCAGAAAGAGCAGTATGCTACCGGCATTGTTCTGGTACTGGCTGGTGATGCTGGGGTTGTAGTTGCCAATATTTTCCACTTTGGTGACCATCTGTATCTCAGAGGGAAAGACAGAATTATCTATGTCTTCCATTATACCGGAAACGGTGCGGGTTACCGGAATATCAATGTATTCTCCGTTTGCGTCGGGCACACTTTCTTTGGTAAAGACAATTTCACGCCCCATAGGGTCGCCGTCTCCAAATAATTTGCGGGCGCAACTTTGCGTGAGGACTACGTTCTCTTTGGCGGCCAGCACCTGGGCGGGGTCTCCGCTAAGCAGTCGGAAGCTGAACATATCAAAGAAAGTGGTGTCGGCAAAGGCCACATTGACAACGTCTTTTTTGCCTTCTACTTCTATGGGAACATTGGAAGATTGGTCAAGGCAGACGTTGCAGTATTGGGCAATTTCCGGATAGCGGTTGATCAGGCGGCTGCCGTTCCAGTAACCTGTGCCGGTGTAATTCTCGTTGCCAAGCAGGTAAATCTGCGAAGCGTTTTTCTGAAAGTTGTCGGTGGTCAACTGGCGGATGGTGAAATCGGCAATGAGAATTACAAAGGCCAGTGAGATGGCGAATCCCAGGATGTTGATGGCACTGTACAGCTTGTTTTTTTGAAGAAAGCGGAAGAATGTCTTCAGTGAAAAGGTGTTCATGGATAGAAGGTTATTGTAACGGCTCAGGTCTCTTTTTGTTTTTTAGACGTATTTTGGGTGTTTCCGTTACAATAAACGAACTATTATTCTTTTTGCTGCATAAGCCGGGTCAGTTAGCTTCTAATCAGCTCGGGGGCGTGCAGGAGTTCGCGCAGGGTGAGGTTGAGCTGTTGGGATTCCTGTAGCATATTCATATAGACTAGGTAGATGTTGAGGTTGTAGTTGTTGTCTGCCTGTTGCATGCGGCGGGCGTGGTCGTCCATGGCTTTCTCCAGGTCATGGTACAGCTGGTCCACTTTTTCCAGCAGGGCGGCTCCGGCTCCGATGGTTTCCAGGGGTTGTTTGCCGGCCAAGGCTTGTTGGGTTTCTTTGAGCAGGGCGGCAAGGCGGTCGCGCAGGGGCCGGAATTGGGCTTCGCAGTCGGCGGGAAGGGGGTTGAAGTGGTTGTCCAGGTGCTCCATACAGGGCTCGTACATACGCTTGAGGCAGTAGATGAACTGGGCGGTGGTGTTGCGCAGGACGTGGAACCAGGTGTTGTGGGCCACCGCCACGGTGGGTTCTATGCGTCGGAGGTTGAGCATCTCGCGGCGTTTGGTTTTTTTGAATTCTTCGCGTTCGTTGTCAATGTGGCGGGCGGCACGGTGCATCTCGCGGAGGTCTTCCTTCAGGAAAGCTTCGGTGGTGCGCTCGTAGGCCTCGGCCGCAAAACCGGCCTCGTCACATACGGTCCGGTTCATATGTTTTTTGAGCAACTCCCAGATTTGCGCCTTGTCCTTGGTATTCATCATGCGGGTGAACAAGGTGTCTTGTTTTTCGCTTGCGTGTTTGCGATTGTAACGGATGTGGCTGTGTACCAGCAGCAAGATGGCCAGCACCCCCAGCAGGACCATTACCACGGCGCCTCCAAAGTGCATGGCGGTGGCGGCCAGGAAGCAGACGGTTAAGGCTACTCCGGCGGTTACAAACCAGCCTCCAATGACCGAGATGACCCCGGTGATGCGGAATACGGCGCTTTCACGCCCCCAGGCGCGGTCGGCCAGGGAGGTCCCCATGGCTACCATAAAGGTGACGTAGGTGGTGGAGAGGGGAAGTTTGAGTGAGGTGCCCAGGGCTACCAGTAGTCCGGCCAGTACCAGGTTGACCGAGGCTCTGATAAGGTCAAACGAGGCGCCTTTTGCCATGATGGCCTCGTCTTTGTTGAATCGGCCGTCCACCCAGCAACGGGTTTTTTGGGGTACGGATTTTTGCCAGGTGTTTGTGAAAGCGTTGGTGCCGCGTACAATGCGGCGTGCCAGTGGCGAAGAACCAAAGAGTTCGTCTCCGTCGTCCTGACGGGAGAGGTTAAGGGAGGTTTTGACTACGTTGTGGGCTTTTTTGGAGGCTATCAGGGAGATGACCATAATGACGCCGGCTCCCAGAAGGAAGTACAGCGGGGTGACCGCCGGCCCGGTGAGGGATTCCATAAGGTATTCGTTGGCGGGCGTTTCCCCGGCGTTGGCGGCAAAGTCGGTGAAGGCGCTGAATCCCGCCAGCGGAACCCCTATGAAGTTGACCAGGTCGTTGCCGGCAAAGGCCATGGCCAGGGCAAAGGTTCCCATCATGACTATGACTTTGAATACGTTGATGCGGCACCAGTGCAGTACTTGCATGAGAAGGGTGAAGCCTGCCAGGCAGACGGTCACTATCCGGCCCGAGTGGGCAGCCACCCAGGCTTTGTTTTCCGGTGTCATGAACGAAAGGTCTTTTACGCCTTTAATGAGCATGAAGTAGACAATGGCGGTGGCGGCCAGTCCGCCAAAAATACCTATGAACCATTTGAGGTGGTTTTTGTAGTTGAAGGTAAAGATGAGTCGAGTGATCCATTGTACCAGGATACCAAAGGCAAAGGCTATGCCTACAGAGACAAAGATGGCCAGTATGACCGAGAAGGCTTTGTCGGTGTTGATCATTTTGGCAAAGGGGACGCTTCCGTCTGAACCGGCGTATTTAAAGAGGGCCAGCGCCAGGGTGCCTCCCAGGAGTTCAAACACCAGTGAGACAGTGGTGGAAGTAGGTAATCCCAGGTTGTTGAATACGTCCAGCAGGACTACGTCGGTGACCATGACGGCCAGCAGGATGCACATGATTTCACTCAGGGTGAAGAATTGGGGTTGGAAGATTCCGTGACGGGCCACATCCATCATTCCGTTGCTCAGTGCCGCCCCACAGAATACGCCTACCGCGGCTATGGCAATGATGGCTTTGAAAGGAAAGGCTTTGGCTCCGATGGCAGAGTTCAGAAAATTCACCGCGTCGTTGCTGACTCCCACCCATAGATCAAAAATGGCCAGCACAAATAGAAAGATTACAATACACAGGTAAAATATTTCCATAATGATAAGAACTATTTTCGTCAGCAAAAGTAGAGGCGTGATGTTACAAACCAATTACAAAAACGTTAAGAGTAGTTGAATTTGGCTTGCGAATCCGGCCCTCACGCCTTGACCCCGTACCCGTATCCCAACCGGGTTTCAATGAGGTCCCCGTAGGTTCCGATTTTTTTACGAAGCCGGGTAATGTTGACGTCCACCGTGCGGTCCAGCACAATGACGTCGTGGCTCCAGACGGTGCGGAGAATTTCTTCGCGCGAGAGAATGCGGCCGCGGTTTTTGAGCAACAGCACCAGAATTTCAAATTCTTTTTTGGTGAGAATGACTTCATTAGGTCCGATGCTGCATATTTTGCGGTCAAGGTCCACCGTGAGGGTGTCCAAACAAATCCGGTGGCCATTGGCCGAGGCATTAGCCGCCCCGGGTGCGTTTCCCGTTGTGGCGGTTTCCACGGCAGCACTTACGGCGGCTCCGGAAGTCCCGTTAGACCCTCCGGCCGCCTGCGTCCCCGCTGTCCGCCGCAACACGCTTTTTACCCGGGTGACCACTTCCCGTATGGAAAACGGTTTGGAGACGTAGTCGTCGGCTCCTATGGTAAGTCCCGCCACGGTGTCATCCACCGAGTCCCGTGCCGTACAGAAAATAATGGGAATAGAGGCGGTCTGCGGATTGCGCTTGAGCAACTGAGCCATTTTGAATCCGCTTATGGGGCCCATCATCACGTCCAGCAACAGGAGGTTGTATACCGTCAGGTCTTTTTCCAGCGCTTGTTCCGCGCTGTAGGCCACGTCCACGGTGTATCCTTCCACTTCCAGATTGAACTGAAGGATTTCGCACAAGGCTTCTTCATCGTCTACAACCAGTATTCGCATAGAACAAAGATAGGAACTCCCTCTATTTTTTGCTATTTTTGGCGTCGGAAATTGAAAGAATTTTATGACTTTAAGAGAATTAAAGGCGGGTCAATCCGCTACGGTGCTGAAAGTTGGAGGTAAAGGCGTGCTGCGTCAGCATTTTCTGGATATGGGACTGATTCCCGGCACCCGCGTCAAGGTAGAAAAACTGGCGCCTATGGGAGATCCTATGGAGCTGCGCCTGCACGGGTATGAATTGACCCTGCGTCTGGCCGATGCGGAGAATATAGAAATGGACCCTCTGCCATCTGAGGACGGCGTTCCGGAAGGCCGGGCCCGGAAGCTTCTGGCGCCGCAGGTGGACCACCCCGGGTTGGGCGAAGGCGGTGTCTATCACGTAAAGGCCGGTGCCCGTCCCCTTCCCGTCAATACGCAGTTGACTTTTGCGCTGGCCGGCAATCAGAATAGCGGCAAGACTACTTTGTTTAACCAGTTGACCGGCTCCAACCAGCACGTGGGCAATTTTCCCGGGGTGACGGTGGACCGCAAGGACGGCGTCATCAAGCGTCATCCCAATACGCTGGTCACCGACCTTCCCGGCATTTATTCACTCTCGCCCTACAGTAGCGAGGAAATGGTCACCCGTGGCTTTATTCTGGAAAACCGTCCCAAGGGCATCATTAATATTGTGGATGCCACCAATATAGAACGCAACTTGTACCTGACCATGCAACTGATGGAACTGGATATTCCCATGGTATTGGCACTCAATATGATGGACGAGGTGAGAGAAAACGGCGGCTCCATCCGTGTCAACGAGATGGAACGCCGCCTGGGCATACCGGTGGTTCCCATCTCGGCCGCCAAAAACGAGGGGATTGACGAGCTCATTGACCACGCCCTGCACGTGGCACAATATCAGGAACGCCCCGGCCGGGCCGACTTTTGTGACCCGGACGACCACAACGGTGCCGTGCATCGCTGTCTGCACGCCATTATGCACCTTATAGAAGACCACGCCGAGCGTGCCCGGATTCCCCTGCGTTTTGCCGCCGCCAAATTGGCCGAGGGGGACCGGGACATTCTGGAAAAGCTGGGTCTGGAAGAGAACGAGAAAGAAGTGCTGGAGCACTTGATTAAACAAATGGAAGAGGAGCGCGGCATGGACCAGGCGGCGGCCATTGCCGACATGCGTTTCTGCTTTATCAATGAAGTGTGCCGCTCTACGGTGGTCAAACCCAAAGAGAGTCGGGAACATTTGCGCAGCCGCCGGATGGATAAGGTGCTTACGGGCAAATGGACGGCCATTCCGCTTTTTATTGGCATTATGGGACTGGTGTTCTGGCTGACCTTTGGCCTGTTGGGGTCCCAACTGAGTCTGTGGCTGGATTCCGGAATCAGGGCCTTCATCGCGCTGGCGGACAAGGGGCTGACCCTCTACGGCATTAATCCCGTAGTCCAGTCGCTGGTGATAGACGGCATCTTTGCGGGAGTGGGCTGTGTGCTCAGTTTCCTGCCGTATATAGTGGTCCTGTTTTTCTTCCTGTCCCTGCTGGAAGACAGCGGATATATGGCCCGCGTGGCGTTTGTAATGGACAAGTTGTTGCGCAAGATAGGTCTTTCCGGACGCAGCATTGTGCCTATGCTCATAGGCTTTGGCTGCACGGTGCCCGCCGTTATGGCCGCCCGGACCCTGCCCTCGGAAAGGGACCGCAAGATGACTATCCTGTTGACTCCGTTTATGAGTTGCAGTGCCAAACTGCCTATCTATGCGCTGCTCTCGGCCGCGTTCTTTCCGCGTTATGCGGCGCTGGTGATGATTGGGCTGTACCTGCTGGGTATTGTGACGGGCATTCTGGTGGCGTTTCTGCTACGCAAGACGGTGTTCACCGGCGAGCCCGTGCCGTTTGTGATGGAGCTCCCCAATTACCGTATGCCCGGGATGAAGAACGTGGCGCTACTGTTGTGGGAGAAAGCCAAAGACTTCCTCACCCGTGCCTTCACCGTCATTTTTGTGGCCACCATTGTCATCTGGTGCCTGCAAACTTTTGACACCAGGCTCAATGTGGTGTCCGACTCGCAAGACAGTCTGCTGGCCCTGCTGGCCGGATGGATAGCTCCCGTGTTCGGTCCGCTGGGTTTTGGCAACTGGAAGATGTCCACGGCGCTGATTACCGGCTTCATGGCCAAAGAAAGCGTGGTATCCACCCTGACGGTGCTGCTGGGCGGAAGCACGGCGGCGCTGGTGACTTTCCTGACTCCGCTGGCCGCTGCCGTATTGCTGGTGTTTGTACTGCTGTACACCCCTTGTGTGGCTGCGGTGAGTGCCGTCAAGAGGGAGTTGGGACTCTGGTGGGCACTGGTGGTGGTGGTGGGGCAGTGTGTGCTGGCCTGGGTGCTGGCGTACGGAGTGCACTTTTTGGGAACCCTTATGGGGTTTGTGTAACACAATATTTTAACGTAGTCTTATGAACGTGTGGAGCCTTTTTATCTTGTTGTTGGTAGCCGTGGGCGTGTTCTTTGCCTGCCGGGCTTTCTTTGTGAAGAAGGCGGGCCGGTGCGGGGGACGCGGGGGCTGTGAGGGTTGTGCGCTCAGGGACCGGTGCACCGACCCCAAAAAGAAGTAATAATACGATTCTTATGGATATCAATTCTTTAGTCACCAACCTGCGCCGGCATTTCTGCTCCGGGGCCACCATCCCCGTGGCCGCACGGCTGGACGCCTTACACCGCCTTTCCCGTGCCGTGGAAACGCACCGCGACGAGTTGGTGGCCGCCTTGAAGGCCGACCTCAATAAACCAGCCGTCGAGTCCTATATGACCGAAATCTGTGTATTACAGGCCGAGATATCCCACTTGCGCAAACACCTGCGTCGCTGGGCGCGGCCCCGACGCCGACCCGCCGAGTTGATGCTCTTCCCCGCCAAATGCTTCCGCATTGCCGAGCCGTACGGCGTGGTGCTGGTGATGGCGCCCTGGAACTACCCCTTGCAGTTGTGTCTGCTGCCGGTAGCCGGCGCCTTGGCGGCCGGTAACTGCGTGCTGTTGAAGCCCTCGGCCTTTGCCCCGCAAACAAGTGCCGCCGTGGCGCGTCTGATTGCCGAGGCCTTTCCTCCGGAGCTCTGTACGGTAGTGGAAGGCGGCCGGCAGGAGAACGGAGCCCTGCTGGAGCAGACGTTCGATTACATTTTCTTTACCGGGGGAACCACGGTGGGCCGTCTGGTGATGGAGAAGGCGGCGGCGCATCTGACGCCGGTGAGTCTGGAGCTTGGCGGTAAAAGTCCCGTGGTGGTGGATGCCTCGGCCAATATGGATTTGACGGCAAAGAGGCTGGTGTTCGGGAAGTTCATTAATGCGGGGCAGACTTGTGTGGCTCCGGATTACGTGTGGGTGCCCGAGGCGTTGCGGGACAAGCTGGTGGAAAGGTTAGTGTATTGGATTACAAAGTTTTATCCAAAGGGGACGGACGGTTATGTGGAGGAGATGCCCAAGATTGTCAACGAAAAGCATTTTGACCGGTTGTACGGGTTGATGGCCGGGTCAAAGGTGGCGTACGGCGGGCATTGTGACCGCAGCCGGCTGTATATGGAACCTACTCTTCTGGTGGATGTGACGTATGACCAGCCCGTGATGCAGGAAGAGATTTTCGGGCCGTTGCTGCCGCTGTTGACTTATACGTCTATGGACAGTGTACTGGAAAGTATCTGCGGTCATCCCAAGCCGCTGGCGCTGTATCTGTTTTGTCAGGACAAGGCGCTGGAAAGACGGGTGTTGGAGGAGGTACCGTTTGGAGGAGGTTGTGTGAATGATACCCTGTTGCACGTGTCCACGCCACACCTGCCTTTTGGCGGGGTGGGGCACAGCGGTATGGGCGCCTACCACGGCAAAGCCAGTTTTGATACGTTTACGCATTACAAGAGCATTGTGCGCAAGGCTACGTTTTTTGACCCGGCTATGCGGTACAGGCCTTATACTAAGGGGAAGCGGCGGGTGTTGCGGTGGCTTTTGGGAATTCCTTCCAGGTAGGCTTATGAAGAGAGGGTTTTTATTGTCGGTTCTGGCGGGGTTTGCCGTAACGGCTTACGGTCAGGATTTTTATGTGAAGCGGTTGGTTTTTCCCCCGGACGCCGATGTGGCGCAGAAAATTGAGATGGCTTCCCGGCTGGTGCCCACTCGGCAGCAGTATGAGTGGCAACAGAGGGAACTTACCTGTTTTCTCCATTTTGGGATGAATACGTTTACCGACAGCGAGTGGGGGGACGGGACCGAGCCTGAGGATTGTTTCAATCCTTCTGCCCTGGATTGCGAACAATGGGTCAAAGTGCTTAAGGAGGCCGGTTTCAAGATGGCCCTGCTCACGGCCAAACATCATGATGGATTTTGTCTGTGGCCCACCGCCACCACCACTCACTCGGTGGCCTCTTCTTCTTGGAAAAACGGAAAAGGAGACGTGGTGGCGGATTTGAAAAAGGCTTGCGACAAATACGGCTTGAAATTCGGCATTTATCTTTCTCCCTGGGACCGCAACGCTTCTTGTTACGGTCAGGGAAAGGCTTATAATGAGTTTTTCATGGCTCAACTTACGGAATTGTTGACCCGCTACGGCACGGTGCACGAGGTCTGGTTTGACGGGGCCAACGGGGAAGGCCCCAACGGCAAGAAACAGGAATACGACTGGGCCTCCATATTGGATACTATTCATAAGCTTCAGCCGCAAACCGTTACGGCGGTCATGGGTGACGATGTGCGTTGGGTGGGCAATGAAGGAGGGCAGGGGCGTACTACCGAGTGGAGTGCCACGGTGCTTGCTCCGGCCTCGGATCCGGACCTGACGCAGAACAATGTGTTGCAGATTGACCCTATGTCGCCCGACCTGGGCAGCCGGGAGCTTGTGGCAAAGGCCGGCAAAATGTACTGGTATCCTTCCGAAGTGGACGTGTCTATCCGTCCCGGATGGTTTTATCACAAGGACCAGGATCATCAGGTGAAATCGCTTGATGAACTGGTGTCTCTTTATTTTCAGTCCGTAGGATGCAACTCGGTATTGTTGCTGAATATTCCTCCGGACACCAGGGGACTGCTGGCCGACAACGATGTGGCAAGCATTAAGGCATTGGGGGATTACCTCAGGGCCACTTTTGCCCGCAATAGGGTGTCCGGCGGGAACAAGCCGTGGCAGGCGGCATCGGGAGAAAGCAAGGTGTTTAGGGTCAAGCCGGGCCTTGTCAATACTTTTCTCATTCAGGAGGATATTATCAAAGGCCAGCGTGTGGAGCGTTTCAGGGTGGAGCTTTTTTGGGGCGGGGAATGGCATCTTGTGGAAGAGGGCACCACTATCGGTTACAAACGTCTAATGCGGTTTGCCGATTCCCGGGCTCGGAAGGTGCGGGTGACGGTTCTTTCATCCAGGGGGACAGCCGGTCTTTGCCGGGTGGGGTTGTTTTTTGGGGCGGATTAACTTTCAACATTTTTTATTTTTATGTATTTACTTGTTTCCCCTTTTCCGCGCAAAATCCTCTTTGTATGCCACGGAAGTTATTAGAAAAGTATTAATTTTGTGAAGTAACACTATATGTCGCAGTATATGAAAAAGTTTTCAGCAGTTGCGTTTTTTCTTGTTTTGTTCTTTTTTAATTCTTGCACTAATTCAGGGTTGTCTACTGATTTATCAATAGTAAAAGGAACAACTTGGACGGTGAAGGGGAAAGATATAGAGTTGACAGCAGCAGACGGACAATCTTTTACTGTGAAGTTCACCACTGCAACAGATGCTACCCTGATTATGGATATGGGATATCCCGATGTCGCCTACAATAATTCATTTGATGGTAAATATGAGAAATCTGGCAACCACATAACATTCAGTGGTTTTGATACTTTTGCCAAGCGAGGTTATATGATTGAAGATGCAACTGTTTCAGGGGATATAATGACAGTCAATGTCCATTTTTGGACATCTGATTTTTCAGGATGGGCATTTGTAAATAACCTGAAATTGCATATACAGTAATTTACCTTTTTTTGGGAAGTTAAGAACTCACGCAGGCAATTGATATTGCTTGCGTTTTTTTGGGGAACTATTAATTGGTTAAGCGACAAGCCGAATAGTTAGTAAACCACTATGTAAATTATTAGATTTATAAATACTATAATTTATTGAATAACAAAAGATTGACACATATTTTATTTGTATGCCACGGCAATATCTGCCGCAGTCCCATGGCCGAGTTTATTCTTAAGGATATGGTGGCCAAAAAAGGGTTGGGGCATCTTGTCACGGAGATTGCCTCGTGCGCGGTCAGTGCAGAAGAGGTGGGCAATCCGGTCTATCCGCCGGCTAAAAGGGAGTTGGCCGGGCACGGGATTTCTTGTGAAGGCAAGACGGCGCGCAGGATCACTCTGGCCGACTATGATGCTTATGACTTGATTGTTGCCATGGACCGGAGCAATATGCGGCTGCTCAATCGTATTCTTGGTCCTTCCAAAATGGATAAGGTGCGTATGCTTCTGGACCGCGATGTGGCGGATCCCTGGTATACCGGGGATTTTGCTACTACTTACGAGGATATAGTGCGGGGGTGCGAGGCGCTGCTGCACTTATTATAGGACAATATCAACAGGCTTTAAATTGGCGGTCTTCTTTGTATAGTGTTGCGTATTTTACCGTCTTTTTGTGTTACGCCCGCGCCGGCGACAGCAGTCCCCGCGCAGCACCGGCGGCAGGGAAGGTCGTTGTGAATTGTCATTCGCTGCGGCTTGTCGCTCGAACCGCTCCTTTTACGTGCGTCCCGGCTGCGCCGTGCCACACGTAACGTCGGGTCTCACTCCATTACAGCCGTCAGCAAGGTGCGTCAAAATAAATTTTGCCACACCTCGCTGCCAACTGTAACCCCCTTGCTCTATGACAATTCACACTCCCGCCGCCTTCAGCTGCGCGGGGGCTGCTGCCGCCGG
>CAZKPB010000025.1:0-24079 GCA_964554535.1 uncultured Muribaculaceae bacterium | reverse complement strand
AACCCGTCGGCGAATGACAATTCACAACGACCTCCCCTGCCGCCGGTGCTGCGCGAGGGCTGCTGCCGTCGGCGCGGGTAAACCCCCTACACGGGCAAACCCCGGAATCCCCATAAACCTACTATGAAATATCAATCCGGGACAGTAAATTGTAGCTTGTTTACGGACATATTTCGGCTATATTCGCATTATGGAACTTGATCCAAAATTAACCTAACCCTCAACTAAATATGAGAAAAATCATCCTCAGTTTCTTGTGTATTGCGGCACTGGGTACGCTGTGCCCTACCGCCGACGGACAAACCAGGAAACAAAAACAGGCCCGGGAACAGGTGGCGACCGCCCTCAAAGGCTACTTCACTCCGGTCACCACGCCCACAGCCAAGCCCGACAGCGAAGGCTTTATCAGACGCTGGATGCTGCTTGAACCCATCAGCAAGCCCAACAGCTCCAACCGCGTATTCACAGACAGTTACACCCGCGAAACACTGAGCAAAGAGTACTTCCCCGGCCAGCTCACCGTGTTGCCCCAAGACGGAGACAAAGTAAAAGTCAATATGGAATACCAACCCCCCGTCGACTTGTCGTCCAGCCGGCCCAAGGCACGTGAAGAAGGTCCCAAGTTTGTGAATGCCACCCTTACCTGGCACGCCCTGGACAGCGACCACTTCTTTGTTAAATTGTTCCGTTTTGCCACAGGCCTTGGTAAAGACCGCTACGGAGTCATCTTCTGGTCCGTTACCGTTATCAACTGTGAAGAAGACATAGAAAACGTCAGACTGGCCGTAGGTTCCAACAAGGGAGCCATGTGGTGGCTCAACTCGGAAGAGCTGTTGCTTCTGGCCACCGACCGCCATATGGGCGTGGACAGCGCCGTCTCCAAAAGAGTCACGCTCAAGAAAGGCAAGAACATCCTGCGGGGCGCTACCATCAACGGCCCCGGCATGAGCGAATTCTGCGCACGCTTTATTGACGACCACGGGAATCCGGTAACCAATTATACTATCAGTTGCAACTAAAAGAAGCAGAAATTATGAAAGCAAAAAATATATTGATTCCTGCGCTGGCGGCCCTGCTCTTCTCTACAGGTGCGGCTTACGCTCAATCCGGACAACCCTTTATCCACGACCCGTCCACCATTGTCAAATGTGACGGCAAATACTACACCTTTGGTACCGGCGCCGGCGGACTCATCTCTGAAGACGGCTGGACCTGGACAAGCGGTGCCGTGCGTCCCGGCGGCGGCGCGGCTCCCGATGCCCTGAAGCTGGGAGACCGCTATCTGGTGGGATACAGTACCACCGGCGGCGGTATGGGGGGCGGACATGCCAGTAGCATTATGACCATGTGGAACAAGACGCTGGACCCGCAGTCACCCGATTTCAAATACACGGACGCCGTGGAAGTGGCCTCGTCCGGTGTGGACGAAGACTGCAACGCCATTGACGTGGGCTTCCTTCTGGGCCCCGACGGCCGGCTGTGGTGCACCTACGGCACATACTTTGGCCATATCAGACAAGTGGAACTGGACCCCGCCACGGGCTTCAGGAAAGAAGGCAACCAAGCCATTGACGTGGGCCGCAATATGGAAGCATCCGTCATGCTGTATCACGACGGCTGGTATTACCTGCTGGGCACGCACGGCACCTGCTGCGACGGCGTAAACTCCACCTACAACATTGTGGCGGGCCGCTCCCGCACTCCCAACGGACCCTTTATGGACAACGTGGGCCGCTCCATGATCCAGGGCGGAGGCAAATCCGTGATTACTACGGAAGGCCGCCTGGTGGGCCCCGGTCACTTTGGCCGATACATAGAAGAAGAAGGCGTGGAAAAAATGTCTTTCCACTGGGAAGCCGATATGGACCTGAGCGGACGCAGCGTACTGGGCATCCGTCCCCTGCTCTGGAAAGATGGCTGGCCGGTGGCCGGAGACCCCTTCCAGCCCGGAACCTACCAACTGGAATCGGCCCGGAGCGGTTACGCCCTGGAACTTGCCGTGGACTTTATCCGTATGCAGGGAGCCGCCCGCGGCTTTTCACGCGACCCGTCCAACCAGGTTAACGTCATCATGGAAGCACAGAAGCTGGAAGAAGTCATAGGCACCTGGCCCGCCGGCACCATTGCCGTCCGCAACGGGTACTACATGGCTCGTCCCCACCAGCGCTGGAGCGTAATCCCCGTGCCCGAGGCCGGTGGATCCCTGGCCGGTCCCTACTACAAAATCATCATTGAGGGTACCCAACGCGCCCTGGCCGCCAATGCCCTGGCCGAGGTGGAAGCCGTTCCGGAATTCACCGGCACCCCCGAACAGCTCTGGCGCATTGACCTGCTGACCGACGGCACCTACCGCATTATGCCCAAGGCCATTCCGGGCCACAGCGAACCCCTGGCCCTGGTGTCCCTGGGAGACTGCTCGCCCACCCTGGCACCCTTTGATTTTGGCAGTGACAATTGCAAATGGAACTTTCGCCGTTTCTCACCTGCTGAATAATTTTTACGCAAAAAGGGGCGCACTTGCAAAAAAGACCGGTGCGCCCCGTCTTTGTGTCCGGACGTGCCACCTTTGAAAAGTTCCCTATCTTTACCCTTAAAATTTACAACTATGAATAAAATTGTACTTGTACTCATACTGTTTCTGACTTCCTGCGCCACCGGCAACGGAAATTATGAATACCCCTTCCAGAACCCCGACCTTCCGCGAGAACAACGCATTGACGACCTGCTGACCCGTCTGACCCTGGAAGAAAAAGTCACCCTGTTGCAAAACAGCTCGGACAGTATTGAACGTCTGGGAATTCCCTATTATGACTGGTGGAACGAAGCCCTCCACGGGGTGGCCCGCGCCGGCCGCGCCACCGTATTTCCGCAAGCTATCGGTATGGCGGCCATGTTTGACTACGACGAACACCTGGCCACGTTCAACCTCATCTCCGACGAGGCCCGCGCCAAATACAACGATGCCATGAGCCAAGACCATCGCGAACGTTACTTTGGTCTGAGCTTCTGGACCCCCAACATCAACATCTTCCGTGACCCCCGCTGGGGCCGTGGCCAGGAAACCTACGGAGAAGACCCGTACCTGACTTCCCTGCTGGGTATGGCCGCCGTACGCGGTCTGCAGGGTGACGATGACACGTATTTCAAGGCGCACGCCTGCGCCAAGCACTACGCCGTACACAGCGGTCCGGAAAGCCTGCGTCATCAGTTTGACGCCGTGGTGACCCCCGTTGACTTGTGGGAGACCTATCTGCCCGCCTTCAAGGCCCTGGTAACCGAGGCCGACGTGCAGGAAGTAATGGGTGCCTACAACCGCTATGACGGGCAGCCCTGCTGCAGCAGTGACGCCCTGCTGGTGGATATATTGCGCAACAAATGGCATTACGGGGGGCTTGTGGTTTCCGACTGCGGCGCCATCAGCGACTTCTTTACCCAAGGCGCTCACCAGACCCACCCCGATGACGCCTCGGCCAGTGCCGATGCGGTCATTACGGGGACCGACCTGGAATGCGGCAGCAACTACAAGAGCTTGGTCACTGCAGTGGAAAAAGGCTATATCAGCGAGACCGACATTGACGTGGCCGTACGCCGCGTACTCAAGGGACGGTTTGACCTGGGGTTGTTTGACCCGCAAGAGCGCCTCCCCTGGTCCACGCTTTCTTATGACATTGTGGCCTGCGACGCGCACGCACAACAGGCCCTTAAAGTGGCCCGCAAATCCATTGTACTGATGGAAAACAAAAACAACACCCTTCCCGTCAAGCCGGCTTCCGTCAAGAAGATTGCCGTGCTGGGACCCAACGCCGACGACAGCACCATGATGCTGGGAAACTATAACGGAGACCCCGACCACGTGGTAACCGTACTGGAAGGCATCCGCGCCGCATATCCCGATGCAGAAGTTACCTATGAACGCGGCTGCGACCTGGTGGAAGGTTTTGTGGCCCTGCCCAAAGCCCCCAGAGTAGGCATGCAGATAGCCGCCCTGCCCACCGACAGCCCCACACTACAACCCATGAAAGCCGAGGCTTACACGCCTGCCGCCCTGGCCAAACTGGCCGCCCGCGCCGCGGAAGCCGACGTCATTGTCTTTGTGGGAGGTATTTCTCCGGCGGTGGAAGGCGAGGAACTTAAACTCACCCTGGACGGATTCAGCGGAGGCGACCGGGAACGCATTGAACTTCCCGACGTACAGAGTCGGGTGCTCAAAGCTCTTCACGCCACCGGAAAACCTGTGGTATTTGTACTCTGTACCGGTAGTGCCATTGCACTGGAACAGAATCAAGGGGATTATGACGCCCTTATCAACGCCTGGTACGGCGGTCAGGAAGGCGGCACAGCGGTGGCCGATGTCCTTTCAGGAGCCTATAACCCCTCAGGAAAACTGCCCCTCACGTTCTACAAGTCCACGGCCCAACTGCCCGACTTTCAGGATTACTCCATGAAAGGCCGCACCTACCGCTATATGACCGACGCCCCGCTCTATCCCTTTGGATTCGGACTCAGCTATACCACCTTTGCCTTTGGCACCCCGCAACTTTCCGCCACCCGGATAAAACCCGGCAAGAGCGTTACCGTTACGGTACCTGTAAGCAATACCGGTACACTGGATGGAGAAGAAACGGTCCAGGTATACGTACAACGTATGAACGACGCAACCGCCCCCCTCAAAGCGCTCAAGGGCGTGAAAAAGGTGGCTCTCAAGGCCAACGAGAGCCGTGAGGTTTCCATTGAACTCCCGGCCGCTTCCTTTGAATATTACGACCAAACCACCGACGGTCTTAAAATAAAAGCCGGCGACTATCGGATACTTGTGGGCAATTCCTCGGCAGACAAAGACCTTACCGCGGTATCACTCACCATTAAATAATTACAAATGAAACGTTTGACATTTTCCCTGTTGGCTATCGGCCTGGTGATGGGTGGTTTTGTGAAGGCCTAGGCTCCAAAGGGCCGGCCACTTATTTCCCGTAGAAGACGGCGGGTTCAACTCAAGACATTTTCGGAAAATTTTGGACTATTGACAATGACTGTTGACGTTAATCGCGATTTTCGTAGATAGTCGGCCACTTCTAAGGCCCACTGTGTACGTTTTTAGCGATAAACGTAAATAGTCGAAATTACCATAAACATATAACCATTGACATACAGACACTTAGCTATTTTCTTGAAAAGCTGAAAAGCAGACTATTTACGCAAAACGGGGGTAAACGTATACAGTCGGCTACTTTGGAAGCCCACTATATACGTTTTTGGCGATTATCGTAGATAGTCGGCCACTTCTAGGACCCACTGTGTACGTTTTTAGCGATAAACGTAGATAGTCTGAGTGAATAGTAGGGATTTTAGGCAATATCCCGGGACTACCACCCGATGTAGTAGTTTAAGTATTCAAAATAAGGGGTCCGGCCGTTTTCCGCCGAGAATAAGTAGCCACGAGTCCAAAAGATGCAGGCCCCCGAGAACCTTAAACTGTGCCGACATCCCAAACTTTTTTCTAGAATCCGGTAAATGAGCCCCACCCGCAACGCGGGGAACCGGCTAAAAGGAACGGTTCGAGCGACAACCCGCAGCGAATGACCATTCACAACGACCTCCCCTGCCGCCGGTGCTGCGCGGGGACTGCTACCGCCGACGCGGGCAAAAAAGCAAAAAAACTCCATGAAAATATTTTCCAATGGAATATTGTTACATTGGAAAATATTTATATCTTTGTACCAGAAAAACAACTAATACAAATAACCATGAAATTCATTATTGTCGGAGGTGTAGCAGGCGGGGCCACCGCAGCCGCCAGAATGCGCCGGATAGACGAGCAATCGGAAATCATACTGCTTGAAAAAGGCAAATACATCTCATACGCCAACTGCGGTCTGCCTTACTACATTGGAGGCACCATCCCCAATGAATCCCAACTCTTTCTGCAAACCCCGGAATCATTCGGAAAACGGTTTAAAGTAGACGTACGCGTGGAAAACGAAGCCCTCTCCATTGACCCCTCACGCAAAACCCTCACCATCCGCAACGACGAGGGAAACGTCTACCAGGAATCCTATGACAAACTACTACTCTCTCCCGGAGCCTCCCCGGTACGCCCCCCTCTGCCGGGCATAGACCTTGAAGGCATCTTCACCCTGCGCAACGTAGAAGACACCCAACGCATCAAAGAATACGCCACCACCCGCCACATCAAAAACGCCATAGTAGTGGGAGGCGGCTTCATCGGCCTGGAAATGGCCGAGAACCTCCACCGCCTGGGCGCCCGCGTCACCGTAGTGGAAATGGCACCCCAAGTGATGGCCTCGGTAGACTTCTCCATAGCCGCCCACGTGCACCAACACCTTATCCAAAAAGGCGTAAAACTGTACCTGGGCAAAGCCGTGGAACGCTTTGAAAAAACCGAAGACGGCCTGCAAGTCCTGCTCAACAGCGGCGAACGCCTTGACACCGACCTGGTCCTGCTCTCCATAGGAGTACGTCCGGAGACACGCCTGGCCCAAAGCGCCGGCATAACCCTTGGCCCAGCCAAAGGCATCCAGGTCAACGAATACCTGGAGACATCGGTAAAAGACATCTACGCCGTGGGCGATGCCATAGAATACCCTCACCCGCTCACCGGAAAACCCTACCTCAACTACCTGGCCGGACCCGCCAACCGTCAAGGTCGCCTGGTGGCCGACAACATGGTACTGGGGAACACCCAAAAATACGAGGGTGCCTTGGGCACCTCCATTGCCAAAGTGTTTGACCTTACCGTAGCCGCCACGGGACTCTCGGCCCGGAAACTCAAAGAAATGGAGATGGAATACGCCACCTCCACCACCCACTCGTCGTCACACGCCGGCTACTACCCGGGCGCCCTGCCACTGACCCTCAAACTGGTCTATCATCCGCAGAGCGGTAAACTATACGGCGCACAAAGCGTCGGGTACGAGGGGGTTGACAAGCGCATAGACCAGATAGCGCTGGTGATCAAGCAGGGCGGAACGGTATACGACCTGACCCGACTGGAACACGCCTACGCACCGCCGTTCTCCTCGGCCAAGGACCCGGTGGCCATTGCAGGATATGTGGGAGGCAATGTGGTCAGCGGGGTGATGCCGGTAATCACCTGGCGCAGGATGGCCCAAGCCGACCCGGCCAAAACCTTCCTCCTGGACGTACGTACACAGGCCGAGTTTGGGTTTGGAAGCATTGCGGGCGCCGTGAACATTCCGCTGGACGACCTGCGGGAGCGGCTGGCCGAAATACCCGCCGACAAGGAAATCTACGTATTCTGCGCCATAGGGTTGCGGGGCTATTTGGCCCTGAAAATCCTTGCGGGACACGGATTTAAAAATGTAAAAAACCTTACCGGAGGGTACAAGACGTACTCTACAGCTATGACTCCTATCCGGAATCGGCCGGTTGTAGACCAAACTGCCGCACAAACGCCCGTCCTTTCCAACGACCAACAGATAGCACGGGAGCGCACCGACGTGAAAACAGTCAAAATCAACGCCTGCGGCTTGCAGTGCCCGGGCCCGGTGATACAGGTGAAACAGGCCATGGACCGGATGGAGCCCGGAGACCGTCTGGAAATGGACGCCACCGACGCCGGATTTACCCGCGACGCGGAAGCCTGGTGCAAGACCACCGGAAACCGTCTGATTTCTGTAAAGGAAGACAAAGGAGTGTATTCCGTGGTACTGGAAAAAGGCCGGCCTAACACCTGCAACCCCTTGAACACCTGCACCGATACGGGAAAAACACTCATCCTGTTCAGCGACGACCTGGACAAGGCCCTGGCCACCTTTGTACTGGCCAACGGAGCGGCGGCCACCGGCAAGAAAACCACCATTTTCTTTACCTTCTGGGGACTGAACGTGATTAAAAAAACCAAGAAACCCAAGGTAAAAAAGGATATTTTTGGCAAAATGTTCGGCTTTATGCTGCCTTCTCATTCCCTTAAACTTCACCTGTCCAAAATGAGTATGCTGGGCCTTGGAGACAAAATGATGCGCCACATTATGAAGCGCAAACACATTGAGTCACTGGAGTCATTACGTCAACAGGCCATTGACGCCGGCGTGGAATTCATTGCCTGCCAGATGTCCACGGACGTGATGGGAGTAAAGAAAGAAGAACTACTTGACAACGTGACCATTGGAGGTGTGGCCACCTATATGGAACGGGCCGACAAAGCCAACGTAAACCTGTTTATATGATTTTTATGAAAAAAACACTCTTATTCATTTTATTATCAACCCTTTTGTCCGGCGCCGCTATGGCCCAGGACAGTAAAACAAGCAAAAACATGAAACCCGTAACAATGACAAAAGCGCTATTTTTGAATAAAGTAGCCAATTATGAAAAAGACCCGCAGGGATGGAACTACCTGGGTGACAAACCCGCCATTATTGACTTTTACGCAGACTGGTGCGGCCCCTGTAAAATGGTGGCGCCCATTCTGGAAGAACTGGCGGCAGAATACGCAGACCGCATCATCATTTATAAAGTCAATACCGAGGTGGAACAAGAACTGGCCGGCGTGTTCAACATCCGCTCCATTCCCTCGCTGCTGTTCATCCCCATGGACGGCAAACCGCAAATGGCGCAGGGCGCCATGAGCAAAGCCGATTTTAAGAAACTTATTGACAGCATTTTACTTAAAAAATAATTTTACAAAGAAACCCTGATGGAAAAACTCTGTAAAATTAGAGACCTGCAACACGGCATCATGGTGTTTGAACAACAGTTTGTCCAACGCTACGGTATCTGTCTCAATGAAGGAATGGTGCTCTGCTCCCTGATGCAATCAGAGACGGGCACCCTTACTTCCGGAGAGCTGTCGTCCCTGCTGGGACTCTCCCATTCCAACACCTCAAAAGTAGTGGCCTCGGCGGAAAAAAAAGGCTTGGTAAGCCGCTGCCTGGGAGACCACGACAAACGTAAGATGCTGTTTTCTCTTTCGTCAAAAGGAACTGAACTGATCCAAAGCATACATTGTGATAACATCCCGCTGCCGGATGTGCTGCGGGACAAAATACACTAAGATGAAAGTATCAAAAAAATATCCGGTAAAGGGAATGAGTTGCGCCTCGTGCGCCCACCACGTGGAAATGGCCCTGCAAAAAACGGCAGGTGTGACGGCAGCTGATGTCAACCTGGCTAATCACACCGTGGCGGTAACCTACCTTACGGAACTGGTGACGCCCCGACAACTGCGTGACGCCGTGGAAAACGGAGGCTATGAGCTGATTGTGGAAGAAGAGAACCCTAACGGCGACGACGACACCCCTTTGCCGGAGCGGGCGGAAGAGATACACCGTGAAAGCCTCCACCGTCTGAAAGTTCGCATTCTTTGGGCAGCGGCCCTTTCCCTTCCCCTTATGGTGCTGGGAATGTTCTATATGCACCTGCCGTACGCCAACTACATTATGTGGGCATTTGCCACACCGGTGGTCTTTGTGCTGGGCCGGGAATTCTACCTCAACGCGTGGAAGCAGGCACGGCACCGCTCGGCCAATATGGACACGCTGGTGGCGCTGAGTACCGGCATTGCCTATCTGTTCAGCGTGTTCAACACGCTGTTTGCGGACTTCTGGTTGCAGCGGGGCGTAACCCCGCACGTATATTTCGAGGCCTCGGCCGTCATTGTCACCTTTATTCTGACAGGGCGGTGGCTGGAAGAAAGGGCCAAGGGGAAGACCTCGCAGGCCCTCAAAAAACTGATGGGACTGCAGCCCAATACCGTGACGGTGGTAAGGGCTGACGAGGTGCAAGAGACCCTTGACATTGCCCGGGTGACCGTGGGAGACATCCTGCTGGTGAAACCCGGGGAAAAAATAGCCGTGGACGGTATGGTGACGGAAGGCAACTCGTACGTGGATGAAAGCACCCTCACCGGCGAACCGGTCCCCGTCCTCAAACTCCAAAACGACGCGGTATTTGCAGGTACCCTCAACCAAAAAGGCAGTTTCCGCTTCATAGCCCAAAAAGTAGGGGCCGACACCCTGCTCTCGCAAATCATCCGCCGCGTGGAGGAAGCCCAGGGAAGCAAAGCTCCCGTGCAAAAAATGGTGGACAAAATAGCCGCCGTCTTTGTGCCCGTGGTCCTGTCCATTTCCCTGATTTCCTTTGCCGTATGGATGCTGGCCGACCCCACAGAAGGCTTCTCCCACGGGCTGCTGGCTATGGTCACCGTCCTGGTCATTGCCTGCCCCTGCGCCCTGGGACTGGCCACCCCCACCGCCATTATGGTAGGAATGGGCAAGGGCGCCCAAAACGGCATCCTCATCAAGAATGCCGAGGCCCTTGAACTGACTCGCAAAGTCACCGCCGTGGTTATGGACAAGACGGGCACCCTCACCGCCGGAGAACCGACCGTCACCGACCTGCAGTGGTACAACACCTCGCCGCTACTTCCCGCTATCTTCCGGAGCCTGGAAAACGCCTCGGAACACCCATTGGCCGAGGCTATTACGCGCTATCTACCCTCCACACCCACCCTGCCCTTCACAAACTTTTTCAGCCACACCGGACAAGGTGTGCAGGCCACCTTTGACTCAGTAGTGTATTATGCCGGAAATCGGCAATTGCTGGAAGCCCGCCGTGTTCCCATTGATCCTGCTGCCGCACGACAAGCACTGAAGCTGGCAGAAGATGCCAAAACCGTCATCTGGTTTGCCAACGCATACCGGGTGCTGGCCCTGGCAGGCATAGCCGACCGTATCAAGGAAACCTCCCTTACCGCAGTGCAACAGCTACACAAAGCACACATCCAAGTGTATATGCTTACGGGAGACCATGAAGCCACTGCCCGCGTGACAGCCCGTCGCGTCGGCATCACACACTACAAAGCCCAATGCCTTCCCAAACAGAAAATTAAATTTATCAAACAGTTGCAAGCACAGGGGCAGATTGTGGCCATGGCGGGCGACGGCATCAACGACAGCGCCGCACTGGCGCAGGCAGACGTGGGTATTGCCATGGGCAAGGGCAGCGACATTGCTATGGAAGCCGCCGAAATGACCCTCATTTCTTCCGACCTGTTAAAGATTCCGGAAGCCATAAGGCTTTCAAAACTCACCGTACGGACCATCCGTCAGAACCTGTTCTGGGCGTTTATCTATAACCTTATTGGCATTCCCATTGCCGCCGGGGTGTTGTACCCCTTCACCGGATTCCTGCTCAACCCCATGATTGCCGGAGCCGCCATGGCCCTGAGCAGTGTAAGTGTGGTCAGCAACAGCCTGCGGCTGTACCTCAAGTCAATTCAAGTATTTCAATAATTGTATGGCTCAGTCACCGGTTGGCCCGACGGGCCACCTCAAACAGTTCGGGACGCAGGTGGCAGTAGCCGCCGGGGTTCTTGTCCAGGTAGTGCTGGTGGTATTCCTCGGCCGGATAAAAGTTTTGCAGCGGGGTTACTTCTATGGCAATGGGGTCCTTGTATTTTTGAGCCAATGCCTTCCATTGCGCACGGATGGGGGCTTCCAGGGCCGGGTCGGTATAGTAGATGCCGGTACGGTATTGGGTGCCGCAGTCGCCGCCCTGACGGTTGACGGTGGTGGGGTCAATGGTCAGGAAATACAGTTCCAGTAGCGTGGACAGGTCCAGCACGGAGGGGTCATAAAGCACCTTAACCGTCTCGGCGTGCTGCGTGTTATTGTGGCAAACTTCTTGATAGGTAGGGTTTTCCGTAATGCCGTTGGCGTAACCCACCTGAGTGCTGACCACGCCGTTTATCTGCTGCAGAAAGTGTTCCGTGCCCCAGAAACAGCCTCCCGCCAAATAGATTTCCGAATAGGTGTTCATAATAGAATCAAATGTCGCCAATAATCCGGTTTTTGCAAACAGGCAGGCCCGCTGCCACCCTTTGTTACAAAGTGATTACAAAATAATTAAATTTCTTTATATCAGCGTGTTCAAAAGAATTTAAGTATTAAATTTAATAAAAATATATGTTAAATATATAATGAAAAAATTATGAAACTATTAATCATTATTCTCATGGGACTTTCTTCTTTGGCCGCCTCGGGATGCGAAAAATGGGCCGACGGGGGTCAATTTGACAACACTACGGTTTCTTCTCTGGATTTGAACCGGTACCTCGGGCAATGGTATGAAATTGCACGTTACAATCATTATTTTGAAAGAGGGCTTGTGGGATGCACGGCGCAATATTCGCTGCGCGATGACGGGTTAATCAAAGTGTTGAATTCGGGTTATAAAGGTTCACTGGACGGCAAGTTCAGCCAAAGTGAGGGAAAAGCCCGTAAAAAAAATGCGACGGACCCGGGCAAATTAGAGGTGGCCTTTTTTCTGAATTTCTGGGGCGATTATTATGTGCTGGAATTGGCTGAGGATTATCGGTACGCCTTGGTTGGCAGCTCAAAGGAAAAATATCTCTGGATTCTGAGCCGGACCCCTCAAATGGAACCGGCAGACCTGGACTTTGTGTTGCAAAGGGCAACGGCCAGAGGGTATGATATCTCAAAACTAATTTATGTAGTGCAATAAAAACTATAAAAAATATTTGGATTAACTACAAATTATAGTTTACTTTGCGGTGTAAAACTTTTGTCATGGATAGAATTACACCCAAAGAAGAAGAAATCATGCGGTTCTTTTGGAACAAAGGACCGCTGTTTGTCAAAGAGTTACTTGATTTTTACGACCCCCCAAAGCCGCACTTCAACACGCTTTCCACTATTGTGCGAGGGTTGGAAGAGAAAGGATATCTGAGCCACGACTCGTTTGGTCAATCTTTCCGCTACTATGCTTTGGTGGACGAGGCCCAATTTGGGGAACGTTCGCTAAAGAGTATCATTGGCAAGTATTTCAAAAATTCTTACCTGCAGGCGGTCACCACATTGGTCAAAGAAGAGAAGATTTCTGCAGAGGAATTGAGAAAGCTTGTGGAAGAAGTGGAATCTCACGCTCAATAATCCGCCTTATGAATTTGTTTTTTGCCTATTCTTTCAAAGTGGCGGTGTGTCTGGCCCTTTTTTACTTGTTCTATTACTGGTTACTCAGTAAGGAAACTTTCTGCCGCTTTAACCGGGGGGCGCTGTTGGTTGTGTTGTTGCTGGCGCTGGTGGTGCCGCTGGTAAAAGTGGGCACGGATTTTTTGCACGGCCGCACGCTGTCGCAGGTTCTTGGTTTGCCCACGTGGCGCACGTTGCTGATAGAACCATTGACGGTGCGGGATTCCGGGGCGGGTACTTCCGAGTCTTCATTACGGTGGCTGTGGTTGCTACCTGCATTGTACTCGGCCGGGGCCCTGTTCTTTTTGGGGCGATATGTGTTTTCTCTGGGGCAGTTGTTCCATCTTATCCGGCGCGGGAAGCAAGAGAGGCAGGCGGACGGGACGGTGTGGGTGCGCTCGGCACAATGCACTACGCCTTTCAGTTGGATGCATTATATTGTAGTGCCTGACGGACAGGAGGTTTCGGATCAGGTACGGGTGCACGAGCAGGCGCATATCGGGGCGCACCACAGTTGGGATTTGTTGTTGGCCAACGGGCTGATTGTGTTTCAGTGGTTTAATCCGGCCGCCTGGCTTTTGCGGCGCGAGTTGGAAAGCCTGCACGAGTTTTATGCCGACTCAAAGGTGCTTGAGAGCGGTGTCAACGCTAAAGAATATCAATTATTTCTTATACAGAAGGCGGTGGGCACCCGACTTTGTCCCATGGCCAATTGTCTGAATCAAACCAATCTAAAAAAACGTATTACTATGATGTGGAAACAACAATCAAATCCGTGGGTCCGGCTGCGCAGCGCAGTTTTGCTCCCGGTGGTGGTGCTGGCGGTGTTTGCCTGCAGCCGGAATGTAGATGAGAATGCGCTGTTGGCAACTGACGCCGCAACAGATGATTTCCTTCTGGAACTGGAAATGGACGTTGCCATAAATGAAGAAACACAGTCCGTAAAGGCATATAATCTTATGGACATGGAAACGATGCCTTCATTCAACGGCAAGGAAGGCCTGGAAGCCCCCCGGGCTTTCACCCAATGGGTTTTTGAACGCATTAAGTACCCCGAACAGGCCAAGGCAAACAAAGAAGAAGGCCGGGTTGTCCTCTCCTTTGAAGTGGACACTGAAGGCAACGTGACGCACGTGACCGTGCTCAAAGGCGTTTCAGAAGCACTCAATAACGAGGCTATCCGCGTGGTAAGTTCTTCTCCCAAATGGAATCCGGGTCAAGTGGACGGCCAGAATGTCCCTGTACATTTCAACTTCCCCATCAATTTCAAGTTGCGGTAATCCAAAATACCCTTGCTCACAAAAGTGGCCCGTCTTCTTTTTGAGGCGGGCCACTTTTGTGAGCAGGGTTACCCCCGGCTTCTTCTTATAAGGTAAATTATTTCAAACCCTTTTGATTGTAATTAATCTGGAACCCGTCTCCTTTGACAATAAGCGGCAGGCTCCGGTTGCTGCCGGCCGTACCTTTGATTTTTCCGGACAGAGCATCTTCACTCACCTGCAACATATCCTGAACCCGTTTTGAGGTTTCTGCATTGCTACCATCATAGTGGCCCGGATACAGCAGGGTAATGTGTTGCTTGTTCATAAGGGACTGCATCTTTTTGCAGGTGGCAATAAACGTGGAAAAGTCCGTCATCAACAGCAGGTTGGTGGACCCGAAAGCATCGCCGCTGAATCCGTAACCGGCCTTGGCATCCACCAGAGTAATGGAACCGGGGGTATGCCCCGGCGTAAACACAATCTCCAGGATACGCCCGCCCAGGTCTATCTTCTGACCGTCCTTCACGGGAACCACCTGCCCCTTGTAATCCTTCAACATACCCTTTATATTGACCGAGTCGGCAATATTCAGATAAATCTTGTCAAAATAGTTGACGGCGCTGCCGGTATGGTCCGGATGCACGTGGGTGGCATACAATGTCACGGGTTTGGAGGTGATGGAAGCCACAATCTTGTCCAGGTCCTTTATGGAGGTCCCTGCATCAATGAGGACGGCTTTTTGGGAGCCCTCCAAAATATACAGGCTCTCATTGTACACTTTGTTTCCGTTACCCACCCAGGTATGGTCGTCTATCTTGTAAAAGACCACATCTTCCCCTTTATAGACCAGAGCCCCTTTGTGAGTCGTTTGCGCGTTCAGTCCGGTGGCACACAACAGACTGAGAGCAATAAAAAATGATTTGTTCATAATAATAATAGTTTTATTCTGATACATCAAAGTTAACTATTTATTATTCTTCCCCACCCATTTAGGGCAGCGTCTACAGACGGCCTATGAGCCGGTACAGATAGACGCCATATACCGCCAGCATAAGGAGTCCCTGCCAGCGGGTAATGCAGTGCTTATTGCCAAGGCCGGTGAACATCCATACCATAAAGCAACCCAGCGAGGCCATAAGGGAGTCCATCACCAGGTTGGCATAGACGGGCATGGGGCGAATGAGAGCGCTCACGCCCAGGATTAAGAACACATTAAATATGTTGGACCCAATGACGTTTCCAATGGCTATGTCGGTATTCTTTTTGGCCGCCGCCATGGCCGAGGTGGCCAACTCGGGCAAAGAAGTACCAAAGGCCACAATGGTCACACCCACAATGGATTCGCTCACACCCCAGGAAGCGGCCAACGCCACGGCCGATTTGACTATCATATTGCCGCCCAGTACCAATGCGGCCAACCCACCGCCCACTTGCATCAAAGCTAATCCCAGAGACATAATAGGCTTGACTACCGGGCTCTGCCCGGAGTCTGCGCCGGCGGGCACCTCGGCCGGTACCCTGCTCATTTTTATGGAATGGTATAAGAACATAGAGAACACTACCAGCATTATGAGGGCATCCCCGCGGGAAAGGCCTCGGAAAGAAGGGGTCCCAATGAAATCCCCGGCAAGGACCAGCACAGCCACTCCGGCCAAAACGCTCAACGGAATGTCAAATTTGATGGACGATTTTTGCGCGGCCAAGGGAAATATGAGGGCGCTTATACCCAATATAATAAAGGCATTTATTGAATTGCTCCCCAACACGTTGGTAAAGGCTATTTCACTGGTCCCTTCTATGGCGGCCACAATGTTCACCACAAGTTCCGGAGCCGAGGTGCCAAACGCCACAACGGTAAGTCCCACCACCAGGTCAGATACATGAAAACGACGGGCCAATGCGCTGGCGCCGTCCACTAAATAGTTGGCACCGAACGTGAGCGCCACAAAGCCTAGAATAATGATTAAATAATGCATAAGGGCGCAAAGATACTTATTCTCTCCTTTTTTCTACGCCACGGGAAGCGAAATCCGGAAAAAACTTCCGCGGCCCGTCTGTGAAGATACGGTAAGGCTACTCGGCCTTGAGCGAGTCCACCGGATTGGCCGAGGCCGCCCTATAATTCTGCCAGTAGGTAGTCCCCAGGGTAATGAGGGCAATAACCAGAAACGCCCCCACAAACACCCACCAATAAACGGGCACGCGCGTGGAAAAGCGCGTCAACCATTTGTCCACAAAAATATAACTGATGGGAACGGCTATGGCGGTGCACACCAAAATCAGCATCAGGTAACGCTTACCAAAGCGTTGCATCACCTCGCGCGTGGTAGATCCGAATACCTTGCGCACCCCGATTTCACGACGCTTGTACTCCGTTTCAAACACCACCAAGCCGTATATACCCACCACGGAAATCAGAACGGACAAGACACCGAACAGCGTAATCAGAGAAGATATATTCTTTTCCGAACGGTAAGTCTCTGAAATATGATAATCCAACGGATGAATCTCAAACGGATAAGAAGAATCAAGTTGTTTGATAGTCTGTCCAATATGTTCCACAGCCTGCGCTCCGGCGCCTTCTTTTACCCGGATATAGCACAAATTCAACGGAAGCGGAGACCAGTTATGCACGTCCTGTTGCAACAGAAAAGCCATAGGCGTGTTGGGCGAGCGAAGCGACGTACAAATAATGTCCGGCATAAAGCCTACAATGTTCAATCCGGGATCATTGCCCAGTTCCATACCAAACTGCTTCTTGGCCAGATTATTAAAGATAAAAGACTCCTGAGCCAGGTCACCCGGCAAAAAGTCACGCCCTTCAGTCACCTGTACTCCCAATACCTTTAACATATCAATAGACACCAGGAAACAACTGAACTGAATATGATTTTCCCGGTAGGTACGTCCCCACGAAGGCGCATCATCCATACAAGAAAGATAAGCATAACAATACGCCACCTCTTCTATGGCTGTGGACTGCTTCAACTGGTCGGCAAACGATTCGGGATTCTGCAGCACCTTGTCTCCCAGCTCTACGGTTAATATCTTCTGATTTTCAAAACCAAAATCGGCACGCAGCATACTCCGGTGCTGCAACATCATAAACGTGGACACCACCAATAGGGAAATGGACGCCACATACTGCACGCTCAGCAACACCGTACGCAGTCGCTTGCCCTTCATGGACAAACCGAATGAGCCCTTGAGCACCATAGCCGGGGCAAAAGAAGTCATATAAAACGCCGGATACAGCCCCGCCAGAAATCCCGTCAACAAACTGATCAGTGCCGCTAGGAGAATAATGGACCCGTTCCCGGAAAAACTGATTCCCGAGGCAACCAGGCGCGCCACAAACGTTCCCTTGCTGGCATACACCAGTCCCAGTGCCACAAGGAAGGATAACAGCGAAATAAATATCCCCTCCTGAATAATCATCCACCGCAACCGCCACTGCGTACTACCCAAAATCTTCTGCGTATTGAGGCTCTTGATACGCATGGGCGTAAGGGCCGTGGTAAAATTGGTAAAGTTGATGGCAGCAATCAGAATCACTACAAACGCAATACAGATCAGCAAAAATGTAGTCTGGCGCGATCCCGTTTCCGAAAACACATACTTCACATCCCGGCTGTAATACAGGTCTGACAACGGATTCAGACGGAATACCGAATGCACCTTAGCGCGCAACTCTTCCTTGTCTTCATATCCATAACTAGCGGTTTCAATATGGTCCACCAGCGCCTCCAGAAATCCGTCCACAGAAGAAGGATCATCAAACATCACATAGGCATGCTCATTGGCATTGCCCCAATTCATATCCTCGTTGCGGCGGTCCACCGGATAATAGATACAGTTTTGGATCGTGGAATTCTTGGGAAGATCTTTATAGACCGCTCCAATAACCCAGGTAGTGTCGTCATTAATCAAATTTTTGCCGATGCAAGATTCATTGGGATAGAGTTTTTGGGCCACTGACCGGGGAATTACCACCGTGGAGGGATGCGTCAACGCCTTGGGGTCACCCTCCAGCCAATCAAAAGTGAATATCTCCGTAAAACCGGGAGACACCTGGGTAAAGATTTCCTTTATACACCTTACATCCTGGCCGTCTTCCACCCATACACTCTGCGTACTTAAGTTGAGACTGAACAGCGACATGGCTTTCACATGAGAAGAAGCCTCCTGCAAAGCATAAGCCAGCGGACGCGATACCACGGCTATAAAGCCTTCCCCGTCACCATCCCATTCCAGACGGTACACGCGGTCGCGGTTCAAATGGCACCCGTCAAACTGCTTTTCATACCCTACCTGCATCATAATAATGATGAACGAGGCAAAGGCTATGCTTAATCCAAATAAATTCAGGGCCGAGGCGGTACCGAACCGCTTGAGTACATACAACAGATTCTTGAGTGATTTCATCAGAAGGACTATTTGCCCTTCTTAATACAAACAATATGCCATCTTAAATATAATACTGAAAATCAATAATTTATACTAAAGCCACACGCCACTTCCTGTCAAATTTTTAGACACCGGCTGTCTGATAAATTGACACAAATCACCTCCCTATAATAAACCTTTTGCCTCACAAGGTTTCTAAGTGCCAAACATCAAAAAAAATGAAAAGAACCGTATTCCTTCTCATCTTGCTGGGCAGCCTTTTCTGCAGCATCCGGACCCCTGCACAAGATTTTAAAAGTCACATTGATTTTCTGGCCTCGGAAGCCTGCGCCGGCAGGGTAACCCAGACCAAGGGAGACACCCTGGCCGTCAATTACATTGTGGACCAACTCAAAGCCATTGACGGAGTCACCCTGTTGGGCAAGAACGGTACCCAGGATTTCGCCTTCAACGGAGCCCGCGCCACCCTGGCGGACAGCACGCAACTGAGCGTCAACAAATCCAAAATGCACTACGGAAAGGAATATGTGGTACTGCCCGTTTCCAATAGCGGTACCTACACCGGAGAAACCGTCTACCTGGGCGCTTTGGATGCAGAAAAAATAAAAGACATGGACCTGAAGGGCAAAATGGTACTTCTGGACCAGAAAGTCACCGACGGCCGTCCCTTTATGCGCATCCTCTACCAGGCCACCGCCCTTGAAGAGGTCGGCGCCACCGGAATCATCTTCATTTCGGACACTGTAAACGCACGCTACTCCACCTCTCGGGCCATGGCAGGTTCACGGGCCGTCTACCTCAACGTCAACAAGGCCCTGGGAGAACGCCTCAAGAAAGGCGCCACCGTAAAGGTCTGCACCATAGTACGCACCACCACGGAGGGCCAGCGAATAGGCCGCAATATCGTGGCCAAGATAGCCGCAAATCCCGCCCTGAACCCCAACGGCGAATGCATCGTGATTGGAGGCCACTACGACCATATGGGCATCCGCAATACGGAACAGGGCAATCAAATGTACCCCGGCGCGGACGATAACGCCTCGGGCATAGCCACCGTCATTGAACTGGCCCGCTACGTGTCCACGCTGCGCCCCGTACTCAAAAAAGACGTCTACTTTGTAGCCTTTGGCTGCGAGGAATCGGGGCTCATAGGCTCATTCTACTATGCCGAGCATCCCCTGGAACCTCTGGACAACGCCCGCGCAATGCTCAACTTTGATATGGTGGGCCGCATGAGCGACTACCAGTTGGACATAGAAGCCTTCAACAGCTGGGACCTGTGGCCGAACTTCCTGTCCCAGCTGCCCAACAAAGACCGCCTGAACCTCATCTGGCTCAACCGCTCGCCGGGCGGCACCGACTATGCCGGATTTACGGCCCGAGGCATCCCAGCTCTCTCTTTCTGCACCGGTCTGCACCCCGACTACCACAAGCCCACGGACACCCCGGACAAAATCAACTACCAGGGTCTAAAGGCTGTATACGATTACGTCACCAACATTGTGGACCGTCTGGTGCTTCTGAACTACTAATCGGGTTTTTTTCATAGATTTGTAGTAATCATACCGCAAATCTTATGAAAATCGTTTTTCGTACGCTGTCTTCCGGCGTGAGATTTTTAGGCATTCTCACCCTTCTGGCCTGTTGCCCGTGCGCCTGCCACACCCCGGTTGCCGCCGACAACAGCCCCCGTCATGAAACCCTTCTGGAAACCGGCTGGACCTTTTCCAGAGACAGCCTGCAGTGGGAGCCCGTTACCGTGCCGCACGACTGGGCCATCTACGGCCCTTTTGACAGCGGTTACGATGCCCAGACCGTGGCCATTTCGCAAAATTTTGAGACACAGGAAACGCTTAAGACAGGCCGCACCGGAGGCCTTCCCTACACCGGCAAAGGCTGGTACAAAAACACCTTTGACGTCCCCGGTTTTGACCCGTCTCAAAAGGTAACCCTGCTCTTTGACGGCGCTATGTCACAGGCCCGCGTAAAAGTCAACGGCATCCCCGTGGCGTACCGTCCCTACGGTTATGTATCCTTCCATTGTGACATCACCGCCGCCCTGCATCCCGACGGAAAAGGGAACCTGTTGGAAGTCAGCCTGGAAAACCAGCCGCAATCTTCGCGCTGGTACCCCGGAACCGGTCTGTACCGCAACGTACACCTGATTACCACCCGCCGGTTGCATATCCCCGTATGGGGCACACAAATCACCACATCGCAAGTCAGTGCCGCGCAAGCCACCGTACACCTTGTCCTCACCGTGGCCCTGCCCCGGGAAAAGGCGCCCTTTGGCCTGCACACCGCCCTCTACGACCCCGACGGCCGCAGGGTAGCCCAAAGCGACACCTGCCTTGACCTGCAGTACAGCCCCGACTCCCTGAGCGCCACCGTCCGCCAGGAATTCACCGTAACCAATCCGCAGCGCTGGTCCCCGGAAACCCCCGCCCTCTATAGGGCCGAGACCCAAGTATACGAAGTGGCCGAGACCCCGCGCCGGCAGCCCACCGACCGCTACACCACCCGCTTTGGCATCCGCACCGTGGAACTTTTGGCTCACAAGGGCTTCTACCTCAACGGCACTCTACGCAAATTCCAGGGCGTATGCAACCACCACGACCTGGGCCCGCTGGGCGCCGCCATAAACACGGCCGCCCTGCGTCATCAACTGACCCTGCTCAAAGAGATGGGTTGCGACGCCATCCGCACCTCGCACAACATGCCCGCCCCCGAACTGGTGGCCCTCTGCGACCAAATGGGCTTCATGATGATAATAGAACCCTTTGACGAGTGGGACATTGCCAAATGCCGGAACGGCTACCACCAATTCTTTGCGCAGTGGGCCGAGCAAGACATGGTCAATATGCTGCACCAATACCGTAACAACCCCTCCGTGGTAATGTGGAGCATAGGCAACGAAGTGCCCGGCCAATGTGAAGATAGCGGCCGGATCACCGCCACCTTCCTCAGAGACATCTGCCACCGCGAGGATCCCACACGGCCCGTCACCTGCGGTATGGACCAGGTGGCCTGCACCCTGGAAAACGGTTTTGCCGCGCTGTTGGACGTTCCCGGACTCAATTACCGCGTGCCCCTGTACCGGCAGGCCTATGACTTGTTGCCCCAGAAACTGGTATTGGGCAGCGAGACCGCCTCGACCGTCTCGTCCCGCGGCGTCTACCACTTTCCCGTCACCGCCGGAGCCGGTGTAATACACCCGGACAACCAGAGTTCTTCTTACGACCTGGAAAGCTGCTGGTGGTCCAACCTGCCTGACCTGGATTTTTCCATGGCCGCCGATTACCCCTGGACCATTGGCCAGTTTGTATGGACCGGTTTTGATTACCTAGGCGAGCCCACACCGTACGACAGTGCGTGGCCCAACCACAGTTCAATGTTTGGTATTTTTGACCTGGCCTCGCTTCCCAAAGACCGCTACTACCTGTACCGCAGTGTCTGGAACCCCTCGCAGGAGACCCTGCACATCCTGCCCCACTGGAACTGGGAAGGACGCGAGGGCCAAACCACCCCCGTCTACGTGTATACCAATTACCCGCAGGCCGAGTTGTTTGTCAACGGTATTAGTCAGGGCCGCCGGTCCAAGAACGACAGTACCCTGCAGCACCGCTACCGTCTGATGTGGAACGACGTGGTCTACCAACCGGGCACCCTGCGCGTAGTGGCCTACGATGTCCGAGGCCGGGAAGTGGCCCAAAAACAGATTGTGACCGCCGGAGCCCCGCACCACCTGAGTGTAAGCGCCGACCGCACCCGCCTGGAGGCGGACGGCCGGGACCTGGCCTACCTTACCGTAAGCGTGGTGGATAAAGACGGCAACCTCTGCCCTGCCGACAACCGCCTGATCCATTTTGAAGTGGAGGGAGCCGGGACCTTCCGGGCCGCCGCCAACGGAGACCCCACCTGTCTGGACTTGTTCCATCAGCCGCAAATGCACGCCTTTGGCGGACAGCTGACAGCCATTGTGCAAACCGCCGCCCGGGCGGGGCGCATCACTTTCACCGCCTCGGCACCGGGTCTGGACCCTGCAAGTCTGACGTTGGCCGGCCACTAATGGCTATCCGTTTGAGTTGACAGGATGCGTAATGTGGAAAATGGGAGTATTATCACATATTATGCAAAAAAACTACCATTTATTTAACGTATTCCTGAATATATTTGCTCATCAACAACAAACAAATACGCCTATGAAAAAATTAGTAACACTTGCCCTTACCCTATGTTGCAGTGTGGCACTATGGGGCCAACAGGACCACATCAATTTTTACAATAACCCGCAGGCCAACAAGGAGAACATCAAACCCTTCGGCACAAGCGTCATCTCTCCCGAGGTACACCCCGACCGCACGGTAACCTTCCGTCTTCTGGCACCCAACGCCAAAGAAGTATCGGTAAGCGGTACCGGCCCCATAAAACTCACCCCAATGACCAAGGACGACAAAGGCGTCTGGTCTGTAACGGTAGGTCCCTACGAACCCAACCAGTACCGGTACAACTTCACTGTGGACGGACTCAAAATCATTGACCCCGCCAACACCTTTGTACATCCGTCGGCCCAGCCGGCCTTCTGCCTGCTCTACGTCCCCGACGACAACGGTCCCACCTACTACGATCCCAAAACCAACGTGCCTCACGGCAGCGTGACGGAACACTACTACTATTCCGAGGTCACCAAAGGCGTCAGAGAATTGTACGTATACACCCCGCCCTGCTACGACCGCAACAAAAGATATCCCGTGCTCTATCTGATGCACGGCTCGGGTGACGACTCCGAAACCTGGTACCGCGAGGGCAGAATGAACTACATTGTGGACAATATGATTGCCGAGGGAACCCTTATCCCCACCATTGTGGTTTTCACCAACAACAACGTGGTCAACAGGGGCGACCCCAGACACACCGAACTGGCTTTCCCGCTGGTTGAACAGGAAATGAAGCAGTGCATCCTGCCTTTGGTAGACCAGAACTACAGCACCATCAACAACCGCCACGCCAGAGCCATCGGCGGATTGTCAATGGGTGGCCGCATGGCACAGTACGTGGGCCTGAGAAATCTAGACCTATTTGGCAGCTTCGGGCTGTTCAGCTCGGCCATTGAATTTGAAGAAACTCCCGACATTCTCAAGGACAACTTCAATGACAGAGTGGACTACCTTTTCCTGGGTGCAGGTCCTGACGAGACCAATGACCGCGCCAGACATCAGGTGATGCACAACAAATTTGACGACAAGGGCATCAAACACGAATACGTCATTGCACCCACCGGAGCTCACAATATGATCTCCTGGAAATGGCTCATGTACTATCATTTCTTGCCGCACCTCTGGAAAAACAACTATAACTTCTAGGATATTTTTCACTTTATCAGCATACTAGTGATGCGTTAAGCGACGCATCTGAGTTTGTAACTTATTATTAATTATA
>CAZKPB010000024.1:0-26745 GCA_964554535.1 uncultured Muribaculaceae bacterium | reverse complement strand
AACGACCTTCGGTGCCGCCGGTGCTGCGCGGGGGCTGCTGCCGTCGGTGCGGGTGCAAGGCAAACCAAAAAGCCAAGTAACCAAAAAGCCAAGTGACCTAGCCTCGCCCACCCGCAAAAAGCCTTGCCACCTTCACCGCCTCTTCCAGCGCCTGATCATCCACCTCTTCCCCCTCAAAAACCTTCCAAGAAAAATCCTTGCGCGTCCAGTTCCCCGTAACCCGTCCATTCCCTAAAATAACCGGGTAGAAAATCCCGTTTTTATTGTAGGCACGGCGCTCATAAAGAGCGGGAACCACAGCCGACCGATCTTTATACCCAATCAACAACTCATCAAAAGGCGGCAACAGATGCACCGGCCACTTAGTCACCCTGCCCTCAAAATTTCCCTTATGCAAAAAATACGTAACCCCATCAACCTTCACCGTGGACAAATCCTCCCCAATCATCTCCATTCCCTGCCGACACTCGGCCGAGGTCAACCCACTCCACCAAACGAAGTCCGTCAGAGAGGCCGGAGCGTGACTCTGAAAATAGCGGGTGGCCAGAGCGGCCAAAGCCTCGTCACGCGAGAGGCGGCAGGCTCCTTGAGGCAGCCGCTCCTCAACCAGGGCGTAGGATACGCCTCGGCCCGTAACGGGACCACTGCAGATGACTCCCTCACCCTCGGCCACTGTAAGCAGGTGGCGGATGACTCGGTCTTCATGGATGTCAATGGTCTTGTAGAGGGGGATTAACGCTTCTCGGGCAAGAAACCTGCCGCCTTTTAGCTGACTGTAAAGAAGTTCCCGGCTGCGGTCCATCATCCGGTCCGTAAGAGGAGACCCCGTGGACAACGCAAAATTACGCCAGCCGTTGACACATCTTTCCCCGTGCAGAAGCAACATCCAGGGCAAGTCCTCCCCTGCCGCCAATTGCCAGGTACCCCGGTTCAAATGAGTCCGCAACAAATCACCGTGATGGAACGCCTCACAAACCACCTTGGAGTCGGGACGCTTCATACGGATTCCCACGGCCCATTGACACATCGTAAAATCCTGGGCCTGCATCACACCCATCCACCGCACCACATCCACCGGGTCGGAAAAACGGGGGCGCACCAACTGCTGATTGAGCAGGCGCCGCCCGGCTATATTACACGATGTAAACGACATACAGCCTATTCAAACTCCCAGTTACGGAAGCGGAACAACCCCTCCTCCGCCGTGGGGTTAAACGGCCGGTCGCTTTCCGGACCTCGGAATACAAGGAACAGGTCGTGGATGCCTCTGGCACCTTTGACTCGGCAGTCAAAAACTTTTTCTTCAGAACAAGCTTCAGGGGTCAAGGAACCCACCAACTTGCCATCCAGAGAATCCAGACGGATCTCTATACTGCTGCCCTCATGGACTTGAGAGAGTGTGGCGCGGAACGCACGGGCGCCCCGGGCAAAATCCACCTGCTTCAGACTGATAAAATCACCGTTGTCAATACCTGTCACGTAGATGCCGCCTTCATCCTTTCGGGTCACCATACGGTACCCCCAGGCCATGGTGCTGGCCTTAACCTTCTGGAAAGGATTGAAACTTTCCAGGGGCGTAATCTCGGTTTCCAGCCAGTACGGCACCTCCTGAATGTAGCCGTCGGCGTCGTAATGCATCTCTGCGGCGCTGACCGAGCGGCGTTCATTATGCACGTATTCCTGACCGGCCGTCAGAAAATCAAGCTGCAACAGGTCGTAATCCTGCCCGAAAATAAAACTCTTGCCCTTGTAATCCACAATGCCCGGGTGCGTGCCGCGGTCCCTTTCCGTAGGCGTCATAATGTAACCCTTGAAAGTCCACGGACCTTCGGGCCCGGGGCCCATGGAATACGCCAGCCCTTCCGGACAACAGGTCGAGGCATAAGCCATATAATACTTGCCGTTACGCTTGTAGGTCCAGGGACCTTCCTGATAATGGGCGGGCGCTTCCAGATGTTTGATTTCTCCGGAGGTGCTGATCATGTCTTCATTCAACTTGACGCAGTAGACCTCGGGATTGCCCCAGGTCATATAGGCCTGGCCGTCGTCGTCAATCATCACGGTGGGGTCAATGTCGTTCCAATGCTCTTTCTGCCAAACAAGAGGACCGCCAATGGGGTCGGAAAAGGGACCGTAGGGCGAGTCGGCCACCAGCACGCCTATTCCGTTTCCATGCAGCGGACAGTACATATAATATTTTCCGTTGCGGGGCACCACCTGCTGGGCCCAGGCGCCGTTGTCGCGTTGCCGCCATTTAAAAGCCGTCAGCGAGGCCACCACGCCCTGCTCTGTGAAATTGACCATATCGGTGGTAGTCCACAGCACCCAGTCCAACATCTTAAAACCGTAGCCACGTGCATCGTCCTCATCGTGAGAAGTATATACAAAAATGGTGTCGTTGATGACCACCGGAGAAGGGTCGGCCGTGTATTTGGTCTGGAACGTGGGCATCCCCCCATACGAATTATGCCAAGTGGTGGCCTCGGCAATGCCTTGCGAAGTCAACGGCACAAAAGGCATGGTTCCGTCCGGATTGAAGTACAGCTCTTCCACGCTGACACTGCGCCGACCGTTGCCGCCTCCATAGCCGTTGAGCGCGAGCGTCCCGTTGTGGTAAAACAGGTACCATTTGTCCTTAAAAAAGGCAATACCCGGGTGAATGGTAAAACTGTCCCTGGCCTCTCCGCTGAGTTGGCCTCGGCAAGTCCATTCGCCGTCAATGGAAGTGGCGGTGGCATATTCCAGAGCCTCGTTGCTCCGGCCCATGGAAGCGTACGTAAGGTAATACATACTGTCTTTCTTGTGCAGCCACGGTCCTTCCACATAATTGTCCAGCGGAATCACACGAATTTCCCCGTCAATGCCTTTGAGGTCGGGCGTCAACTTGGCAAGGAAGCACGTCCCGTTGCCCCAGCACATCCACACACTGCCGTCGTCATCCACCAGCACGGTGGGATCAATGTCGTTCCACCAGCCTCGGGACCCGTTGTCGGTCATATTGTCGGTAACAAGGGGTTTGCCCAAGTAATCCGTGAAAGGTCCGACGGGGCTGTCCCCCACGGCCAGACCAATCACTTTGCTGTTATAGAATTCTCCGGCCTGCATGGAAGTAAAGAAATAGTATTTTCCTTGATATGCTATCACCTGCGATGCCCACGCCTCGCCCGTGGCATAAGCAAAATCGGTAGGCTTTAGGATTACGCCGTGGTCCTTCCAATGAATCATATCGTCCGTGGAATAGAGTAACCACTCGGTAAGGTTGTAGCCGTATTGCCCTTCATATCCCGGCTTATCTTCATAACATTCATCGTGTCCGGCATAGAGATAGAGCCTGTCACCCACCACCAGCGGCGCCGGGTCAGAAGTATACCTGTTGCGGATTACCGGATTGGAGAAGACGGTGAAATCCGCCTCGTCTTCCGTTACATTTTCTTTGGAGCCTCTTATAGCACAAGAACACAACAAGAGGACCGTAAGGGCTGCGGGAAACAATTTTTTCATCATAGTCATTTTATGGGTTAGGTCTGTACAAAGATAGTGTATTATATGCCTATAGGGACTAAACTTACGCTTACTTTTGCTAACTTAGCGCAAATAATCTCAACCTGAAAACCGTATGAAAAAGATCCTATTGACCCTGTCGGCTATAGCCGTTTGCTTGTGTGCAAATGCCCAGAAGCCGGTGACATTTACTACCCAGCAAGATCATCAGAACATGCTTGACCAACTGGGAATCAAGACTATCCGCCCGGGTTTTGATGCAGATCAGAGCAGTCCCCGGGCCGCAAATTACGACGAGAGCAAAGCCAATCCCTTCCCGGTAATTCCCGATGCCCTCACACTCCACAACGGCAAGCGCATCAAAGACGCCAAACAATGGTGGTCCACCCGTCGTCCCGAGATTAAGGAGGGTTTTGAAAGTGAAGTATACGGCCGAGTCCCGGAAAACATCCCCGCCGTGACCTGGATAGTGGAAGTGGAAGAAGTGGAACGTGTAGGAATGATTCCCGTAAAAGCCAAACTACTCAGAGGGCACGTGGACAATAGCGCCTGCCCGGAAATCAACGTGGACATCAAGATGGTGGTAGTGACGCCCGCCAATGCCAAAGGCCCCGTGCCGGTACTGATGATGTTTGGAGGTGCCAGCCTGCCCAGCCCCGTGGTTCCCGGCCGAGACGACATGGCGCTCATCAACAAGGCCTTGCTGGCCCTGTTGGCCCAAAATCCCGAAACAGCCGCTATTCTAAAGAAATACCCCGCCTGGCAACCCTTTGAGGCCGCCAACCCCTTTGCGGCTTTTGGCCGCACCCAACAACTTGCCCCCGGTCAGGACCCGCCGTCCACCCAACAACTGCTGCAGGCAGGCTGGGGCTACGTACAAATTGACCCGAGCAGTATACAGGCCGATAACGGCGCCGGTCTGACCCGAGGCATCATTGGGCTGGTAAACAAGGGCCAACCCCGCAAACCCGACGACTGGGGCTCCCTGAGAGCCTGGGCCTGGGGCGCCGCCCGCGGTCTTGACTACCTGGAAACCGACCCCGACGTGGATGCCAAACACGTGGGTATTGAAGGCGTGTCACGCTACGGCAAGGCCGCACTGGTCACTCTGGCCTTTGAAGAACGTTTTGCCATGGGCCTGATTGGCTCCTCCGGAAAAGGTGGCGCCACCCTGCACCGCAGATTTTTTGGAGAAGGCATGGAGAACCTCGCCAATTCGGGCGAATACCACTGGATGGCGGGTAACTACATTAAATATTGCGCCATCGACTCCAAATTCGGGGCAGGCAATGCCGGACAACTTCCGGTGGACTCTCACGAACTCATAGCCATGTGCGCCCCCAGATTGGTGTTCATCAGCTACGGGGTTCCTGAAAAAGGCGACGCCCTCTGGCTTGACCAGTACGGTAGCTGGCAGGCCACCATAGCCGCCGGCGAAGTGTTCAAACTGGTAGGGGCTTCCGACCTGGGTCTTTCCAATGACTACCGGAAGGAAGTGATGCCTCCCGTAAACACCGGCCTGCTGGACGGAGACCTGGTCTGGAGACAGCACGACGGCGGCCATACCGACGGCCCCAACATGAAGTACTTCATTGAATGGGCCAGCCGCAAGATAGGTTACACCCCGCAAAAATAGCCCTATGAAAAGACTTACCTTTCTTATTTTGACTTTGGCGCTTACAGGCCTTTGTATTTCCGCCAATGCCGGCAACCGGAAAATATATACTCCGGATGACTCGCTCTACATTCTTGAACTGGGAGACGCCTCTATGACCGTAGCGGCCAAATTCGGTGCCCGGGTAGTGTCACTCAAGCTGGGAGATCAGGAGATACTGGCGCAAAAGGGTCCCCAGACGGGCCGTTTTCCCAATATTCACAACTATGGCGCCACGTTCTGGCCCAGCCCGCAGGCCGAGTGGAACTGGCCTCCTATTGTCACCTATGACAGTGCTCCGTATAAAGTGACCCACAAAGGCAAATCCGTGATAATGACCAGCGGCACGGACAGCAAATACCCCTATCAGTTTATAAAGGAGTTTTCCGTGGATAAGAAAAAAGGGGCCTTTGTCATCAAATACACCATCAAGAACGCATCGGACCGGGCAAAGGGTGTGGCTCCCTGGGAAATCAGCCGCGTTCCGGCCGGCGGTCTGATGATTTTTGCCGCCGCCAAAGAAACGGTCAGGCCCGCCGACATAATGCCCTTCCAATATGCGGATGACCTGGTCTGGTTACCCTACGATGTGAGCAACAGCCAACGCAAGATGTTTGCAGATTCCGAAGGCTGGCTGGCTTTTGTAGACAACGGCATTCTGTTTCTCAAGACTTTTGAGGACATTGCACCGGGTCAGGCGGCCAATGGCGAGGAAGAGTTGGAAATTTACTACAACTCGGGCAAATCTTACATTGAACTGGAAAACCAGGGTGCTTACAAGGAATTGAAGCCCGGGGAATCCTTCACCTGGACCGTCCGCTGGTACGTGCGCAAAGTTACGGCCGGCCAACCGGGGCCTCAACTCAAAAAAGTGGTGGAAGAACTGCTGTAGGCGTTTATTTGGCCCAGCGTTTCAGATGAGGAAAGTACGCCTTCATCTGGGCAATGGCTTCTGCTTCCGTGAAGTGGGTGTTGCTGTCTTTGTTGAATTCTTTAAGAAATTGTACACAGTGTGCAATCATCTGGTCCATGGTGCAATCCTGTGTAAAGGCTCCGTTTTGGTAGCAATAGCAGCAATAGTCCTCATGGGCTGATCCGTCTGCACGGGTACCCAGTTGGTCGTCGGTCCGCATGGGCATCCCGCAACTCTGGCAAAACCGGTTGAGGTACTTGCCGTCTTTTACAAAAACGTTGTCAATCCAATAGATGTGCGCTTTGGGAATGAACTTGAGCACGCAGTACTCGGGATCCTCCACCCCGCCGGGAAAATGCGGACGCATCCAGTCTGCCCATAGAGCCCGCTTGATGGCCGGGTCCGTCACAATTTCAATCTCTCCCGTATACACCACACTGTCTTCCCCGCTGACAATGGAAAGTCCGGCTTTGGGATTGGCCCTGAAGTGCGCCGTCTTAGCCGAACTGGTGCCTGTAGAAACATAAATGGCTACGTCTTCATCTTTCAACTTTACCAGAGCCACGGGACGCGGGTATCCGTTTTCATCAATGGAAGCCAGCGTGACCACATTTGCCTGTGCGACTATCTTGGCCGCTTTTTCTTGGATGTTCATTATGCTTACTGTTTGGTTTTGTGAGGTAAAGGTAGGTATAAATTTTTTACCTTTGCCCCCGTAACCCATTATAGTCAAAACCTTCCACCTATGCCCAACCAACGAATCGTCTTCCTGGACTACATCCGCGTAGCAGCCTGTTTTATGGTAATGCTGGTACATGCCAGCGAAAATTTTTACGCGGGGGACTCGTCGGGTCTGGCCGGCAATGTATCCATGCTGGCCAATGAAGCCAATCGTTTTTGGGTGGCTGTCTATGACGGCGGAGTTGCCCGTGTGTCGGTACCCCTGTTCATGATTGTATCCGCTTTCCTGCTGGTGCCCATGAAACCCGGAGTGACCATGACCCAATTCTACAAACGCCGCTTTATGCGCATCCTTCCGCCAATGATTTTCTTTATGTTAGTGTACACGTTCTTACCCCTGCTATGGGGCGGAATGATCTGGAATCAATCCCTGCACGATTTAAAGATGTTCTTCTTCAACTTCCCGTCCATGGCCGGACACCTCTGGTTCATGTACCCGCTCATAAGCATCTACCTCATTATCCCCATAGTATCCCCCTGGCTGGAAAAAGCCTCCAAAAAGGACGAACTGATCTTCATAGGCCTCTTTGCCTTCACCACCTTTCTCCCCTTCCTGCACCGCTTTGTGAGTGCCGAGTTATGGGGCGAGTGCTTCTGGAACGGCTTCACCGCCTTCTGGTACTGTAGCGGTTACCTGGGCTATGTAGTGCTGGCGCACTACATTCACCACCACCTGGACTGGACTCGGCAAAAAAAGCTTTGGGTGGGCAGCGTGACCTTCCTCTTGGGTGCGGCCTTCACCGCCTGGGCCTTCTGGTGGAAGGGAGTTCCCGGAGTCAGCATCCAAACCCCCATGCTGGAGTGGGCCTGGGAATTCTGTACCCCCAACGTGCTGTGTGCCACCTTTGGCATATTCCTGCTGTTCAGCTGTATTAAAAAGGCCGAGGCGCCCCGCGCCATCACCTCCCTCTCCAAACTGTCCTACGGAATGTACCTGATGCACCTGCTGTTCCTGGCCCCTATAGCCGGTTGGTTCATCAACGGCAACGTGGCCGCCCCCAGAATCCCCGTCTATTGGGCCATTCCCCTGATAGCCCTTCTCACCTTCATCTGCTGTGCGGTTACTACCAAGTTGCTGTCTTACCTGCCCGGGAGTAAATACATTGTGGGTTAAACAAACCGCAGCCTTACGGCAAATACCTGCGTAGCGTCCACCAACCCTTCTATATACCAGGTATCCGCATTGCGGGAACGCAACAGACGGACCGTCTCTCCGGGACGCGTCTCGTGATTGAAATTGATGGACACTTCCGCTATAGTGTGCGTAAGCAGGTAGTCATAATCCACGCAGTCCATGGCCCAAGAGACGTAGCGGGTATTGTTGGTGTGCCCCACCATATCCACATCGGAATAGGTGACGGTATGCACTCCGACTTCTTCTTTTTCCAAGCTTTTGGGCACTACTACCTTGCCGGCAGGGGTTACAATGGCGCAGTCGGTGCACAAAGCAGCCTGAGGCACCATTCTTTCCACCTCGGCCACTTGGGCCAGCGCCCTGGTTTCCACGTCAATCACAGCCCACAGACTGGTGGCGGTGATGATTTCCTGGCCCTGCGCGTTGGTCATCCGGAAGTCCCTCAGGCAGAACGATGCCAGCAAGCCTTTATACCAGGTGGACAGTTGCACGGAGTCTTCCCATCGGGGCGAATTCGCAAACAGAATCTGCATCCGGGACAGAACCCATACCGTGTTATGCGCCATAAGGTCAGTGAAGCCAAAATGCATTTCCTTGGCCGCCAGATAGGCCATCTCCTGAGTCAGGTCCATAAACGCGGCCGGCTTCAAACGCTTGGCCGCATCCACCTGATAACTGGGAATTATTACATCAGCAATGTATTTATTGTCAGCTGTTACTATGCCTTTCATACAGGTATGGATAAAATTTACACACTTTTGCACACGTCCACCCAGCAGCGGTAACCGGAATACTTTTCCATTTCCTCAATGGAAAGTCCTATGCCGCTGTTGCCACTTCCGCAGGCAGGATATACCGTCTGATATTTTTTGAGGGATTGGTCCAGATAGACCTCCACCCCGGGGTTCACCACAAAGGGGCAGACCCCTCCCACCGCATGGCCGGTCATTTCTACCGCTTGGTCAGGGGTAAGCATCCGGGCTTTTGTATGAAACTGTTCTTTGTACTTGTGATTGTCTATTTTGACGTCACCGGCCGCCACCACCAGCACCGCCTTCTCTTCTACAAGAAAAGAAAGCGTTTTAGCAATCATTCCGGGTTCACATCCCAGGGCCTTTGAAGCCAACTCGACCGTTTCAGAGGACACGTCAAATTCCAGAATGCGGTCTTCCATTCCGTATTGACCGAAAAAACTTTTAACTTTTGCTATGGACATAATGAATGCAAAAGTACGGAAATTTTCAGTAAAAAAAGGGTGTGCAGACCATCTGCACACCCGATACATCACCGCAATACGGTAATGCAGCTATAACCTAAAACAAAAGTTGAGCATATGCAGCAAGGTAGTGACGCCAGTTCTTCCAAACGTGACCGCAATCCGATTCTACATATGTGTATTGATATCCTTTTTCGTCCAATTTAGCACGGTAAGCTTTATTGGCTTCATACAAAAAGTCTTCGTCTCCAATGGAAATATAATAGAAGGGGTTGTAGGAGAACAATTTTGCTAACTTTTCGTCAAAATTCTTGGTCATTTCCGTAGCTCTGGGGTTGTCATTGGAATAAGAACTTACGGCAGCGGAGAAAAGGCCTATATAACCGAATTTATCGGGGAAGTTGGTAGAGATGACCGCTGTATGTCCGCCACCCATGGAAAGGCCGGCAATGGCTCTGTTTTCACGATTGGCAATGGTACGATAAGTCTTGTCCACAAAATTGACCACGTCCATAAAAGTAGCTTCGTAGGCATTGGGTTCAACTCTTACAGCGCCGCGGCTAGCCTTGGCTCCGTCATATCCCATGCTGTTTTCACCGGGAGCGGCCGTGCTACCCACGTGACCGTTAGGCATCACCACAATCATGGGTTTAACTTTGCCGGCTGCAATGAGGTTGTCCATAATCTGTACGGCACGACCCAGATTCATCCATTCGTTTTCATCACCGCCACCGCCGTGAAGCAAATAGAGTACGGGATATTTCTTTCCGGGATTCTGTTCATAGCCGTAAGGCGTATAAACGCTCATTCTTCTGTCATATCCAAGAGAAGAAGGATACCATACTTTGGCTACGGTACCGTGAGGCACGTCCTGAACCATTGTCAGATCGCCCACTTCACCGCGAACTACAAACACGTTGCGCAGTACTTCACCGTCACGGATGGTATAGGGAGACGCCGCATCCACGGTGTAGTTGCCGTCAATGATAAATTCATAGCGATAGAGTTCGCTCTTGGTGGGAACCGTGGTATAAACCCAGAGTCCTTCCGCGTCTTTGGTCATTTGGGCAATCCCTTCGCCATAAGTACCGTTCTCCAATTGGAAAAAGTTACCGCAAACCTGCACCGATTTGGCATTGGGAGCCGAGTATTTGAAGGTAATGGTATTGTCTTCATTGACTACCACCGTCTTCAAATTGAAATTCAAAGTAGCCGCTACGGGCTGGTCAGCCTTAACGACGGCTTTGGTGGTACGATAACCGGGAAGTGAAATGACAAGGGTGTCACCTTCTTTGGCGTTGATGGCAAAATTACCTTCCACGTCTGTCTGGGCTGTAATGTTAGTACCTTGAACCGTCACATTGGCGGAAGCTACGGGAGCCCAAAGCTGGCTGGCCACATTACCCGAAACGTTACCTTGCGGCTGCTGCGAACCGCAGGCAATGCACAAAAGGAGTGCTGCCGGAGCAAATATAAGATGTTTCATTAGTGTAATAAAAGGTTAAAATTCATAAATAATTGCCGAGACGGCAGAAAGAGTGATCTTGTCCGCATTCTTGCCGGTCTTATAGGAAGCTTTTGTGTAACTGCCGCCAATCACCGCGGGGGTAGCACCCTGCACGGGAATTTCAACAGATACGTTTTTGTCGGAAGGATTGAGAGCCACAATACATTTCTTACCGTTGAGCGTGCGTTCATATACCATAGGATAAGGCTGGTCAAACGAGCTGAGGAGTTTCCAGTCAGCATCGGCACCAATCGTCTTGTGGTCATTTCTCAATTTGATAAGCGTTCTTACGTAATGGATAAGGGCATTGGGGTCAGCTTCCGCTTTTTCTACCGTTACACGGTCAGGATCGGGATCCTGAGGAATATAGATTTTCTCAATGGGTGCGGTAGAGAAACCGGCGTTGGCCGTTCCGTCCCAAAGCATGGGGATGCGGCATCCCGAGCGACCCATGGAACCTTCCACGGGTTTGGCGGCAGGATTTTGTTTAAGGCCGATTTCATCACCGTAGAAAATAAAAGGAACTCCGGGCATAGTGAAGAAGAAGGTCATAGCCACTTTAAGCTGGTCGGGAGTGGAACGCACTCCGGTAGACAGACGGTTGAAGTCGTGGTTTCCGGAAGGCATACTTGCATATCCCTTACCTTTTACGGCTTCATACTGATACGTATATAGGTCATACCAAGTCTTGAGTCCGCCCTTACCGGCCTTGTCAAAATAAGGTTCTACCGCAGGAGCACCGTTACGTCCTCCCCTGCCGTAAAAGAACAGGGAAGAATAGTTGTACTGACCGTCGTGGCAGAAGAAGTCCACATTGAATCCGGCATCAATGGATTGGGCCGGGTTGAACCATTCGGCAATCAACAGGTTTTCGGGGTAATTTTCTTTAAACCATTTGGCTAAATCTTCTTTCCACAATTTGATGGTGGCCGATTTGTCAAAGTCGTTCTTGACCAGACTGGCTGCCATATCCACGCGGAAACCGTCGGCGCCCTTGTCCATCCAGAACATCATAATGTTCTTGATCTCACGACGCATAGCCATGGGGCCGGGAGCGTCCACCGCCTGTTCCCAGGGATGAGCGGGGTCCGGATTGGCAAAACCGAAGTTCAATGCCGGCTGGCTGTCAAAGAAGTTCTTTACGTAGAAAGGTCCGCGGGGGGCGTCGCTCTTGACAAATTTGTTCACAATATTGTTGAACGAATTCATCATTTGAGCATAGTCTTGCTGACCGCCGTTGTTGGTCGCGTTCTTGACTTCCGGTTTAAAGGTCGGCCAGATGTAATAATCACTGTAGCGAAGGTTGGGGTCACCTTCCTTTGACTGCAGAAACCATTCATTCTGGTCGGAAGAGTGACCGGCAACCAAGTCCAATATCACCTTCATTCCCAGTGCGTGGGCCTTGTTAATAAGCGTCACCAGGTCGCTGTTGGTACCAAAACGCGGGTCTACTTTGTAAAAATCAATTACATCGTATCCACCGTCCTGCCATCCCGACACAAACACGGGATTCATCCAGATAGCGGTAACACCTAACGATTTGATATAATCCAGACGTGAAATGATGCCCGGAAGGTCTCCAATACCGTTACCGTCAGTATCCTGGAATGAAGAGGGATAGATCTGATATACTACCGCGTCGCTGAGCCACGAGGGTTGCTGCGGGTTCTGGGCCGCAGCAAATTGTGCCGTTACAAGGCACAGAATAAGAGTAACTAAAGTTTTTGATTTCATATAGTCAATTATTTGAATAATCTGGGAGTTAAATCTCTGAGGTTATACCTCCAGGTGTACCAGGTATGGCCTCCGGGAGCTTCAGTATATTCATAGTTAAATCCACTGGCCTTGAATGCCTTAACTGTTTCCTGACCGTTCTTGTAAGCAATGTCCTCGGGACCGCCTTGCGTAAAGACAAACAATTTGACGTGCTTGTTAAAGTCGTTTACAATAGAAGGCAACTGCGCCACATTCTTGGCAAAGGCATCTGTTCCCGCAAACCATCCCGAACTCAGTACCAGGTACCAGTCAAACATCTGATGATGTTTCAAAATGACACTCAAAGTCTGAGTTCCTCCGTTTGAAAGTCCGGACAACGCTCTGTGAGCCGGGTCAGTATATACATTATAAGTTGATTCAATGAAAGGAACAATATTCTCACACAAATCATCCACAAAAACATCGACATCAATATGGCCGTCGGGCATCACTACTAGCATGGGAGCCATTTTGCCCTCGGCATACAAATTGTCAAGAATAAGACCGGCAGCGCCTAATTGCGGCCAACCGCGGTCATTGTCGCCACCACCGTGGACAAGATAGAACACCGGAAGTTTTTCCGTCATCTTTTCAAATCCCGCAGGAGTCCACAAATGCAGTCTTCTTACGGAATTAGACGCCTTTGAAAAATAGTAGCGTTCTATCAGCGCCCCGTGAGGCACGTTCTTCAACGCAAAAAATTCATCACCGGCAGGTGCATAATTGAAAAGAGAGTAAGTTTCAATGGCCTGGGCACTCTTTGGGTCAAGGGTCGTGACACCGTCCACATTGAAGGAATATCTGTACACACCGGGCTCAATGCCTTTCATTACCACTTCCCATACTCCGTCTGCATTTTTGGTCATCTGGGCGGGAACTGTCTCGGCCAGGTCTCCGGAAAGGGTGACGGAAGTAGCCTTGGGCGCGTAAAGTCTGAAAGCGGCTGTGCCGTCGGCCAGCACCTGTGTAGATTTAAGCGTGTCATTGGGCGTACGCAGCCGGGTACGGACTTGCGCAACGGCCGTAGTGCACAGACACACGTCCAAAATGCACAGGCACAGAAAATATTTGATAATTCTGCTTGTTTTCATCGTAACTAATTAAATTATTGGTTCATAACTACCGTATACAGCCACTTTTCCATCTCGCCCACCCAGTATTCCTTGTAAGGCATAATGTCTCTCCATCCCCATCCGTGACCTCCGGTTGGATAAATGTGCATGGTAGCTGAAACCTTGTTGGCAAGCAACTGTTCGTAGTAGCGCAGGCTGTTGGCCGGCTGTACGTCCGGATCATCCGAACAAAGCACAATAAATGCGGGAGGCGTCTGGGCCGTAACGTGTTTTTCACAACTGTACCTGTCCACCAACTCCTGAGAAGGCGTTTTGCCCAGCAGGGCATCACGTGAGAGCGAATTGGTAAACGACGCTTCCATAGTAATCACGGGGTACATAAGGATCTGGAAGTCGGGCCGGGTCTGCGGGCTGTCAAACATTGTGGCGGCACAGGCTGCCAAATGGCCGCCGGCCGAGTTCCCCGCAATGCCGATTTTTGTAATTCCCAGAGATTCAGACTTTTCGCGCATGATGCGGATGGCCTGCTGTACGTCACTGAGCGGCACCTCGTGGTGTCCGCAGGGCAACCGATACTGCAGCATACAATAAGTAATGCCGCGCACGTTGAACCAGTCTTTGAGGTCCCTGCCCTCATAGGTCTGCGACTCCATGATGTAAGCGCCGCCGGGACACATAATGACACAAAGGCCGTTGGGGTTTTTAGCGGGGTATACTTCCATCATGGGCTCTTCATACGCCTTGGCTCTGAAAGTCAAGAATCCCGACTCGGGTCCGGGAATTTCAAACGCATTGGGAGCACCGTTAGGCCATAGCCTCACTGTGTCTATTTTTGGAACTTGTCTGCCGGGCTGCCCGAAGAAAGGGACAGCCACAAACAGACAAGCTACCAGAAATAATACTTTTTTCATAGATTACCGGCTAAAAATCGCCATAACCGGGATTCTGCACGTACGCACCCTTGGTAAGGTTGTACTGCGTAAGAGGAATAGGATAATACTCGTCTTTTCCGGGAGTAAATTTCACATTCTTGTAGTATACGCGAGAATCTTCTTCACTTCTGAAGTAACGGTTCATAACTTCTTCAGCAATACCCCAGCGCACCAGGTCAAAGAAACGTTCGCCTTCAAGAGCGGTTTCCAGACGGGTTTCAAAACGCATCGCTTCACGGGCATATTCCTTAGTCCAACCGGTGGCGGGATATTCGTTGATCTTATAGATGGCGGGATAACCATCAATGTCAATGGCAGTCGGGAATTTAACCTTATCATCCCATGCGGTTACATAGGGGCTGTTTTTGGCACGGAGTCTGATCTGGTTGATGAGACCGCGAGCTTCTTCGGGACGGCCCAGTTCAATCAACGCTTCGGCTCTCCACAGAAGCACATTGGCGTAGCGGATAATCTGGTAATTCAAACCGGATGAACCCCAGGGATAACCTGTAAACATATCTTTTTCGGGAGATACAAGGAAACGTTTGATAAAGTGATAACCGTAGGCATTGAAGTCTCTGTACCATAATTCGGTAACAGGTTCAACGGGATAGGTTTTCCAACGTACATTGATACGGCCGATGGTAAAGTCCAGACGCGGGTCCACATTGGAGTCAATCTGTGTGTTAATGTATGATTTAGTTCCGTTGGGATTTACTTTTTCAATAACCACGTCATAGTCTTCATTCTGGAAAGAACCGTCCAGCAGGGGAAGTCCGTTGGCGTCGGTCTTGAATGAATTCACCAGGTCCTGGCTTGATTTGTAGAAGTCGTCACCGGAATAAGGTCCCTTGGGAGTATTCAGCAACTGGCTCCAGTTAACGTGACCGGCAGAAGAAGCAAGAAAGCCGGAAAGGACGGCACCGTCATTCATAGAATACTGAACAGCCCAGATGGATTCTTCTGCGTTTTCATACGCGGTCATATCCAGTTTCTGGAAATCATCCAACAAACCATATTGGTTGGAGCTTATCACATCACCTGTGTATTTAACCACCTTTTCCAGGTCGGCGGCATCAATGGAAGTCACGGCGTTGTTGGCGGGATTCTGACGATAGGCCTTGTACAGGTATACTTTGGCGGCGTAAGCCAAAGCAACGTATTTGTTGGCACGACCCTTATCTGCCTGAGTTTCGGGAAGAAGCAGGGCAGCTTCTTCAAATTCTTTGGCAATCATACCCAGAATCTCGTCTCTGGTATACACGTCGTTTCTCAAGGTGCCATAGTTCACGTCTTCTACGTTCTCGTCAATCCAAACAATTTTGTTAAACTGACGGCTCAGTTCAAAATAGTAATGGGCTCTGAGCACACGCATCTCGGCCTTTAACATTTCCACATCGGGAACGTCTTCGGGGCTGCAGGTATTCAACACCCTGAGGGCAGAATTGGTGCGTTTTACAGACTGATACAAAGCGGTCCACCAGTTGTTCATCATAGTGTGCGTGGCATCCACCACATACGTTTCAATTTTGTGCATGTTGGTGTTGTCGGAAGGACCACCCCCACCTTTATAAGCGTTGTCTGAGTGTAATTCACTCTGAATCCAGTGGTTAACCGGGGCGTTCATAGCACCGAAGGTGGCATTGGGGCCGGCCAAAGCGGCATAGGCCGAATTAACCAGATAGTTTATACCGTCAGTTGAATTTAAAACGGCATCATTAAGAGAACCTTGCGGTTTCAGGTCAAGAAATTCTTTTTCATTGCAACTTACCAGAGCAATGGAAAGGAAAACGCCAAGAATAATATTTCTATATTTCATAGGATTTAGCTTATTATTAATGTTAGTATACATCACTCATTAAAATCCAAAATTGATACCCACAATATAACTACGTGCTATGGGATAAGGATATCCAAGATTTTCGGGATCGGGACCCGTATAATTGGTCAAGGTAAAGAGGTTCTGAGCCTGCAGGTAAACGCGTGCAGAACGCAATCTCAGAGTTTTAAGCAGATTGTTGGTAAATGTATAACCTACCACCAAGTTTTTGAGTTTCAAGAAAGAACCGTCTTCTACATACCAGTCAGAAGCCAGGTTTTCATTGTTGACGTTAAGTGTGGTCAAGGCAGCGTAGTCAGATGTATAAGTACCCGTAGCCACGTAGTCGTAATAGCCGTTCATGGCATCCAGCAGACGAGTGGAGTGGTTGCCCAGACCTTCACCCAGCGGGAAGAAGTCGGTGTAAAGTTTAGAGGTGTTGTAAGCCTTGCGAACCATACCGCCAAAGAACATAGTGAAATCAAAGTTCTTGTAATTGGCCGAGAAGTTGATACCACCCTGGAGTACAGGAAGGTCACTTCCAATGTAAGCCTGGTCACTGGTGTTGATCACACCGTCTTTGTTCACGTCGGTGTATCTGATACGGCCTACGCCGGGAGCACCGAATTTAACTTCATACTCGCTCTTGTAGGCATCCACTTCTGCCTGTGTGCGGAACACACCGTCAGTGATATAACCCAAACGTCCACCGTAGGGAAGTCCCACGTTGGTAACGCCGGCGGCCATGTTACCAAGACCGTAGGTATAGTAAATATCTTCGGGCAAGTAAGTGATGGCGTTTTTCTCCCAGGCAATATTGGCACTGATTTCATAACTGAAGTCACCTAAGGTGTTTTTCCAGGTAAGAATGCCTTCAATACCTTTATTGTTCATTGAAGCACAATTCTGATAAGAAGTACCACCTTCACCGTTAACAGCGGCTACAGGAAGTTGATACAACATATCGGTGGTGTTCTTGTTATAGTAGTCAGCAGTAACCGTCAAGCGACCGTCCAGGAAGCTGGCGTCAAAACCGGCGTTGTACTGTTCGGTTTGTTCCCAACGCAGCAAAGCATTACCGGACTGGCTACGGACGGCACCCATACTCAGGGTCTTTCCGTCACCGTTCAAGTTGTAACTACCGTTCCAGATGTTTACAGCGTAAATGTTGTAGGTAGCTGTGTTGCTGATCTGGTCGTTACCATTGATACCCCAAGAGAAACGCAACTTAAGATCAGACAGCCAGTTGCTTGTAGAAGCCATAAAGTTTTCTTTTGAAACACGCCAGCCAACAGAAGCAGAGGGGAAAATACCGGCGTTGTTTACTTTACCAAAGCGGGAAGAAGCGTCGCGACGCACCGTAGCGGAAACGAGGTATTTGTCGGCATAATTGTAATTTGCTTTAGCAAAATAAGAAGTCATGGAATACATGTTGGCACTTTCGGTAACACCCTTGGTACCTTCAGCAACTGAAAGATATACATAGTCGGGAGAGGTAAGGGCATATTCGTCACCTGTACCGTTCAAATTATAGGTTATGTTCTTTTTGAACTCGGCACCGGCCAAGAAGGTGGCGCTGTGACGACCTGCACTGAAGTTATAAGAAGCCGTATTGGTCCAAACCCATTCCAGATATTGGTTTTCAGTAACTGACAAAGAGCTCATGAGGTTGGAGCGTACGTGTTCGTCCCATGCGGGTTCAAATACTTTAGTGTGGTTTGTATTGTTGTTGATACCCACCGTGGATTTAAGAGTCAAGTTCTTGATAGGAACGGCTTCAATGTATGCGTTTCCAAAGATACGCCAGCTAGTGTAGGAATTATTGGCTTCATTGTCAATGTAGCGAATAGGGTTGTTACGGCTACCGAGCAAGTCCACTTCAGAACCGGCATAACTACCGTCACTGGCATATATAGCCTGCGCAGGATGCTGGGCAAGAAGTTGTTTTTCAATAGATTCGTAAGCGTTGGGTTTCTTGTGCTGGGTCCAATAGGTAATGTTAATGGATTCACCTACGCGCAATTTGTTGTTGAGGAAACGGAATTCATTGTTTACACGGGTAGATAATGACTTGTAGTCCGATTTCTTAAGGATACCGTCCTGGTCAATGTAGTTAAGACTCATTGAAGATACATGGTCCTTTGAACCCTTTGACAGAGAGAGATTGTAAGTCTGCATCAAAGCCGGTTTGTAGCATTCTTTCAACCAGTCGGTATCGGAAATCAACATTTGCAGACCGTTTTTGGAATAATAAGGTTGTCCCAATTTCAGCTGAGCCTTGGGGCCGTCACCATAAATAATGGATTTAGGTGTGGTACCGAAGTCGTACTGATAAGCGGCCCAATACACGTTACCCCATTCCTGAGCATTCATCAGAGGCACACTGTTCTGGAATGTCTGCAGGGTCTGGGTGGTATTGAAGTCAATTCTGATAGTGCCTTCTTTAGCCTGCTTGGTGGTAATGATGATAACCCCGTTGGCGGCTTGGGCACCGTAGATGGCAGCGGAAGCGGCGTCTTTAAGTACCTGGATGGATTCAATGTCATTGCTGGAAATGATGGTCCCGATGTCAGAACGCGTCATTACTCCGTCAATTACATAAAGAGGAGAAGAGTTGTTGATGGTGGTTGTACCGCGAATCCGGGAAGAAGTTCCCTGACCGCCGGGGGTACCATCGGCAACAATGTTCATACCGGCTACACGACCCTGCATGGCAGTCAGTACGTTCCCGGTAGGGATGTCGGCCACTTCTTTCATTTTGACCACAGCTACCGAGCCGGTCAAGTCGGCCTTTTTTTCAGTCATATAACCGGTGACTACTACTTCCTCCAAACTTTCGTTGTCTTGTTCAAGTTGTATGTTCAATACAGAAGCGGCAGTAACAGTTACAGTCGTATAACCAATATAGGATACTTCCAAAGTGGACTCAACGGGAACATTCAGTTCAAAAGAACCGTCCAAATCCGTTGAAGTTCCCGTAGAAGTACCGGCAACCCTAACTGTGGCGCCAATGAGCGGCTGACCATCAGCTTTATCGGTTACCGTGCCGGTCACCTTGAGTGACTGGGCATATGACGTGAACGCAAATAGCATAAACGTCAAACACAAAGCTAAAAATTTGCTTACTTTCATAGGTTTTAAATTTAAATAACTCGGTTTATTAAGTTTAAGGTTCATTCTAAATCATACAAATATACCTTTGCCTAAGAACAACAAATAGCACTCGAAATTCATAATTTAGTACAATTATGTCACCATTATGAGACAATTTCTTCCATTTTATTATAATTCAATGGCAATAAACATTTAACTGATAATGCGATTGCGTCGGTCACCGCCAATGTCACGTACCCTTAGGCAAAAACACAAGTCAGTGCAAAGTAAAACTGACCTCGGGCGTTGCAGGCAACGCGGGAGGTCAGCAGTGACAGAATATCCACTCTTTATAAAGTCGGCAAAGCGATTGCTTGCTTTGGCATAAGCTACGGTAAGGGTCTAATGTCGGTGAGGGTGCCGTTGGGTTGGTACATATAGAGTTCCACGGAGTCGCGGGTGCCGGTGGTAATTACGGCAAAAGTACGCGTAGTGGGGTCTTCCGTGTTGTTGTCCACCCAGGTACCGTCGTTGATGTAGTATTTTCCGTCCGACACATTTATATATTTGGGAACGTGGGTGTGACCGAATACCACCACATCCACGGCCTCGTCCTCATTGAGCAGGTATTGATCCTTGGCCTGATTGAAATAGTAATCCCAAAGAATGGTACCGGATACCGCGTCCACAAAACTATTGGGCTTCATTACATGGTTCTGCACCTGGCGTTGTTCCCATGTGCGCTGGATGTTCTTGTACAACTTGCCGTAAATGCCGTCCTCCTGTTGCTGCGGATAAAAGTCAAGGAAGGTATAGTCGTCATTGAAACCGGCAATGCGCATCTTGAATATCTTTTCTTCAAGAGGTTCTACGGGGGTGATATCCTTGGATATGTTTGCAATCACCGAGTAATATAGAAAGGCTCCGTATTGGTCGGTGTCCGTTTCATCGGGAATTGTGGTGATTTCCGGATAGTGTTTCTCCACTACAGGGAAGTCTTCACTCACCCAGGTAGCCCCGTATCGGGCGTAGAAATAACCGGCCGGAAGAATGGTATTGTCATTCCCGCATAATTCTTTGTTGGTTATGCGGTCGGGGGCGGAAAACACGTCATAGCGGTGACAATGCTCTATGGCAATTTCTCTGCGGTCACCGGTATAGTAGGTACCCAGCCCCTGTGCATCGCTTACTTGTACAATACCCGGGATGGCTTCCTGCAAGGTTTCCGGCAGCAGGGTCATATCATGATTCCCCGGAACATACACTAATTTTATACCACTGTCAATCACCCGCTTGAACTCATCCATCAAGGCCTTGTTGTTGGCAATGACTCCTTTGTAGAATTGAACCTCGTCCGTATAGGCGGGATAGGACACGGGCACGTACCACGCATCCAGAAAATCGCCTGCAATCACCAGTTCGCGTACATCTTTAGTTTGTTGCAGTCGCTGAAGAAACTCAATAAGTAGCGGGCGGTTTTCCACCGTCTCGGCATAATTATCATCAATGCCCACATGCAGGTCACTAATAGTTACAATCTTGTTTCTTACGCATCCGGCCTCCCATAGTGGCTTTGGGAGCTCTTTGTCTGCCTTGCAACAGGCAACAGTTAAAGACAGCAGGGCTATAGTACTCAAAACGTATAAGAACCTGAATGCCTTTTTTTGTGTTTTCATAATTTAGAATTTGTTTAGTCTTGATTTATGCAAATGTAAGAATGACCCTTACAGGAGAAAAGATTTCCGACGTTTCATTTTTACAATATTGTGTTTCATTTTGTACTTTCGCAGAATATTTAGAGAGAGACAGTCTCAAAAATGAATGCACATTTTTTTTTAGCCACAATCTATGCCGCTTTGGTGGTCATGTTTCTGTCATCGGCCACGCTGTTTGCTTTTCATAAGAGCGGCGACCGTTCGCGGATAATTCTTGCCGTTATTGTGGCTCTTTCCGTATTCAATTACATACCGATATTGATAAATGCCCTTAACGGCACGTACCAGGTACCGGTCCTGAGTGTTCCCAGGTTGTCTCTGGGCTTGTTTATGATTCTGGCGTATACCATATACCCTATTGAGGTAGTCTCGCCGGGATGGGTGAACTTCAAACGATTGTTGCTGCTGTTTTCACCAGTGGCGGTCATTCTGCTTATTTTCATGATTTCCCTTATGCTGGGCGTGACCTATCCGGTGTATACCGACATTAAAGATATGTTACCGCATTACGCTGACTTTAATGTGGCATTCAGACTGCTGCTGTGTCTCCTCCTGAGCCTGCCCGTATTTCTTATTTTTTATATTCCCTATACCCGCAAATACAGCAACACCGACCGCACCTGGATACGAGTATATGTAATCAGCGGCATCATTGACGTAATTTCCTATCTGCTGTTACTTTCTGTTCACACCCCAATTGTTTCCATCTTATATTTTCATTGCACCATAGCCATAACGGCACTCCGTCTGTATATGGAACTCATATACCGCATTGTGGATAAAAAGGTGCCCAATGAAGACATTCTGCCTTCAGCAATTGAGGAGAGTGCCCAGGGGACCGGCAACAGCCTTTTCACCCGACTGGGACAATATATGACAGAAAATCAAACCTGGCGCAATCCCAAGCTTTCCGAAAGTATGCTGGTGGAAGCCTTGGGCACCAATCGCACCACGCTGTCAAAAGTGGTCCGGGAAAATGGAGCGGAAAGCGTCTCGGCCTACATCAACAAGTACCGGATTCAAGATTTCATATCACTGCGGGACAGCCATTCGGATATGAGCATCAAAGAAGCCTTCTACCTCTGCGGCTACCGTTCACGGACTACCGCCCTGAGAAACTTCAGGGCAGCGACGGATATGACTCCTTCCGAGTATTTCGGGCGGAGGGAGCGGGAGGAGGCTGAAGCATAAAATGGCAAATGCCGTTAATTACACAATCTGTTTCTGGCCGGCTCCGGATCTTTGACAATATAATCCAGGACCACTGAAGGATTGGCCGATCTTATTACTTTTATTGTACGGTCCATAGTGGGGTTGATTTGTTTTTTACAAAGGTCGGTCGCGGGTGTGCAGAAACGTGGCAGAACTATACAAAAGTAGTAAGACACATCATAAAACACCAAAAAGCAATTGGAAAAATTATTTGGAGTATTAAATTTTCTGCATAAGTACATTGTCCAAATAACCAACTACTGATAAAAACAAACAAATCACTTTATGCATAAATATTGTATTTTTGTATACAACAATTTATCTACCACATTTTCTAAACTAATCTTATGACAGCAATAAATAATTCTGATATTTCTGAAATCATGACTCAAATTGTTCAATTTACTAAGGATAGGGAGTGGAATCAATTCCATAACGGTAAGGATTTGGCTCTGGCTCTTTCAATAGAAGCATCTGAACTTAACGAAGCCTATTTATGGAAAAATGCTGATGAAGTCAATATTGATTGTGTGAAAGAAGAATTAGCCGATATATTAAATTATGCTTTTCTCATTGCAGATAAATATAATTTTGATATTAAAGAAATCATGCTTAAAAAAATTGCTAAGAATGCGGCAAAGTACCCGGTTGACAAATCAAAAGGAAACGCAAAAAAATACTGTGACTTATGATAGTATACCACGCATCAAAAAAAGGCTTTTTACTTGATGTATTTAATGGGACAATAGCTGATGATATAGATAATGCCTTTTTATCTCATTTGGGCAGACATACCTCGCCAAACGAAAAAAATTCCTGGCAAAATTCCATGATGCATATGTTTAAAGTAATCGACACTCCGGATATTCCAGATACTTCAAGTGTTGCCATAGAGTATCAAATCCCATTGACGGCCAAGCGTGTTGATTTTATTATATCCGGTGAAGATGAGGAACATAGGGGAAATATGGTGATTATTGAATTAAAACAATGGGAACACGCCAAATTGTCCGGCAAATCAGCAGTAGTAAAAACCCGTTTCCAATTTGGAGAGAGCGAGACAAGCCATCCATCCTATCAGGCCTGGTCATACGCCTATATGCTAAACAATTATAACGAGACTATTAGAGAAAAACATATATCACTTTCACCTTGTGCGTTTCTGCATAATTACTCTCCGGATAACGTCATTACAAATCCTTGTTACGCCGAGTATATTGAAAAAGCCCCCGTTTTTTTAAAATCTGATGCACATAACTTACAAGAGTTCATTAAATAACATATTAAATATGGAGCGAAAGACGATATTGTTTGGCTTGTAGACAATGGACGACTTAGGCCTTCAAAACAGCTTGCAGACTCGCTCATCTCAATGCTTCAAGGAAATCAAGAATTTATTTTGCTTGATGACCAGAAAGTCGTATATGAAACAGCTATGGAGTTGGCCAGGAAAGCGGCACATGGTGAAAAACAAGTATTAGTCGTTGAAGGCGGGCCAGGCACGGGAAAAAGTGTAGTTGCTGTAAATCTATTGGTTGCATTAACAAAAGAAGGGTTAGTCAGTCAATATGTTTCAAAAAATGCCGCGCCGAGAGATGTGTATACTGCCAAACTAACAGGTAGTTTCAAGCGAAATTACATAAACAACTTATTTGTAGGAAGTGGCAGTTTTATTGATACTCCTCAAAACACTTTTGATGCATTGATAATTGATGAAGGACACCGTTTAAATTTAAAAAGCGGATTATATGGAAATCTTGGTAACAATCAAATAATTGAGATTGTTAAGGCCACTAAATTCTCGGTATTTTTTGTAGATGACAGACAAAGAATTCATATCAAGGACGTTGGAACAAAAAAATCGATTGAACGTTTTGCGGAATCTTGTGGGGCTGAAGTTCATACGGCTAGGCTTAGTTCTCAATTCCGATGTAATGGTTCTGACGGTTACTTAAGTTGGTTGGATAATACCCTACAAATTAAAGAAACAGCCAATATAAATCTTTCACCTGAAGATTTTGATTTTAGAATATTCACCGATCCAAATGAATTATTCAATACTATAGTCAACAAAAATAGAATCAATAATAAATCCAGAATAGTAGCGGGATACTGTTGGGATTGGAATAGTAAGTCCAATGATACAAAGGAGGATATAATCATCCCTGAGCATAATTTCCGTAAAAAATGGAATTTGAACACCGACAAGAATTTATGGATTATCGGTGAAGACTCCGTAAATGAAATTGGTTGCATCCATACTTGTCAAGGCCTTGGACTTGATTATGTCGGAGTAATTGTTGGACTGGATATGAGGTATGAAAACAACAGAGTTATTACAGATGTTCTCAAAAGATCTGGTAACGATCTTTCAGTTAGAGGATTTAAATCCCAATTGAAGGAAAATCGTGAGCAGGCTTTACAAGACGCAGACGAAATCATCAAAAACACATACAGGACTTTAATGACAAGAGGGATGAAGGGATGTTATGTCTACTTTTGTGATACCGCATTGGCAGAGTATTTTGCGAAACAACTTCAACCAGTTGAAGTAAAAAAAGATATCATTCGCATTGAATCCGATGTAAATGAGAATGTTAAATTCATTTACTTTTTACCATATTACTCTGTGAAAGCAGCTTGCGGTTATTTTGGCGAAGGAGAACTGGTTGATGTATTAGGATGGATAAGGGTGGAAGGTATGGGCAGATTAAACAGAAACATGTATGTGGTGCAAGCATCCGGACATTCAATGGAACCTGTTATTAACGATGGTGACTATTGCGTGTTTTTGGCAAACCCAGGTGGAAGCCGGCGCGACAAAATTGTTCTGGTAAAACATTATAGTTCATACGATCCCGATTATTCCGGAAGTTATAGCATAAAAACATATTCAATCAGAAATATAGATGACCAAGAAAAGAATTGCAAGAATGAAAGTATTGTCCTAATGCCAAAAAACACTGACTACAGGCCCATATATATAAACGAGGATGAGGCTGATGATTACAGAATAATCGGCGAGGTTATCGGAATCGTTCATCCCTGCAGTAATTAAATCCTTTCTGTCTATTACTACTCATTTTAGCACTTATGCTGCAATATTGCACAGCTAGTGATTTTCTTTGCAAAACTGATTATATATAAACAAAGCACATGAGCACAACCAACTCCATAAAATGCCCCAAATGCGGCGAAGTCTTCACCGTCAACGAGGCCGACTACGCCAGCATCGTCAGCCAGATCCGCACCCGCGAGTACCAGCAGGACCTGGCCTCGCGCACGGAAGAGGTACGCCGCCAGCTAAAGGCCGAGCAGGAAGCCCAGGCCCTGAAGGAATCCCTGAAGTTCAAGCAGGACCTCCTGACCAGCCAAAATGAAATCAGCGCCAAAGAACTGGAGATTGACAAACTGCAGTCCAAACTCAACGAGTTTGAACACACCAAAAAACTGGAACTGCAGGCTCAGGTATTTGACAAGGAAACCACTATACTAAACCTGCAAAACACCTTGCAAGCCACAAAGGCCGAGGCCACCCTGCGCGAGAAAAACCTCACCGACAACTTCCAGCAGCAACTCAAACAACAGCAGGAAATGGTAGAATACTACAAAGACCTCAAGACCCGTATGTCCACCAAAATGATTGGCGAGACCCTTGAAATTCACTGCAGCACGGAATTCAACCGACTGCGCACGGTATTCCCCAACGCCTACTTTGAAAAAGACAACGACGCATCGTCCGGCTCCAAAGGAGACTTTATTTTCCGAGACTACGACAGCCAGACGGAATACGTCTCCATCATGTTTGAAATGAAAAACGAGATGGACCAGACCGCCACCAAACACAAAAACGAAGACTTCCTCAAGAAACTGGACGAGGACCGCAGAACCAAAAACTGCGAATACGCGGTCCTGGTGTCCCTTCTGGAACCCGACAGCGAACTGTACAACGGCGGCATAGTGGACATGACCTACCGCTACCCCAAAATGTACGTCATCCGCCCCCAGTTCTTCATTCCCCTCATTACCCTTCTGTGCCAGACCTCCAAAAAGAGCCTTGAATACAAAAAAGAGTTGGCTATAGTATAGCCAGAAACCAGACCATTGACATCACCAACTTTGAAAACAAACTGAACGACTTCAAAGACCGGTTTGCCAACAACTACCGTCTGGCCAGCGAAAAATTCAATACCGCCGTGGAAGAAATTGACAAATCCATAGCCCACCTGCAAAAAATCAAAGAAGCCCTCATAGGATCAAAAAACAACCTTCGCCTGGCCAACGAAAAAGCAGACAACCTCACCATCAAACGCCTTACCGCCGGCAACCCCACCATGCAATCCATGTTCTCGGAAACAAAAACCGTGTAACAGAATTGCCTTCCCAATTAACCCCATGGCCGAGCCCTACCCGCGCCGGCGGCGGCAGCCCCCGCGCAGCTGAAGGCGGCGGGAGTGTGAATTGTCATGGAGCAAGGGG
>CAZKPB010000023.1:0-30028 GCA_964554535.1 uncultured Muribaculaceae bacterium | reverse complement strand
GTTCGGGGTACTTTTCACCTTTCCTTCACAGTACTGGTTCACTATCGGTCTTCTAGTTATATTTAGCCTTGCGGGATGGTCCCCGCGGATTCAGACAGGATTCCTCGTGTCCCGCCCTACTTAGGATTCCTCTATCGTATGCAATCTTTACAAATACACGACTTTCACGTCCTATGGTCCAGCTTTCCAACTGGGTTCTTCTTCATATCGCACTTGATTCTGAGGTCCTTCAACCCCGACGTTGCCGAAACAGCATCGGTTTAGGCTCTTCTCCTTTCGATCGCCACTACTCAGAGAATCGATTTTTCTTTCTTTTCCTGCAGGTACTTAGATGTTTCAGTTCCCTGCGTCTGCCCCATCTCGCGATGGTACCAGGCCTTCAACCTGGTGGGTTGTCCCATTCGGATACTGCCGGATCAACTCTCGTTTGCAAATCCCCGGCACTTTTCGCAGCTTACCACGTCCTTCTTCGCTCCTAGAAGCCTAGGCATCCTCCATACGCCCTTAGTAACTTTTTCTCGTAAATCATTTTAACGCGCCGGCAACTTCCGTTGCCAACGTCTCATTTGATCTTGTGAATTGTAGTCCCATAATTACGGGTCTTTTAAAAAGACCATTCTATTATCAGACTAATTCTTGTTTGTTTTTAACCTCTATTATCTCTCTTTAATACGTCAATGAACTGACCGTTCTTCCGAAACGGGCTGCAAAGGTAACCACTTTTTGGGAACGTGCAAATTTATTTACTCTTTTTTTCACATATTTTTAAAAAAATTTGGGGCGTTTTTTGAGGCAAGAATCGTTATCTTTGTAATACGTATGAAATACATTATATCTATTGCTCTTGCAACCAATTTATTACTATTTTCCTGTGCTCCGCAGTACGACGCCATTGACCCCCACAACACGTATGGCTTGGGAATAGTACAAGCAAAAGAAGTTACCCTGAAAAATAATATTGGAGATTATCTTGACCCTATATTTTTAAAATAACGTCAATAGACTTATGTCGGGAATTCTCATAGCCTGTATTGCCTTATGCTGCCTGCCCCAAACGCAGGTACACCCGGCCGATACCTCCCTGGGAGTCCTGGTGCTGGTCAACAAACAGTACGCCCTGCCTGTCAACTACCTCCCCAAAAACCTGGTCAAACTGCCCAATAAATATAGTACAGGCAATTTAATGCAACTGCAGGCCCCGGCCGAGGCAGCCTTCCGAGCCCTGGTGGACGCCGCGCGCAAAGACGGCCACTGGATCCACAACCGGTCCGGCTTCCGCACGGAAGCCGTTCAGAGGATGCTGTATACGCAGAACGTGGAGCAACACGGGGAAGAAGCAACCTTTCAAAAGTCCGCCCGTCCCGGCCATTCGGAACACCAGACCGGTCTGGCTGTAGACGTAAACCGGGTACATCGGGACTTTTCCCATACCAAAACATATGCTTGGCTTCAGGAACACGCCCACCGGTACGGGTTCATCCTGCGTTACCCAAAAGGCAGGGAATCCATTACCGGCTACGAGTATGAACCCTGGCACTACCGCTACGTGGGCGTGGAAGCCGCCACATTTATCCACCAAAACCAACTTACTTTAGAAGAATATTATCAACTTTACATCCAACATCCTTAACCTATAATCCTATGGAAGAAGAACAAGAAAAAACCCAGGGCCTGCCGGAAAACGCTTACCGCGAGTTAAAGCCCGGTGAGGAATACCATCCCCTGCTGTCTCCGGCTAAAAAGTACAAAGAAGTCACCACCTGGTCTGTCCTCATAGGCCTGCTTATGACAGTGGTCTTTTCCGCCGCTGCGGCCTACCTAGGCCTCAAGGTGGGACAGGTATTTGAAGCCGCCATCCCCATTGCCATCATTGCCGTGGGGCTTTCCAGTGCACTAAAAAGAAAGAACGCCCTGGGGGAAAACATTATTATCCAGTCCATTGGCGCCTGCTCGGGCGGTGTGGTGGCCGGAGCCATCTTCACCCTGCCGGCCATGTATATTCTGCAGGCAAAATACCCGGACTTGCAGGTGGACTTCATGAAGATTTTTTTCAGCTCGCTGCTGGGCGGCGTGTTGGGTATTCTCTTCCTTATTCCTTTCCGCAAGTATTTTGTAAAGGATATGCACGGCAAGTATCCTTTCCCCGAAGCCACCGCATCCACTCAGGTACTGGTGAGCGGGGAAACCGGCGGAAAAGGAGCCAAATATTTATTAATCAGCGGACTTATTGGCGGTTTATATGACTTTATAGTATCGTCCTTTGGTTGGTGGAGCGAGGTCATCACCACCCGCCTGATTCCCTTTGGCACCGCCCTGGCAGACAAGGTGAAACTGGTCTGCAAAGTCAACGTGAGCGCGGCCGTCCTGGGACTGGGATACATCATCGGCCTCAAATACTCCTTTATCATCTGCTGCGGTTCCTTCCTGGTATGGTTCCTGATCATTCCGCTGCTGAACGCCTTCTTTGGCACGCAGGTGCTTGACTTTATGGGCACCGGAATCACCACTACCATTGGGGAAATGACCCCGGAAATGATCTTTACCAACTACGCCCGCCATATTGGCATTGGAGGCATTGCGGTGGCCGGTATCATTGGCATCATCAAATCGGCAGGCACCATCAAATCGGCCGTGCAGATGGCCGGACGCGAACTCAAAGGCAAACCGGGTGCGGCACAGGAAAAGGTACAGCGCACCCAGCGTGACATCTCCATGAAGATTATTGCCCTGGGCGTCATTGCCACCCTGGCCGTCATTTTTATATTCTTCTATCTGGGCGTGGTGCCCAACCTCTGGCACGCCGTCATTGCCTTGCTGGTAGTGGCCGTCATTGCCTTCCTCTTTACCACGGTGGCCGCCAACGCCATTGCCATTGTAGGCACCAACCCCGTGAGCGGGATGACCCTCATGACCCTCATCCTGGCCTCGGTCATTATGGTGGCCGCAGGACTCAAGGGCACCGCGGGTATGACCGCCGCCCTGATTATTGGAGGCGTGGTCTGCACCGCTCTTTCGGTATCGGGATCGTTTATCACCGACCTTAAAATAGGATACTGGCTGGGCTCCACTCCCGCCAAGCAGGAAACCTGGAAATTTGTGGGCACGCTGGTAGCCGCAGCCACTGTAGGCGGCGTAATGATTGTCCTCAACAAGACGTACGGATTTACCGGAGAAAACGCCCTGGTGGCTCCCCAGGCCAACGCCATGGCCGCCGTGATAGAACCGTTGATGTCGGGCGGCAAGGCTCCCTGGCTGCTGTACGGCATTGGCGGCGTTATAGCCGTTCTCCTGACCCTGCTTAAAATTCCCGCCCTTGCCTTTGCCCTGGGTATGTTCATCCCCATGGAACTGAACCTTCCCCTGCTCATTGGGGGCGCCATTGCCTGGTGGGTAGGCAGCCGCAGCAAAGACAAAAACGTAAACCAACAGCGTTCCGAACGCGGCACCCTGCTGGCCTCGGGCTTCATTGCCGGCGGCGCCCTTATGGGCGTTGTGAGCGCCGTATTGCGCTTTGCGGGAATCAACCTGCTCAACACTCAATGGATGGGAAGCACAGGGGCCGAGGCACTGGCCGTAGTGGTATACGTGCTGATTATTGTTTATCTGGCCCTGAGCAGCAAACGGGCCGCAAAAAATTAAATTATGGAAAAAGTACTTGACAAATTCCTGCGTTATATTTCCTACGACACCGCTTCCGACCCGGAAAGCGAATCGCAACCCAGTACCGCCAAACAATGGACGTTGCTGAAGGTACTGCGTGACGAGATGCTCTCTATGGGCCTGCAGGACGTGGTTCTGGACGAGTACGGCTACGTGATGGGAACTCTCCCCGCCACCGACCCCTCCCGAAAAGACGTCATAGGGTTCATTGCCCACGTGGACACCGCCCCCGACGCGGAGGGCGCCCACATCCGTCCGCAAATCATTTCCAACTACGACGGCACCGACATCCTACTCAACAAGGCCCTCAATATGTGGTTGCGGCCGGCCGAGTTCCCCGAACTGAATCTGTATAAGGGAAAGACAGTAATCACCACCGACGGGACCACCTTGCTGGGAGCCGACGACAAAGCCGGAGTGGCGGAAATAATGACGGCCGCGCAATACCTTATGGAACACCCCGAGGTACCGCACGGCTCGCTACGCCTGGCCTTTACCCCGGACGAGGAAATCGGCCGGGGCGTGGACAAGTTTGACGTGGCGCGCTTTGGTGCCACCTACGCCTACACAATGGACGGCGGGCAACTGGGCGAGTTGGAATTTGAGAACTTCAACGCAGCGCAGGCCAAAATCCACATCCAGGGGCGCAACGTCCACCCGGGATACGCCAAAAACAAAATGCGCAACGCCCTGCTGGTGGCTATGGAACTCAACAGCCTGCTGCCCGTGGAACAGCGCCCGGAATTCACCGACCATTATGAGGGGTTCTTCCATATCACCCAACTCAAGGGAACGGTGGAAGAAGCTTCCGTACAGTATATTATCCGCGACCATTGTTCCACCAAGTTTGCACAGAAGAAAGAGGTGATGACTCAATGTGTGGCGTTTATCAATCAGAAATACGGGGACGGCACCGCCACGCTTGAGTTGAAAGACCAGTATTACAATATGCGCAAGCAAGTGGAACCGCATTATTTCATTGTGGAAAAAGCCCTCAAGGCTATGGAATTGGCCGGGGTGACCCCCATTGTACATCCCATCCGGGGCGGCACCGACGGGGCCCAACTTTCCTTCCGCGGCCTGCCCTGCCCCAATCTGTTTGCCGGCGGACACAACTTCCACGGCAAATATGAATACGTGGTGGTAGAGAGCATGGAAAAAGCCGTAGAGGTGTTGCTGCACCTGGTACGGCTTTGATAGGGCGGGAAAAAGACTGCTTTACTTGCCCGTAAGCGTATCCCAGAATCCTTCAAAGAATGCAGGAGCCTTCATAAAGAACTCTTTGAGGTAATCCATTGAGAATTCTGCACCTGCCTTGGTGGCAGCCTCGATATACTTGCCTACAGACGCATTCACCGTGTCCTTGTCCTCTTTTTCAAGGTCACTGTAATAGTCTTTGTATTCCTTCTTGAGCAAGGTAAACTGGGCGCGGGATGCCTTCCAGTCTTCTTTGGAATAGTCGGTCGCCACTTCTATGGTACGGTCCACAAATTTGGTGACCCGTTTGGTAAAACCGGCCTGGGGACCTTCTTTGTATTCCACCACTTTTGAAGAGTCATTGGGCGCGGCCATTGCCATTGACAACGCCACGCAGAAAGTAAGGAGTAGTTTCATAATAGTGCAAATTTAACGGTTTCATTTAATCCAACAAATGTGCCTGATACCGGTGCCATACCTTTGCGTCTTTAAGGCCGCATGGGAAAACATCCGGATACGGCAGGGTTAGCGTAAGGATGGTGTTTTTCATTTTGTAAAGGTAGCAAAAGAAGCATTTTAAGAATAAAAATGGTACATTTGAACCTCTTAAATACCTGTTATGGAAATCACGCAATTCATTCACGGCTACACATCCAAGGGAGAAGCCATCATCAGTTACATTCTGACAAATCAATCAGGAGCCTGGGTTAAACTCAGCAACATAGGTGCCAACATCATTGGCATTGGCGTGCCGGACAAGGACGGCGTCATTCAAGACGTGGTGGCCGGCTACAAGGACATCAACCAATATTTCAACGACAGTCCTTACCTGGGCAAAACCGTAGGACAGTTTGCCAACCGCATCAATAAAGGCAAATTCTCCCTCAACGGAAAGGATTACCAACTGGCCGTCAACAACGGGGTCAACCATCTGCACGGAGGTCCGCAATCCATGTGCGTACAGGCCTGGGTCTGTCGCGTGGAAGATAATGACAGTGCCATTTCCTTCACCTACTTCAGCCCCGACGGGGAAGAAAATTACCCCGGCAACGTACAGGTGACCGCCACCTTTGCCTGGTCGGAAGACAACGTGCTGACCCTGGACCTGCGCGCCGTCACGGACAAGGAAACCATCATAAATCTTACCAACCACTGCTACTTTAATCTGGCAGGAGAAGGCAACGGCACCATACTGAATCACCTGTTGCAACTCCACGCGCGGGAATACCTTCCCATTGATTCCACCAGTATTCCGCTGGGCAAACCCTCGCCGGTGGAAGGCACCCCCTTTGATTTCCGCCAGCCCAAACCCATTGGGCAAGATATTGAGCAGGACAATGAACAACTGCGCCACGGCACGGGTTACGACCATTGCTGGTGCCTCGACGGCTGGGAAAACGAGGTGGAAACCGAAGGGAAGAAAGCTCGGAAACTAAGCGTACGCCCCGTGGCCGTACTGAAAGACCCCGTAAGCGGCCGTACCCTCACTATGAGCACGGACCAGCCCGGCATCCAGGTATATTCCGGAAACTGGCTTGCCGGCAATGGAGCGGACAAGCACGGCAACCCGCCGCAGAACCGCAGCGCTGTGGCCTTGGAATGTCAAAACTTTCCCGATGCCCCCAACCACCCGCACGAATACCCCTGCTGCTACCTGCGTCCCGGTGAAACCTTCCACCGTCAGATCAGTTGGGCCTTTACCTGCTAAAACGTAAACTCCAAAAACAATCCGTAATTACGGCCCGGCATCGGTCGGGCCAGTACGGATTCGTATTCTTCATCAAACAGATTGTTTACCAGAAATTTGCACAGCAATTTGACGCGGCGCAGGGGAATGTTTTTTTCCAGTGACAAGTCATTCATGAAGTACGGCGGCAGCACGCCCCACCGGGTGGTCCGTTCTGAGGAAGACGTGGTGTAACGCTGACTGTAATACTTCCATTTGTAAGCCAAGCTCCATGTGCCCAGCGTGTGGCGCAGGGTAAAAGCCCCCGAGAATTCCGGAATATACACCAGTTGTTTGCCAATGGACCGGTCCGCCCAGTTGACGGGATCCCCGTAATTGAGGGAGCGCGTCCAGGCAAAATGGCCGTCAAAATCGGTACGGCCCACCCGCCCCAACACGGCATACGCATTCATCTTCCACTCGGCACCGTAACTGCGCACCTGCTTCACGTTCACCGGAGACCAGAAACCTTTGAAAGTTGGTAGCCAGACTATCCAATTTTCTATTTGGGAATAGTACGCCGTGACGTCACCACGTACACCCCACCGGGTGCGTTGCCATTCAAATGAAATCCCCAGGTCCGAGGTATAGCCGCTTTCACTGCGCAACGTATCGTTGCCCCCAGGCATAAAATAGAGGTCATTGAGCGTGGGATAGCGGTAATTGCGTGCCACGGAAAGACGCGCCTGCACGTTGCCTTGGCGTGAGAGCCTCACCTGCGCAAAGGCGGCGGGAATCAGCGGCGTGTGTTCGTAGCCGTAGGCTTGGGCGCGCAGAGACAGCGACAGCCCCACCGCTTCACAAGGCCGGTATTTGGCACTGACGTACGCCCCGTACTCGGCCCGTGCCTTGTCGTAGCCTATGGTCCTTTTCTGCCCGTCGGTCAGCAGGACCGACCGGTCCTGACTGCGTACAAAATATTGGTCAAAAGTAGCCTCCCCCACAAAAGCCCATTGGGCCCGGGGGGCGTATTCGGCCTGCACCGACCCGTAGAGTGACTGCACGTAACTCTGCGAATGCACCATCTCCAGGTATCGGCCGCTGCCCGGGTCGGCCCGGTAGATGTAGGACAAATCGGTGTAAGTGTAGCCCCCCGAGCCCTTTACGGTCAATCCCCCAACTGTTTTTTGAGCCGAGACCACCGACCGCAGAGTCTGTTCTTGCTGCCGATTGGTATACCGACCGGGATCTTTATAATCCACATTGAGCATGGGCACGCCCCGGCGGGAATGCGTGTACCATAACGTCGCACGGGCATCCCATCCCTCGAAACCGGTATAATACACTTCCTGCTGCAGGTGGGCGTCGTCATAACCCCCGCCCGTGTGGCGCTCCACCGGATAATGACTGCCGGCGATGGTTCCCTGCGCATCGGTTTCAAACACTTTCTTGCGGTAATTGGTATAAGGAAAATCGTTTTTGCTGTGTACATAGGCCACCCGCGTGACCCCCTGCCAGGCGCCCTTGCCGTAACGCACCTTCACATACTGGTCAAACGTCCGGTACGAGCTGATTCCCTGTATGTACTGCACTTCCACCCGCTTGCCCTCCGGCAGTGCCGCGGCCTGTGTCTCCAGTGCCACAGCCCCTCCCAGACCGCCGGCGGTCACGTTCACCGACCCCGCCCCGTGATAGAGTGTGGCCCCGTCCACAAAATACGCGGGAATCAGAGAAAAATCCACCATTCCCAGCATGGGACTGTTCATCTTCATTCCGTTCCAGGTAACCTGCGTATGCGACGGCGCCGTGCCCCGGAACGAGGCCGTGGAAAGCGTGGCCCGCCCGTAAGACTTGATGAACAACACCGAACTCTGAGTCAGCACATCGGCCATGGAGGCACTCACCACGGTAGAGAGCATGGCCGAGTCCAACCGGGTTTGTGTAACCCCCACCTGCACCACCGGAGTGGCGCGTACCACCACCGAGTCCAGAGAACGCTGCCAAAGTTCCTGCGCCCGGAGGGGAACCCGCCCGGCCGTAAGCAGAAACAAGAGCGGCAGCAGCACCGCCGACCCAAAAATCACCCCCTGTTTATTCTTCATAAAAACCACACACTTCCGTAGACTGTTCACCCATACTGCCGCTGGCGCCTTGGGTTCCGGTCTGCACTTTGACAAAATCTATATACTCCAACCTGGCCGGCTCCCCGTTGGGATATATGGCATGGGACAAGTCAAAGCGGTTGCGGTGCGTCTGCGGGTCGTAATCCTTGCCATAGTTGTCGGCATAACCCCAATCAGAAGCCAGATTGCTCCACTGCCCTGTCACCGGATCCTGACTATGGCGCAGCGGAAGCCAAGTGCCTTGGAGGGTATAACTGTCTTCGGTCACCCACAGCGGGTAGTAAAAAGGCTGGCCGTGGTAGGCGGCCATATAGGGCACCACGCCCGACCGGCCGTAATTATCGGTCCATTTGACCAGCTGTCCGACTCCCGAAGGCCGGTAATAAGTCACCCGGCACGCCGTATAAACACTCTTGTTGCCGTATTCGCTGCCCTTGAGCTCAAACCAGCGGTCGTTGGGCAGGCCGTCCCCGTTGGTATCTTGCATCACCCAGACCACGCCGGGCTCGGAACTGTTGGCCAAAGCGTTTGAGGCTATGGAAAAACCGGTGATGCTGTGGTCAAATCCCACCACAATACTACCGCCAAAGGCACCCAACGATACGTATTGCTCTTTCTGCAAGCGGTTGTAAGCATAGTCACACGCCTGCTGCGGGGTGCTCACTCCGCCAAAGCCGCTCTTGTCCTCGTTGATGAATTGCCCCGGGGCCGGCAGGTATTGGTACACCTTGCAGACCGCGGCGGAACTGCCCCCGGTGGCGGGCCGCTTCCCGGCCGCCTGATTCCCGTGCAGGGTCACCGTTATAGTGGTATCGATGCGGCGCCAGGGATCGGACGGGTCCGTTACCTTAAGATGCAACGTCCCGGAAACGGGGGGGGCATAAAACAGGACAGGTTGTGTGCCCACCGTCTTGCCGTTGAATACCCATTCAAAGGCCGCAGCGGGCACGTCTTTTACATTGGGCAACACGTACAGGTATTGACCCGCAAACAGATGCGGGTGCAGGATGTCTTCGTCCAAAGAAGAAGTGATAAACTCGATATTCATAGGTTGCAAATCCCTGACCTCTATGGATATTTCTACGGCTGCCGTACCGTCCGCATTGGAAGCCGTTGCCTTGAGGGTATATGCTCCGACAGTCTCGGCCTCAAACACATAGGTCAGGTCAGTGGATACTCTTACTCCGTCCAGGTACCAGGCAAAGGTGTTTTGGTCGTCGTAGCGCACCGTGGCGGTAAAGGTCACGGATTGCCCCCGGGGTACGCACACCGGGATTGCGAAGGCTTCCACCAGAGTAATCACGGGCGGGGTGCGCTCCAGCACCGTAACACATACCTCTTGCTGCGCCCTGCCGCCGGGGGTCTGTACGCTGAATGTCAACGCGTAGGTCCCCGGTTGTGCAAACGCGTGTTCCAAACACAGGGTATGTGCCAACGTATCGGTGCCGCAGGTCCAGGCGTACACGGCCTCCTGCGCGTGCTCCACCTCGGGTGAAATGTGCAGGGTATCGGCCACCTTGACGGTGAAGGAAGAAGTTAAACGGATTACCGGAGGCTGCAGGGTGTCGGGAGGTTGCGGCGGTTCGGGAGGTGTGGAGGTGGTATCGGGCGGAAGGGGCGGTTGCGGAGGTGCCTCGGCCGTCACGGTGACCCTGATGACCGTCTGCGCCGTTCCGGAAGAGGCCGTGACTTTAAAGGTCAGGTAATAGGTTCCGGCCGTTTCAAAGGTATACGTCAGGATCAAGGTGGAAGCCACCTGACCGGTTTCCATCCACCAGCCAAAAACGGCGTCCTGCGCGTGTTCCACCATAGGGATGACCGTCAGGGCGCTACCTTCCGTACACCTGTATTCGGTTTGGGACAGCACAATGGAAGGTGCCTGCTGCTCTATCTCAATGGAACGGTTGCAGGCAATCAGCCCCCACAGCAACAATAGCACACACAGAATATATTGCGGAATTTTCATTCGGCTTGTATATTGACAGGTTGTGAATCAAAGCAAAACGACCCCGGAATAATGCCCGCCGTAAACGTGCCTTCCAGCACCCCTTGGGCCGAGTAGCGGTACACCACCCCGGGCTGCACGTAGTCTATGGCATCGGACACATAGACACTGCTGCCGTGCGGGTCAACCGCCAGGGCGTAAAACAGGGTTTGGCGGTAGGGGACAAACGGCTGGGAGGGCAGTTCGGTCTCGCCCACCTCCATCCGCCATACATGGCGGTTCAGATAATACAGCGTGTCCTGCGTGCCGTTCAGGCACAAGCCCGAAGCAACCCCGGGGTACGGCAGCTCCCACTGACGTTCCACAGTGCGCCCGGCAGGGTCAATGCGGTACAGGACAGGGCGCCCGGAGGCCTCGGCCCTATCAGGATTGTTTCCATTGGCCATGACCCATAATTTCCGGTTTTTATCCTTTACCATATTTTTGGGCTGTTGGCCCAGGGTAAGGGAATCGCTGATGCGGTCGGTCTGCGTGTCAATGACCAGCACGGTGTTGTCGTAAGACCAGCACGTCACAAAGAGCTCGGTGCCGCAGCTTTCCATCTGCTCGGTGGAGCGGTGCCCCGGCGTGGGGATGTTTCCCGTGACACTATAAGTCTGCGGGTTGACCGTCCAGATACAGCCGGCGTACAAGTCGCTCACGTAGGCCTTGACAGGGCTGACCACCTTCATATACCGCGGCGATACAAAGCCCGTGATGACCCCCTTTATTTTAAAAGTTTGCGGGTCTATGGCAAACACTACGGCCGAGTTGTTGACCACCACGTAAAGGGTGCCTTCATACAGGGTCATGGATTGGGCCACATCGCCCAGAGAAATGGCATTGGCGCGTGCAAACACCTCGTTTTCCACGCTCCGGCGCTGCGTGTCATAAAAGGACAGCGAGGCATTACCGTACATGAAATTACCTTCGTTGGCCACAAACAAACCCGTCTGGGCCCCGCCCTGGAAGAAGTCCTCGGTCTGTGAAGGACCGTACTTCATACAGGAAGCGGTGCACAAGAGCACAAAGCCCAGGCAGAGGTGAGTTCCCGCGCGGTTCATACTTAACGGCTTACCGTAATGTCGTCAATGCAGACGTACTGCGGTGTATTGAGGCCCCAGGTCGCCTTATCGCTGCCGTCAAAGTGGATGAGCACCTTCTGTACCCTGCCCAGGGTGGACAAATCGACCTTGGTCCATTGGGTGAGAAGACCCGGGGAATAAGGTTGCCTGAAATCAGACAGGTAGACTTGGACCTGCCCGGTTTCCACCTCGGCATTGTTGACTCCGGTAAAAACCACCTTGAACCATGCCTTGTTGGCATAATGGTGCTTGATTGCAAACTCATCACCGTTTTTCATAGACAGGGCGGCGTAAGTGGCATTGCACACATACAGCGATTCCACAAAGGCATCGCGGCCCGAATCAAAGGTCAGGGCGCTTTCCACCGCTACCAGGCCAAAGGTGGCCGAGCCGTTGTGCCCGCCTCTTCCAGTCACGGGGTCTTTGTAATACACGCTGCACTGGTTGCGGTAACCGACTGTCTGCATATCGTTCCAGGCAGAGGCCGCAATGCCTCCATTGAACAACTCGTACTTGTTGCCCAGCAGTTCACCGGTGGTCCAGTCGTAAGCCGGAGCCTGCGCCAGGCCGAATGACAATTCCGTGGCCGGATCGTGATAGGTGGTAATCTGACCCTCCCCGTAAGCGGAATACAAATTCTCTCCGTAGGACGTGGGGCCGGCCAGCAAGTCGGTCCCCATACCTTCAAAAGATAACACACTGATAGTGGCGGAGTCTTCTTTTGTACAACTCCACAACATAGCCGCAAGGGCTATTACTGCAAAAAAACGTTTCATAATAAAACGAAAATAATGTGGCGTTCTTTTCCCGTTCCCCGCAGGAAGCAAACAGTCATTCAAAAGGCAGGTCTTCTGACTGGTCCCTGTTGACGCCTTCCCGAAAAAATCAGTGGCAAAGATTGTCAACACAGTAACGGGACTTACAGCAGCGGGTACTGTTGCCGACTCACACGGCATTCCCTATTAATCTCCTGAGCGCTGAAACGCTGTAAACGGAGAACCTTTATTTGGCAAAGTTATAATTAAACGGGGGCAAACCTACTATTCGTCCCCAAAAAAAGCATATTCAATCAAAATCGCCCGGCAGGGCGCCCCTTCCATACCGCCCAGATTGAGCGGGGCTGCCACCAGAATATAGTTGCCTTCCGGCACGTCACCCAGACGGATTCCTTCCAGCACCACCACATCTTTCTTCAACAGCGTGCAGTGTACCTCGGTAATATGGTTCTTATGCCCTATGGTCTGGCTCTCGGTCCCAATCAACTGCACACCGGCCTGAGCCAGCGTCTGGGCCGCATTAACGGTAAGCCATCCCTTCCCCTTGAAAAGCAGGCGTTTGGCACCGCGCAGCAACAGTGGCAGCAACAAATCGGCATCTATCTGCCCGTTGGCGGAAAGCACCACACAGGGGCCCACACAAGAAGACAGGTCTATTTGATCTATGGTTTTTCCACCCACCAGAAAATGAGCCGGTGCGTCAATATGCGTACCGTTGTGCACGCACAAAGAAACCGATGAAAGATTGTAGGAATCTCCCTTGTCTATGCGCCGCAAAGGTATGGCAGCGGGAACAGGGTCTCCTTTATACACATCACCGGTAAAAAGTTCCTGAGAAATATCGTATATTCGCATACTGCTTTACTCCCAAAGGGGATTGCAAGATACTAATTATTTATCGATATATCCACTACCTATGAAAAGACTTCCGCTTTTACTGGTTGCTATGGGACTGTTGCTGCCCGTTGCAGCCCGGGCACAACAGACCCGCACGCCGCAGGTGATTGCCCACAGGGGCTACTGGGACGTATATGGCAGCGCCCAAAATTCACGCCGCAGCGTACAGAACGCCATTGACGCCCGGTGTTGGGGCGCTGAAGTAGACGTATACCTGACCACCGACGGCCAAATGGTGCTGGCCCACGACCCCACCCGTAACGGCAGGCGCATTGACCAGAGCAGCTACGACCAGCTCAAGGCCGACTCGCTGGCCAACGGAGAACTTCTTCCCACCCTGCCGGAAATACTGAAACTGATAACCGCCGGGGAACACACCTGCCTGATTATTGAAGTCAAGAGCCATCTGAATGCGGAACTGGAAAAGGCCGCCGCTGCGCAAACCCTGCGTCTTGTCAAAGAAGCGGGTGCCTGTCAAAATGTGGAATACATCAGCTTCTCGCAAACCATCTGTGAAGCGCTCATTGCCGGGGACCCCTCCGCCAAGGTGGCCTACCTTGGCGGAGACCTTTCCCCGCAACAACTCAAGGATAAAGGCTATGCGGGACTGGATTACCAGATGCCCGTCCTGCGGGACAAACATCCCGAGTGGATAGCACAGGCCCACCAACTGGGACTGAGTGTCAATGTATGGACCGTCAACAAGCCCGAAGACCAGAACTATTTTATTCAGGCAGGTGCCGACCGCATTACCACCGACCTTCCGCTGTTCACCAAACGCTGGCTGGACCCGTACGTAAACCAGGTAAACCGCGCCCCCATGCATACGTCCTACTTTGCCTACCGCGACCGGCAAGATGCTCTGGACGGCCAAAAAGCCCGGTCTGCCAATTTTCTGAGCCTGCACGGAAACTGGAAATTTGAACGCACCGAGCAACCCGAGACCTCGGGAGATCAGTTTTACCTGCCCGCCTACAACGACGCCTCGTGGGGCACTATACCCGTGCCCGGTCTGCTGGAGCTCAACGGCTACGGAGACCCGCTCTATCTGAATATGGGCTATGCATGGAGCAACCAGTACAAATCCAATCCCCCCATAGTCCCCTACCTGAACAACTACACGGGCCTGTACCGCCACATCTTCCGGGTGCCGCAGGACTGGGATGGCCAAGAAATCTACATCCACTTCGGTTCCGTCACTTCCAACATGACCCTCTGGATAAACGGCCGCGAAGTGGGCTACTCTGAAGACAGCAAACTCGAGACCGAGTTTGACATCACCCCCTTCCTCCAACCCGGAGACAATCTGCTGGCCCTACAGGTACAACGCTGGTGCGACGGCACCTACCTGGAAGATCAGGACTTCTGGCGTTTTACCGGCATTGCCCGCGAAGTATACCTCTACGCCCGCAAACCGGTCCACATAGAAGACTTCACCCTCAACACCCTGCTGAACAAAGGATTCAAAAACGGCACCCTGCAGCTTGACGCCCGCCTGAACACCCCGGATCCCGACGCCCGCATAGAAGCCGTGCTCTACAGCCCGCAAGGGGAGGCCCTGCAAACCAAAACCATGACCCCCGCTGCCTCGGAAGGCTCGTTCACCACGGTGTTCAGTGTCTCCAACGTGCAATTATGGTCGGCCGAGCTCCCCAACCTCTACCGTCTGGTGCTCTGCCTGAACCACAAGGACGCCCCCACCGAATACATTCCGTGGAACGTAGGTTTCCGCCACGTGGAAATCCGCAATGCGCAAGTGCTGCTCAACGGACAACCCATTCTGTTCAAGGGAGCCAACCGGCACGAGATGGACCCCGTCAACGGCTATTTGGTGTCCGAAGAGCGGATGCTGCAGGATATTCAGGTAATGAAACAATTAAATATCAACGCCGTGCGGACCAGCCACTACCCCAACGACCCGCGCTGGTACGACCTGTGCGACCGTTACGGCATCTACATAGTGGGCGAGGCCAATATTGAATCGCACGGTATGGGCTACGGTAAGGAAACCCTTGCCGCCCAACCCTGCTACCTGACGGCCCATCTGGAACGCATCACCCGCATGTACGAGCGCGACAAGAACCACGCCTGCGTGATTATCTGGTCCCTGGGCAACGAGGCCGGCGACGGAGACAACTTCACCCAGGGTTACGCCGCCCTGCGCCAGGCAGACGTCCAGAACCGCCCCATCCAATACGAAAGGGCCGGCCTTGGAGCCAATACCGATATCTTCAATCCCATGTATATGTCCTATGAAGGATGCGAGCGATACCTCAACTCCAACCCCGCCCGTCCCCTGATTCAATGTGAGTACGCCCACGCCATGGGTAACTCCATGGGCGGCTTTAACACCTACTGGGACCTGGTGCGCAAATACCCGTCCTACCAGGGCGGCTTCATCTGGGACTTTGTGGACCAGGGACTGCAACACTACCGTCCCGAAGGCAACTATGTATACGCCTACGGCGGGGACTTCAACAAATACGACGCCTCGGACCAGAACTTCAACTGCAACGGCATCATCAGCCCCGACCGCAACCCCAACCCGCACGCCCGTGAAGTACAATACTACTATCAGAACATCTGGGCTACGGACAGCGACGCCCCCCAAGGTAAAATTGAAGTATACAACGAATACTTCTTCCGTGACCTGGCCGGCTACACGCTGGATTGGGAAATAATTGCCGACGGCACACCCGTATTGCGCGGCAGTGCCCCGCTGCCCGCCGTGAAACCCCAACAGAAAGCCCCGGTCAATCTGGGCTTCTCCCGTACCGACTGGGCCGCCTGGGCAGACGCAGAAGTCTTTTTGAACGTCAGCTTCCGCACCCGGGCCAAAGAACCGCTACTGGACGCCGGCACTCAAGTGGCCCGGGCCCAACTGCCCCTAAACGACGCCCGCTCCAATTTTCTGTCCTGCCCGCTGGGATGCAGCGGTTGCAGCGCCGAGGCCCGCTTTGTAACCAACGACCGCCAGTACCTCACAGTCATCAACGGCTCGGTCACGGCCGAGTTCAACAAACGCACCGGCTGGCTTAGCGGCCTGAGTTTTGACGGACGGCAACAGTTGCTGGAAGGCACCGTCCTGCAGCCCAACTTCTGGCGTGCCCCCACCGACAACGACTTTGGGGCCAACCTGCAATTGAGAAGCCGTGCCTGGCAAAATCCCAAAATGGTCTTCAAGGGCTTTGAAACGGAGGGAAACAGCCTCACCGCCACTTACGATCTGCCCGACTTGAAGGCCACCCTCACCCTCACCTATATTATCCTGCAGGATAAAGGCCTGCAGGTTACCCAGTCCCTGAGTGTCAACGCGCCCGAGGCAGAGGCCGCCAAAATGCCCTACCTGTTCCGCTTTGGAATGCGCTGGCAGACCCCCAGGGTCTACGACCGACTGACCTATTACGGCCGGGGCCCCTGGGAGAATTACGAAGACCGCTGTGACGCCGCCTTTGTGGGTCTGTACCGACAAAGCGTGACGGAACAGTTCTACCCCTACATCCGCCCGCAGGAAAACGGCACCAAGACAGGCCTGCGGTGGTGGCAACTGACCAACGCCAAAGGGGAAGGCTTCCGCGTGGTCTCCCCGGTCCTTTTCTCGGCCAGCGCCCTGCACTACAGTTTGGAGACACTGGACGACGGGACGGCAAAACACAACCGCCACTCCAAAGACCTGGTGCCGGAAGACCTGACCGAATGTTGCGTGGACCTGCGTCAGAGCGGGGTGGCCTGCATCAACTCGTGGGGAGCCGTGCCGGAATCGGAACACAGGTTGCCTTATGGAAATTATGACTTTACCTTTCAAATACTCTCGTCTCAAACATTTTAGGAATAATGAAAAAACTATGCTTTACCCTGGCCCTGCTGGTGATGGGAATCCCGGGGCTGCAGGCCAAAGTGACCGTACATTCCATCAAATCGCCCGACAACCGACTGGAATTGCAGGTAGTGGCCAATCCTCAAATTACTTTCTGCCTGCTGCGTGACGGACAGGTAATTATGAGTTCTCCCGCCATTTCACTCACCCTGGATGACGGCCGTGTACTGGGATTGAACGCCAAAGTGACTTCAAAGGCCCAGGGTTCTTACGACGAGTCCATTGAATCTCCGTTTTACCGCAAAGACGTCATACGGATAAGCTACAACAATCTGGTGCTCAAGTGCAAGGACGGCCTGGGAGTGGAATTCAGACTGTACAATCAGGGGATGGCTTACCGCTTTCACACCGCGCTTAAAGACCCCGTGGCCATTGTGGGTGAACAAGCCCGTTTTCTGTTTGAAAAAGACCACACCTGCTACGTTCCCTACGCCAACGGGCCTCGGAAACGCTTTCAAACCTCTTTTGAAAACACCTATACAGTAAAACCCATCAGCGCCTACGACCAGAGCAACCTGGCCTTCTCTCCCCTACTGGTCTGCCTGGACAACGGGGTCAAGATATCCCTTACCGAATCGGACCTGGAATCCTATCCAGGTATGTTTCTCAAAGGGACCAACTACAACGGCAAATGGGGATATGAAGGCGTCTTTGCCCCCATCCCCGCCAAAACCGTCATTGACCCCTACCGCTGCCAGGTATCTCTGGAAGAATCAAGTTCCATCCTGGCCCGGTGCCCGGGCACCCGCAGCTACCCCTGGCGTGTGGCCGCCGTGGCGGAAAAAGACACCGACCTTATGGAAAACGATATGATCTATGCCCTGGCAAGTCCCAACCGCATTGGAGACACCGGCTGGATCAAACCCGGCAAAGTGGCCTGGGACTGGTGGAACAACTGGGGCATTACCGGAGTGGATTTTGCGGTAGGCATCAATACACAGACCTACAAATATTACATTGATTTTGCCGCCGCCAACGGCATTGAATATGTAGTACTGGACGAGGGTTGGTCGGCTCCGCGGGAAGGCAACATCCTCAAATCCATACCGGAAATTGACCTCAACGAACTGACCCGCTACGCCAAAGAAAAAAAAGTGGACCTGATTCTCTGGTGCGTGGGCTACGTATTGGACAAAAACCTGGAAGAAGCCTGCCGCCTCTATTCCTCTATGGGCATCAAGGGCTTCAAGGTGGATTTTATGGACCGGGACGACCAGACAGTGGTGGACCTCTGCTGGCGCATTGCCCAAATGGCGGCCAAATACCACCTGCTCATAGACTTTCATGGAATGTACAAACCCGCTGGGATGAACCGCACCTACCCCAATGTAATTAATGTTGAAGGTATCTTTGGACTGGAACAATCCAAATGGAACAAAGAAGATATCATTCCGCACGACGTCACCTTCCCGTTCATCCGGATGATGTCCGGACCGGTGGACTACACGCAGGGAGGGATGCGCAACGTACCCAAAAGGGACTTCACACCCAACAACAACAACCCCGTGGTAGCCGGTACGCGTGCACACCAGGTAGGCGCCTACATTGTATTTGACAGCCCGCTGGTAATGCTGTGCGACAACCCCGTCATCTATACCAAGGAACAGGAAACCACTGATTATATTGTACAGATTCCCACCGTATGGGACCAAACGGACGTGATGGACGGACAGTTGGGAGAATACATTGTAACCGCCCGTCGCAAAGGCGACCACTGGTATGTGGGGGCCCTCAACAACTGGACCCCGCGAGACATCACGGTAGATTTGAGTTTTCTGGAAGCCGGACGCTCTTACTCGGCCCGGATTTTCCAGGACGGAGTCAACGCCGCACGCCACGCCACCGACTACAAAATAGTCACGCGGACGGTCACTTCAAAAGACAAGTTAACTATTCACCTGGCTCCTGGGGGAGGTTTTGCGATATCTCTTTAAGTCGCTGGAAATCGGCTTGATTATAGATTCTTTCCACTTTAGTCAAAGCGCCCTCTGCAATCAATGTGGAGGGCGTTTCCGAATTATTGATCAACAACCATTTGTCAGAGATGGGCAGATAAATATTGAACAAATTCCCTATACCGGCCCAGTAACGGCGTCGTATCACGTTTTCCGGAATGTTGTGTCCCCCGGCGTTCACACGGTTCTGCACGCGGGCCATGGCAATTTCCGGACTGGTCAGCCAGAAGTAGAACAGCATAATGAAATAGCCTTTTGCTCTGGTGCGTTCTATCAGCCGCGCATAGGAACGCACGGCCAGCGTGGTTTCAAAGGCAAAATCCCGCTTGGCCTCGGTCAATTCGGCCACACGCTTGAGCATCACCCTTCCGGCTTCTATGGCCGCATGGGCGGGGTCAAACGGAGACATACCCCGGGCAATTTCATCCGAGTTGACAAAATCCCGGCATTGGAGCATCTCGGACAATATGGTGTAAGAGGCGGTGGTTTTGCCGGCCCCGTTACAACCGCATATGACGTATAAGGTGGGCATACAGGCTGCGTAAAACTATAGTTATTCTAACAAAGATAGCAGATAATTGCTACTTTTGCGCCATGCCGAGAAAAACACCCAACCGTGAACTGCACCGCCTGAGCCCTGACGAATTCCGGGAAAGCCGGCGAATTCCGGTGGTGCTGGTGCTGGACAATATCCGCAGTCAGCACAACATTGGCGCCGCCTTCCGCACATCGGACGCCTTTGCTCTGGAAAAAATCTGCCTCTGTGGCATCACCGCCTGCCCCCCCTCGGCAGAAATACACAAATCGGCATTGGGAGCCGAGGACACTGTGGCTTGGGAATACTTTGCGCAGACCCTTGACGCCGTGGACGCCCTGCGGACGGCGGGCTACCGGGTGATTGCCGTGGAACAGGCCGAGGGAGCCCAGTCGCTGGAAAATTTTGCCCCCGACCCATCTCAAAAGATTGCCCTGGTGTTTGGAAACGAGGTGAAAGGGGTACAGCAAAGCGTAGTGGACGCCGCGGACAGTTGTCTGGAAATCCCCCAATTCGGGACCAAGCACTCCCTCAACGTTTCTGTGTCGGTTGGCGTGGTACTGTGGCAGTATATGAAAGGTTACCTGCCCAACAAGGTCTGGTAGATTTCCACCGTGGCGCGCGACTTGTTGAGCGTATAGAAATGAATGCCCGGAGCGCCCATCATCAGCAGGTCCCTACATTGCTGCACGGCAAAGTCCATCCCAATCTGATATACTTTCTGTTTGTTGTCGCGGGCGGCTTCCAACTGTTCCAGAAAATAGGCCGGAATGGCCGTGTGTGACAGTTTCACGTAGCGTTCTATCTGTGAATAAGCCGTCAAGGGAATCACGCCGGGAATGATGCGGCAGGCGATACCCGCTTGGCGGGCTCGCGTCACAAAATCAAAATAGCGTGCATTGTCAAAGAAAAACTGAGTGGTCAGAAAATCACAGCCGACATCCACTTTTTGTTTCAGATGCTCCAGGTCGGAGAGCGCCGTGGCCGCCTCGGGATGAACCTCGGGATAGGCTCCGGCTCCGATGCAGCAATCCTCAATATGTTGGCGGGCAAAGGACACCAGATCGGCCGCGTGGGTAAAACCGTCGGGGCTGGTCACATAGCCGGTGGAAGAATCTTTGGGAGGATCCCCACGCAAAAGCATAAAATTCTGCAAACCCAACCCGCGTAAATGCTTCAGGTCTGTCAAAGCCTTGGCGCGGGTGGTATTGACACAGGTATAATGGGCCACCGTGCTTATGCCCAATTTATTCTGCAAATAATCCACCAGGGCAAACGTTCGGTCCTGGTTGGACCCGCCCGCTCCGTAGGTCACCGATACAAAAGAAGGCGACAACTTCATAAGCTGGCCTACGTTGATGCCAAAATCCACCGCCGATATTTCATCTTTAGGCGGAAAAAACTCAAACGAATACGTCCGGGGACTTTTTTCAAATACTTCTGTCAGTTTCATAAGGCAAAGGTAGCAAGGTTTGTGTTATTGTTTGTGCACCGGAACATACATTCCGCACACGGAAGACACGGGTTGCATCATCCAGGTTTCCGTAAGAGTGATTCCCGTATGAGCGAAGGCATCCAACAAATCCAGCACACCTTTTTTAAGCGAGTGGTCGGGACAAGACGGGTAGCCGAAGGCGGGGCGCTGTGTGGCTCCGTCCCGGGGCGGCAACAGCTGCCCGTGCAACCACTGGCTGCAAGCCTCGGCCAAACGGTCCAACAGGGACTGCAGCAGCAGGGCGTGGTACACGTTGCCCTCTTTACGCCACTGCGCCACAAGGGCTTCCAGGGCCGGAGAAGACGTGGTGAGGGCAAACAGGCCTATGGCGCCTGAGGACAGGTCAAAGTAATTGGGCAACTGCAAGACTTCTTCCGTACAAGCCTCGTCGGCATACAGGGCAATGCCCTCTTGTGCCACGGGTTTGATGCGCCAGAAACCGGCTACGGCACGGGCCTTGGCCACAGGGCCCCATTCACCCGCACACAGCCGTTGCAGTAGTGTTTGGGCATCTTCTATCAGCGCGGTGGCCTCTTCGTGCGCCAGGGCGCCGTCTTTACCCATCATTTGGGCCGGGTGTACTTCCCAGGCACGCAACAGGGCGTTCCAGTTGATCTTGTCGCGCAACGTTTCAAACAGCACCTCAAACGGACGGACGTCGTAGAAAGGCGGATGCAGTACGGGGGGCGGCAACGGGTGGACCCCTCCACAACACGGACAGGCAGACGAGGCGGCGGTGACTGCACGGGCAGCCTCACGGGCGGCTTGCTCGCGGGCATATTCCTCACGCAGTTGCTGCTGGTGCTGACGCACCTGTGCCACAAAAGCCGCACTTATAGCTGCGTCCTCGGCAAACAGACGGGAAAGCAGGGTGACATTGCTCGAGGCATCGGCGCAATACAGCACCAATCCGTCATACACCGGGGCAATGCGCAACGCTATGAATGCTTCCGAGGTGGTAGCTCCCCCAATGAGCAGCGGCACGTCAATGCCGGCTTCTTGTAGGGCCCGGGCCGTATGAATCATTTCCTCGAGCGAAGGGGTGATAAGACCGCTCAGGCAGACAAAACGGGCCCCGTGCGACTGCACGGCCGCCACAATATCCTGTGCCGGCACCATAACGCCCAGATCTATGAGGGTGTAGTGGTTGCATTCCATCACCACCGTCACCAGGTTCTTGCCAATGTCGTGCACGTCGCCCTTGACGGTGGCTATCACCCCGCACAGGGTACGGGCAGACCGCCCTTGCGCCGCTGCAACGGCTTTCTCGGCCTCCATACGCGGTTGCAGACAGGCCACGGCAGCCTTCATCACCCGGGCGGTTTTGACTACTTGCGGCAAAAACATTTTACCCTCGCCAAAGAGTTTGCCCACGCGGTTCATTCCTTCCATCAACGGGCCTTCCACAACGGCCAGAGCGGTGGGGGCTTCCTTTTGCTCCAGGGCCGCCAGATCTTCTTCAAGGTATTTTTCTATACCGTGCTGCAGGGCGTAGGACAGTCGCTCACGGGCGGGCAGTGTGCGCCATTGCTCGCGCTCGGCCTCCCCGACCGCGGCTCCCAGGGTCAGTACTCGTCCGGCTTCTTCCACCAGACGGGAGGTGGCATCGGCATCGGTATCCAGAATCACGTCTTCCACGGCGCGGCGCAAAGACGGCTCTATGTCCTCGTACCCGCCCCGGGTCCCGGGTTTTACTATGGCCATATCCAGGCCGGCCTGCAAGGCGTGGTACAAAAACACGGTGTGCATAGCCTCACGTACGGTGTCGTTGCCGCGGAAGGCAAAAGACAGGTTGCTCACCCCGCCGCTCACCAAAGCGCCCGGCAGGTTGGCCTTTATATAGCGTACCGTTTCTATGAAGTCCACGGCAAAATGACGGTGGGCATCCATACCGGTAGCCACCGTCAACACATTGGGGTCAAAAATGATATCCTGCGGCAAGTAACAGGCCTGCTGCGTCAACAGACGGTAGGCCCGCGTGCAGATTTCTATGCGTCTTTGGTAAGTGGTGGCCTGCCCCTGCTCGTCAAAGGCCATGACCACGGCGGCCGCCCCGTATTGGCGTATCAGGCGGGCACGCTGCAGAAAAACGGTTTCCCCTTCCTTTAGGCTTATGGAATTGACTATACTCTTTCCCTGCACACACTGCAAGGCCGCCTCCAATACGTCCCAGCGGCTGGAATCCAGCATCAGCGGCACTTTGGCAATTTCAGGTTCCCCGGCAAGCCGAAGCACAAATTGCCGCATGGCCTGCGGGGCGTCCAGCAGCGGATCATCCATATTGATATCAATGATATGGGCCCCGTCGTCCACCATCCGGCGGGCTATCTCAAGGGCTTCCACGTAATTTTCTTCTTTGATCAGGCGGGCAAATTTACGGCTCCCCGCCACATTGGTCCGTTCTCCCACTTGCATGAAAGATATGGGAGGTTGCGGCACCAGGGCTTCCAGGCCGCTGAAAGACGGCAGGGAGGAAGGTTTGGGCACCGTACGTACCGGAGCCTGCGAGCTATGTACCATTTGGGCAATGGCTTCAATATGCTGCGGAGTGGTTCCGCAACAGCCGCCCACCACATTCACCAGCTGCCGCTCAATATAAGGTTGCAGGGCCAGCGCCATTTTTTCGGGCGTCTGGCTGTAGGCCCCGTACATGTCGGGCAGACCGGCGTTGGGGTGTGCGCTCACCAGAAAAGGCGCCTTTTGAGAAAAAGTATGAATAAACGGCAACATTTTATCGGCCCCAAAAGAGCAGTTGAGCCCTATGCTTAACAGCGGGGCGTGCTGCACCGATATCAAAAACGCTTCCAGCGTCTGGCCGCTGAGAATACGCCCTCCGGCATCGGCCACCGTGGCCGAGAGCATTACGCCCACCTGCGGGGCCACCTGCTGTACCGCCATAAGGGCTGCCTTTACGTTAAGGGTGTCAAAGGCTGTTTCTATCAAAAACACGTCCACTCCACCCTCGGCCAAAGCAAGGGCCTGTTCTTTATAGGACGCCAGCAGTTGGGAAAACGTGACCGCCCGCAAGCCCGGGTCGTTCACATTGGGAGAAATACCGGCCGATTTATTGGTGGGGCCTATGGAACCGGCCACAAAACGGGCTCCCGAGGCGCGCGCCAGCCGGGCCGCCGCCAGGTTCATTTGGGTTACTTTGTCTGCACAGCCGTAATCCTGTTGAGATATGCGGTTGGCATTAAAGGTATTGGTGGTAATGATGTCTGCACCGGCCGCCACGTATTCTTTGTGAATATCTTGAATGACAGCAGGTTGAGTAAGAACCAGAATATCGTTGTTTCCCTCCATCCCGGAAGGAAAAGAGGGGCTACGGCGCTGAATCATAGTGCCCATAGCCCCGTCCAACAACACTACTCTTTTGGCGGCAAGCCGTAAGAGTGCATTATTTTGCAAAGTCACTTATCTTAGTGAATAAAGCGTCCACTTCTTTGATAAGATCCTGTTTCACCTGATTGAAGTAAGGTTTTACCGGATTGTCCTGCACGTTGTTCACGCGGTTGATCATAGTAGTCCTCAAATCTATCGCTTCATTTATAAGAGCAATGGCTTCCTCTTGTTTCTTGTTGGGATTCATGTACATAAAGGTACAGCACTCCGAAATCACCTGGTCAATTAAAAAATCAATGTCTTTCTTTAGCGTTCTTAAATTATTTGCCATAATACTAAAATTAGTTTAGTTGTTATCAAATGTATATCTATGCCAGCGGGGTAACCCCAATGCCGGGCTTGTCTTCCAAAGTAATGTGGCCGTCCACTACCTGCATGCCGGTAAAACAGTCGTTGGCAATCAGCCAATTACCATCCAAATCCGCCCATTCCAGTTGGCTGGCAAACTGGGCGGCGGCCGATATGGCCACCGACGTTTCGGTCATACAGCCCATCATGACCCGCAAATGCAATGCGCGGGCTAAGGTAATCATTTTATGGGCTTCGCGCATACCGGTACACTTCATCAGTTTAATATTGATGCCGTCGTACACGCCCTTGAGTTTTGCCATATCGCCCAGCCGCTGGCAGGCCTCATCGGCAATAAGGGGCAGCGGACTGCGCTCGCGTAGCCAGGCCGCATCGTCCAGATACAACTTGGACATAGGCTGTTCCACCATCTCGACCCCTTTGGTGGCCAGCCACTCAATCATCTTCAAGGCGTGGGTTTTATTGGGCCATCCCTGGTTGGCGTCCACCACAATGGGCAGATCCGTTACTTGGCGGATGGTTTCTATCATGGTGCGGTCGGTCAGCTCCGTGTTGCCCAGTTTGACTTTAATCAGATTGTAAGGCAGACATTCGCGCGTTTTTTCTTTCACCTGCTCTATATCCACTCCCTTTGACGCGTCATCGTCCACATAGGTAAGCCCCACCGTGACGCTGGTGCTGGGCAGGTTCTGATTGGTCCATCCCCAGATTTTCCACCAGGGCTGTCCCATGATTTTTCCTACCAGGTCGTGCAACGCAATATCCACCGCACACTTGGCCGCCGTATTGTTGGTGGCCAGATTGTCCACGTAGGTGAGAATCTCTTCCAGTTGGAAGGGAGAGGAAAACCGGCTCAAATCTACACGTTTCAGAAAATCCATTACCGAGTTGGACGTTTCTCCCAAATAAGGAGGCATAGACGCTTCTCCGTAACCGGTATACCCGTCGTAAGTGATTTTGGTAAGGACAATGGGCGTGGTGGAACGTGAAAAATTGGACACGGTGAACACGTGTTTCATACGGGCCTCAAACGGTTCAAAGGTCAATTCCATTTTGTTGGAACCTTTGGCGCCTCGCGCCAAAACGCCCTTATGCGGAGGAGAAGAAAACAGATGCGCCGGAGAACCCACCGCCACGGCCGCCGCCAGGGCTGCCGATGTCTTTAAGAAATTTCGTCTGGAAGTGTCCATAATATCTTTTATTGAGCCAAGCCATACCAGGGATGCGCCGTCACGGAAACCGCTCCCGTCCCGTCGTCCACGTGCGACAAAATGCGCACGGCCTTTACCAGCCGCGGAGAGCCTTCATAGTACACGGAGCTTATGGGATCCAGAGAATTCACCCTCACGTAAGAGGCCGAGTGAATAAAACGTCCGTCACCTATATATATACCCACATGGGTTACATTTCCTTTACGCTCGGGAGTATCTTTTCGACCAAAGAAAATCAGGTCTCCGGTACGCAGATTTTGCCAGCCCTGACTGATGTCCACCGGCTCCCCCATACGGGCCTGCTGCGAGGCGTCCCTTAACAGAATGATCCCATTGAGAAAATACACCGTCTTGGTAAAACCGCTGCAGTCCATTGCCTTTACGGAAGTTCCCGCCCACTGGTAGGGAAAGCCCACAAACTTAAAAGCGGTGCCTATAATACTGTCTTCAGACGGGTAGCGCGATTCCACCCATTGGTCAAAAGGTTCGGCGTCCAAGCGTGAGAGCCAGGCCGGTGTGCCGTTGGGTAATTTCACCCGGTAATACAGAGGCGTCTTTTCCAAAAGCTCCACCACGTTGCCCATTATCCCGTCCGCCACTACCTGCGCCCCGGGCAGGGCTTCTTCCCGAAACAAGGTCTGATAAGCCGTCACAATCACCTTGGGGACCTGCTGCCAAGCTTCAAACTCCCGGTCCGTCATATATACCACGCTCAATGCAGGAACCCATGCCACGTAACCTTCCAGAGTGACCACACGGGTCCAGCTGTCGTTTTTTTCCAGTACCTGCAACGGCATCCCCATAAGCGTCTGGGTAGCCTGTTCGGCCGCATAGTCGGGTTGGTAGCGCAAGGTGGCCACGCTGAAAGCGGTGACCCCGCGGGTCTTTCCGTCCAGGGCTGTGACGTCGGGCAAAAGGACTATGCTGTCTGTCAACGGCAGACCCTGGGCCCGTGCAGCAGCTTCCACTCCGGCTATGGCCTCGGCCTCTGTGGTGACCCCTTTGGCAATATAAGTCCGGTGCTTTTTGTCGGGGACAAAAGACACTTCATACACTTTCTCGCGCGAGTCGGGGGCAAAGGCCAACTGCATCTGTTGCGAGATGGTTTCCAACTGCTGCAGTTTTTTATTACCGCCACAGCCGCACAATGCCAAAACGGCAAGGAGGGGGAGAAAGTATTTGTACATAGTGTGGCAAAGGTACAAAAAACTACACATCTTCCTATCTTTGCAGCACACCCGCAGCCAAACGCGCTATGGCAGAAAACAAACGTTATCACGCCTTTACCGGCTATTTTATGCAACAATACGGCACCCGCCTGCAGAAAGTGGTGGTGGATGCCGGCTTTTCCTGCCCCAACCGCGACGGCACCGTGGGCTTGGGAGGTTGCACCTATTGCGACAACGCGGCCTTCCATCCGTCCTACAGCACCCCGGACAAAAGCATCACGCAACAGATTGACGAGGGCATTGCCTTCCACAAAGTCCGCTACCGCCGGGCGGGAGGCTATCTGGCCTATTTTCAGCCGTATTCCAATACCCACGCCCCGCTGGAACAACTCAAACAAATTTACCGGCCGGCTCTTGAAGACCCGCGCATTGCCGGCCTGGTCATTGGTACACGGCCCGACTGCGTAGATGAAGCCAAACTGGATTACCTGGCCTCTCTGGCCCGGGAGAAAATCATCCTGCTGGAATTCGGGGTGGAATCGTGCTACAACGCCACATTGGACCATATTCACCGCGGCCACACCTTTGAGCAGGCGCAACGGGCCATCACCCAAGCCGCCGCCAGAGGCCTGCATACCACGGCACACCTCATACTGGGACTGCCCACGGAAAGCCGGGAACAGATGCTTGCCGAGGCGTCTCTGCTGTCGGCACTTCCCATTACCGGACTGAAACTGCATCAGCTACAGATAGTGCGCGGCACCGCCATGGAACAGGAATTTGCGCAATACCCCGATCGGTTTGTAACCTTTACCCTGGACCAATACCTGGATTTTGTGGTGGATTTTCTGGAGCGCCTGCGCCAAGACATCTATATAGAACGCATTGTAGGCGAAGTACCGCCTCGTTTTGTAAACGCCACCCCCTGGGGCCTTATACGCAACGTAGAGATTCTGCGGCGGCTGGATGAGCGGCTGGAAGCGCGGCAAACAAGGCAGGGCGCAAAATTTTTGCCTATCTAAATATTTGTTGTACTTTTGCAGTCCTTAAAACGGTGATCGTAGCTCAGTTGGTTAGAGCGCTAGATTGTGGCTCTAGAGGTCGTGGGTTCGAATCCCATCTTTCACCCTTGTCAGTCCGGAAATGCTTCCGGACTTTTTTATGATGCATCCCCCGGGATTACTATCTTTGCAAGAACTATTCACCAACGCTATGGACATCACCCCCAATACCCTGTACCCCATCTTCCGCCGACACCCCGTCATTTGCACCGACACCCGGCAAATCACTCCGGGTTGCCTCTTTTTTGCCCTCAAGGGAGAGCGCTTTGACGCCAACGACTTTGCCGCTGACGCATTAGCCAAGGGAGCGGCCTGTGCCGTGGTGGACAACCCGGCCTGGAAAGACAGCCCGCATCCGCAACTGCTGTGGGTCCCGGACGTATTGGACACCCTGCAGCAACTGGCCGCCCTGCATCGTCGGAGTTTGTCAATACCTGTTATTGCTCTTACCGGCACCAATGGAAAAACCACCACCAAAGAGTTGATATACGCCGTACTTTCCACCACCTACCGCGTTACCGCCACACAAGGCAACCTCAACAACCACATAGGGGTACCTCTGAGCCTGCTGCACTTGGACGACCAAACGCAGATTGGTCTTATAGAAATGGGGGCCAGCCATCCCGAAGAAATTGCACAACTGGTGGACCTGGTACAGCCCACCCTGGGCCTGATTACCAACGTGGGCAAGGCCCATCTAGAAGGATTCGGTTCCATAGAAGGAGTGATGGCCTGCAAAGGCGCCCTGTACCAACACCTGGTGACACACGGCGGACACATCTTCTACAACACGGAAGAGCCTCTGCTGTATAAAATGCTCCAAGATGCGGGAGTTACCCCGGAAGATTCCAACTACCCCCTTACACCCTACGGCATCTCCTGCCAAAGCGTCAACTGCACCCGGGACCGGAGCCAGGGAGCCCTGCAAGTCCAAATAGCCGGCTACCCCCCCATCCAAACCCACCTGATAGGGCAATACAACCTCCACAACATCCTGGCGGCCCTGGCCGTTGGCCGCCACTTTGGCGTAGATCCCGCCCGCGCCGCCGCCGCCATAGCCGCCTACCAACCCACCAACAACCGTTCGCAATGGATTCAAACCGACCGCAACACCCTGGTGGTTGACGCCTATAACGCCAACCCAACCAGCATGGCCGCCTCGTTGGACAGTTTTGAACAACTCCCTGCAGACAACCCCAAATGCTTTATCCTTGGCGATATGCGTGAATTGGGTACCACAAGCGAAAGCGAACACGCCCGCGTAGTAGAGCGGGTAAACTCCTTCGTGCAACAGCACCCAAACTCTCAAGTCTTCTGGGTGGGAGAAAACTTCACCCGCGCGGCTCAAGAAGCCGGCGGCCGACAGCAAGCCTGTACCCCGCAACACACCTTGCCCGCCCACTGCTTCCCCAACGTAGACTCGCTTATGGAACACCTGAAGCAGACCCCTTTGAGCGGCTACACCCTCCTTATCAAAGGATCCAACAGTTTGCACCTCACCCGGCTAAAAGAAATTCTGTAAGCGAAGTGACCTAACTAGTGGCCCATTCCCCCCTCTTGAAAGAGCCACACCGCGCCGGCGGCAGCAGCCCCCGCGCAGCTGAAGGCGGCGGGAGTGTGAATTGT
>CAZKPB010000022.1:0-34518 GCA_964554535.1 uncultured Muribaculaceae bacterium | reverse complement strand
GTTTATGGTAATTCCGACTATCTACGTTTATCGCTAAAAACGTACACTGTGGGCCATAGAAGTGGCCGACTATCTACGAAAATTGCGATTAACGTCACCGGTCATCGTCAATAGTCAGTTGCCCGGAAAATCTATTTGGATGAATCTCCCCCCGTTTCTACCCTTCCTTCCGTGCCAGCTCCAGAATATCCCTGCAGCAATTGTAATTGATATTGGCATGCTGGGAAAGTTGCATGGCACCGCGGTAGGCGGGGTTGTGGCACAGGAGCAGGGCTCGGCGCACTTGTTCCTTGACGTCGGTGCTGCTGTAGGCCATGTTGTGGTACAGGAAGAAGTGGGCGTTCTGGGTTTCGCAGCCGGGGATGGGGGCCGTGTGGATCATGGGGATGTTTTTGGCGGCGGCCTCGGTGCTTGACAAGCCGCCGGGTTTGGTGAACAAGACGTCGCAGGCGTCCATGAGGGTGGAGATCCGGTCGGTGAATCCCAGTATGCTTAGTTGCGGGTTGGAACCGAATTCGTCGGTGAGGGTTTCTCTGAGATTTTCGTTGTTGCCGCAGACCAGGAACAGGCGGATATTTTCTTTACAGGAGTTCAGTAGTTCTTTCACCAGGGCTTGAATGTTTCCAAAGCCCATGCTGCCGGACATTACCAGCATCCAAGGCTGGGAAGGGTCCAGGTGGTCTCCAAACAGTTGGCGGCATTCGGTGCGTGCGGTGTCACGCGACTGTTTGGAGTAGAAGGCTTGGCGTACCGGAATGCCGTAGGGGTAAAGTTTGGTGCGTGGAAGGCCTCGGCTTACACATTCTTCTATCAGGTGTTCGTGGGGGACTATGTAGGCGTCCAACTGTGTTTCTTCCACAAAGGGGATGCAGGTGTAGTCGGTCATCACAAAGAGGGTCTTCCGGGGCGGTTCCTTGGCGCGGCGCAGGGCGGTGAGGGCCTCGGCAGGGAAAAGGTGGGTGCAGATGATGGTGTCAAAGTGGTTGTCCATGATGTATCGGTGCAACTTTTCACAGTACAGTTTGTTGCCCATATAGACCGGGGATTTTACCTTGGGGTTGGTAATCAGTGAACCGGCCTTGTACAGCATCTCAAAGAGTGATGACTTGGTGGTGAACACGTAGAGGTCGGCCGCCGTCTGCGATACCTGTTGGCTTACCAGAGACAGGGTGTCCAGCATTTCACATTCCACGTGTTGCAGCGTGAAGTATTCCAGAAGGGCTTTAGCCGCCGAGTTGTGGCCTTCGCCCATTACGCACGACAAAATGAGTATTTTCATAAGAATTGTTTTTACAGGGACAATGCGGCAAACAACGCACGCAGCTTTTCCGCGTCCAGTTTACCGTCGGTACGTACGCCGCTGCAAATATCCACCCCAAAGGGGTTTACGGATTCAACGGCCCGGGAAATATTGGCCGGGTTCAGTCCTCCCGCCAGAAACACGGGAACTCCGCATTGTCGGCCGATCTGGCGGCTCAGTTCCCAGTTGTGGGTGCGTCCCGTACCGCCCAATTCCTTGACGGCCAGGGTGGGGTTGCCGCTGTCCAGCAGCAGGGCGTCGGCGTAGCGCGAGGCGTCCAGGGCCTCGGCCACGGAGGCTTGGTCCATGACGTGTATCACCTGCACCAGTTTCACGTGCGGTAGTTCCTGCCTGATGAGCTGGTATTGTGAAGGATGCACGTAATCCACCATTTGGATCACTTGCGTGTACGTCCTGCGGTAATGCGCCACAATCTCTTTGGCCGAGGTATGGCAGGTGAGCAGGAACGTATTGACTCCCGGAGGCACGCTCCTTGCAATCTCCCGTATAAGCCCGTCTTCAATGACTCCGGGTCCGCTGGGCATATGCCCCACCAGTCCCAGGGCGTGGGCCCCGCAACCGACGGCCAGAGCGGCTTCCTCCACAGAACTTATACAGCAGATTTTAACACGCATAGCTTATCCAATCCAGTGAAACAACTCGGCCATCAGGGTGCCCAGATAGGTGCCGCAGGCGTACCCAATAAGGCCAATGATGATGCCGCTCACCAGTACTTTGCGGTTGTTCATGGCGGCCACCACCGGTGGAATGAAAGGCGGCGAGAAGAGCAAGCCGATGTGCGATACGGTGAACAGGTCGCCCTCCACTTTGAAAAGCCGGGCCAGCAGCAGGTGAATGAGTACGGACGTAATCAGCACAAATCCAATCATTCCCAGCAGGGTGAGGCTTTCGTGACTGAAGAGGCTGCTTATGTCAAATTGCGAGGCAATGACCACGCTGAACAGCAGTATGAAGTACATGCCCAGTTCAAAGGTCTTGGGAATCTGGCGGATGCGTTGCACAAACGAGGCGGCAATGGCCAGGGTGGTGATGGTGAGGATGACCACCAGCTCGCTCAGGCTACCGGTCAGCAACAGGGCGGCCCCGGCTCCCACGGCAAGGCAGGCCACGGACAGTCCCAGCGCCCCGCACAGCCTCCCGAACGTCCCCCTGGCAAACATCCCCGAATAGTCCTCAAAAGCCTCTTGCGTCCCGCCGTTTTTGGCCGAGGCTTCCGCATCCCGGTCCGCGGACGCGCTGCCCGTTGCCGGCAGCAGTTTGCGGAAGAGCCTGTACCCGCCGCCTATCACAAAGAGCAGCAGCAGGAAGCCCAGGAAGGTATCAAAGGTCTGTACCAGAATGTAGGTGCTGTTGTCCACCTCCAGAATACGCGAGAGCGAGGCAAAGTTGAGGGTGCCTCCGGTATACATGGCTACCAGCAGCCCGGCGGTCTTCCAGGCATCCGGCAGACCCGAGTTGCGGAACAGCATGTATGCCAGCGTTACGGTAATGGTGACCGCTATGAGCCCCGAACACAGAGCGGCCACGGTCTTTTTGAGTGTGGCAAACCACAGGGCAAAATGCGATGAGAACAGCATCAGGGGAATGGCCAGGGGCACGGTAAGGTTCATCAGCCATTCCTGAACGCCTTGCAGGGTGCCCTGTTGGGTATCCGGCACATCCATAATGCCCGTGACGGACATTATTATGCCCACGGCGTAGGCCATAAGCACGGTTCCTATTTTGGAAAAGAATTTATACCGCTTGTACAGCAGAATGATGGCTATGGGAGCGGCTATGTAGATAAAGGCTATACAGAATGTATTCATGGGGTGCTAAGTTAGCAAGTTTTGGCCTAACGAGGGCAAAACAGCCCCGTTTTTTCTATATTTGTAACCCCATTTATAAAAATCTAATGAAAAAGATGGTTCTTTCTTCTGCTTTTGTTTTGCTCGTCTTTGCTGCCTGTACCGGTCGGGATGCTTTGCAGCGGTCAGATGTCGAGGCAGCAAAAATTGAGGCTGCGGCCGCTGTGTTTGACGCCATTGCCAGGCAACCGGAATTCTCTATGGCTATTTATGCCGTAAGTAACAGATACCTGAATACCCACATTGAATTGGAAGAAGAATGAAACGGATAGGTATATTCCTTACCGCTTTGCTGAGCGCCCTTCTGTGTACCCTTCCCGCCCGCGCCCAACATCCCGATGACCTGCTGGGTACCTGGCAGTCACGGAAAGAGGTCACCCGCACCTGTTTTGAAAAGAATGCCGACGGCGCTTACCAGGCCCGCATTGTATGGCTCCCGGAGGAAGAATACATTGACGGCCGGCCGCCCAAGGACGTTAAGAATCCGGATAAGGCGCTACGAAGCCGCTCGCTCATAGGGCTGGTTTATATCAAGGACATCCGCTGGAAGGGTGACGGGTGGAGCACGTCGCACATCTACCATCCGCGTTTCGGGTTGGTGGCCAAGGGTAAAATCACCCTGCTTGAGGACGGTACGCTGGAAGTCAAGGGTACCAAACTGGGAATTTCTCAAACCGAGATATACGTCAAAGTAAATTGACCGGCATCTTACCTATGCAAAAAACAAATGCCGCCCGCTTGCTGGACAAGGCCAAGGTGCCGTACCGGCTTATAGAATATAAGGTGGATGAGTCGGACTTGGGTGCCGAACACATAGCGGCCCAGCTGGGCGAGGATATCCGTTTTGTGTATAAGACGCTGGTATTGCGCGGTGACCGCACGGGGGTCTTTGTGTGCATTATTCCCGGTGACGGCGAGGTAGACCTAAGGAAGGCGGCCCGCTTGTCGGGCAACAAGAGCTGCGACCTTATTCATTTGAAAGAATTACAGCCGCTCACCGGATATATCCGTGGCGGCTGCACCATAATAGGTATGAAAAAACCGTATCCGGGATTTCTGCACCGGGATGCGTTGGAGGCTCCTTTTATTTATATCAGTGCCGGCATCCGCGGGATGCAACTGAAACTTTCTCCGCAGGATTTTGTGGCGTTTGCCCGTTTGGTCCCCGGAGATCTGCTGCTATAGGGGTAACTGTTCCAGTATAAAATCCACCAAGCCCAGCCGGTCATAAATCTTGGCCAACTCAATGATGGAATTGACATCCAGATAAATCAACAGCGAATAGGCTCCGCTGCCCGTGCGGTAGGGGAAGTCGCTGCGGATAATCATAGAGTAGCCTATCATGGTGTTGATCCATTGGTCAAACGTGTCGGCCTCTTCTTCCGGTTGTGTCTTGGACAGGAACATATCTGACCGGAACATATCCAGCAGGTACTGGTGGTCACTATCCAAGTCTGCGGGTTCCACATCCATCCCGCTTACCTGCAGAATGTATTCAAAGTCTATACGGAAGTAGCGGTTCAGATAATTGGTAAGGATAGTGGTGAATTCCGGTGTGTTGGTGTTGAATACAATTACTGTGGCGCACAACAGCCCGTCCAGCATTACGTACAGCCGGTCGGCCTCGTAAGGGGTCTGGCCTTCGTAACGGATGACTTCCGCGACTTTGGCTTTGGTGGAATCGGCTCCGTGTTTGTAGTCCGATATTTTTTCATAGAAAATGCGGGTGGCGGAGGGAAATGTTTCTCCCAAGTCGTTGACCAATTGCACTTTGGTTGTAGACATGAAACCTACTTCCGGAGATTTGTCGCCGTATAGTTCGGGGGACTCGGCAATGGGGGCACACGAGGCACTCAGCAGCAGGGCGCAGGCTGCAAGGATAAAATGAGTTTTTTGACGCATGACGTAAAAAATTGATAACGGTTCCAAAGATACTAAATTTCAAAAAAGTAATTACCTTTGCGCAAAATTCAAAGCCAAAAAAATGCCGGGTGGCTAACTAAATAATAATTTACGCCCAACAGGGCCATAAAACACAAAAAACTAAGGTGTTATGCGTAAACGTATGGAACATACAGGTTGTTTGATGGCCTATTGGCAAATCGCTGCAAAAGTTCGTTCAAAACCGCGAGGGTGTAGGTAAACGTTTTCCAAAGAAATGTTTCACCTATAAATACTTGTGTTATGATCGAAATTTTTTACAAATCAACCGGACATATTTTAAGCGAAACCAATGCCGCCATCCTGGATACCTTAGGGCTGGACGATGTGTTGTGGATAGACCTCAACAATCCCACCGGTGACGAGAAGCGCACGGCCGAGGATTTTCTGGACACTACCCTGCAAAGCCGGGCGCAGGCAGAAGAAATTGAATCTTCTTCCCGCTATTCCGAGACGGAAAACACCATATTTGCCAACACCAACTTCCTGATTCCGGGGCCCGAAGAATATTTGTCCGAGCCCGTCTCGTTCATTCTGTGCGAGGGCATTCTGGTGACCCTGCGTCATGCCCCGTTGCGTTCCCTTACCGAGGTGCAGCGTCGGCTGCTCAAGAACATGCGACTTTTCCCCACCGGCTACCACATAATGGTCAGCATTCTGGAAAACCGAATTGACGTGGACGCGGACCTGATTGAAATTCTGGCCAAAGAAATCTCGCAACTGGCCAAACGGATGGACCTGGGCGAATCCATGGGCGACGAATTTTTGCTGGATGTAAATCAGCTGCAGGAAAACACCATGGTGGTCAGGGAAAACGGCGTGGACAAGCAGCGTATGATTTCCAGCATCCTCAAGAGCGACAAATTCCCGCGCGACGTGTTTGCCAAGCTGGAAGTGCTCAACCGCGACGTGGACTCTCTCATTAACCACGCCAACTTCAGCTTTGAACGTCTGGAATACCTGCAGAATACCGTCCTTGGTCTTATTAACTTGGACCAGAACAAATTGATGCGTATCTTTACTTTCGTCTCCCTGTTGCTGATGCCTCCCACACTGATTGCCAGCATCTACGGTATGAACATTAAACTGCCCATGCTTGGAGGGGATACACTGTGGGACTTTATCCTCATCATAGTGCTGATGGTTTTCTCGGTGATGTTCGCTGTTTTGGTGTTCAGAAAAAGAAAAGTGATTAAATAACCGCCATGACTCCCAGAATTGAAAGATTGCGCCTACAGTCGTTTGACGCCCAACCGTCATTGAGCATAGAGCGCGCCTGCATAGAAACGGCTTTCTATAAAGAAAATGAGGGAAAATACCCGCTACCCGTGTTGCGGGCCCTCAATTTTATGGAAATCTGCCAAAAGAAGACCTTGTATATTGGAGAGGACGAGCTCATTGTGGGCGAGCGCGGTCCCAACCCCAAGGCCGTGCCCACCTTTCCCGAGTTGACCTGCCACAGCGTGCAGGACCTGCAGGTGCTTAACACGCGCGAACTGCAACGCTACACCATCTCTCAAGAAGACATAGATACCTACGCCCGGGAAATCATTCCCTACTGGAAGGGCCGTACCCAGCGCGAACGCATTTTCTCTCACGTGCCGCAAACCTGGAGGGATTTATACGAATGTGGCTATTTTACCGAATTCATGGAGCAGCGCGCCCCCGGTCACACCGCTCTGGACGGAAAGATTTACCGTTACGGGATGCTCGATTTCAAGGAGCAAATTCACACCGCACTGTCCCATCTGGACTTTCTTAACGATCCTTACGCTACCGACCGCCAGGAAGAGCTGCACGCCATGGAAATTTCTTGCGACGCTCTCATTGTCTTTGCCAACCGCCATGCGGACCTGGCTACGGAAATGGCCGCCGCCTGCCTGAGTGAGGGGCGCACCGCCCGTGCGGCTGAATTGGAAGAGATTGCCCGGATATGCCGTCGGGTTCCCGCACACGCCCCGGAAACCTTCCGCGAAGCCATTCAGATGTACTGGTTTGTGCATCTGGGTACCATTACCGAGCTCAACGGCTGGGACGCTATGAATCCCGGTCACTTTGACCGGCACCTGGCTCCGTTTTATGAGCGCGACCTGGCGCAGGGGCGTCTGACCCGTGAAGAAGCCAAAGAACTGCTAAGTTGCTTCTTCATAAAGGTCAACAATCATCCCGCACCCCCAAAGGTGGGCATCACGGCCAAAGAGAGCGGCACTTACAACGACTTTACAAACATCAACATCGGCGGGGTCAATGCCGATGGAAGCGACGCGGTGAATGAAGTGTCGTACCTGATGCTCGAGGTCATAGAAGACATCCACCTGCTGCAACCCGGCACCTCGCTGCACCTGTCGGTCCGCACGCCGGACCGCTTTTTGCGCCGAGGTTGCGAGGTCATCCGCAAGGGATACGGCTACCCGTCGATTTTCAACTGCGATACTTACGTGCAGGAGTTGATGCGTCAGGGCAAAAGCGTGGCCGATGCCCGTGAGGGCGGCTGCAGCGGCTGCATAGAGGTGGGGGCCTTTGGGAAAGAGGCTTACCTGCTGACAGGTTACCTTAATGTGGCCAAGATACTGGAACTCACCCTTCACAACGGGACGGACCCGGTGAGCGGCAAAACGGTTTCCATCCAAACCGGTGACCCGATCTCCTTTACCGACTTTGATGATTTCTACCGGGCCTTCTGTGCCCAAATCCAATACATTGTGGACCAGAAGATGCAGGTGAGCAACTACATTGACCGGATGTTTGCCAAATACGCCCCGGCCACCTTCCTGTCCGTACTCATTGACGATTGCATCACCAAAGGCCGTGACTATTACGACGGCGGCCCGCGCTACAATACCTCGTACATTCAGTGCACCGGTCTGGGAACCGTCACCGACAGCCTGTCCTGCCTCAAAAAACACGTGTTTGAAGACCGTCGTTATACAATGGCCCAACTGAGGGAGGCCCTGGATGACAACTTTGAGGGTAATGAAAAGATGCGTCAGTACATCATTCACCATACCCCCTGCTTTGGCAATGATGACCCGTACGCCGACAGTCTGGCGGTACGTCTGTACAACAGTCTGTATGATGCCATAGAAGGCAGGCCCAACATCAAGGGAGACCCCGGCGACAAAGGCAACTGTTACCATCTGAATATGCTCTCCACTACCTGTCACGTTTATTTTGGTTCGGTCACCGGTGCCACTCCCAACGGACGTTTGGCGGGCAGGGCGCTTTCTGACGGCACCTCGCCGGCTCACGGAGCGGACCTGAACGGTCCCTCGGCCGTAGTGCGCTCGCTGGGTAAACTGGACCAGGTAAAGTCGGGCGGCACCCTGCTTAACCAGCGGTTTGTCCCCTCGCTGCTGAAGACCGACGCGGATATTTCAAACCTTATGGCGCTGATTCGCGGTTATTTTTCCCTTGGAGGCCATCACATCCAATTTAACATAGTGGATACCGCCACCTTGCGTGATGCGCAGCAACGTCCCGAGTTGTACCGCGACCTGTTGGTGCGCGTGGCGGGCTACAGTGATTATTTCAACCATATGGACGCCGCCCTGCAGGAAGACGTGATAAGCCGTACCGCGCAGGAATCGTTTTAGCAACGCGTGATGCAGACTACCGGATGTATTTTTGATATCAAGCGTTATGCCGTGCACGACGGGCCCGGTATAAGGTGCAGCGTGTATTTCAAGGGCTGTCCGCTACGTTGTGCCTGGTGTCATAATCCCGAGAGTCAGGCTTCCACCGAGCAGGTGCTCTTCACCGCAGGGCAATGCATCGGTTGCGGGTCCTGCCAAAACCATACCCGCCCCGACCTGTGTCCGTCCAAAGCCCTGGAAGTGTGCGGAGCCACTTATACCGTGGCTCAAGTGATGGATTGCATTTTGCGCGAACAGATTTTCTTTGACCGCTCGGGCGGCGGGGTCACCTTTACCGGCGGCGAACCCCTGCAACAAGCCGATATGCTGGTGGCCCTGCTGCAGCAATGCGGATGGCAGGGGATTCACCGCGCGGTGGACACCTGTCTGTATGTCTCGGCCAAAACGGTGGACCGCGTCTTGGGATTGACCGATTTGTTTTTGATAGACTTGAAAGTGATGGACAGCGCCCGGCATCAATTTTTCACGGGGGTACCCAATGAATTGATACATAGTAATATAATGAAAGTGGCCTTGGCGGGGGTGCCTTTCGCCATTCGCATTCCCTTTGTGGGTGGAGTAAACGATACGCCGCAGGAAATTGAGGCCATGTTAGCCTTCGTTTGCCGGCTGCGGAACGCGGGGCAGCTCAGGGAAGTGCATATTCTGCCGTATCACAATTACGGACGCCACAAACTATTGCGGCTCAATCCGCAGGCCGTGCTGCCAGAAGATCCGTTCTACACACCGACCGAAGAGACGGTGCGACGGATGCTGGATTTGTACGCTGACAGCGGTATTCCGGCGCAGCAGGGCGGTTAGTCTACAGCGGCAGGGTTTTGCTTTCCAGCCATTCTTTTTCCTCGGGCTCAAGATAGGGGCACAGGGTGTCGTAGACATGGCGGTTGTAGCGGTTAAGCCAGTCCGTCTCTTCTGCGGTCATTAATTCCTTGAGCAGGGGAGTGGTGTCTATATAACAGAGGGTCAGTGTTTCAAACTGCAGCCAGTCGCCGAATTCGTTTGAGGCGGGGTTGGCTTCCACACACAGTACTACGTTCTCGTGACGTACGCCGTGCAACCCCTCGCGGTACATGCCGGGCTCGTTGGAGGTGACCATTCCGGGCAGAACGGGCTGGTCTCTCCAGGCCAGACGGATGTCTTGCGGACCTTCGTGTACGCAGAGGTAGTGGCCAATGCCGTGGCCGGTGCCGTGACCGTAGTTGCGGCCGGCTTTCCAGAGGGGCAGGCGGGGCAGGATATCCAGGTTGGTTCCGTGGGTCCCTTTCAGGAACACGGCCGTGCTTAGGGCAATCATTCCCTTGAGTACCAGGGTATAATCTTCCCTTTCCAGTTCCGTGAGCGGACCCAGGGGGATGGTGCGTGTAATGTCGGTGGTGCCGTGCAGGTATTGCCCGCCCGAGTCAATCAGGTACAAGCCTTTCTTTTCCAGACAGCAGCATTGTGTTTGGGTGGGGAAGTAATGCGGCAGGGCCGCGTTGGGGCCCCAGGCCGAGATGTAGTGGAAACTGTCTCCCATAGCCTCGTCGGCCTGGGCGCGCAGGGCGGACAGTTTAGCGGCGGCGTCCCACTCGGTCACTTCTATGTCGGCGCGGACGGTGTGCTCCAGCCAGCGGAAGAAGCGGGTGAGGGCTATGCCGTCTTTGAGGTAGGCAAGGCGGAATCCCTCAATTTCCACGGGGTTTTTGAGCGCTTTGTCCAGCAGTACGGGAGATGTTTTGTCTACAAGACCCTCACCGCAATGCGCCTTGAGCGTGTTGTACACGGCAAAATTCATACAACTTCCGTCCATCCATACGCGGCTGTCGGCCGGAATTTGGGAAAGGTCTGCAAGCAACCGGTCGTAAGGGGCCGTGGTGATGCCTTCCGCTTCCAGCAGTTGGCGAACGGTGTGTCCCACTTTTTGCGGCAGGATGTAGAGGACGGCCTTTTGGGAGTCCACCAGGGCGTAAGAAATGGCCACGGGGTTATAGGACACGTCCTGGCAGCGCAGGTTGAACAGCCAGGCTATCTGGTCCAGACTGTTGAGTATGAAGTGCGTGCAATGCTCGCTAGCCATTTGTTCCCGCAACCGGGCCAATTTGTCGGCGGCGCTGCGGCCGGAATAGTTGACGTCTAACAAAAACAGGGGATTGAGCGGGACTCCGGGTCGGTCTGTCCAGATGGCGTCAAGAAAGTCGGGCAGGTTTTCTATGCGGCCCTGTACGGGAGCCAGCGCCACGGCCAGGTCACGGGTGGCCGCCACACTGAAACACAATCCGTCAATACCCACCACACCGTTTTGCGGCAGGATGCCGGCCAGCCAGGCGGGGTAATCCACCGCACCGGGTACGCGCAGTTTGTGCAGTTCAATCCCGTTGCCCTCCAATTCTTTGGCGGCCTGAATGAAATAACGTGTGTCGGTCCAGAGGCCGGCCTGTGTGGGGGTTACCACCACGGTGCCGTAGGATCCGGTAAAACCGCTTATCCAGCGGCGTTGCTGCCAGCGTTCGGGCAGGTACTCCCCGGCGTGCGGGTCGGTGCCGGAAATGACGGCGGCATCCCAATGGTGCAAGGTCATCAACCGGCGTAGGGCCTCTATGCGTTCCGGAATATTCATTTATCAGTTTTTTTAATTATAAACGTATTGTAAAGAATCAGGCCCACCATACTGGTAAGACCTATGCAGGCAAAGAGAATCCACAGGGCGGAGGGGTTGTTTTGGGCCACCACGAATTTGTTGTAGAGCGGGGCGCCTATGAAGCTACCCACAAAACTGCCTATGACGCTGCAGAAAAAAGAATATCCCATATACAGCGCCTTTTTATCCTGCGGGGCAATGAGTCCCACAAACGAGTTGAATTTGGGGTGGGCTGTCATTTCTCCCAGGGTGAACACCACACAGCCAATGATAAAGACCCAGGCTTGGTCCGAAAGGGACAGAATGGCCATACCGGCAGCCCCGAATCCAATCCCCGTAATGATGGTGGGCAGGGCCTTGGCGCGCGCCACAATGCGCGATACTATCAGTTGCAACAGAATGATGACCCCGGCATTGATTACGGTGACGTGTTCCACGTCAAAGGCCCAGTGGGTGGGCTGCGACGAGAACAGGCCCAGGAATGAATTGACGGTTTGGTTCACCGGAGTCATATCCATATGGTCGTTTACGTACCACAGCACCGTGCCGTACATCTGGAAATACATAATCCAGAAGCCCGAGTACAGCAGAATCATCAGGATAAACTTCCAGTCCCGCAACACCAGCGCCATCTCCTTGAGCACCACCCGTGCCGACTTGGCCTGACTCTTGGCCTTTACCGGCTCGCGGTAGATGAAGAGGTTGATGAGCAGCAAGACCAGGGCTGCACACGATGCCATCCAGAATACATAGGAATAAGATTGTTGTTTGAGTACGGGTACCAGCAGCAGCGGAAACAGAAAAGCCCCCAGGTTGATGGCCCAGTAAAAGACGCCGAATCCCAGTGTGGAGTTGGCTTCATTGGTGGAGTGGGCCACCGTGCCGGAAATGACCGGTTTAAAAAATCCTGCCCCTACGGCCATTACAATGAGACTGGCAAAGACCATCCCGTAGGAGTGAAGGTATCCGGCAAAGAAATAGCCTATTATCAATAGCATAAAGGCTGCCATAAGGACTTTGCGGTAGCCGAACTTGTCCGCTATGGCCCCGCTGAACAGCGGCAGGAAATAGAGCAGCGGCTGGATGACCCCCAGAATGGCGCTGGCGCCTTCACGGGAGAACCCAAGGCCGCCTTCGCTTTGGGTAAGTACCATATACACAGAAAGTATGGAGAGTACACCGTAGTAGGCACCACGTTCAAAAAACTCCATAGTGATAGCCGTCCAGTAATTTTTAGGAAACGATTTAATACCGGATGCGGAGGGGGAAGTCGTTTTGTTCATTGGATATATAAGATTCGTATAACAAAGTTACATTAATTTGATAATTAAAAAAATAAGGTTTATTTTTGCGCGCCCAAAAGAAGGGAATTTTATAAATAAAGTCTCACAATCTTACCTTAACAAAATTTACTAAGATGACTAAAGAAAAAGAATTGTCCCCCAAAGATCAGCTCCAGACTCCGGAAGAAGAAGTGATTACTCACGTTAAAGAGAGTGTTGAATCTTTTGCCGAAGAAGCTCCCGAAGTGGAAACATTTCCCAAAGTGAAACAAAGCAACGCATCAATCCCTGTTGACAAATTTGACTGGGATGCTTTTGAAAAAGATGCGGTTTATGACACCGACAAGAGTGTCATTGAAGACCAATACGTTCAGACGCTGAACAAGATTATTGAAAACGACGTGGTGGAAGGTACCGTCGTAGCCATGAATAAACGTGAAGTTATTGTCAACATCGGCTACAAGAGTGAAGGTGTCATCTCCATCAACGAATTCCGCTACAATCCGGAACTTGCGGTTGGTGAAAAAGTGGAAGTCTATGTAGAAACCGCAGAAGACAAAAAGGGACAATTGTTGCTTTCACATAAAAAAGCACGTTCCATGCGCTCTTGGGATCGCGTGAACGAAGCTTGTGAAAAGGACGAAATTGTTAAGGGTTACATCAAATGCCGTACAAAAGGCGGTATGATTGTAGACGTATTTGGAATCGAGGCTTTCCTGCCCGGTTCGCAGATTGACGTGAAACCCATCCGTGACTACGATGTATTTGTCAACAAAACCATGGAATTCAAGATTGTCAAGATCAACCACGAATTCCGCAACGTGGTCGTATCTCACAAGGCTCTTATTGAAGCCGAATTGGAAGCCCAGAAAGCCGACATCATCGGCAAATTGGAAAAAGGCCAGATCCTGGAAGGTACCGTCAAGAACATCACTTCTTACGGTGTCTTTGTTGACCTGGGCGGCGTAGACGGTTTGATTCACATCACCGACCTGTCTTGGGGACGCATCAATGATCCCAAAGAAATTGTGGAACTTGACCAGAAGATCAACGTGGTTATTCTTGACTTTGATGATACCAAGAAACGTATTGCCTTGGGTCTCAAACAACTTACTCCTCATCCCTGGGAAGCTCTCAGCGACGAAATCCAGGTGGGTGCCATTGTCAAAGGCCGCGTAGTGGTTATTGCCGACTACGGTGCTTTTGTAGAAGTACAGCCCGGTGTGGAAGGTCTTATCCACGTTACCGAAATTTCCTGGTCTTCTCACCTGCGCAGCGCTCAGGATTTCCTGAAAGTAGGACAGGAAGTGGAAGCCGTTGTATTGACCATGGACAAAGAAGAACGCAAGATGTCTTTGGGTATCAAACAACTCAAACCGGATCCCTGGACCTCCATTGCAGAAAAATACCCCGTAGGTTCCAAACATACCGCCGTAGTGCGTAACTTCACCAACTTCGGCATCTTTGTAGAACTGGAAGAAGGTGTGGAAGGTCTGGTACACATCAGCGACCTCTCCTGGGCCAAGAAAGTGAAACATCCTGCAGAATTCACCTCAATCGGTGAAAACCTGGAAGTAGTGGTACTGGAAGTGGATCAGGAAAACCGTCGTCTGCGTCTGGGACACAAACAGCTGGAAGAAAATCCCTGGGAGGTGTTCGAAACCGTATTTACCCCGGGTTCCGTACACGAAGGTACCGTGATTGCTTTTGTGGACAAGGGCGCTACCGTTAGCCTGCCTTACGGCATTGAATGCTTTGTAAGCCAGAAGAATCTTGCCAAGGAAGACGGCACCGCCGTAGCTTTGGAAGAAAAATTGCCTTTCAAGGTTTTGGAATTCAACAAGACCACCAAACGCATCACTTTAAGCCATGCACGCATTTGGGAAGCTGAAGTGAAGAAAGAAGCCGCTCCGGTCAAGGAAAAACCCGAGACGGAAGCCGAATCCATGCAGAAAGCGGTTAAAAAATTGAAAGCCAATCTGGAAAAAACGACTTTGGGTGATATCTCCGAATTAGCCGCATTGAAATCAGAAATGGAAAACAATGCCACTGAAGCTGAGTAATCTGGGTTCGGCCTCGGCCGTTCCTTCCAAAGATACTTATTTCACCGCCCACGTACTCAATGTACGCGGGCGGTTATGTTTATTGGATTGTGGCGAGGGGACGCAATTCCGACTCCGGCAGCTGGGTTTTTCATTGGGTGCCGTTGACTACCTTTTTCTCACGCACCTGCACGGAGACCACTGTTTTGGCATCTTCGGCCTGCTGTCCACCATGAACCTGCTGGAGCGCCACAAGCCGCTCCATATTACCGCACCGGCAGCCTGCTCCGACCTGTTGCAATACTATACCCGTTACCATTGTCGCGGAGAACAATCGTATGAAGTGATATTCCATCCCTTGCAGGCGGAGGTTCCCGAGCCCGTGCTTGACACGTCCGAGTTTTCCGTTACCGCTCTGCCGCTACACCATACGGTACCCACCTATGGGTATTTGTTTGAGGAACGCAAGGTGCGCAAAAGTCTGCCACGCCGCGTGGCCTATTGCACCGATACGGCCCCCTTCCCCGACCTGGCCCGCTGGGTGCAGGGAGTTGACCTGCTTTTCCACGATTCCACTTTTCTGGAATGTGACACCGAAAAGGCACAGAAATACCTGCACAGTACCCCGGTACAGGCCGCTTGCCTGGCACGCGAAGCGCAGGTCAAACAATTGCTGCTGGGGCATTTTTCCCAGAAATATAATGACGTTTGGGAATTTCTGTCCCAGGCGCAAGCTGTCTTCCCTCGGACATCCCTGAGTCTTGAGGGCACAGAATTTGAAGTACCCCGTACATTATGCGAATAAAGAAAACAGTGTGGCTGCTTGCGTTGCTGGCGGGCAGTATGGTTGCGGCTCCGTCCGTCAACCCGTTGAAAGGTCAAACCACAGAAACGGAAAAAGAATTTATGCAACAGGTTAACCGCCTGGGGCAGGCTTTGTATTATATCCGGGAGTTTTATCTGGATACGCTCAATACGTCCGCAATGATAGACGGGCTGTTGTCTACAATTACCGAGCAGCTGGACCCGCACTCGGCCTATATTACCGCCTCTGAAGCGGAAGAGATGAACCAGCCGCTGGAAGGAAATTTTGAGGGCATCGGGATTGAGTTTGCCATCCTGCGCGACTCGCTGGTGGTGGTGACCCCTGTGGCCGGCGGCCCCTCCGAGAGTGTGGGCATCCGGGCCGAGGACCGCATTGTGGCGGTGGACGGTGAATCCATTAGCGGTCCCGAGCTTTCCAATACCGGGGTTTACGGCTATCTGCGCGGCCCCAAAGGCACCAAGGTGGCGTTACGGGTGGTACGCAGGGGTGTCGCGCAACCGCTTTCTTTTGAAGTCACCCGCGACCGTATTCCCATTACCAGCATTGATGCGTTCTATGAAGTAAAACCGGGTCTTGTCTATATAAAGATCAGCCGTTTTGCCCAGACCACCATGAGCGAATTCATACAGGCCTTTGGCACCCTCAAGGATATGCCCCGGGGCATTATTCTGGACTTGCAGGGCAACGGCGGTGGCTACCTGGGTACCGCCTTGTTCCTGGCCGAACAATTCCTGCCCAAAGGCAGCCTGTTGCTCTACACCGAGGGGGCGCATATGCCCCGCAGGGAAGAACGCGCCAGCGGCAACGGCTTTTTCCAGCAGACGCCCCTGGTGGTGTTGCTGGACGAGTCTTCGGCCTCGGCAAGTGAAATTGTGGCGGGGGCCATTCAGGACTGGGACCGCGGAACCATCATTGGCCGGCGTTCCTTTGGTAAAGGGCTGGTGCAGCAGGGCTTCAAATTTGATGACGGGTCCGAGATGCGCCTGACGGTGGCACGGTACCATACGCCCTCGGGGCGGGTCATCCAGACATCGTACAAGATGGGGGACAGACAGGCGTATTATCAGCAGTTTCTGGACCGTTACGCCCGGGGCGAATACTTTAACGCAGACAGCGTACACGTGCCGGATTCATTGGTGTTCAAGACGCTGGTGAAAGGACGCACGGTTTACGGGGGCGGAGGTATTTTGCCCGACGTCTTTGTACCGGCCGATACCACGTTTTATTCCGACTTCTATTCTCAAATATTGCAGCGCGGCCTGTTGACAGAGTTTATGAACAATTACCTGGATGTGCACCGGGAAGAACTGGCAGCCAAATACGCCACCTTTGAAGCGTTTGACGCGGCAGTGCCTGTGAGCGCGGTGCCTTTTGACGCGCTGCTGGCGTATCTGTCAGAGAAGAAACTGGTGCCCAAACCGGAAGAACTGACCGCCTCGGGAAATATTATCCGTTTGCAAATGAAGGCGTTGATTGCCCGCAGATTGTTTGACACCACGGGCTATTACCGCGTAATCAATCCCGTTGAACCGGCTTTCCGGCGGGCGGTGGAAGAATTTTCCAACTAATTTTTACAGCGTGATGGAGCGGTCCCCTATAAGGGCGGCCTCCTCCGGCGCGTGCGTGACGTAGATGACCGTGCGGCGGTCCGTCTCCCAGATTTGCCTGAACCAGTCAAGCAGGGTCCGCTTAAGGGCTCCGTCCAGTCCCGAGAGAGGCTCGTCCATCAATATCACCTGCGAGGGTACCGCAAACGAACGGGCTATGGATACCCGCTGCCGCATACCGCCGCTCAGTTGAGAGGGGTAGTAGTCGGCAAACGCGGCCAGTTCCACGCGTTGCATCAACTCGTTGGCCAGGGTGCGTCTTTGGGCCGGAGGCAGGCTTCGGTCCAGCACGAATTCTATGTTGCCGCGGACGGTTTTCCAGGGCAACAGTCTGGGCTCCTGAAAAGTATAAGAGAAGGTGAGGCCTTCAAATCCGCTGAGTGTGCCGCTGTCGGGTGTTTCCAGACCGCCAATGATATTGAGAAGGGTGGTTTTTCCGCAGCCCGAGGGTCCCAGAATGCAGGTAATCCGGCCTTCTTCAAAAGTGACGGAAAAGTCCCTGAACAGCTGCAGGCTGCCGAAACTTTTGTACAAGTGTTCTATTTTCAGACTCATACGGCGTCCCTCCATCTAACAGCCAGGTGCTCAAAGCCCCTGACAAGGCGTTCAAAAAGGTAGCTGATGAATACGGTCAACAGGGTCCAGGCTATGAGCACGTCTATATTGAAATAGGTCTGGGCCGTCTGCATCACGGTGCCAATGCCGTATTGCGGCTGGCTGAGCACTTCTCCCACAATGATGGCCCTCCAGCCGATGCCAATGGCGTTTGAGAAACCGCTGAAAAGGAAGGGGGTGATGGCGGGCAGGTAGACTTCCCAGATGATGCGCCGGGTACTTACGCGGTAAAAGCGGGCCATCTGTACCAGATTCCGGTCCACCTGACGTATGCCTTCCATCACGTTGGTGCACACCAGCGGAAACATAGTGAGCAAGCCAATGAAAACGGGCACGGTGTCCGAGGAAAACCAGATCAGCGCCAGCAGGATGAAGGCCACAACGGGTACCGAGCGGATGAGTACCAGTACGGGCGTGATAAAACTGCGGAATCCGGAAAACATCCCGGCGGGGATGCCCAATCCAATGCCCAGGACAATGGCCACCATAAAGCCTATCAGACCACGGAGTACGGTAGCTCCGGCCACCTGCAGGAAGTTGCCGTCGGCAAAAAGAGCCAGGGCCGTTTTGAGAGTCTTTTCAGGGCTGGGCAGAATGAATTCCGAGGCGTAATGCACGGAAACCCCTTTCCATAGCACCAGCATCAGCACCACCGAAGCGGCACCCCAGGCGGTCTGTTTATTGATAAAAGGCTTCATCGGGCATTTTCTCTCCCACAAGCTGTGGGGACAGGTCATACAATAGGCGAAGATACGCTTCTATTTGCGTCTTGTATCCGGCCACCCGCCTGAAATTCAGGTTGGAGCGCGGGATGGCGCTCAGGGCCACTTCTTTAGTGGGCACAATGCCGTATTTGGCAATCAGGGTGGCGGCACTGTCGGGGTGGGCGTTGACCCAGAGCGTGGAGTATGCGTAGGCGTCCAGCAGCTCGTCCACCTGCCGGCGGTGAGTCTGCAACCAGTCCTTTTTGACCAGCAGGGCCGTCTCGGCAATGGGTATTTCCTGTATGCTGGACCACTCGCGGTCCAGGTCCATAAGGATGCCGGTGGCGGGATTTTTGTCCATAATAAGGCTTACGTAGGGCTCACTGATAATGCCGGCGCTCACGCGCGAGGCCACCAGGGCGTGGGCCAGGTCCAGGTGGGTGGGGAAGCTGTAGTCCAGCGTGAGGTCGCGGTCGGGGTCCAGGCCGTGTTCACGTAACAGGTAGCGCAACAGGGCGTCGGGGGTCATTCCCTTGGCCATTACGTAGATGCGCTTGCCTCGGAAATTATCCCAACGGCGCAGGGTGGTGTCGGTTCCGGCAAGGTACAGTGACCCGCCCACAGGAACGGCTACCATAACGTAATCCAGTCCCTTGTTGTACATCATGGCGGCCATATTGACGGGGAGAACGGCCATTTGGGCAGCGCCTTCCAGCATCAGTTTGCGTACCTGGAGGGGCTCGGTGCAGAGGGTGACCCGGGGTACGTCGCTTTTTGCGGCCTTGCAGCGCTCCAGACTGTCTATCAACTGAATCATTCCCATAGACGAAGGGCCCTTGAGGGAGGCTATGCTGTAGGACGGCTCCGGGGCCGCAGTCTTGCGGTTCCCGCACGAGGTCAAGCCGGGCAACAGGCACAGCCACAGACACAAACGTATGGACAATTGACGCATATATAAATTTAATTTATAAAAGTAGGCAAAGTTAATGAAAAGCCCTACCTTTGCCACAGAAAAAGTAACCGCGTATCACTGAGGTGCGGGCAAATCACCCAAACCAAGGTCGCGTGGGAGAATTTAAACTAACAATCTAATCCTTAGGTATTCTGATGGAAAAGAGAATTGGAACCGTCTTGATAGAAGTGGAGAGCAAAGAAAACGTTCAGGCAGTGAACGCCGCCCTCTCCCGTCATTCCGACATCATCCTCGGCAGGCAGGGCCTGCCAAGAAACAACGTGTTAAGCATCATTTCCTTGGTTCTTGAAGGTACCACAGACCGGATTGGTTCTCTTACGGGCCAGTTGGGGCGTATTCCCGGCATTCAGGTAAAGTCGGTACTGTTAAAGAACAAAGAAAATGAAACATAAAATTCTTTTTATCGCGGCAGCGATAGTTCTTGTGCCGTTTGGAACCGCACGGGGGCAAAATCCGGCAAGTATTGTTGATACGGTGTTTACGCTCCAGGAGAAAGTAATCACCAGTTTGCGGGTGAACCGTAAAATAATGGAAACCCCGGCGTCCGTCATTGTGACTCCGGTGGTCAGTTTTCAAAAACAGGCGGCCCTAACCGTATCTAATGTGTTGGCCGCCGAGCCGGGCATAGCCTTTGGCGGGGACGGCATCTGGTCTACCAATGCCAATGTCAGGGGGTTTGGAGAAAACCGCCTGATTACCCTGATTGACGGGGACCGCGTGGAAACAGCCACCGACCTTACGGCTTCCCTGAGTATGATAGACGTCAATGATGTGGAAAGGGTGGAAGTCATCAAGGGGGCGCAGTCGTCGCTATACGGTACCGGAGCTATGGGGGGAATCATCAACATTATCACCAAGGACGGCCGCTTTGCGGAAAAACCATATTTTGACGGGGCTTTTAACAGTTCTTTTGCCGGAGTGAACCGCTATTTTTCCAATAACCTTTCCTTGGGAACGGGAAGTCGGAAGTGGTATGTGCGGGTGACGGGCACCCTGGGGGATGCGCAAAACATTCGTACGCCCAAGGGGGTGATGGCAAACAGCCAGTTCACCACCGCCAACATGGCCGTCAAATTGGGCTTCAAGCCGCTGGACAACCATCTGTTAAAACTGCAATACCAAAACAATCAATCGTACAATGTGGGTATTCCCGGAGGCGCCTCGTTCCCCGGACCGGCATTGGCCAAATACGCGCAGATAGGCCGGCAGTTGCTGGATGCAAGCTATGAGATAAGGCAACTTACCGACAAGTTCACTTCATTGAAGGTCAGCTATTTTTACCAGGACAACAACCGCGACGTGCAGGTGCAGCCCAATACGGTGACCACAACGAAGTTGCCCAACGGCAATACACAGATGGTTACGCCCACGCTGATGACTCCCGGGTCAAAACACCTGACCCACAGTGCCCAGCTGCAGACGGTATTTGATTTTTCTGACCGCAATACGTTCATTGCCGGTGCCGATTTCTTTCAGCGTCATCTGACCACCGACCGCACTAAATATATTACGGCCAAGGTGTTGAATTCCAAGGGAGAGGTTCTTAAAACCAATCAGATAGAAAGGGGAGAAACTCCCATTCCCACTTCCACCGCCGCTACCGCCGGAGTTTATTTTCAGGACGAGGCACGTTTTCTGGACAACCGTCTGACGGCTACTTTGGGCGGACGCGTAGACGGTATCTGGATGCAGAATGAAGCCTGTTACGATGTGGATTATATTATCACCAACGGGAATTTGGCTAATCCGCCGGCCGGCCAGCGCCTGACTTTTGAGGCGGGCAAGGCCTTTGACTTCTCATGGAGTGCCAACTTGGGTCTGCTTTACCGGGTGGCGGCTCATACGGACCTCGTATTCAATGCGTCCCGCTCTTACCGCGCTCCTTCTTTGGAAGAACGTTTCAAATACATAGACTTGGGAAATTATGTCCGCCTGGGCAATCCGCAACTGAAACCGGAAGACGGACTGAGTGCCGACTTCGGCGTCAGGGTGTGGGGCAACCGCTTTACCCTGCAGAGTGCCGTCTTTGTAAACCGAATCAACAATATGATAGTGGAAACCCCGGGCACTTTTGAATCCCTGCCCGCCCTGGTAAATGCCAACGTGAGCAAGGCCCGCTTGTACGGGGCCGACCTTAAGGCCGAGTACCATCCGATTCCCCGCTGGGTGTTCTCGCTCTCCGGAGCGTACGTGCGCGGGCGCGATATAGTGGAAGAAACCAACTTGCCCCTGATGCCGCCCTTGAACGGCCGTCTGGCGGCCCGCTATACCTTTCCCCAATGGGGAACGCTTGAGTTGAACCTCATTGGCGTCGCACGGCAGCATCAAATTGCCGAGGGCGAAACCGCCACCGACGGGTACGGACGCTTGGACTTTGCAGTCTATACCAAACGTTTTTCCATGGGCAAGGTGTGCGCCGTGCAGGGTTTTGCGGGAGTGGAGAATATCACAAACACAGCCTATACCAATCACTTGTCCACCAACAGGGGGAGTGTGAGTGTGGAGCCTGGACGCAATGTGTATCTGCGGCTCAACTTGACGTTTTAGATCTCAATAATTCCGCGTACCTGCTCCAGCCAGTCCGGCATACATTCCAGGTAGTGAATGCGGTCGGCGTAACGGGCCGGGGCAAACGCGTGAATGTGCAGGTCGTCGCATTTTTCCAGCAGCGCCTCATCCAGCGGATAGTAACTGGCCAGAATGGCTTGTGAGATGTCTCCGCCGTAAGTCTCGCGGACGGCGTCTATATGGTAGATGTTGTCCTGGTTTATCTGCCCCGACTTGCATTCAATGATAATAAGCTTCTGCTTGTCGTTAAGCAGGATGTCAATCTCGTTTTTGCTGCGCTGCGGGTCGTCGCTGACGTCGAACACCACGCTTTGCCAGGTCTGGGGAAGGGGTTGCCCGTTCTCGTGCACACAGATTTTGTCACGCCAGATTTTGACCTGTTGCGCCACCAGAGTTTCCCACCACCGGCCCTCAAAATACAGGAAGCAACTGTTGGCGGCTTCCAGCTGCAGCAGCGGCTTGTCGCCTTTACGGATGGACAATGTCCCGCGTGAAGTGCACACGCTCAGTTTGTCTTCCAGGGTAAAGAATTCAGGAAGAGCGCCCACGCGGCGGCGGCAGCGTTGCGAGTAGAAATGTTGTATCTGATTGTGTTCCTTGTGAAAGTTTTCTATAAACTGTTTGATGGCTTTGGAAGCGTTGATGTCATCGCGGGTGAGGTTGTCAATGTCGTGGTAAGAACAGTATCGGTTGCCGCTGAGGGCGATGAATTCCGCGTTGTCCATAGACATGGTCAGGGGCGACGCGTTGAAGGTGTGGAAATCTATGATGCGTCCGTCCTGGGTAAGGTAAAAAGCGGGGGCCTGCAGCGATTGGGCCACCTGGAACGCCGCGTGCGTCATTATTTTGGTGCCCTCGGACAGGTTGTAGCGGACGGTTCCCTCAAACCGGCAGTGAATTTCACGGCAGACCTGCTGGACAGAATGTCCGTCGTACGGGTCCACGCGATACATGAACGCTTCTATGGAGGCGGGCAGCATGGAGGTAAGGTAGGGGAACAGGTCCTGCGTCTGGTCGGTGATAAGCAGATGGACGGCATCGGGTCCGTATTCCTTGATGCCCAGGTAGGCCGAGGAAAGGTCCTTGCCAATGGTGATGATCTGGTGTTCCATTAAATAACCGGTTTTACAAGGGTGATGACGCCCGAGCCCACCAGCCAGTCGTCCTGATACCAGGCGGCAAACTGGCCTTCGGTGATTCCGCGCTGCGGTTTGTCAAAGGTAATGAACAGCCCTTCTTCCCGCATTTCCAGCGTGCCGTCCTGCAGCGGCTGGCGGTAGCGGATGCGGATGCGGAAACGGCGCTTTTCTCCCGGCTGCATCTTTTGTGAAGGACAAATCCAATGTACCTCGGCCGCGCGGACCAGCAGGCTGTCGCCGTACAGCAGGGGGTGGTCCTGGCCTTCGCCCACGTAGATGGTGTTGGTGTCTATGCGGGTGGCCAGAACAAAGAGGGGGTCTTTGTGGCCGCCTATGTTGAGACCTTTGCGTTGGCCAATGGTGTAATATTGCGCTCCCTGATGGGTGCCTATGATTTTTTGGCTGCCGTCGCGGAATACTTCCACCACGGGCCCTTCTTTGGCGGCGAGTTTTTGCTGCAGGAATACGGGCAGGTCCACCTTGCCCACAAAGCAGATGCCTTGCGAATCCTTGCGCTCTGCCGTGGCCAGTCCCGCATCGGCGGCCAGACGGCGTACCTGGGGTTTTAAAAGGTTTCCAATGGGAAATAGGGCTTTTGAAAGCTGGTATTGGTTCAATTGGCACAAAAAATAGGACTGGTCCTTGTTGGGGTCACTGCCGGCAAGCAAACGGTATTCGTCTTGCGGTGCGTTTTGGTCCACGCGGCAGTAGTGGCCGGTGGCCACTTTTTCCACGCCCAGTTCCAGGGCTTTGTCCAAAAAGGCGTCAAATTTGATTTCCCGGTTGCAGAGTACGTCCGGGTTGGGGGTACGGCCTTTTTCATACTCGGCAAACATATAGTCGACCACTCTTTTGGAGTAGACGTCGCTCAAATCCACAAAGTGTACGGGGATGTCCAGTTTTTGGGCCACCATTTGTGCCAGTTCCCAATCGTCTTCCCACAGGCATTCCCCGTGCAGGGTGCCGGTGGTGTTGTGCCAGTTCTGCATAAACAGGCCAATGACTTGGTAACCTTGTTCTTTGAGAAGGAGCGCTGCCACGGAGGAGTCCACGCCTCCCGATAATCCGACTGCAATTTTCATAATGCAAAAATACGAATAGATTTTGTATAATAAATGGGGTACCCGGCCGCCGGTAGCGACGGAAACGGTCAAGATGGATTACCGTGAAGACTATTCGCTAAATTGGACGTATTGGTGAAATTGTCTGAGGACCAGGTGGTCAGTGACGAATGTACTGTGTGGCAAAAAGATAACAAAAAGGGGCAAGCTGAATGCATCGCACCGCTACAACCACTTACCCTTGCTGCCTTCCGGACCTGGGGGAGTTCAGTGGGAGCTGGTCGTACAAGACTTACCCCGCGACAAAGGTAAGAACTTTCTAAACAATTGCAACGAAACCAAAGGGGATAAGGTCCCCGATGCTGTTAAAAATTCTGACCGTACGGGCTCCGGCGGTGAGTAACCGGATGGGGGACTTTCCGCGTATTTCACTCTCCAGCAGGGCCTGGCGGCACGTACCGCAGGGCGAGGCGGGTTGGTTGCTCAATTCCGGATGAGGACAGTCTTCCGTGCCCGCCGGCGTCTCTTTTCTCTCCGGCATAGTGGCAATGGCCATAGAAACCACGTGTTCTCCGGGATAATTGGCGTGCGCGTACAGGAGGACGGAACGCTCGGCACACATACAGGCGGGGAAGGCCGCATTTTCCTGATTGCTGCCGGTAAGTATCAGACCGTTGCTCAGGCGCAGGGCGGCTCCCACGCGGTAGAGCGAGTAGGGGGCGTACGAGCTGAGGCACGCGGCAATGGCCCGTTCTGTGAGTTGAGCGTCCGAGGCATCCAGGGCGCCGTAGGGAAGCTCCAAATATTCTATGGAAAAGTGTTTCTTAGGTGTGCCGTTCATAGTGGGCAAAGGTTTATGAAACTTCAAATATAGCAATAATTACTTATCTTTGCGTCATGCAAAACAAGCATCTGATTCCGTGCCTTTTTGTAGGTTTTCTGTGTACCGCACTTCCCGTTACGGCACAAACCACCCGCGCGGAGTATATCGCCAAATATAAAGATATAGCTATCAGTCAGATGTATAAATATAACATCCCTGCAAGCATCATTCTGGCTCAGGGTTGCCTGGAATCGGGCAACGGAAACAGCACGTTGGCTCTTGAGGCTAATAATCATTTTGGTATCAAATGTCACCAGTGGGAGGGAGATAGCCTTCTCCACGACGACGACTCCCTGCAGGAGTGTTTCCGCAAGTACGCCAATCCCTTTGACTCGTACCGTGACCATTCGGAATTTCTGAAGACGCGTCCGCGCTATAGCAACCTGTTTGCTTTGGGACGTGAAGATTACAAAAATTGGGCTCAGGGGTTGAAGGCGGCTGGTTATGCTACCAATCCCCAATACGCCGAGTTGTTGATTGAAATCATTGAGAGCAATCGGCTGTATGCGTACGATACATATCCTTGTCCGCCGGACCTTGAGGCGGACCCGACTGCGGTTTTTGCAGGGGCCGGAGTATTTGACGGAGGGGAAGGAAACGAGGGAATATACCTGCTTACCCTGGGACGCCAAATCCGTACCGTCAACGGGAAACGTTACGTATTGTCAGAGCCCGGAGATACCTATGCACTGCTGGCAAAGGAATATCAACTGTTTACAAAAGAAATAACCGGCTTCAATGAAGTGCCGCTCCACGCCGACCTGGCGGTGGGAGAACGCGTCTTTATTGAACGCAAGTCCCGTGCAGCGGCCAAGGGGAATCTGTCCCATACGGTAAGCAGCGGAGAAACCCTTCATTCGCTGGCGCAAAGGTACGGTATACGGGAAGATGCTCTCAGGCAGCGCAATCACCTGGCCAAGGGGCGGACATTGCAGGAAGGGGACGTTTTGCGATTAAGATAGAAATCCACTTATGAAGAAAGGCATCCGAATTTTTTTGAGTGTATGCGCTGTGTTTGCCATACTTTGCGCCGTGGCGGCCTATTTGTTTTACGCCACATTCTATAAAGGCAACACGGTAACTCCCGACGGCAAAAAGGCGTATTTGTACGTGCCTCGCGAGGCTACTTTTGAGCAGGTGATGGACAGTCTGCGGACCCACAGCCTGCTTCAGAACGAACGCTTCTTTGTCTGGGCCGCTCAACACGAGAAATTACCCCAAAACATACATCCGGGCCGCTATGCCGTCACTCCGGGAATGTCCAACAAGGCGTTGGCGCGTGCGGTGGCCATGGGTTGGCAGGAGCCGCTTAACCTGGTGGTGTCGGGTCGTATGCGCACGCTGGAAAAAGTATCGGAAGTGCTTACGCGGCGCACGCTGGCCGACTCGGCCGTGATGCGCGCCTGTCTGGACAATGACTCGCTGCTGGCCACTTTTGGCTTTGACCAGGTAAGCGTGCGTGGAATGATTATTCCCGATACGTATGAGGTTTTATGGACGATTACCGAGTTGGAACTGTTGGAGCGCATGCATACCGAGTACCTCAGGTTCTGGAACGAGGAACGCAAGGCTCGGGCGCAGGCCATTGGATTCACTCCCGAAGAAGTATCCACGCTGGCCGCCATTGTTTATGAAGAAACCGCCAAGACGGACGAGATGCCCGATATTGCGGGCGTGTACATGAACCGGCTGCGTATAGGGATGCCGTTACAGGCCGACCCCACGCTGATTTTTGCGGCCAATGATTATTCCATACGACGCGTGTTGCGCAAGCACACCAGGGTCGAGTCACCCTATAATACGTACAAAAACGCCGGATTACCGCCGGGTCCCATCTGCGTGCCTTCCAAGGAGGCCTTGGAGGCCGTGCTGAATTACACCCGCCATTCGTACCTGTATTTCTGTGCCAAAGACGACTTCAGCGGCTATCACAACTTTTCCGTGAGTTACAGGGACCACCTCAAGAACGCCAGAAGTTTCCAGAAGGCTCTGACGCGGCGCAATAAAGAGCAGGCCGCGCAACAAAAAAATGGATAAACCGGTTTTATATCTGATTCCGTCTCCGCTGGGAGACGTGGCACCGGACCGCGTGCTCACTCGTGACGGTATGGAAACCGTGCTGACCCTCACCGATTTTGTGGTGGAAGAAATTCGCACGGCCCGGCGCTACCTGTCCAAACTGGGTGCCTCGGTACCCTCCCTGCAGTTTGCCACGTTAAACGAGCATACCGATCCTTCAGAAGTGTCTGCTTTATTGGAACCCTTGCGCCGCGGCCGTTCTTTGGGTCTTATTTCCGAGGCCGGGCTACCTGCCGTAGCCGACCCGGGTGCCTTGCTGGTGGCCGCCGCCCACCGCGAGGGATTTACCGTCTGTCCCCTGGTGGGACCTTCTTCGCTGATGATGGCGCTGATGTCTTCCGGGCAGAACGGACAGTCGTTTGCCTTTAACGGCTACCTGCCGGTCAAGCCTCAGGAACGCAACCGACGAATCAAGGACCTGGAACGCCGCTCGCGCACGGAAGGTCAGGCCCAACTGTTTATAGAGACTCCTTACCGCAATCAGGCCCTGTTTGAGGCATTTCTGGAAACCTGTGCCGAGGATACGCTACTAACCCTGGCTGTTGATTTAACGCTACCCGATGCTTATATTTGCACACGGACGGTGGGGCAGTGGAAGAAACAACTTCCCCCTGAAGATACCCTGCATAAACGTCCCTGCGTCTTTATTATTGGGTATGGAATGGTAATTTAAAATCATATGACTATAGAAATCAACGATATGGAATTTTACGCGCACCACGGCTGCTTTGAAGAAGAGCAGCAGATAGGAACGCGTTTTCTGGTAGATCTGATTATGGACACTCCGGATTGCACCGCCGCGTTTACGGACAATTTGGGCGATGCCGTGGACTACGCGCAGGCCTACCGACTGGTGGCGGCGCAGATGGAAATTCCGTCCAAACTGATAGAACACGTGGCCGCCCGCATTCTCAAAGCCGTCACGTATGAATTTGACCTGGCCGACTGTACGGTCCGTATATCCAAAATGACACCGGCTCTGGGCGGCAAGACAGGCCGTTCTTGTGTCACGCTAAAATGGAGTGAAATAGGCTGATGCGTACCGTCGCCTTTGTCACCTTAGGCTGCAAATTAAACTTTGCCGAGTCTGCCACCCTGCTGCGCGAGTTTGTGCCGCACGGCTTTACGTGCGTGAGCGCCTCCAAGCCGGCCGATGTATACGTCATCAACACCTGCTCGGTGACCGAACACGCCGACAAAAAATGCCGTCAGGCCATCCGCAAGCTGCTCAAGCAAAACCCGCAGGCCGTGGTGGCGGTCACCGGCTGCTATGCGCAGCTTAAGCCGCAGGAAGTCCTGTCCATCCCCGGAGTGGCGGTGGTGCTGGGGGCGCAGTACAAAGACAAATTGGTGGAGCGGGTGTTGGCACATCTGGAAGCAATGGCCTCGGCCGAGTGCCTTTGCTGCCCCACGCCGGACATCAGGGGTTTCTTCAGTGCCCATTCCACGGCCGAGCGTACCCGCGCTTTTTTGAAGGTGCAGGACGGTTGCGACTATTACTGCAGTTATTGCACCGTGCCGCTGGCTCGCGGGGCAAGCCGCAATACGTCCATTGAATCACTGGTGGCCCAGGCTCGCGAGATTGCCCTGGCGGGAGTGAAGGAAATTGTGCTGACGGGGGTCAATACGGGTGACTTTGGCAAGACTACCGGAGAGACCTTCTTTGATTTGCTTAAGGCATTGGCCTGTGTGGAAGGTATTCACCGTTACCGGATTTCGTCCATTGAGCCCAACCTGCTGACTGATGAAATCATTGACTGGCTGGCACAGATGCCGCAATTCATGCCTCATTTTCACATTCCGCTGCAAAGCGGGTCCGATGCGGTGCTGGAGCGGATGCGCCGCAGGTACAATACGGAATTCTTTGCCCGGAAGGTACACTATATTAAAGAGAGGATGCCGTATGCCTTTATTGGTATTGACGTGATTGTGGGCTTTCCCGGAGAAACGGCCGCGGATTTTGAAACCACTTACCGTTTTTTGGAACAGCTAAACCCTGCTTTTCTGCACGTGTTTCCCTACTCGGTCCGTCCCAATACAAGGGCTGCCGCTTTTCCGCCGGAGGAACGGGTGGACGAGGCGGAAAAAACGCGTCGTGCCCACCTGCTGGGACAGTTGTGCAATCAGCTGCATGAGGCTTTCTATGAAGCCAACCGCGGCCGCACGGAAGAAGTCCTCTTTGAAGGCAAAATCAAAAACGGTCTGATGCAGGGCTATACGCGCAATTACCTGCGTGTGGAGAGGCCTTATGATAAATCCAAGATAAATGAGATTGTACTGGAAACTATTCAGTGAATTTGCCAAAATCGGGGCGTTCACCATCGGGGGCGGCTACGCCATGCTTCCGCTGATTGAACGTTGCGTGGTGGATAAATATTCCTGGATAGACCGCCAAGAGTTCCCGGACATAGTGGCGGTGTCCCAGTCGGCTCCCGGCGTGCTGGCGGTAAATATGGCCATTTTTGTGGGGTACCGCCTAAGCGGGGTTAAGGGAGCACTGATTGCCATGCTGGGTACCATCATTGCCCCATTCTTTGCCATTATATTACTGGCCCTCTTTTTCAGTTCATTCAAGGACAATCCTTACGTGTTGCGCATTTTTACGGGTATCCGTCCGGTGGTGGTGGCGCTGATTGCCGTTCCGGTAATCACCACAATGCGTACGGTGGGCCTAAGTTGGGTCACTTTTGCCATTGCGGCTCTTTCCGCGCTCCTGATCCGGCTGCTGGGTGTCTCGCCCGTCTGGATTATTCTGGGGGCTCTGGCTGTCGGCTATGCCTGGTACCAGTGGCACAAGAAACAGCGTGTGCCTCCCGGGGAGGGGAGGGGGAAATGATTTTCTGGCAACTCTTCTATACTTTTTTCAAGATAGGGCTGTTCTGCTTTGGGGGCGGTTATGCCATGCTGTCGTTTATCCAGACCGAAGTGGTTACCCGTTATGCCTGGATGAGTCAGGGCGAGTTTGCCGATATAGTGGCGGTATCCCAGATGACCCCCGGACCGGTGGGCATCAATACGGCCACCTATGTGGGGTTTACCACGGCCGGCTTTTGGGGGGCGTTTACGGCCACGGCGGCCTTGTGCCTGCCCTCGGTAATCCTGATGCTGGTGATTAGCAAATACCTGCTCAAGTACCGGCACCATCCGGCGGTGGAGGCGGTCTTTCTGGTAATCCGTCCCGCGGTGGTGGGCCTTATTGCCAGTGCCGTGCTCTTGCTGGCCACTCCTGAAAATTTTCCGGATTATAAAAGTTATGTGATTTTTGGAGCCTCGTTTGTGGCTGCGTATTTTTTCAAAATCCATCCCATTGTTCTTATTCTTTTAGGTGGAGTATGCGGCTTGCTGGTATACTGAATGGATTATTTACTATATTTGCGTAACAATATTGGTAAACCCTTTTACTGTATAAACTATTACATTTAACTAACTATCTAATATGAAAAGACTTTCAATTATTGCGAGTGCTCTTATTCTGTTAGCACCCTGTGTTTCATTTGCACAAGAAACTAAAACGGAAGACTTGGGCAAAAAGGTATCGGCAATGGATAAAATCGTGTCCAAATTGCCCAGTATTTCAGGTTTTATCAATACACAGTATACGTTTACTGATGAAGGAGGCGGGTCTAATTCGTTCTCCGTCCGCAGAGCCCGTCTGGACTTTAAAGGGGATTTGTCCAAAATTGTGGACTATCGTCTGCAACTGGATTTTGCCGGATCGGCCAAAGTGGTTGATGCGTTTATCAAATTCAAATTCTCTCCTTATTTTAATGTACAGGTAGGACAGTTCAAGGTGCCTTTCTCTTTGGAAAATCCTTACGCTCCGCTTAAGTTGGAAGCTATTGACAATGCTCAGGTAATCACTAAATTGTCCGGATTTAAGGACATTTCCGGAGAAGGTGCCAACGGTCGTGATATCGGGTTGGCCGTTTCCGGTGGTTTCCTGCCTAAGGACGGATTCAACATCATTGACTATACGGTAGGCATATACAACGGTAACGGTATCAATACCTCTGACAACAACAAACGCAAAAATATAGCCGGCCGTCTGGAAATCCATCCCATAAAGCCGCTGACTGTTTCCGGATCTTTCTATGCCGGCGGCATGAACAACCCCCTGGATGCTTCTAACATTGTAGCCAAGAACCGTTATGCCGTTTCCGCCCAGTACAGTGACGGCAAGGTGATAGCACGTGCCGAATATCTTACCGGAAAAACCAACCAGACCGTATCTGAAGGTTACTATGCCCTGCTGGGTTATTGGATTACTCCCAAAGTATGCCCTATAGTACGTTACGATTACTTCAGGCAGGATGTGGACGTTGCCAACAACGGTTCTACCTTCTATATGGCGGGTATTGACTACTGGCCGTGGAAATTCATCCGTATGCAGCTCAACTATACCTTGAAAAACATTCAGGCCAAGGACGATATGTTCAATCAGGTAACCATGATGGTCAGCGTGAAATTCTAAGAAATTTAATCTAAAACCTTTATAGATATGTCTCAAACTAAAAAATGCAGCTTCTGGTCCAAATTGTTTGGAGAAGAATGGCTCATTGTGATTATTGGCCTGGCCCTTTTGGCGCTGGCAGTGATTTTTCCCGCTTACGTGCCCAGTATGCTCAAGGTTTCTACTCTGGGTACCGCCGCCGGTTGGCTTGACGCACTGTATATTTTTGTTTTTCTGTTGGCTATCATTTACATCAGTGCGCTTATTCTGCACAAGCCCGTCAAAGGGATTTTCTTATCATTCCTGGTGATTTTTGCCCTGACCCTGTTGGCTCAGGTATGCGCCAGCATTCCTTTCTGTAAAAAGTACGGTTTGGAAGCGGTGTTGTTTGCCGTTGCTTTTGGTCTGATTATCAGCAACTGCTGCAAGACTCCCCGCTGGCTCAAACCGGCCATTCAGAGTGAATTTTACATTAAAATCGGTATTGTCTGCCTGGGTGCCACGGTATTGTTTGGAGAAATCCTCAAATCCGGTGCCTATGGTTTGGCTCAGGCCCTGCTGGTAGTTTTGGGCGTATGGTATTTTGCTTTCTGGATTTCCCGCAAGAAATTCGGTGTGGATGATGAAATGGCCACCATGCTGGCTTCTTCCGTATCCATCTGCGGTGTATCGGCCGCCATTGCCACTTGCGGTACCATTAAGGGAGATGAAAAGAAACTGAGTTATGTAATTTCTCTGGTTATGGTAATTGCCATTCCCATGTTGTACCTTATGCCTTTGTTGGCCAAGTTGATTTTGCCTTTGTTCTTCAATGATCCTTCTGTGATTGCCCAAGTGGGTGGCGCCTGGATGGGCGGTACCATTGACACCACTGCGGCGGTGGCTGCTTCCGGCGGTCTGCTGGGTGAAGAAGCCGGTGATACGGCCGTTATTGTTAAGGCTTCTCAGAATGTGCTGATTGGTCTGGCCGCTTTCTTCATTTCTCTGTACTGGTCAGTGCGCCAGAAAAATGTCGGTGCAAAAGAAAAAGTATCCGGAAGGATTATCTGGGACCGTTTCCCCAAATTTGTGCTTGGGATGGTGCTGGCTTCCGTAATCTTCAGTATCTGGTTCAACGGCAGTTATGAAGTAGGGGATGCCGTAGGTAAGTATAAAGACCTGGCTAAAGGATTCCAGAATATTTTCTTCTCTGTTGCTTTTGTCTGCATTGGCTTGGAAACCCGCTTCAAAGAGATTTTCTCCAAAGAAAACAACAAGTCTCTCAAGGCCTTCTTGTCCGCTCAGACTTTCAACATCCTCTTTACCTTGCTGGTTTGCTCCCTGTTGTTTGGTGTGGTAAAACCTATGCTTGGATAAAGTACGTGGCACTATAGTGCACAAGGGGGTGGCTGATTATTCAGTCACCCTTTTTTACATATAAACAGAGATAGGAGTTTATACTATGAGCACAGCCGTCTCCCGTTGGGAATAAGTGGCCCGGGCTCCGAGGTCGGCCAGTTATTTCCCGTCGAGAACGGCGAAGGTTCAACCAAAACATTTTCCCGGGAATTTGGACTATTGACGATGACTGTTGACGTTAATCGCGATTTTTGTAGATAGTCAGCCACTTCTAGGGCCCACTGTGAACGTTTTTGGCGATAAACGTAGATAGTCGGAATTGCTATAAACGTATAACGACTGACATACAGGTACTTAGTTTTTTTTTGTAAAAGTTGGAAAGCGGACTGTTTACGCAAAACGGGGGTAAACGTATATAGTCGACTACTTTGGAGGCCCACTATACGCGTTTTTGGCGATTATCGTAGATAGTCGGCCACTTCTAGGGCCTACTGTGTACGTTTTTAGCGATTTTCGTAGATAGTCTGAGTGGTAGAATGAGGTGAATCCAAAAAATAGGGTTCACAAGTCTATATGAGAGACTACAGATTTGAAATATAAAGGATCTTTGATAGGGACTTTGCTTATGGGTCAACTTATGGACGGAATAAATATAGGAGTCAACCGATAAACGGAATAAGACAACCGTAGTCAACCTTTTTCAGGAATAAACCTATTAAGACTTATTATAAGGCAGGTATATTCTAGGGAGAACCGAGTGAGATATAAGCTGTGACGTTGACCTTGAGCAAAAACACAGGCTTTTTGTGCAAGGTCGGAGGCTTGAGAGGGTTACCTTGCCAAAATAACCGGCACTTTTTGGCAAGGTCTGTTTACAGACTTCCAGGCATATTTCGCAAACAACTATAATATATATAATTACGTAAATGTACGGTTTTACGGAAGAAGTACCTTGCTAAAAAATGCAGGGTTTTTCAGCAAGGTCAGTACCTTTTGAGGGGGACCTTGCCCAAAAACCCTATGTTTTCCGGCTAGGTACCTTCTTTTGTCCTTTTTTACATATAAACGGAGATAGGGATTCATACTATGGGTCCGGCCGTCTCCCGCCGGGAATAAGTGGCCCGGGCTCCGGAGGGCCCGCTACTTATTTCCCGTCGAGGACGGCGGGGATTATATCACAATAAGCGTTCGCAGTGGATTTGTTCCACATTGTGATGTGTCGGTCTAAAGAGTTCAACCGAAACATCACCCCCAGAAAACAAACAATAAACACTTTTTGCTGCTACGGATCTGTCGGTTGAACCGACAACATTACACATTATGAAGAATACGGGGCGTTAGTTCTCCGGGGGGATGTAGGCACCGAATAACCTCAAACTATGCCGACATCCCCGCCATAAACACGGTAATGTTGATTCTCGGGGGGTATGTAGGCACCCAAGAGGACTAAACTATGCCGACATCCCGGACATTTTTCAGAAATCCGGTAAATGAGCCCCACCCGCGCCGACGGCAGCAGCCCCCGCGCAGCTGAAGGCGGCGGGAGTGTGAATTGTCATAGAGCAAGGGGG
>CAZKPB010000021.1:0-35850 GCA_964554535.1 uncultured Muribaculaceae bacterium | reverse complement strand
TGCAATTACCTTAATTTCAGTTTGTTTCCGTTAGATTTCGTTGATTTCAGTACCTATTTGAGTACCAATATCTATTTCCCTATGCAGAACTTAGAAAAAATCCCCCCCAGCACCTCCTCCGTCCCAATCTCCCCCGTAATGCACCCAATATGATAAAGCACCTGCCGCAAATCCGGCGTCAGCAAATCAGTGGGCAGTTGTGCCTCCATTCCTTCCTGCAAATGCCCCAGCGCATCCAGAGCCGCACGCAGCTCTTGGTAGTGCCGCGTGTTGTTGAGCAGCAAAGAGGGTAGGACCCCTCCGTCCTGCGCATAGCACTTAAGAAACGTCTGGTGCAGGGTGTTTTTGAGCAAATCAATTCCAAGGTGTTTAGATGCAGATATTTCAATACAATTCAGCGAATTGCGCATATATGTAACATCCTTGTTAGTGTGTATAACATCAACGTTACTAACAGCGTCTATTTTGTTTAATACCAAGGTAATTATACTATTGTTAATATCTTTTACCAATTCAATGGAGGGAGCAAAGGTTTCCGGCCGGGTGAGGTCCACCACCAGCACCACCAGCGCTGCCTCGTGAAGGGTTTTGAGCGACCGTTCCACCCCCAGTTGCTCTATCTGTTCTTGCGTCCCCGCAGCGGCATTTTCAATCTTTCGCAGCCCGGCCGTATCGGCAAACCGAAAGGCGATGCCCTCAATATTCAGGCTGTCCTCAATAGTATCCCGTGTAGTGCCCGGCACGGCCGAGACAATGGCCCGTTCTTGCCCCACCAGCGCATTGAGCAAGGTGGACTTGCCGGCGTTCACGCAGCCCACGATGGCCACCGGAACGCCGTTTTTGACGGCATTCCCGGCCCGGAACGAGTCGCACAGTGTGGTCATCCGGTTACGAAGGCACTCCAGCAGGGTGCGCAACCGGGTGCGGTCGGCGAATTCCACGTCCTGATCGGAAAAATCCAGCTCCAATTCCATGAGCGAGGCCAACTCCACCAGCTGTTCACGCAACTGCGAGAGTTCTTTGGAAAAACCGCCTCGCAACTGACTGAGCGCCAGGCGGTGCGCCCCCGCATTGCGGCTGGCAATCACATCGGCCACGGCCTCGACCTGCGTCAGGTCCATCTTTCCGTTAAGGAAGGCCCTCTGGGAGAACTCCCCGGGTCCGGCCATTACGGCGCCGTTGTCTATAAGCAGTTGTACCAGCGCATTCTGAATATACAACGACCCGTGGCAGGAAATCTCCACGCTGTCTTCTCCCGTAAACGAATGCGGTGCCCTGAACACGCTCACCACCACCTGGTCCAGGATTTCTTCCCGGTCCGTTCCGTCCTGCGACCTTACAATTTCTCCATAATATAAAGTAAACCCTTTGGCCTGCGTCAGATCGGGGCATTGTCGGCTTCGGAACACCCGGCCCGCCACCGTCAGGGCTTGCGGTCCACTGATCCGGACCACCGCCAGCGCACCGGTGTAAGCCGGGGTAGCCAGGGCGCAGATAGTTGTTGTAAAATCCATAAACAGCTTAAAATAAATGTTCTATATACGTTCCAACAGTAGCACGTTTTCCACGTGTTGGGTATGCGGAAACATATCCACCGGCTGCACAGCCGTCACTTTATAATAGGCGCTCAAATACTGCACGTCCCGGGCCTGCGTGGCCGGATTGCAGCTCACATATACCATCCGGGGCGCCGCCGCCTTAATCAGCACATCCAGCACATCCTGATGCACTCCGGCCCGGGGCGGGTCAAGCACCACCACATCCGGAGCGCCCTCGCTTTCCAGAAAAGAGGCCGTAAGCACGTCTTTCATATCTCCCGCAAAGAACCGCGCATTGCCAATCCCGTTGCATTGGGCGTTTACCCGCGCATCGGCAATGGCCTCGGGAATATACTCAATGCCAATTACTTCCTTGCAGTGTCGTGCCAGGAACAGCGCTATGGTTCCGGTGCCGGTATACAGGTCATAGACCCTCTGGTCCGGATTCAATTGCGCCAGGTCACGCACCACGCCGTACAAACGGCAGGCCTGCAGACTGTTGGTCTGATAAAACGACTTAGGCCCGATAATGAACTGTAAATCTTCCATTTTCTCTGTAATGGAAGGCTTTCCGGCGTATACCGTCACCGGCAGGTCCGAGAAATTGTCGTTCTTCTTGTTATTTATAATGTATTGAAGAGAAGTAATTTGCGGAAATTTGGATAGGGTAGCGGCCAACAAATCCTGCACCCGGGGGTCATTGACCGTAACCACCAGCAACACCATGATTTCTCCGGTGGTGGCAATCCGTATCATCAGGTTGCGCAACAAGCCTTTCTGAGAGCGTAAATTAAAGAAAGACAGATTGTTGTCTATGGCATACCGCTTTATGAAAAGCCTGATTTCATTGGAGGGAGCCGCCTGCAAGTGGCACTCATTGATATCCAGCACTTTGTCAAACCGCCCGTTGATATGGAACCCCAACGCCGGTATTTCTTGCCGAGGCGCCTCATCGGCCGCCGGTGCGTCAGTCGGAACATCCTGCGTCGGCGCCGTTTCTTCCGCCAATTGCGCAAACGTCCGCCATTTGTCGTGCGAGAAAGTAAACTCCAGCTTATTGCGGTAACATTCCGTTTTGGCCGAGCCCAAAATAGGCCGCACCGGTGGTAAGGTCAGATGCCCCAGACGCGTAAGCTGGTCAACCACCTGTTGCTGCTTGTATTCCAATTGTTTGTCGTACGGAAGGATTTGCCAGCTGCAACCGCCGCAGTCGCCAAAATGGGCGCAAAAGGGTGCGATACGCATCGGAGACGGCGTTACGGTACGCAGCACGTAACCGGTAAGGTAACTGTTGCGGCGGTGCGTCACCTGAACGTCCACCACATCACCGGGAATACAGAACGGCACAAACAGCGCCTTGCCGTCCACGTGTGCCACGGCATTGGACTGCGCTATACTTTCTATCAGAACGTTTTCCAGGGTGATTCGGTCTCTTTTTCCCATAACAAATTAGAATTACAGACGCCAAAGATACATACAAAAAGCCACTTTGGGCCATAAGAGCCTCCAAAGTGTCCCCACTCCATTTTTGCACACAATTTATATTATGTTAAATAGAAAATATAGAAAAACACACAAACCATCTCACCTGCCAAAAAAACATTAAATTTGTAATTATGAATCTCACCGCCCCACTTGCCGAACGAATGCGTCCCACCACCTTTGACCAATACGTGGGTCAGAGCCATCTGGTGGCTCCCGGCGCCGTATTGCGCAAAATGATAGAAACCAAGCACATAAGCTCGTTTATCCTCTGGGGCCCTCCGGGCGTGGGAAAAACCACCCTGGCCCGCATTGTGGCCCAGGACCTGGAACGTGAATTCTACAGCCTCTCGGCCGTAAGCTCGGGCGTAAAAGATGTGCGGGAAGTCATTGAACGCTCCCGCAGCAACCGCATGTTCCAGGTAAAACGGCCCATATTGTTCATAGATGAAATCCACCGCTTCAGCAAAGCCCAGCAGGACGCCCTTCTGGGCGCCGTGGAAGACGGCACCATAGTCCTGATTGGCGCCACCACCGAGAACCCCTCATTTGAAGTCATCTCTCCCCTACTCTCCCGTTGTCAATTCTATGTACTTAAATCACTGTCAGTTGCAGACCTTAACATACTTTTGCAGCGTGCCATTTCCCAAGACGAATACCTAAAGACCCGCACCTTTGACATCCAACAGACCGAGGCCCTCTTCCGCTTCAGCGGAGGCGACGCCCGCAAACTGATGAACATCCTGGAACTGGTGGTATCCACCTACACAGAAGACGAAATCATAGTCATTGACAACGACCGCGTGCAACAACGCCTGCAGGAAAACATAGCCCTGTACGACAAAAACGGAGAACAACACTATGACATCATATCGGCCTTCATCAAAAGCATCCGGGGCAGCGACCCCAACGCCGCCGTCTACTGGATGGCCCGCATGCTCACCGCCGGAGAAGACCCGCTCTTCATTGCTCGCCGCATGATCATCCTCTCCAGCGAAGACATAGGCCTGGCCAACCCCAACGCCTTCCTAATGGCCAGCCAATGCTTTGAAGCCGTCCATAAAATAGGCATGCCCGAGGCCCGCATACCCCTTGCCGAGACGGCCATCTACCTGGCTACCAGCCCCAAAAGCAACTCGACCATTGCCGCCATAGACACCGCCATGGCCCTTGTGAAAGAAAAAGGCGACCTTCCGGTCCCCCTCCACCTGCGCAACGCCCCCACCAGCCTCATGAAAGAACTGGGCTACGCCAAAGACTACCAATACGCCCACAGCTTTGAGGGCAACTTTGTGGACCAGGAATTTCTGCCGCAAGACCTGTCCGGAACCCCCATATACAAGCCCCAGCAGAACGCCAGAGAAAACGAAATCCGCAAATTCATGATGCGCTGGGGAGACAAGTACAAAGAATAATTAAAACAAACCAAAAACCAAAACGGGACATGAATCACACCCGAGCCGGCGCGCTGTATACCCAGGCGCAGCTGAAGGCGGGGGAGTGTGAATTGTCATGGAGCAAGGGGCTTACGGCTGGCAGTGAGGTGTGGCAAAATTTATTTTGACGCACCTTGCTGACGGCCGTAATGGCGCGACACCTGAGATTCTCAGTGATCTTATCCTGACCGGGGTGTGGCAAAATTTATTTTGACGCACCTTGCTGACGGCCGTAATGGCGCGACACCCGACGTTACGTGTGGCACGGCGCAGCCGGGACGCACGTAAAAGGAGCGGTTCGAGCGCCAACCCGCCGGCGAATGACAATTCACAACGACCTCCGGTCCGCCGGTGCTGCGCCTGGGTATACAGCGCGCCGACCCGGGCAAATCCAGAAAAAGTAAAGTAAATCAAATACTTAATTAATCCCCCGCTCCTTCTTGATAGCCTCATAAGCCTCGGCAATGGCCTGAAACTTCTTTTCTGCGGCAGCCTGCACGTCGGCCCCCAGATGAGCCACCTTATCGGGATGATTCTGTACCGCCAGCGTGCGGTACGCCTTTTTGACCTGATCATCCGTGGCGGAAGCGTCAATGCCAAGCACTTTGTAAGCATCCTCACGCGCCTGCCCGCTCACCCCAATCCCGTGCATAGCAAACACAGACTGCGCCGTCTCCTGAGAAATCCCCAACGCCAACGCCATCTGCCGCAACAGCGTCAACTCATTGACGCTCACCGTACCGTCCGCCTGAGCAAGCCCCGTCAAAAAATGCAACAACTGAATACGCGAGGCCAGCGGCATCCGTATCCGCAACATCTGAGTAGCCTGAGCCAGCGAAATCTCCCGCTGCAACAAATCACGCAACCGCAACGAAGCCGGCTGCACCGCATCGATCCCAAAATTTTGACGAATAAAATCTTGAACCACAGAAAGTTCTGAACGCATCACCTTCCCGTCGGCCTTCATTACCAAAGAAGCCAACTTCAAAAACGCCTCCATAAACTCATCCTTGGTATCCCGCTCATTGACCATATTCACGGGATTCATCCTGCGGGAAAACAACCCGAAAAGAATGTAACCGATCACCACCAAAATAATCCCCTGATAACCGAAAATTAAATATGCCAAAAACCCGGCAAGCAGAAGCGAAAGCGAATAAGAAGAACAGCCTCTCATAAAGAATTTACAATTTGGCCGCAAGTTATAAAAAGTTCGGGCAATAGCCATTTTTATTATCTTTGTAGATTAATTGACCAATTTTTATATGAGCACCTATACATTAGTTACCGGCGGTTCTCGAGGCATTGGAAGAGCCGTTTGCATGGCTTTGGCCACTGCAGGCAACCCGTTGATAATTAACTATGCCCGTCAGCAAGAGGCCGCGGAAGAGACCCGAAAACAAGTAGAGGCACTGGGCGGTACCGCCACCCTGCTGCCCTTTGACGTGTCCGACCCCGCTGCAGTGGAACTGGCAATGACCACCTGGGAAAGCGAACATCCCGACGACTACATCAGCGTTCTGGTCAACAACGCCGGCATCCGCAACGACGGCCTGATGGTATTCATGCAAGACGACCAATGGAACAACGTATTGAATACCAACCTTAACGGCTTCTTCTACCTTACCCGTTACCTGATAAAGAACATGGTTTCCAAACGCTACGGCCGCGTCATCAACATGGTGAGCCTCTCGGGCCTCAAAGGCCTTCCCGGCCAGGCCAACTACTCGGCCGCCAAAGCCGCGGTCATTGGCGCCTCCAAGGCATTGGCCCAGGAAGTGGCCGTGCGCAAAGTGACCGTCAACTGCGTGGCCCCCGGCTTTATAGACACCGACATGACCAAAGACTTAAATCAGGACGAACTCAAAAAACTCATCCCCGCCGGCCGCTTTGGAAAACCTGAAGAAGTGGCCGCTCTGGTAGCCTTTCTGGCATCGGACAAAGCAGCCTACATAACCGGACAAGTAATATCAATTAACGGAGGACTATATACTTAGAAACTTATGGAACGACGCGTGGTAATTACCGGATTGGGCATCTATTCCTGCATCGGAACTTCAGTGGAAGAAGTATGCAAATCACTGTATGAAGGCAAATCGGGCATAGGCATTGACCCGCTCCGTACAGCATACGGCTACCGCTCCCCGCTTACGGGCATTGTGCCCCAACCCGACCTCAAGAAATGCCTGGACCGCCGCTCGCGCGTGTGCCTGGCACAGGAAGGCGAATACGCCTATCTGGCCACTGTACAAGCCATGGAAGACGCCCGCATGGACAAGGAATACCTTGAAAACCAAGAAGTAGGCATCTTCTACGGAAACGACTCGTCGGCCAAAGCCGTCATTGACGCCCACGAAATCTGCAAAGAAAAGAAAGATACCACCTTAGTGGGTTCAGGAGCCATTTTCCAGTCCATGAACTCGACCGTGACCATGAACCTGTCCACCATCTTCCGTCTCAAAGGAATCAACCTGACCGTGAGCGCGGCCTGCGCCAGCGGCTCGCACGCCATTGGACTGGGTTACCTTTTTATCAAGAACGGCCTGCAGGACCTCATCCTCTGCGGGGGTGCCCAGGAAGTTAATTATCTGGGAATGAGTAGTTTTGACGGTATTAGCACTTTTTCCATCCGGACAGAAGACCCCACCCGCGCCTCGCGCCCCTTTGACATCCACCGCGACGGCCTGGTCCCCAGCGGAGGCGCCGCCAGCCTCATTCTGGAAGAATACGAACACGCCAAAAGCCGAGGCGCCCGCATCTACGGGGAAGTCATCGGATACGGCTTTTCCTCCAACGGCGGAAACATATCGCAACCCAGCGCCCAAGGCTCGGCCGCAGCCATGCTGCGAGCCCTTCGCGACGCCGGAGTGACCCCGCAGGACATTGACTACGTCAACGCCCACGCCACTTCCACCCCGCAGGGAGACGCCCTGGAAGCCCAGGCATTGGACGGACTCTTTGCCGGGCACCACACCCCTGTCAGCTCCACCAAATCCATGACCGGCCACGAATGCTGGATGGCCGGAGCCAGCGAGGTTATCTATACCCTGCTGATGATGCACCACGATTTCATAGCCCCCAACATCAACCTGGAAACCCCCGACCCCATGGCCGCCCGGCTGAACCTCATAGCCCGCACCACAGCCGCCCGCCTTACTTGCTGCCTGTCCAACTCGTTTGGATTTGGCGGCACAAATAGTGCATTAGTTATTAAAAAATTATAAAGCTCATTTAAACAAATACTATATGATGTCAAGAGAGCAAATCATTGAGACTGTAAACACCTTTCTGATAGATGAAATTGAAGTGGAAGAAGATCAAATCAAAGACAGCGCCCTGCTGAAGGAAGATTTGGGAATAGACAGTCTTGACTTTGTGGATATTGTGGTTATTGTGGAACACCATTTCGGTTTTAAAATAAAGCCTTCCGATATGGAAGGCGTACGCACGCTGGCGCAATTTTACGACTTTATAGAAAGTAAAATCAACAACTAACTCCGGTGCAGGAAAAAGAACGGCAGTGGACAGGCCGTACGGGCGGTGGCAGCATGGGTCAAAAACTGATGCTGGGGTTTTTCCGTGTGTTTGACGTGCGTGTAGGGTATTTTTTCATGGCCTTTGCCATTCCTTTTTACCTCATTTTTCACCGCAACGCCACCCGGGCGATGTACCACTATTTTCACCTGCGGCTGGGCCAAAACCGCCTGAAAAGTGCTCTTTCCACAGTGCGTAACCATTACCTCTTTGGACAGATGATGCTGGACCGGTTCAGTCTGTATGCAGGCCGGGGCAAAGCCTTCAAGGTGGAAGTGGTCAATCAGAATGCCTTTACGCAAGCTATGGAGCGGCCGGAGGGTTTTGTACAGGCGGGGTCCCACGTGGGCAACTTTGAAATGGGCGGCTACCTGATGCATCAGGACAAGAAAATAATTACTTCGGTCATCTTTGGAGGTGAAGAAGCAGTGGTTCAAATGAACAGGTATAAAATTCTTCAAAATAACAATATAGAGTTAATTCCAGTGAAAGAAGACCTCTCCCATCTGTTTGCCATCAAAGCTGCTTTGGACCATGGCAACGTGGTGAGTATGCCCTGCGACCGGCTGTTTGGAAGCAACAAATCGGTACGCCTGCCTTTCCTTGGGGCCCCGGCCGATTTCCCGTTGGGCGGCTTTATGCTGGCAGCTCAAACAGAGGTTGATATGATAGCTATTTTTGTTATGAAGGACAAGAAGTTGCATTACACAATACATGTGTGTCCCCTGACGGTGGACCGCGGCCTGTACCCCAATAACAGAGAAATTGCCAAAGCCCTTGCTGCGGCATATGCTGTACAACTGGAACGGATAATACAAGCTTACCCTTTGCAGTGGTTTAATTTTTACGATTTTTGGAAAATAAACGAATCAATATGAACCTCACCTCTCCTCAAAAAGAAGCCTACTCAAAGGACCACCTCAAGGCCATTGACGCGCAACGGCGTGCCGAGGAAATTGCCTTTGGGCCTGTAGTCTTCCAGATATCGCGTCTTATGGTTAAATGGGGCATCCTCCAATACCTCACCGACTGCAAGGAAGGAGCCACGCAAGAAGAAGTGGCCCGCTTTGCCGGCATCAGTGACTATGCGGCCCAGATTCTGCTGGAATCGTCGCTCACCATTGGCACCGTACTGTGTAACGGAGACCGGTACACCCTTTCCAAAACGGGATGGTTCCTGCTGAACAACGCCATGACCCGCGTCAATATGGATTTTAACCACGACGTCAACTACCTGGGACTGTTCCATCTGGAAGAAGCCCTGCAAAACGGCCGTCCCGAGGGATTGAAGGTCTTTGGCGAGTGGCCCACCATCTATGAAGGCCTTTCGCAACTGCCCCCTCAGGTGCAGAAAAGCTGGTTCGGTTTTGACCACTTTTATTCCGACTGTTCGTTTGACCAGGCACTTGACATAGTATTTCGCCGGAACCATACACACCACCTGCTGGATGTAGGCGGCAATACCGGCCGCTGGGCTCAGAAATGCGTGGCTTTTGATTCTCAGACGCGGGTAACCGTCATGGACCTTCCCCAACAGATAGCTCTGATGCGACAGGCCGTGGACGGCATGCCGGGCTGTGACCGTATTCTGGGACACGGCGCCAATCTGTTGGACCCGGAAGTTCCCTTCCCCACGGGCTTTGACGCCATCTGGATGAGTCAGTTCCTGGACTGCTTCAGTGAAGAGGAAGTGGTAAGCATCCTGCGTCGTGCCGCCGCTTCCATGGACCGGGACGGCAAATTGTACATTATGGAAACCCTCTGGGACCGCCAGCGCTTTGAGACCGCATCGTACTGCCTTTCCCAGATAAGCGTATACTTTACCGCAATGGCCAACGGCAACAGCAAGATGTTTCACTCCGATGACCTGGAACGGCTGGTCAATGCCGCGGGATTACGTATAGAAAACATTACCGACGGGCTGGGAATGGGTCACAGCCTGTTGCAATGCTGCCTAAAGCAAGAATAACGATAATAATGGACAACTGTAGGCATATTAATGTGTTGGATATTATTCCGCAACGACCTCCGTTCTTATGGATAGATGCTTTAGTGTCTTGTGAGGGCCTTGTCTCGGAAACGGAATTTACGGTGCCCTCCCGGGGTATTCTCTGTCACGACGGCTTTCTAACAGAAGCCGGCCTGATAGAGCACGCGGCCCAGTCGTGCGCGGCACGGATAGGTTATCTCTCCGCAGACGGCCCCATCCGTATCGGAGTCTTAGGCACCGTGCAGCATTTTGTCGTCCACCGCCTCCCTGCAGCGGGTCAGCTGCTGCAAACCCGTGTGGAAGTATTGGAAGAAGTATTTGATATAACTCTTGTAAATATCTTCATATCTTGCGCAGGAGAGATTATCGCCCAAGGGCGGATGAAGATAGCGCTCACCCCGCAGGAAGCGCAAATGGAGGCTAAAAACGTACAAAAATGATTGTTCTTACGGGTGATTGCATAGTATCAGGCCTGGGGTTCACCACCCGCGAGAATTTTGAAACCGTATGTCGGGGGACCGGCGGCGTGCAGCCACATGCTTCCCATCCCGGAAGCCGATTGGATCGCAAAGCATTGGACAAAGCATTTTCCCGACTGACTCCCGCCCCCGGCGCACCAAGCGCCGGAAACGACTATACAACCTTTGAAAAGGCGCTGATAGTCAGTGCGGCCGGCGCTTTGGAACAAGCTGCCGCGCAAACGGGGACCACCGCGCAGGCGCTTGCCTCGGCCCGGGATACCGCGTTTTTCATTTCCTCTACCAAAGGTAATGTGGAACTGCTGGCCAAACCGGCCGGATCGTATGATCCGGACCGTGTCGGTTTGTGGAACTCGGCCGGAAAGTGCACGCAATTCTTTGGCAATCCCAACCGACCGGAGGTCATTTCAAACGCCTGCATTTCGGGGGTATGCGCGCAGATTGCGGCCGGACGGGCCCTGCAGAACGGGGACTGTTCGGTAGCCGTAGTGGTGGGCGCCGAGGTACTCTCGGCCTTCATCACCTCGGGATTCCGGTCGTTCAAGGCCCTCAGCGACGCCCCTTGCCGCCCCTTTGACGCCCAACGCTGCGGGTTGAACCTGGGCGAGGCGGCCGCGGCCATGGTGTGGGTCAATACCGATACGGCGAAGGCCGCGGATATAGTGATGGTGGACGGCGCCATTGCCAACGATGCCAACCATATTTCGGGCCCTTCACGCACGGCGGAAGGCTTAACTAATTGCTTGAAGTCAGTACTGGAACACATTGATAAAAAAGATATTGCATTTATTAACGCTCACGGAACGGCTACCCTCTACAATGACGAGATGGAGGCCCTGGCACTGCATCGTTGCAACCTGGACGGTACACCTGTAAACAGCCTCAAGGGGTACTTCGGACACACCTTGGGAGCCGCCGGCGTGCTGGAAAGCATCCTGGACGCTCACGCTTTAAGTGAAGGTGTAATTATTAAGTCGTTAGGGTATGAAAATAACGGAGTTACAAATAAGCAAAACATTGTGACTTCTGTGCAGAAAACGGACCGCCCACTCTGTATAAAGATGCTTTCGGGCTTTGGAGGCAGCAACGCCGTGCTGGTGATTGGAAAGGGTCCTGTAGCCGCCGAGGCCGCCCGCAAGGCAGCCCTTACTCCTCTTGAAAAAATTGACATAACGGCAACCGTTACTATAGATAATGACGATTTAACTATTAACAATCAAGAAGTTAATATTGAAAAAGGAGAACATTTTCTGACAGAATTATACCGTTATCTGGGCGATCCTTACCCTAAATTCTATAAGATGGACCACCTCTGCAAAACGGGCTGGCTGGCCGCAGGTGTGTTGCTTAAAACGGCAGGACTATTCAATGATAAAGCCAAGAAAGACAACGCAATCATTCTGTTCAACAGAAATTCTTCTTTAGATAACGACAAACAGTACCAACTGACCCTTGACCCGCAGGCCTATTTCCCCTCACCTGCCGTATTTGTCTATACACTGGCCAATATAGTCACCGGAGAAATAGCCATCCGCCACAAGATTTTTGGAGAAAGTTCGTTCTACATCAGCGAGTCATTTGATCGCGAACACGTCCTGCACTGTGCCGCCCTGGCTTTTGCCCACACCCCCGCGCTACGGCACATACTTTGCGGATGGGTGGAATACAACCGCCACAAGGCCGAGGTGTACCTGATGCTTGTAAACAAAAAATCCTTATAACAACCCCCTATTATATTATGGAAGAATTAATCCTTACGTTAAAACAGCAAATTATTGAAGCCCTTAATCTGGAAGAAACCACCCCCGACAGTCTGGACACCGACGCCCCTCTTTTTGTGGAAGGTCTGGGACTGGATTCCATTGATGCCCTGGAGTTGATTGTGCTTATGGAAAAGAATTACGGCATCAAGTTGGGCGACCCCGCCAAAAGCAAAGAAATATTCAAGTCGGTACGCACCATGGCACAGTTTATAGCGGACAACCGCACCAAATAATTATACGCAGCTACTCTTGGAAGAAAGGAACACACAACCCGTCTGGGTCACCGGTTACGGTATAGTCAGCGCACTGGGCATCGGCGTGCAGGCCACCCTTGAGGCTTTACATGCTAAGCGCACCGGCGTGGGCCGGCTGCACTACCTGCAGACCGCCCACAACGACCTGCCGTGCGGTGAGGTTCCCCTGAGCGAGGCGCAGATGCGTGAAATGTTGGGCATTCCAACCGCACAGATTACCACCCGGACCGCGCTGATGGGTGCTTTGGCCCTGCGTCAGGCACTGGAGTCGGCTCGCTGGGCCCAGGCGGACAACACCCTGCGCAACGCCTTTGTCAACGGGACCACTGTGGGCGGCATGGACAAGAGCGAGCAATACTACACGGACTTTCTGAACAACGACACACGCAATGCGTACATCAAAACGCACGACTGCGGGGCCTGCACCCAAATGATTGCCGCGCAGGGAGGCGGACGGTTTGACTGTATGACCACCCTTTCCACCGCCTGTTCCTCGGCCGCCAATGCCATTCTATTGGGTGTGAATTTGTTGCGTACCGGACGCGCGCAGCGGGTCATCGCCGGCGGGTCGGAGTGCCTCACGCGCTTTCACCTTAACGGGTTTCAATCTCTCAAGATTCTGGACGCCGCTCCCTGCAGACCTTTTGACGCCACGCGCGCCGGGCTCAATTTGGGCGAGGGAGCCGCTTATCTGGTGCTGGAACCGGCTTCTGTGGCAGCGGCGCGCGAGGTAGAACCGCTGTGTGTCCTCTCGGGAAGCGGCAATGCGTGCGATGCGTTTCATCAGACGGCTTCTTCGCCGGACGGCGAAGGGGCTTTTCTGGCTATGTGCAGGGCCTTGCAGGACAGCGGACTGGACAGCGGTCAGATAGACTATGTGAATGCCCACGGCACGGGAACGCCCAACAATGACGAAAGCGAGGGCCGGGCGCTGATGCGGGTGTTCGGACCTCATGGAGTACCGCCCACATCGTCCACCAAAGCCTATACAGGTCATACCACCAGTGCCAGCGGAGCGGTCGAGGCCGTGATTTCCATTCTGGCGTTACAACACCGTTTTCTTCCGGTAAACCTGCATTTTGCCCGACCTATGGACTCTCTTTCGTTTACGCCGGTAACCTGCGAGCAACCTGCACGACCGTTGCGCCACGTGCTCACCAACTCGTTCGGTTTTGGCGGCAACGACACATCCCTTATCTTTTCACTTGAATAGCCTATGATGCCTCATCACATATATATCAGAGCCTCGGCACAGATTTCCGTTCAGGAACCGCTGTGCGACAAGTGGATGACGGATCCCGTACCCTGTGACGCCCCGTACCGCCGGGCCATTGAGGCCGACTACAAGCCGTTTTTGGACCCTGTGGCGTCGCGTCGGATGGGAAAAATACTCAAACGGGCCATAGCCACCTCTTTTACGGTGGCCCGCCAAAGCGGCATTGCCTGTCCTGATGCCGTCATTACCGGTACCGGATTGGGCTGTATTGACAATACCGAGAAGTTTCTCACAGCCCTGGTGACCGAAGGGGAAGCATACCTCCAGCCCACTAATTTCATCAATTCCACACACAACACCATCAGTTCGCAGATAGCCGTACAGATGGGCTGCCACGGATACAACAGCACTTACGTTCATCTGGGCGTATCGTTTGAGAGCGCGCTGCTGGACGCGGTTATGCAGTTTCAGACGGGAAGCATTCACTCGGCTCTGGTGGGCGGTCACGACGAGATGACCCCCAATTACTACACCCTGCTGCAGCGGGTGGGATTCTGGGAAGGCAGTATGGCGGGGGAAACGGCGGTGAGTATGATGCTCTCGGACTCGGCCCCTGACGACGGCACCCCCTGCCCCGTCCTTTACGACATGGAGCTGCTTTCCGGAGCGGCTGTGGCGGAAATTCCGCAACGTGCAGCGAGGATGTGTGAACGGGCGGGCCTTGTGATGGACCAGGTGCCTTGTATTACGCCTGACAAGGTGGAAGCCCTCTTTGGGCGTTCCTACACCTCCGGGGCGTTTGGGGTGTATATGGCGGCGGCTTATTTGAAACAGCGCGGTGCCGGTGCGTATTTAGTTTACAATAACTACCACGGGGAAGAAGCCTCGGTAATACTGTTAAAAGCATGAATTTCAAATTTTTATTGGAAGCTTCGTTGCAGTGCATTTTGCTGGCAAGCGCTCAGGTCTTCCTGAAGTTGTCTATGGTCAAAATGGAAGCTTTTTCCTGGACCTGGCATTATTTCCGGAGCCTGCTCACCAACTGGCAGTTTGCCTTCACGGGCCTGTTGTTTGGGTCGTCCACCTTGCTCTGGTTCTATATTTTGCGTCATTATCCCTTCTCGCTGGCCTATCCGTTTACCGGCTTTTCTTACGTCCTGGGGATGTTTGCAGCCATGCTGGTCTTTCACGAATCCATACCCGCCACCCGATGGATTGGTGTGGCACTGATCTTGGTCGGGGTATTATTTCTTGCCAAACAATAAGTATCATGAAGTACGGCTACGGTATAATTTTATTGTTATCAGCCCTTTGGGCCGCCGCTCCCGCACTTCGGGCGCAAACGCAGACGGTGTCCACGCTCTCGTGCCGTTTTTCTCAGGTAAAGGAAGTAACTCTGCTTGCAGAAAAAGGGACAAGTGAAGGTGTAATGTATTTCAGCAACGGCACGGAAAGTTCTTTGTGCTGGAAATACACCTCCCCGTCAGTATATGGTTTTATCAAGGAAGGTGCCCGAATGTACCTGATTGACTCAGAAGGGCGTAAAAAACCTATGGAGCAGGAAAACAGGCTGTTTGGCATGATTGGTTTGCTTATAGAACAGGCTGTGGTAACCGGGCAAAGCACCGTGGCCCCGCAAGGCTTCAATGCCACCGTACAGGCCATCGCTGACGGCGGCACACAAGTCACTCTGATCTCTGTGCGACGCGACCTCAAAAAGCTCATTGCCTCAGTCATCATCACCTTTGATGCGGACCGCCGCATTGCCCGCCGGTTGGAAATGAACGAGGTCTCCGGGGACAAAACCACCCTTACCTTTACGGAGGTGCAACTTGACAAACCGCTGGACCCGGCCGTGTTTCAATAAACGTTTATCTATGAAACTGCTGTATAATAATCTGTATACTATTTCCGCCCGGGAGGAAGCCCCGGATTTCATGCGTGCCTGTCTGTGCTGGAACGCGGCACATCCTTTATTTGAAGGCCATTTCCCGGGGCATCCGGTTATTCCGGGAGCTTGTTTAATACAGATTATCATAGAGTTAGCCGAGCGCCTTGCCGGAGAGCCGCTGTCCCTTGCCGATGCCGCAAACGTCAAGTTTCTCAAGGTCATTGACCCGCAAAAGGTCCCCTGCGTTTGGGCCCAACTGCACTTTACGCACAAGGACAATATGCTGAACGTGCGGGCCGTGATGGAAGAGTCCGAACAGGTGTTTTGTAAAATGGATTTATGTCTGTCAAGTGCTGTATAGTAATTCCCACGTACAACAATGCAGGTACGGTGGCCCGGGTGGTACGGTCGGTATTGCCCAGCGGCTTGCCCCTAATAGTGGTCAACGACGGTTCCACGGATGACACGGCGCAGCAACTGGCTTGCTTCGCGCAGCATCCGCAGGTCACGCTGACCGGCTACAGCACCAACCGCGGCAAAGGAATGGCCTTGCGCACGGGTTTTGCCTGTGCCGCCGCTGCGGGCTACACTCACGTGCTGACGCTGGATGCCGACGGTCAGCATACGGCCGGTGACATTCCCGCCTTCTTTACTGTCTGTGAAGCGCAGCCCCATACCTTGCTGATTGGCACTCGCAACCTGCATCAGGAAAATATGCCGGCCAAAAACACCTTTGCCAACCGCTTTTCCAACTTCTGGTTTGCCGTGCAGACGGGACGCCGCCTGAGCGACACCCAGACCGGTTTCCGGTTGTATCCCCTGGAGCACATGCTGCACAGGCACTGGATATGCCGCCGTTACGAATCCGAGTTGGAGTTTCTGGTCCGTCTGGCCTGGCGGGGTGTCCGCATGGTGGAAATTCCCATACAAGTATATTATCCGCCACAGGAAGAACGTGTATCACACTTCAGAACCAAGGATTTTGTGCGCATATCGCTGCTTAATACCGTATTGACACTCACGGCCCTACTCTACGGTTACCCTTCTTTGGGCATTAGAAAACTGGCGGGAAAATGGTAAACTTGTTTATAAACATATATCGGTATTTTCTCCGTCACCGCGCCCGGCTCTGGGGAATGCTGGCTCTGCTGACGGTGGCCGGAGTTTTGCTGGCCCTGCGGCTACAGTTTGACGAGGATATATCCGGATTTCTGCCCACAGACCGTCACAACGAACGCATCAATTACGCCTACCAGCATATCGGGGCCGCCAACAAACTGGTAATTAACATTTCGCTGCGTGACACCACCCTGCCTGAGGACCGCGCCTTGCTGATGGACGCCGTAGATACGCTGGCGCTGAAGATGGAAGCTTGCGGGGTAAACGACTTTTGCAAAAACATCACCTACCATATAGATGCCCAGGAATCTATGGCTCTGGCCGCCTTTGTGGCCGCCAATATGCCCTATTTTCTGGAACCGGATGACTATGTGCGTATTGACTCCCTGCTGACCGCACAGGCCATAGCCCGTCAGCTGGAAAGCACCAAACAGACGCTGCTTTCGCCCGCCGGTATGGTGCTGCGCGGCATTTTTACGGTAGACCCGCTGCTGCTCTCCCAAAACCTGCTCAACGATTTGCAGGGTTTCAAACTCAACAACCAGTTTGAATTGTACGACGACTACCTGTTCACATCTGACGGAACTCAGGCGGTAGTAACCCTTGACGCCCTTTACGGGGCGGCCGAGACGGCGCACAACAAACAGATGGTGGACGCATTGGACCGGGCGATGGAAGAAACCGTCAGGGTCTTTGACGGTGCCGTTACCGTAGAGCCTTTCGGGTCGGTGTTTATTGCCCAGACCAATGCCAACCAGATACGAAAGGACACTATATTGTCCGTCTCCATTGCCGCCATACTCATCCTGTCGCTGCTCATCTGCTACTTCCGGAATTTCCGCAGTTTGTGGCTGGTGGCGGCTTCTGTGGGTTTTGGCGCTCTGTTTGCCCTGGCACTGGCCGGGGTAATCAGCGGGTCGCTCTCTCTCATTGCCATTGCGGCCGGGTCTGTGATTCTGGGGATTGCGGTCAACTACCCGCTGCACTTTCTGTCCCACTCGGCAGAAGGTTACAGCGCCGAGGACTCTCTGACCGATACGGTGCAACCGCTGACCACCGGCAACATCACCACGGTGGGGGCCTTTTTAAGCCTGCTGTTCATCAGCTCGTCCGCCATGCGCGACCTGGGCATTTTTGCCTCACTGTTGTTGGTGGGCACCGTTCTGTTTGTGCTGGTCTTTCTGCCACACCTGTCAAAAGCCTCGGCAATGAAGGGAAAACGCAAGGGGCTCCGTTTTGGCTTACTGGCCGATTCCCGGCCGGAAAATCACCCGTGGATTCTTTGGGTAGTGCTTATTTTGACGGTGGTATGTTATTGCTTTACAGGGGATAACTCTTTTGAAACATCGCTTAATTCCATCAATTATATGACAGAGCGGCAGCAGGAGCAGATGGGCAGAATGCTGGACCAGACCCAGGGGTCGCAACACCTGATGTATTTTGTATCGGAAGGTGGTACGTTGGATCAGGCGCTGGAGCGATATGAGCAGGCGCAATCGTATACGGACACTTTTGCCCGCTCGGGGATTGGCCGTTACCTGCCTTCACAGGCCAAACAGCGGCAACGCATTGAGGCCTGGAACGATTTCTGGGAACCGCGCCGCCAAGAGGTGCTGGACGCTTTTGCCCAACAGGCCGCACGGCTGGGTTACACACCGGATATCACCGATTCTTTCACTTCCCTGTTGAAAACCGACTACAGCCCGCGCCCGGCCTCGTATTTTGACCCTATTGTAAAGGCTATGGCCGGCAATTACCTTTCCAACGGAGAAGACGGCCGTTATCTGGTGTTCACCCTGTTGCACATTGAGCCGTCCCAGGCCGCCGCAGTGGAGGAAGCGCTCAACAATACACCCTATGCGGCCCATAGCTTTGCCTTTGACAGCGGCTCGGTCACGCGCAAGATGGTAACCCTGCTGCAGTCGTCGTTTGATTACGTGCTGTATATCTGCGGTTTTATTGTATTCCTCTTCCTGACGCTGTCTTTCGGACGTATGGAATTGAGTATCATTTCGTTCCTGCCACTGGCCGTAAGCTGGATCTGGATTCTGGGCATTATGAACGTGTTTGACATACGGTTCAACATCATCAACATTATTCTGGCCACGTTTATCTTCGGGATGGGTGACGACTATACCATTTTTATGACGGAAGGCATGATGTACGAGTACACTTATCACAAAAAGATGATGGCAACCTATAAAAATACGGTGGCGCTCTCGGCCCTGATTATGCTGGTGGGGATAGGGTCGCTCATTGTAGCGCGCCACCCGGCCATGCGCTCTCTGGCCCAGGTGACCATCATTGGTATGTGCTCGGTAGTGCTTACCGCCTATATCATTCCGGCCACCTGCTACCGCTTTCTGACCGTCAAGAAAGGCAAATGGCGTGCCTACCCGCTGACCTTCAAGAACCTGACGGCCACGGTATATTCCTTTGCGGCCTTTCTGGCGGGATCCCTGTACCTTACCGTATTCGCCTTCTTCAAACTGACCGTCTGCGGCCGCACCCCGTCTCACCTGCTGGCCCTGCACCGCCGTATGCAGCGCACCGCACGCTTTGTCATTCACCGCGTGCCGTATACGCATCTTACCCTGGAAAATCCCGAGGGAGAAACGTTTGAGAAACCCTCGGTAATCATTGCCAACCACCAGTCACATCTGGACATAATGGCCGTGCTGATGCTCCACCCTAAAATCATTGTGGCTACCAATCAATGGGTATGGCATTCGCCGTTCTACGGCATACTCATACGCTACGCCGGCTTTTTCCCGGCCGAGTCCCTGCTGACCGACCGTCTGGACACCTTGCGCACCAAGGTGGCGGAAGGTTACAGCATCATGATCTTTCCCGAGGGAACCCGCAGTCCTGACGGCAGCATTGGCCGCTTCCACCGCGGCGCCCTTGCCCTGGCCCAGGCTCTTGACCTGGACATCACCCCCTTGCTGTTGCACGGTTTTGGAGACGTGCTACCCAAGGAAGACCTGTTGCTGCGCAAAGGCCGCCTGCATGTGCGTATCTTGCCGCGTATGAAAAACACCACCCCGCATCTGGCACGGTGGTACCGCGACCGCTACCAACAGTTGTGTCGTAAGACGGAAGACGCGTCGTATTTCACCGACCTTGTATTTCACCAGTACATATATAAGGGAGCCGATGTGGCCCGCAGTGCCGGAAAGGCATTGCGTCACAAGGAGTCCCTTGCCGCGGCCCTTGACACCCTGCCGCTGACCGGAAGGGTACGTATTGAAGACCCGGGTCAGGGCGAATTTTCTCTTTTGGCGGCTCTTGCACGCAAGAATTTGCAAATAGAGTCGTATATTGCGGACCCTAAAATCAGAAACCTGGCCGCCTGCTGCACCCTGGTGCCGGCCAACCTTAACTATGTGGACCAATAAACAAATACAGATATGACCCCAACCATTCAGATGAAATTAATCTACCCGCGCTGGCAGAAACTGAAAGGACAAACCACTTTCAATCTTCCGCCCCACGGCCCCGTAGTATTTGCCGCCACCCTTCCATCTTACGTAAACGTTTCGTTTACAGATGAAAACGTGGAAGAAATAGACTTTAATGAAACCTGTGACCTGGTAGCCATTTCCATGATGTTGTCCACACAGGTGAAACGCGGCTGGCAGATTGCCGCGCAATGGAGAGCTCAAGGTAAAAAAGTTATTTTTGGAGGTATTTCCACTATGCTTCATGCCGAGGAAACCTTGCAATACGCCGACTCCATCTTCCTGGGCGAGAGTGAAGGCCGCATGGAGGAAGTCATGCAGGACTGGCGCAAGGGCCAACTGAAGAAAGTCTACAACTATATGGGCAAACTGCCCGATGTATCTCTTGTGGGTCCCGCCCGCAGGGACCTGTACAAATACGAACTCTACAACCACAAGGGCGTGCAGATGGTAGACCTGTTTCACGCCTCGCGCGGGTGCCGTTTCAGTTGCTATCCCTGTGCCGTATCCTATCTGGGAGGCCGCGTATTCCGGCCCCGTCCCATGGACCGCATTGTGGAAGAACTGGACAGCATAAAGAACAACCGTATGTTTGTGGTGGACAATTCGCTGGCTCAGAACAAGGAATGGGAAATGCAGCTGTTCAAAGAGATGATTCCTTTCAAGAAAAAATGGATCAGCCACACCATAGAAGACGATCCGCAGGTGCTTGACCTGGCCGCGCAGGCCGGTGCCTGGTACGTATACCAGGCCGTCTACGACACCTCGCCGCACATCCGTGAACGCATCAAACGCTACCACGACCACGGTATCGGCGTGGAAGGCACCATCCTGCTGGGGTTGGACAACCAGACGGAAGACGACATCCAGCGTCTGATAGATTTTCTGCTTGAAATTGACCTGGACCTGGCCGAGTTCACTGTGCTATCGCCCTTCCCGCACACCAAGGCCTACGACGACCTGATGCGCCAGGGCCGTATTTTTGACCATGATTGGGACCATTACAACGCCGGACAGGTGGTGTACCAACCCGCTCATATGACCCCAGAGCGGCTGCAGGAATTGTACGATTACGCCTGGGCCGCCTTCTACAAGGACGAGTCGCAGGAAGAAAAGATGACGCGGCTGTTTACCCGCGTAATGATGAAAGAAATGGAAGACGGCACCTGGAAGCCGCGCGACCGCAAACTCATCAACAAATCATTCGGTAAAGACGTAGTACGTAACATTGGTAAATAGCTATTCCCATGAAAGTTCCGGAATCCTATTATGATGAAGTGTTTCCCTTTGCCGGCCAATGGGATATGCCCTCGGCCTGCGGGTTGAAAATTGTGGAACATCAGGGAAAACACGTGATTATTGTCACCGAACTCTATCAGCAGAATCCGGGCACTTCCGTGACCTATGCCGGTGCCTCCCTGCTGGAACAGATATGCCGCAGCAAAGGCTTTGCAGTGGAAGATACCTTGTACATCCAATGCAATCCCTGCACCCATTCCGTATTGTCTTTCTATGATGAAGAATACTTTCTGGTTAACTTTATCCGTGAGGGAGACCATTGGGGAAATCCCGAATACAAATTACTGACAAAAGAAGAAATCACCCGGTTACTTTCTTGAAATGCGCCGACGTATATCCCTTTTAGTTCTGCTGTTGCTTGCTGTCTGCCCGCTAAGGGCACAAATTGAGATTGAGCCTCCCTCGGGCAGAAGGACAAGGGCCGCCATGTGGCTCTACACACCGCCCGAAGGCACCGCGTCCAACGATCGGGCCGTGATTATCTGTCCCGGTGGCAGCTACCACCATCTGGGAATTTTTCATGAGGGCCACTCCGTGGCCAAATACCTGGCCTCACAAGGCTATTGTGCCTATGTGCTGCGTTACAGCACCTCGCTTCACCTGTACCACTACCCCACTATGATGGAGGATGTGCTTTGGGCAATGGAACAGGCGGCCGAACGGGCGCCCGTATGGTCCTACTCGGCCCATAAGATCGGGGTGATGGGGTTCTCGGCCGGAGGTCATCTGGCTGGGTGGCTGGGAACTTACTATCCCTATGCACAGGTGAAGCCCGCCTTTGTGGCGATGCTGTATCCGGTGGTGTCTATGGAGGACAGCATTGTACACGAGTATTCCCGCCGCAATCTGCTGACCAGAAGGCCTTCCAAAGAACTGGCGGACAAGATGTCACTTGAGCGTCACGTACATAGCGACATGCCACCGGTTTTTCTGATGGCCTGTGAAGACGACCCGCTGGTCAATCCGCTGAACAGCATCCTGTACGACCAAGCGTTGAGCGCACAGCAGGTACCGCACCGCTTTATTCTGTATCCGGCAGGGGGACACGGGTTCGGGTACGACGTACACAAAGCCATTTGCATAAAATGGATGGACGCATTCATAGACTGGAATAATTCTGTTTTCCAAGAAAAATAGACTACATTTGGTCTATGGAACTTGATAGACTGCCTTTAGGGGAAATAAAAATATATCAGGAAAAACGGCTTGCAGAAGCGCTGGAATATGTACAGGCGCGGTCTCCGTTTTACCGGCGTCTGCTGGAGCAAAACCATCTTGAAGCAGATAAGATACGTACGCTGGAAGACCTGCAACTGGTGCCTTTTACCGTCAAAAAAGACCTGCAGTTGTACAACGAAGATTTTTACTGTGTGCCCAAAGAGCGCATAGCGGATTACATCACCACATCGGGCACGCTCAGCGACCCGGTCACCTTTGCCATGACCGGCAACGACCTGGACCGTCTGGCGTACAACGAACAATTATCTTTTGCCTGCGGCGGCGTACGCCCCGGAGACGTGTTGCAGTTGATGACCACCCTGGACAAACGGTTTATGGCGGGGCTGGCCTATTTCCTGGGCATACGCAAACTGGGCGCGGGCATTATCCGCGTAGGCAACGGGATTCCGGAATTGCAGTGGGACACCATCCGCCGCATTGGTCCGGACTCCATTATCTGCGTACCTTCCTTTATTCTGCGCATCATTGAATATGCGGAAAAGAACGGCATAGATTACCGTCACAGTTCGGTACGCAGGGCCTATTGCATTGGAGAAAACCTACGCGAGCAGGACTTCTCACTCAACCTGCTGGGGCAGCAAATTAAGGATAAATGGGACATTGAGCTCTATTCCACTTATGCCTCGACGGAAATGGCCACCACCTTCTGCGAGTGCCCTCACGGCTGTGGGGGGCATCACCACCCGGAATTGATTATCTGTGAATTGATTGACGACAACGGGCGCCCTGTGCCGGAAGGCGCAGTGGGAGAATTGACCGTCACCACTCTGGGAGTGGAAGGAATGCCGCTGCTGCGTTTCAAGACGGGAGATATGGCACGGTTCCATTACGAGCCCTGTGCCTGCGGACGCACCACTATGCGCATTGGACCCATTGTGGGACGCAAAAATCATATGATCAAATACAAGGGTACCACGCTCTACCCGCCCTCCATCAACGACGTGCTGGACCGTGCCCCCTTTGTGGAAATCTATCAGATTGTACTCAGCGACAGCGACTTTGGTACGGATTCAGTAACCGTAAGAGTGGCTTTGAGTACTCCTGAGGATATGGAAGACGAGGTGGTGAAACAGTTGAAAGACCGTTTCCGCGCCAAAATCCGAGTGGCTCCGGAAATTGAGGTAATGCCCGCCGGGGAACTGCAGCCGTTGGTATATCCTCTGTCAAGCCGCAAACCGATAAAAATTATTGACCAAAGACAGCATACAAATTATGGAAACTGACCGTTTTGATGACCTCAGACCGTATGAAGACAGTGAGATTCCCGATGCAATGCAACGCATTGTAAATGACCCGTACTTCTTTCTGGTGGCTCACTTCCTCTTTCCTCACCAGTTGATTCCCGAGCTGCAGCAACTGATGCTCCGCGTGCGTACGGTAGACCAGGTGCAGGTGCAGGTGATGCATCCCATAATCCAGAGCATTGTGGCCAAAACCATGGCGGAATTCACCTTTGACGGTATCCAGTACCTGAATCCGCAACAGTCCTACCTGTATGTATCCAACCACCGGGACATTGTCCTGGATTCCTTTCTGCTGCAATACGCTTTATTTCTCAATTCCATTCCCACCAGCGAAATTACCTTTGGGGACAATCTGATGATGAATCAATTTGTGATTGACATTGGCAAATCCAACAAAATGTTCAAGGTAATCAGGCAGAAAAAAGACTTGCGCGAGTTTCTTAAAAATTCCCAGCGTCTGTCGGCCTACATACGTTACACTCTTACGCAGAAAAAGACTTCCATCTGGATAGCCCAGCGCGGTGGTCGCACCAAGGACGGGAACGACCTAACCGACCAGGGACTCATCAAAATGTTTGGCATGAGCGGCGGTAAAGACCTGGCAACCTCCTTTGAACAGTTGCACATAGTCCCCATTGCCATATCTTATGAGCACGAACCCTGTGACCTTATGAAAATTAAAGAAATCTACCGCACGGCTCAGAACGGCGAATATGTAAAGGCCAAGGACGAGGATTTGAAGAGTATTGTCACCGGGCTTACCCAGTCCAAGGGAAAGGTGCACATTTCCATTTGTCCTCCCGTCACCCGGGATGATTTGGAAGGCATATTCCTCTCCCACCCGCACGAGTTCCACAAAGGTCTGGCTTCTCTAATGGATCGGCGCATCCATCACGCCTACCGTCTATATCCCAACAATTACATTGCTTACGACCTGCGTTCGGGCTCCCTGACTTTCAACAAGTTCTACACTCCGGAAGACGAGAACATATTCCGGCAAAAAATATCAATGCTCGGAACGCTTGAGGGAGACAAGGAAACTTTATACAAATTATTGTTTGACCTGTACGCCAACCCCGTATCCAACGCCCGGTAAATGAAGCACGCTGCAGAGAATTCTCTTGCAGCGTACTTGCTTTGGAATCAGTTTTATAGGAAAGGTTAGGTTAATTTGTTACAGCATTCAGTCCAAAATTTTGACTTTAATGTTACGGAACCAAACGTCATCGCCGTGGTCCTGCAAGCCAATGTATCCGGCTTTTTCCTCTCCACCGCAATTTAACAACAAGTCATAGGCAACGGGCCATTTTTCTTTGCTGAATTTACTCTTATCCAACAATTCTTGCCATTGCGGAGTCCACAGATGGTATTCCAGTACGTTTACATCGTTCTGGAAGTGCGCCACCGTACCTTTGTACACCAGAATTTTGGCCGTGTTCCATTCCCCAAAAGGATTTGCATTCTGCGGTTTGGCGGGAATCATATCATAAAGTGAGGCGGACTGGCGGTTACCGTCAACTCCCAGCTTTGCATCGGGATGATTTTCGTTGTCCAATACCTGATATTCCGGAGCCGAAATATAAATGGGTTCTCCGGGAACTTCCTGGGCCAGATAGAAAATTCCTGAATTGGAGCCTTTGCCCACTTTCCATTCCAGAGTCAGTTCAAAGTTGCTGAATTTACGGTCAAAAATAATGTCTCCGCCGTTTGTGGCACCGGCTTCTCCCCGGCCGCTACCGTTAATTTTTAAACAGCCGTCTTCAATAGTCCAGGCACCGGGCATATCGGCACGGTCATAACCACGCCATCCGTCCATAGAAGTTCCGTCAAACAAGACAATCACATTGTCTTCCGCAGCGGGCGCTTCCGCCTTTTTGGAGTTGTTGTTGCATGAAGCACACGAGTTCACGGTAATTGCTGCCAATAATGTGGTGCAAATAATTAGTACTTTTTTCATGATAAGATAATTATTAGAGGACAGGCATATCCGGCAGGGAGTAGCCTTCACGGTAAGTATGTTTGATTAATTCGTTGGCAAATTCCAGTGCATTAATAGGGTCGGAATACACGTTGTTGAACGTGGGATGACCGTCTTTAATGGAAAAACCGTCCTTGATTTTCATGGTAATGGTGTCGTTGGGGCCTATATTGGTGAACCTCATGGCGTCTCCGTCCCAGAACAATTCTCTGTTCAATCCTTGTAAACGTACCCCCAGCACGCCCATCACCACCATCTCGTTGAGCGGTCCGGCTTTGCTGAAGTCAGAAGCCGTAAGTACGCGTGCGTCGGCAGATTCTTTGCAGGCACGTACAAAATCCGCATAATGGCTTTCAATGGGCCGGGTCATGGTAGGTGCGGGAATGGGACGTCCCGAGAGCAACCAGGGATTCAACCCGTAACAGCCGCATACCAATGTGTCTTTGGTTCCGTGGAAAATTACCGCCCCACCCTGTTCATTCATGTTTTTGCCGACGGGCCAGCCTTTGGGGAAGTCGGGTTTCAAACCGCCGTCGTACCAAATTACTTCCACTTGCGGCATAGCCACCTTGGCCATATTGTCGCGCGCAGGGAATACAAATTTTACCATCTGTGCGTTGGGAGCGCAATCCAGCATCAGGTTGGTGGAAGATCCCTGCACCGAGACGGGAGCTTTGAGGTTCAAAGCCTGAGTAATGGGCTGCATAATATGGCAGGCCATATCTCCCAGAGCACCTGTACCAAAATCCCACCAGCCGCGCCAGTTCCACGGATGGTAGATTTCATTGAAAGGACGGTATTTGGCCGGTCCAATAAACAAGTCCCAATCCAACTCGGGATGCGGGGTGTCCTCACGCGTAGGGGTTTCCAGACCCTGTGGCCAGATGGGGCGGTCGGTGAACGCTTCCACTTTGGTAACTTCTCCAATCATTCCACTCCAGATGGCTTCACAGATTCCGCGCACGCCCGCCCCGGAAGCTCCCTGGTTTCCCATTTGGGTAGCCACTTTGTACTTGGCGGCCAGCTTGGTAAGCAGACGGGTTTCATATACGGTGTGAGTCAACGGTTTTTCACAATAGACGTGTTTCCCCATAGTCAGGGCCTGGGCCGCAATGACCGCGTGTGTGTGGTCCGCCGTACCAATGACCACGGCGTCAAACGCTCCGGCCATTTCGTCAAACATCTTGCGATAATCTTTATACCGTTTGGCATTGGGATAGGCGTCAAACTGACCGGCTGCATATTTCCAGTCCACGTCGCACAGCCCTACAATATTCTGGTCCAGTTTGGCCAGTTCGCGGATAACGGCTCCGCCCCTACCTCCGATACCTACTCCCACAATATTGAGTTTGTCGGTGGCGGCTGTTTTTTTCTTTTTTTGAAAAGGCTCGGGAATACCCGCCATAAGTGGTGAAGCCGCCACAATGGCACCGGCAGTGGCCAGGGCGCTTTTTTGCAGGAAACTTCTGCGAGAAATGTCGTTACTCATATGGTTAGTTGTTTAGGTTGTTTTTTTAAGTGTGGCAAATCCTTACAAATTTAGTAAATCAAAAGCAAAAACCATATAGATTTAAGCGTTTTTTCTTACATTCGCATCCGAAAATTAAGAAGTTATGCACATACAACGAATCCTTTTTTTATCTCTGACTCTTTCCATCGGACTTGGTTTTTGCGCTTGTACCGTTTCTGACTACACCCTTGTTACCGGTTCGTATACCGACCAAACAGACGCCAAAGGGTTGAATGTGTACCGTTTAAACGCCAAGACACTGGACGCGCAATTGTTTTCACAAACTCGTGTGGACAACCCCTCGTACTTTACTTTTTCTCCCGACGGCAGCAAGTTGTACGTGGCCAGCGAGAACGACACAAATTCCTATGTGTCGGCATATACCTTTGATGAAAATGTGTACCGCCTCAGTCCGCTGGGAGCCCCCGTCAAAGTGAGGGACAATCCCTGCTACATTGCCATACATCCGGTCAATCCCATTCTGGTGACCGCCAACTATTCCTCGGCCAGTATCTCTTTTATGCGCTTATCTTCCCAGACGGGCGAATTGATGACCGTTTACAGTACGTGTTACTTTGGAGGCCATGGAAAGGACTCCGTGCGCCAGGAAGCTCCGCACCCGCATTGTGTGACGTTCACTCCCGACGGTATTCAGCTTTTTGCTACCGACCTGGGAAAAGATGCCATTTATTCGTTTGTGGATCCTTCTGACATTCCGGAAGTCATTGCCGTGGGCGACACCACCCCCGGGACCCTGCCGCAAGGTCCCCGGCACCTGATTTTTACCAAAGACTCCCAACGTGCCTACCTGATCAACGAACTTTCCGGCAACGTGATGTTATTCAATCAGCAGGACGGCAAACTGACTCTTGTACAGACCGTGGAAGCCGACAGCCTGCACGCCGGCGGCAGTGCCGACATCCGTCTGTCTCCCGACGAACAATTCCTGTATGTGTCCAACCGCCTGCAAGGGGACGGCATAGTATCCTTCAAGGTCAACAAGGCCGACGGTACACTCTCCCGTTTGGCGTTCACTCCTACCGAAAAACATCCCCGCAACTTCAGGATAACCCCCGACGGCAAATTGGTGCTGGTTGCCTGCAAGGACGGCAACTGCATTCAGATACTGAAACGCGACAAAAAAACGGGGATGCTTACGGATACGGGTAAAAAGATTGTAATAGATTCACCGGTTTGCGTGGTGGTCCGCTAACAATTGGCACCTGCCGCAGCGGGTTTGCTTTACATTTTAAAAGGGAAAGGAAAAATTATCCTTTCCCTTTTTACTTTCTGTAACTTTGATTAATTTAACTTTACCAAAAACAATTATGCGGCATATAGATATTTTTGATACCACCTTGCGGGACGGCGAACAAGTTCCCGGCTGTCAGTTGAACACCACGGAAAAGATACAGGTAGCCAAGCTATTGGAAGAATTGGGAGTAGATATTATAGAAGCCGGTTTCCCCATCTCGAGTCCCGGAGATTTCCACTCGGTCATAGAAATATCCAAAGCCGTAAAAAACCCCGTGATATGTGCCCTCACCCGCGCTGTCAAAAAAGATATTGACGTGGCAGCAGACGCCCTGCAGTACGCCGTACGCAAACGTATCCACACCGGAATCGGCGTCTCGCCGCAACACATTTACGACAAACTGCGCACCACCCCGGAAGACATAGTAGAACGGGCCGTAGCCGCAGTAAAGTGGGCCAAAAGCTATGTAGAGGACGTGCAATTCTATGCCGAGGACGCCGGCCGGGCAGACGACGCCTTTTTGGCACGCGTGGTGGAAGCGGTCATCCGTGCCGGCGCCACGGTGGTCAACATCCCCGACACCACCGGTTACTGCTTGTACGGCGAGTTTGGCAACAAGATCAAATATCTTAAGGAAAACGTACCCAACATAGAGCAGGCCGTAATTTCGGTGCACTGCCACAATGATTTGGGCATGGCCACCGCCAACACAATGGCCGGCATACTCAACGGCGCCTCGCAAGCCGAGGTGACCATCAACGGCATTGGCGAACGGGCGGGCAACACCTCACTTGAAGAAATAGTGATGACCCTGCGTTGCCACCACGCCCTGGAGATTGACACTCACATTCAGTCCAAACTGATTACCAAAGCCAGCCATACGGTATCCAGCCTTATGAATATGCCCGTGCAACCCAATAAAGCCATTGTGGGACGCAACGCCTTTGCCCATTCGTCAGGCATTCATCAGGACGGCGTGCTCAAAGAACGCAGCACCTATGAAATCATTGATCCCAAGGACGTGGGCGTGGACGAATCCGTCATAGCCCTTACGGCCCGCAGCGGACGTGCCGCCCTGGAACACCGTCTGGAGTTGCTCGGGTTCCATTTTGACAAAGAGCACCTGGACAAGACGTACCAAATGTTTCTTGAGTTGGCGGACAAAAAGAAAGAGATTCACGACTACGACCTGCTCTCCCTGGCCGGTGACGCGGAGACAGCCCGGCAAAAAAGCATTCGCCTCAAGTTTTTGCAAGTGACTACAGGCACGCAGGTTCCCTCGGCCACGGTGGTGCTGGTGTTCAATAACCACGAACGACTGTCTACCGGAACGGGCAACGGGCCGATGGATGCCGCGGTAAACGCTATAAAGAGACTGATAAACCAGGACGTGCTCATTACAGAATTCCTGCTGCAGGCTATGACCCAAGGAAGCAACGACGTGGGCCGCGTGCACATCCAGGTCAAATGCGGCAACCGTCTGGTTCACGGCTTTGCCGCCCATACGGACATTGTACGTGCCGGTGTGGAAGCGTTTGTGGACGCCCTGCGCCTTTTGAACGTGACTGAAAAGAAGGAAGCGTAATAATTATGGCAGGGAAAACTTTAATGGACAAAATATGGGACGCCCATACCCTGTGTACCGAAGACGGCGGACGGTGCGTACTCTATATTGACCGGCATTACATACACGAGGTCACCTCACCGGTGGCCTTTGCCGGATTAAAGGCCCGCGATATCAAGGTGGCACGACCCGGGAAAGTGACGGCCACTACGGATCACAGCATCCCCACCCTGCATCAGGACCTGCCCATTGAGGACCCACTACGGAGAGCCCAGGTGGCGCAGCTCGAGCGGAATTGCGCGGAAAACGGCATCACGTGCTTCGGCATGGGGCACCCCAACCAGGGTATTGTACATATAATTGGTCCCGAGCAGGGCTACACCCGTCCGGGCATGACCATTGTCTGCGGAGACAGCCACACGGCCACGCACGGTGCGTTTGGCGCAGTGGCCTTTGGTGTGGGAACCAGCGAAGTGGAAATGGTGCTGGCCAGCCAATGCCTGATTCAGGCCAAGCCCAAAAGCATGCGCATTACAGTGGAAGGGGTTCTGCAGTTCCCGGCGACCGCAAAAGACCTTATTTTGTACATTATTGCACATATCTCGGCCAGTGGGGGAACGGGGTATTTCATAGAATTTGCGGGGAGTGCCATCCGCTCTCTGAGTATGGATGCTCGTATGACAGTCTGCAATATGGCCATTGAATGCGGGGCGCGGGGCGGAATGGTGGCTCCGGATGAGGTGACGGCCGCCTACCTGCATACCGATGCGGCGCAGTGGAAGGACCTGCACTCGGACCCGGACGCCGTGTTTGACAAGGAATATACTTTTGACGCTTCCCTCATAGCCCCATACGTGACGTACGGGACCAATCCGGGAGCTGGCATACCCATTGACCGGACCGTACCGGAAGACTGTGCCTACATGCAGTTCCGTAAAGGGGAACACCTGACCGGGGAACCGGTGGATTACGTATTTGTGGGCAGTTGTACCAATGGCCGCATAGAAGACTTCAGATTGTTCGCCCGTTTGGTAAAAGGCCGTAAAAAAGCTCTTAATGTGATTGCCTGGGTGGTTCCCGGTTCCAAACGGGTAGAACGACTGATTAAGGAAGAAGGACTGGACGTGATTCTGGAAGAAGCCGGATTTACCTTGCGCCAGCCCGGTTGCAGCGCCTGTCTGGCCATGAATGAAGACAAAATTCCGTCGGGAAAGCTCTGTGTATCCACGTCCAACCGTAATTTTGTGGGACGTCAGGGTCCCGGAGCCCGCACCGTGCTGACGGGGATTCCCGTCGCGGCGGCGGCCGCCGTTTGCGGCTATCTGGAAGACCCGCGCAAACTTTTTACACTGTAGATTATGCCTCTGACAAAATTCACCCCGGTGGTATCACGCGCCGTAGTGCTCCCGGCCCAAAACATTGATACGGACCAGATTATTCCGGCCCGCTTCCTCATTTCCACCGTTCGCAAGGATTTTGGAAAGCATCTGTTTATGGATGCCTCGCCGGCCTTTCCCGCTTTTGACGGTCGTACCGTGCTGGTGGCAGGACGCAACTTCGGGTGCGGGTCCTCGCGCGAGCACGCCGCCTGGGCCTTGTACGACTACGGATTCCGCGTGGTGGTCTCCAGTTTCTTTGCCGATATTTTCAAAAACAACGCCCTCAATATAGGTCTGTTGCCTGTACAGGTAAGTGAAGAGTTCCTGCAGCTTATTTTGCGCACGGTGAACTTCCAAAGCGACACTACCCTGTGTGTCAATCTGGAAAACCAGACGCTTTCCCTTTCCGGTACGGATGCAACGGCGCGCTTTGAGATTGACGCCTACAAGAAGCGCTGCCTGCTTATGGGGTATGACGACGTGGATTATCTGCTAAGTCTCCGCCCGCTGATAGAAGCCTACGAATCCAAATACAATGCCTTATGAAATCTTTTCGCATAGCGCTGCTTCCCGGAGACGGCATAGGTCCGGAGATTGTCCGCGAAGCCGTCAAGGTGCTGCAAGCCTGCGCCGGTAAATATCATTTTGAACTGACTTTTGAAGAAGCGCTTATTGGCGCCTGCGCCATAGATAGTTGCGGAGACCCCTATCCCGCACGGACTCACAGTGTTTGCCAAAACGCCCACGCCATTTTGTTTGGCGCCATAGGCTCTCCCAAGTACGATAACGACCCCGCCGCCAAGGTGCGTCCCGAGCAAGGCCTGTTGCGTATGCGCAAGGCTCTGGGTCTGTACGCCAACCTGCGTCCGGTAGTGCTGTTTGAATCGCTCATTGACCGTTCTCCCCTGCGTCCGGAAATCCTGCGCGACACCAACTTCATCTGCATCCGTGAACTTACCGGAGGCCTGTACTTTGGGGAGCCCCGAGGCCGGGACTGCGACGGAACCCGCGCCTTTGATACCTGCGTCTATACAAAGGCCGAGGTGGAGCGCGTACTGCGTGTTGCCTTCAAGATGGCCTCCATCCGCAAGAAGCTGCTTACCGTGGTAGACAAGGCCAACGTGTTGGAAACTTCCCGCCTGTGGCGCGAAACCGCTCGGCAAATGGCCCCGGAATACCCTGATGTCACCGTGGAATATCTCTTTGTGGACAATGCCGCCATGCAACTGGTCTGCCGACCCTCACACTTTGACGTGATGGTCACCGAGAACTTGTTCGGGGACATTCTCACGGACGAGTCAAGTGTCATCAGCGGGTCGCTGGGAATGTTGCCCTCGGCCAGTATCGGGGACAAGGCGGCGCTGTTTGAGCCCATTCACGGGTCGTATCCCGCTGCGGCCGGTAAGAACATTGCCAATCCCATGGCTACTATACTCTCGGCTGCTATGATGCTGGAACATTTGGGGTTGCGCACGGAAGGCTCGGCCATACGTATGGCGGTGGAACAGGCGGTGAGGGACGGGGTGGTTACGGAGGATTTGGCTCACAGCGGTGAAAAGGCTCATTCCACTTCACAGGTGGGGGATTATATTGCGGGACTTCTGCAACGGTAAGGGTTCTCTTTGCGGACAATATTCCCTATCTTTACGGTGTGGAACATTCGCATACACATTCGCATTCACATAGCCACGCGCTGACGGCCCCCTCGTTGGGAACCGCCTTTGTGGTGGGTACCGTACTCAATCTGTTGTTTGTATTGGTTGAGGGCGGCGCCGGTATCTGGTCTAATTCTATGGGGCTGCTTTCCGATGCCGGACACAATCTCAGTGATACGGTTTCGCTTTTGCTGGCATGGTTTGCCTTCCGGCTGACCAGGGTGGCGGCCAACAAGCATTATACGTATGGCTACGGCCGAAGCACCATTCTGGTGTCGTTGGTCAACGCCTGTATTTTGTTGGTGGCTATTGGGGCCATTACGGTGGAGAGTATCCGCAAGTTTACCAATCCACAACCCATACAGGCCGATGTCATTATCTGGGTGGCCGCGGCCGGAGTGGTGGTGAATCTGGCCACCACCCTGCTTTTTATGAAGGACCGCAAGAAAGACCTTAACGTCAAGGGCGCCTTTCTGCACATGGCCATGGATACGCTGGTCTCGGCAGGTGTAGTGGTATCCGGAATCATCATTAAGTTTACAGGCTGGACCGTGGTGGACCCCATCATTGGGCTTGCCATTGCCGTTATTATTTTTCTTTCCACCTGGAGTCTGTTGAAGCAGAGTATGCGCTTATCGTTAGACGGAGTACCGCAAGGCATTGATGTGGATGACATCCAGAAGGTGATTGACGGGGTTGAGGGCGTCACCAGCGTTCACCACCTGCATATCTGGGCACTGGATACGTCCAAAAACGCGCTCACCACGCATATCTCCGTAGATGATACCGCTCACAGCGAGCGGATTAAAAATGACATTCGCAACGCCCTGGCTCCCTACGGCATTACGCACGTGACGGTCGAGACGGAGCCGGCGGGGTATCATTGCGAAGAATGCCAATGCTGATAATCATTATGAAAAAATACACCTTTCTTTTTTTGCTATGCTGTATTTGCCTGACGGTTCATGCACAAGAATCCATTGATCAAAGAATTGCCGAGGCTGTCAATCAGGAAGACTGGCCTCTTCTGAGAACGCTGTATCTGAAAGAAGGCAATGCTCTGGAGAACGATTTTTTACATCCTTTATCCAAATTTTTTCTGGCACATATGTATTGTCGGCCCGATAGTGCGGTAACATATGGAAAAGAATTGTTGACTACTTACCAGAACGAGGTACAAGATGCTATGGGAGGCATTATATATTATCTGGCCAATGATTTAGCCGCAACACACCAGTACAATGCAGCCGCTTCTATTCTTAAACAGTATTGTGATGCATTGGAAAAGGCCGGTTTTCAAAGAAATGCAACGTTTCGAAACAATGAAACACTTTTTGGCAAGTTGGCTCAAACAGACGGTTTTGTTGTGGAGAAGCCCAATAAAGAAATTGAAATTCCTTTGATTTTTCATAGCGGGGACCGCACAAACCCTTCCATGCTTTTTGTAGAGGGATCACTAAATGGTCATTCCCTGCGGATTACTTACGATACAGGCGCCGGCGTGAATTTGTTATCTCCCCGGATGGCTAAAGAGGTCAATGCCACCGTTATTTCTGACAGTGAGCTGCCCGTGTCGGGAGTTTCTACGGTAAACACCCAACTGGCTATAGTTGATTCTCTTCAAATAGGTGAAGTGCTGTATCGTAACGTGCCTTTTTATATCACTGACTTTTCAACCGGGGACACCATTGCCGATGCCAAAATCAAAGACTTGGGGATGACTTGTGTTTGTGGAAGCGAGTTAATGATTTCCTTGGGAGAAATTACTTTTGATTTTGCCCGTAACCATCTTATTATTCCGGCCACTCCTTCTTCCAAACCCGACTACGCCCCAAATATGTACCGCAGCAGCAGCAACTGCCTGCTGGTACTGAGTTATGACAAATATACGGATAGCATGATTCCGCTCAATTTTGATACCGGTGCATCAAGTAATCATCTTTACAATATATACTTACAGAATCATCCGAACCTGTTTTCATCCCTGTCTCCTACCGACACACTTCGCTACGCCGGCATAGGCGGCGTACATATTTCCAATGCCTACACCATTGATTGGGATTACCAAATTGGCCATAATACAGGTGTCTGTCCCTCTGTATCCGTAACTGACGCCGGAGAAGAAAAGCAGTACCAGGGCAACCTGGGCCTTACGTTTATGACCCGGTTTGATAGGATTACCCTTAACTTTATTGATATGTGGGTTGAGCTACGGGATCCGGAAACAAATAGCAATAATTCTAAGTGATGCGGCATCTAATGGGGTTACCCGCTTTGGCGACGGCAGCCCCCGCGCAGCACCGGCGGCACCGGAGGTCATTGTGAATTGTCATTCGCTGGCGGGTTTGCGCTCAAAGGTATTCTTTTTCTTGTATGGATTTCTTTTAGTGTGTCTATGTCATTTGTACAGGTGCGTTTCCTGTAATTACGGCCTGCACTGGACGGTCATTGTAAAAGTGCGCGGAATTCTCAGTGGGTTTGCCCGCGCCGGCGACAGCAGCCCCCGCGTAGCACCGGCGGCACCGGAGGTCGTTGTGAATTGTCATTCGCTGCGGGTTGTCGCT
>CAZKPB010000020.1:0-36860 GCA_964554535.1 uncultured Muribaculaceae bacterium | reverse complement strand
GCACACTTTTACAATGACCGTCCTGTGCAGGCCGTAATTACAGGAAACGCACCTGTACAAATGACATAGACACACTAAAAGAAATCCATACAAGAAAAAGAATACCTTTGAGCGCCTAACCCGTCAGCAAATGACCCTTCGCAACGACCGCCGGTGCCGGCGGGGATAAGGAAACCGTTCAATGGCGCGACTATTAATTCACAACGACCTCCAGTGCCGCCGGTGCCGCGCGGGGTCTGCCGCCGCCGCAAGCCAAGCTGCATATGAAGCCGGACTAAAAGTCTTTACCATAAAGAGTTTTGTAGCCGGATACACTGAGTTTGCTTCAGGTTTCGCCTTCGCAATGACAGGGACTTCCGCTTCCGGTCGCAACAACATACCCCCCGGGCGCAATAACGGCTAATATTTTGTAACTTTGTAGTAAGAAATAGACGTACAAATGGACTTTAAATTAGTAGCTCCCTACCAACCCACCGGAGACCAGCCCGAGGCCATTGAGGCGCTCTGTGACGCCTTGCGCCGCGGAGAACCGTCTGCGGTACTGTTAGGAGTTACCGGATCCGGCAAGACATTTACCATGGCCAATGTGGTGGAACGACTGCAGCGGCCTACGCTGGTGATAAGCCACAACAAAACATTGGCCGCCCAGCTCTATTCCGAATTCAAAGCCTTCTTCCCGGAAAACTCCGTGGAATACTACGTCTCTTACTACGACTATTACCAGCCCGAGGCCTACCTCCCCGTTACCGACGTCTACATAGAAAAAGACCTGAGCATCAATGACGAGATAGAGAAACTGCGGCTGAGCACCTCCAGCGCCCTGCTGAGCGGCCGCCGGGACATCCTGGTGGTATCCAGCGTCTCTTGCCTCTACGGCATAGGCAATCCCGCAGACTTCCACAGCAACACCATTGTGCTGAAAGCCGGCGACAAACTGGACCAGAACCGCTTTCTGTACCGCCTGGTGGACGCCCTATACTCGCGCAATGAAAACGACTTCAAACGCGGCACCTTCCGCGTGAGGGGAGACGTAGTGGACGTCTTCCTGGCCTACGACGACTTGGGCTGCCGCATCACCTTCTTTGGCAACGAAGTGGAATCCGTAGAACGTTTTGACCCGCTTACGGGCGGCATCATCGATTCCATTCCGGGCGTATCCATATTCCCGGCCGGCGCGTTTGTAACCACCAAAGAACGCAAGGAAAGAGCCATTCGCGGCATTCAGGACGACCTGGTAAAACAGTGCGACTACCTCAAAGAAATCGGCAAACATCTGGAAGCCAAACGCCTTAAGGAGCGCGTGGAATTTGATATGGAAATGATCAAAGAACTGGGTTACTGCAGCGGCATTGAAAACTATTCGCGCTATTTTGACGGCCGAGACCCGGGCACCCGACCTTTCTGTCTGCTGGACTATTTCCCGAAAGACTTCCTGACCTTCATTGACGAGAGCCACGTGACCATTCCCCAGGTACGGGCCATGTACGGGGGTGACCGTTCGCGCAAGAGCGTGCTGATAGACTACGGCTTCCGCCTCCCGGCAGCCGCCGACAACCGTCCCTTGACCTTTACCGAGTTTGACGAACTCATCGGTCAGCGGATATACGCATCGGCCACTCCCGCCGACTACGAATTGGAGGAAAGCGGCGGCCTGATAGTGGAACAGGTGGTACGCCCCACCGGACTGCTGGACCCACCCATAGAAGTCCGCCCCACCGAGGGACAGATAGATGACCTGCTGGAAGAAATTCGCGTGCGCGCCGGCAAGGACGAGCGCGTGCTGGTAACCACCCTTACCAAACGCATGGCCGAGGAACTCAACAAGTTCCTCACCAAAATCCAGGTTCGCAGCAACTACATCCACTCGGATGTGGATACCCTGGAGCGCATTCAGATTCTGGAAGACTTTCAGAAGGGCCTGTACGACGTACTCATAGGCGTCAACCTGCTGCGCGAAGGACTGGACCTGCCTCAGGTATCCCTAGTGGCCATTCTGGATGCCGACAAGGAGGGCTTTCTGCGCTCTGCCAGAGCCCTGACCCAGACGGCCGGCCGGGCGGCCCGCAATGTGGACGGTCACGTAATCATGTATGCCGACACCATGACGGACTCTATGCATCAGACCATTGACGAGACCAACCGCCGCCGCGACAAGCAGACGGCCTACAACGCGGCGCACGGGATTACCCCCACACAGGTGGCCAAAAACATCCGTACGGGCCTTGGTATAGGCTCATACCTCGCTTCAGATTTCCCGGCGCCCTCTTTGGTGGCCGAGGAACCCGTCACGGCGTCCATGACCCCCAGAGAACTGGAAAAGGCCATAGAGACCGCCCGTTTGCGTATGGAAGAAGCGGCAACCAAGCTGGATTACCTTGCTGCCGCCAAATTCAGGGACCAGATGTATACTTTACAACGTGTCAAAGATGATAGATAATACTTCTGCTATAACGGCCGCAGCGGCTCTGGCGCAGGAAATGCTTGGGGACCAGCTGCGAGGCAACGGCGACCCGTTTATGAGCCACGTGGAAGCTGTGGCTGCCATTGTGGAAAAGGAAATAAGGCTGCCGCAGGAATCCGTGGCCGCGGTGTACCTGCACGAAGCCACGCGTAGCCATCACCAGGTGATGGACCGCGTGCGCCGGGATTTTCCGCCCGAGATATGCCGCGTGGTGGAGGGACTCAACCGCATTGCCACCATCAACCCGCGTGACACACAATTACAGGCCGAGAAGTACCGCAAACTGATTGTGTCTTATTCCACCGACCCGCAGGTGACGTTGATTAAGTTGGCCGACCGCCTGGAGGTGATGCGGTCGCTGGAAACGTGTTTTCCCAAGACCCTGCACGTGCAGAAGGCTACAGAAACCTTTATGTTGTATGCTCCCCTGGCGCACCAGCTTGGGCTGTACCGCATCAAGAGCGAACTGGAAGATTTGGCGTTCAAGGTCACGCAGCCGGTAGATTACCGTCTTATAACCAACTATTTGAGAGCCGATGAAATAGAACGTATGGCGCAGATAAAGTCTTTTGTGGCTCCGCTGGAATCGGAATTGCGCGCCACCGGCATAGAATACGAACTGAAGAGCCGGACCAAAACCGTCTATTCCATCTGGCGCAAAATGCAGGCGCAGCAGGTGGGGGTGGACGGCGTATTCGACATCCTGGCCATACGTTTTATCATTGAAGCTTTACCTGAAAAGGAAAAGGAGTTTTGCTGGCAGGTGTATTCCATTGTAACCCACATATATGAACCTATACAGGAACGTATGAGGGACTGGATTACCGTGCCCAAGGCCAGCGGCTATGAGTCGCTGCACACCACGGTCAAAACGCGAACCGGCCTGGTGGTGGAAGTCCAGATACGCAGCCGCCGTATGGATTTGGTGGACGAATACGGTGTGGCGGCACACTGGATTTATAAGGGGATTCGCCGCGAGCAGGAATTGCAGCAATGGCTCAACAAGGTCCGTCAGAGGTTGCAGGTGGTTCAGGAGCAGGAAGCTCCGGCCTCGGCAGTGGAAATTCCGCAAGACAAGGCGGTGGATGACAAGGCGGCGGATGACCAGGCGTTCCGCCCGGGAGAAATCTATGTGTTCACCCCGACCGGTGACTTGCGCAGTCTGCCCGACGGGGCCACGCTGCTGGACTTTGCCTTTGAGATTCACACCAATGTGGGGGTGCATTGCACCGGCGGCCGCATAAACGGCAAAATGGCCCAGTTACGCGACAAACTGCATACCGGCGATACGGTTGAGATCATTACGGTCAAGAACCAGAAGCCGTCAAAGGACTGGCTTACTTTTGTGGTATCGGGCAAAGCTAAAAATAAAATACGCCAGAAACTGCGTGAAGAAGCCGGGATAATGGACATCCAGGGCCGCGAAATCTTTGAGCGCCGGCTACGCAACTGGAAAATGGAATGCAATCCCGAGACCATGGGTCTGATGCTCAAACACTTCAAATTCAAACAACTGAGCGAGTTCTATGCGGCTATTGCCACCGAGAGCTTGTCCATGCAGGAGGTGAAAGACTACCTGAAGGAACAACTGACACCCGTCCTGCCTGTGGCTGCGGCCGAGACTCCGGAACCACCCGCCCCGGCAGCTCAGCAGCCGCTCCACAAAACGGGCGAGGACTATCTGGTCATTGACGACAAACTGGGACGCATCGGCTATAAACTGGCTAAATGCTGCAATCCTATAATGGGCGACCCTGTGTTTGGGTTTGTGAGTGTCAAGGAGGGCGTGAAAATACATCGGATGACCTGTCCCAATGCGTCGCGCCTTATGAGCCAGTATCCTTACCGGATTCAGAAAGTGCGCTGGCGCCAGAACCTGGCCACCACGGCCTTCCAGGTCACCCTGCGTTTTACGGCATATGAAGAGATGGGGCTTACACAGGAAGTGGGTGAGGTCATAGCCAATTTATCGCTAAATTTGCGCAATCTTTCTTTTTCCAATCAAAAAGGGAAAGTGGAGGGAAAAATGCAGGTGGCCGTCAATTCCAACAAACAGGTGGATTTGTTGCTGGTTAGTCTGCGCAAGATAAAAGGTATGGTCAAAGTGGTCAGGGAATAAATTATGGAAGAGGAAGCTATTGTAATTAAAGGTGCCCGGGTCAACAATCTCAAGAATATATCGGTAACCATTCCCAGGGACAAACTGGTGGTGGTTACGGGGGTAAGCGGTTCGGGCAAATCCTCACTGGCTTTTGATACGCTTTTTGCAGAAGGGCAGCGTCGTTTTGTGGAAAGTCTGTCGGCCTATGCCCGCCAGTTTCTGGGCCGCATCAAGAAGCCCGATGTGGATTTCATTACGGGGATTCCTCCGGCCATTGCCATTGAACAGCGGGTGAACACGCGCAATCCGCGTTCCACCCTGGGCACCACCACGGAAATTTACGATTACCTGCGCTTGCTCTATGCCCGGGTGGGGAGGACGTATTCTCCCGTATCGGGCAAGGAAGTGACCTGTCACCATCCCAACGATGTGTTGGACTATATTCTGGCTTTGCCGCAGGAGGCCTATGCCATTATCCTTTCGCCCGTTGGCTGGGAGAATCCCAATACACATATAGAAACCGTGCTGCGTCTGCAAGAAGAGGGCTACGCCCGGTTTTTTGACGGGACCCGTCCGGTGCGCTCGCAGGAACTGCTGCAACAGGCGGACTTTTTTCGCGACAAGGACATCAACTTGCTGATAAGTCGTCTCACGGCAGAGGATACGCCCGACAACCGCGCCCGCATTCTGGACGCGGTATCGGTGGCTTTTTCCATGGGGCACGGCGTGTTGTACGTACAGACAGAGTCCGGACGTGAGGCGTTTTCCACCCGTTTTGAGGCGGATGGAATCAGTTTTATGGAACCCAACGAATACCTTTTCAGCTTCAACAGCCCGCTGGGTGCCTGTCCGGTATGCGGAGGCTACGGTCTGGTGACAGGTATTGACGAGTCTCTGGTGGTGCCGGACAAAGATTTGTCGGTGTATCAGGACGCCGTATTGTGCTGGAAGGGAGACGTAATGCACCAATATAAAGACCGCTTTATAGAAGCCGCCGCCGCCAAAGGTTTTCCCATACACAGAGCCTACAAGGACCTGACTACTCAAGAGAAAAGCATATTATGGGACAGTACGGGTTCGGTCACGGGCATTTTTGCCTTTTTTCACAAACTGGAAAAAGAAAAATACAAGATACAGAACAAGGTGCTCATAAGCCGGTACACAGGCAAAACGCTGTGTCCCGAATGCGAGGGGAGCCGGTTGCGCAAGGAGGCCTCGTACGTGAAGATTCAGCACAAGCGTATTGACCAATTGCTGGATATGAGCGTGGATGAACTGTCTGCGTTCTTTGACGCCATAGAATGGACGCCCAGGGAACAGCAGATTATTGGACGCACCGTCACCGAGATAAGCAACCGCCTGCATTTTCTACAGAACGTGGGGCTGGGTTATCTGACGCTTAACCGCAAGTCCAATTCCCTCAGCGGCGGGGAAAGCCAGCGGGTGAATCTGGTAAGTTCACTGGGAAGCTCATTGGTGGGCAGTCTGTATATTCTGGACGAACCCAGCATAGGACTGCATCCGCGCGACACGAGGCGTCTGCTGGAAACACTCAAAGCCCTGCGCGATATAGGCAATACGGTGCTGGTGGTGGAACACGACGAAGAAATTATGAGGGCTGCCGACTGCATCATTGACATAGGGCCGCTGGCCGGTAATTTTGGCGGAGAGCTGACCTATGTGGGACCGCCTCCGGCGGCACACGCCTCCATTGACTGCGGCCGGAGCCGTACCCTGCAATTTCTCACCAATCCCGACGTCATACCGGTGCCTGCCACGCGTCATCACTGGAATTCGTATATTTCCATAGAAGGCGCCACTCACAACAACCTTCGCAACGTGGACGTGAAATTTCCGTTGCAGGTATATACGGCGGTTACCGGGGTAAGCGGTTCGGGCAAGTCTTCGCTGGTGCGTGATATCCTCTACAACGCCCTGTGCCGCGAATACAACCAGGGCAGCGTGCCCAAGCCGGGGACCTTCCGTACGCTGGGAGGCGACACGCACCGCATTGTGGCCGTGGAAATGATTGACCAGAACCCTATCGGGAAATCGTCCCGTTCCAATCCGGTGACGTATATCAAGGCGTATGACGATATCCGCCGCCTGTATTCCGAGCAACCCTACGCCCGGATGAACGGCTACGGCCACTCGCATTTTTCGTTCAACATTGACGGCGGCCGCTGTCCCGAATGTCAGGGAGAAGGCATTGTACGGGTGGAAATGCAGTTTATGGCCGATGTGGTGCTTACCTGCGAGGCCTGCGGAGGCAAACGTTTCCAAAGCGATGTCCTTGAAGTGCGCTACCGTGGCAAAAATATAGGTGATGTGTTGGAAATGACAGTAGAACAAGCTATTGCGTTTTTCAGCGAGGACCGTAAGGACCCGCTGGCCAGGCGCATTGCCGACCGCCTGCAGCCCCTGCAGGAAGTGGGGCTTTCCTACATCAAATTGGGACAAAACAGCAGCAGCCTCAGCGGTGGGGAAAGTCAGAGGGTGAAACTGGCTTATTTCCTGGCCAAGGAAAACGCTCAGGAACCCCGGTTGTTCATATTTGACGAGCCTACCACCGGCCTGCACATATTTGATATCTCCAAACTGCTTAAGTCTTTTGAGGCGCTTATAGCGCGCGGCCACACCGTCATTGTGGTGGAACACAACATGGACGTGGTGAAGTGTGCGGACTGGGTCATAGATATGGGACCCGATGCCGGAGTCAACGGCGGACAGGTATGTTTTACCGGCACTCCGGAAGCACTGGCCCAACGGACCGACTTACCTACCGGCTGCGCCCTGGCTGCAAAAATCCCGCTTGCGCACGTAGAATAACACCAGCAACCCCAGCGTTACGGCCCCGCTGAGCCCGTAGGCCCACAGCGCGGGTAATCCAAAGCCTATATTGGGCATAATCAGAATAAACGACATTACCACCATGGTCATGAACAGGGCGGGAACAAGTGTGATGACATAGGCACTGCGTTCCTTGGCCAGGTACACACTCAGTGCCCAGAACGTGACGGCGGCCAGCGTCTGGTTGGCCCAGGCAAAATAACGCCAGATTTTGTCAAAACCCTGAGCGTCGTGCATACTGTAGAGCAGAATCCCCAGTCCGGCGGTAAACAGCGGTATGGCCACCAACAGACGGTTTTTGACGGGCTTCTGGTTGTAGTGCAAAAAGTCTCCCACTATAAGCCGGGCACTGCGGAAGGCCGTATCGCCCGACGTAATGGGGGCGGCCACCACGCCCAGAATGGCCAGCACGGCTCCCACTGGTCCCAGCCAGTCACGGCACAGGCGGTTCACCACAAGGGAGGCATTGGTGTCTCCCGAGGCCAGCATTTCTTTCCCTAAGGCGTTGTCAAAGAAGAAGTATGAGGCGGCTGCGGCCCAGATGAGGGCAATGACGCCTTCCATAATCATAGCGCCAAAGAAAATGGTGCGTCCCTGTTTCTCGTGGGTCATACAGCGCGCCATAAGGGGTGATTGTGTGGCGTGAAATCCCGACACCGCACCGCAGGCAATGGAGATGAACATCATGGGGAATATGGGGTTGGCCTGTTTGTCGGGCATGCGGTTCTGCAGGCCGTCCCAAAACTCGGGAATGGGTACCTGTTTGACCAGCATTGCCACCAGAATGCCTACGGCCATAAAGAGCATGCAGAATCCGAACACGGGGTATATGCGGCCGATGATTTTGTCAATGGGAACCAGTGTGGCCACAATGTAATACAGAAAAATCAATACAATCCAGAAAGTATAGTTGAGCGCGGTAGGGGTGAGGCTGGCCAAAAGGGCGGCCGGGCCGGAAACAAACACGGCACCCACCATTACCATAAGAATAACTGAAAAAGCCCTCATGGTCTGTTTTACGCCGTTGCCCAAATAACGGCCGTGGATTTCCGGAAGGCTTTCTCCGTCGTGCCGCAGGGATATCATCCCGGAGAGGTAGTCGTGGACCGCTCCGCCAAAGATACAGCCAAACACTATCCACAAAAACGAGGAAGGGCCGAATTTGGCTCCCATAATGGCTCCAAAAATAGGCCCCAGGCCGGCAATGTTGAGAAACTGTATCAAAAAGATGCGCCAAGGCTTCATAGGTACGTAGTCCACACCGTCCTGCAGCCTGATGGCGGGCGGGGTGCGTTGAGGGTCAATCTTGAAGAGACGCTCCGTTACTTTTCCGTAAATCAGATAACCGGCTGTCAAAGCCACGAGGGAAATAATAAAACTATACATGCTACTGCCTTTTGTAAGTTGCAAAGGTAAATTTTTTCTACCTTAGCAGGATGAAAAAGGCCCTATTTTGTTTATTACTGGCGGTTTTTCTGCCGTTACTTGTGTACGCCCAGAAAAAAGAAATGCCTTCTTACAGCACTTTTTGTATTGCTCCCGTGATTGGTACGGACATAGGCGGGGCGGTCCCCATTCCGTTCAATGCGGTGGGAGGCTCGTTTAATCCGTACCCCAAGATCAGCGTGAGCCTCGGGGCCCGGATGTATATGAATTTGCGCAGAAAGTGGAATATAGGGGCCGAGTTGAGTTACAAGACCATTGCCATGGATGCGGATGCCCGGGTGACCAACCAGAAATTCAAGGGAGAAAATATGGTACAGTTTTTCACCGGCACCTCGGATATATGTATGCGCTTCACAATGCTTGAACTTCCCTTGTACGTCAAATATATGATGGGTAGCCGCCGGCAATACGGGATACTGTTGGGGGCGTACGGCGCCTATAACTTCAAGAGTGAGTTTGTGACCAATGCCCGCAAGGGTTTCATTGGAGGAGAGGCGAATCGGATGGATTCGCCTCTTACCAGTCCAATGGTGATGGATTTCACTTCCACTTTGGATACGTGGGATGTCGGTCTGCTTGCCGGATACGAGGCGCAACTGTTTCCCCGCATCAGTCTGGGGCTGCACTTATTGTGCGGCTTTAAGGACATCTTTATCAGCGGCAGTGATTTCTTTGACTACAAAATGAAGCACTTGCGCGGCAGTCTCACGGTATCTTACGACCTGGTGCGCCTGGGAGGCAAGAAACATTTTGAGCGCTGACAGGCTCCTTTTTTCCTATTTGAAAATCAGTCCGGCAAATTCTGTCAGATAGATACGCCAGTTACGCCAAATATGACCGCCGTCGGTTTCTACATATTTGTAGGGATAGCTCTGCTGGTCCAGTGTGGCGCGGTAGTTCTTGTTGTTTTCATACAGGAAATCCGAATTTCCAATGGCTATATAATAAAGTTTGAGCGGGTTGGCAAACTGGGCAGCCAGTTTTTTGTCAAGGTCCTTGTAGGATTCGGCCTCGGCATTGTTGGGCAAAATGGCGGCCGAGAACAAACCTACATATTCAAACGTGTTGGGCATATTGGCCGATATGTACATTGAATGGAAACCGCCCATGGAAAGCCCGCAGATGGCGCGTGAAGAGGCTTTTTTAATGGTTCTGTAATGTGAATCTACATAGGTGATCACGTCTTTGAACGTCGGTTCGTAAGTGCCGTCCATGGAACCGCTGTTAAACGGTTTGTACAGCCCTTTGGAATCTTCTCCGGGGGCGGCCTGATTGCGGCTGTCTCCGTTGGGCATAATTATAATCATGGGTTTGCATTTACCCTGAGCCACCAGATTGTCAATAATCTGGGCCGCGCGACCGGTGCACAACCAGGATTCTTCGTCTCCTCCCATACCGTGCAGCAGGTACAGTACCGGATATTTTTCCTTGGAATCTTCATACCCTGCGGGGGTGTATACCACCATACGGCGTTTCATTTTCAGGGAGGGAGAATCGTACCATACACGCGATATGGTGCCGTGAGGCACGTCCTGTGCTTTGTACAGGTCACCCTTGGGACCGTCAATGATAAAGTAATTGGTAACCGAGGCCACGTCACGTTGTACGTAGGCGTTGTTGGGGTCTTTCAATCCGGAAAGTCCATCAATGATAAAGGAATAGTTGTACAGTTCGCTTTCCAGGGGTTGGCTGGTGAATTCCCATACCCCGTTTTCTTTTTCCACCAGATCCGCCACACCGGCCGTTTCAAACGTTCCGCGGGCGGTTTGCATCTTCTGTGCAGGCAGAAAATCACCTGTGATTTGAACTTTTACGGCTTTTGGTGCCGTGTAACGGAAGGTCACGGAATGGTCCTCGTTGATTTGGGGTGAAACAATCTGCTGGCTGCCCCAGAGCGACTGCTGGGCATACATTCCGCATACACTCAGGATTGCGGACAAGGTTAAAATAATTTTTTTCATATTGAATGTGGTTTGGTAAGATCTTGTGCACCCAAGTCCCAAAGCGTGAAAAACAGCCAGCGGGCCCGCTGTTCCAGTACAGGGTAATCTATCAGGGCCGGGGTATCGGTGGGTTTGTAGGTGTGGTCATGCACTCCCGATGTGACCAGTACGGAGGGAACGCCCAATTTGTCCAGAAAAGACTGTTCCGTCATTTCAAAATAGACTTGGGCAAAGGCCGGACTGTTATAGAAAGTAAAATCCAATTCCAGTTGGGTGTTGTAGAACGCATTGCAGTTTACAAAGGCCTGTGTTACGGATTCCGGCAGTTTTTCCGAACCCAGCACCAGAGCGTATGCTTTGGATTTCCCGGGCGGCTCCAGGACGGTGCCTATTTGGTCCAGATTGACATTGGCCTTTATTTGGTTGGCGGGCACGGCCAGGGCAATGGAAAACAGTTGGGCTCCGGTCATGGAATATTCCTTGGCGTCATAACAGACAAAAATATAATGACAGTCGGGACCTTCTCCGGCAGCCTTCATGGCCGAGAGGGTGCGGGCAATATTCAGCAGCACCGAGACGCCCGATGCATTGCAGTCCGCCCCCGGATACAAAACGCCTTTGAGCGTGCCCAAATGGTCATAATGGGCCGAGAGAATGATATAGTCGCGGCAGGCCGGGTCGGTCGCGGGAAGGAGACCTATCACGTTTTTGCCCTGCTGGCGAGTGGTGCAATAGAAGGGTTGCAGGTAGGTGGTACTGCGCTTGAGCGGATTGGGTGAGCCCAAGGGGCGCAGGCCGTACTGCTCAAACCGGGCGGCAATGTACCTGGCGGCATCCGCCCCGCCCGGAGTGCCTGTTTCCCGTCCGGTACGTGCCGAGTCAGCCAGAAATTCAATAGGGGCGGCCAGGGAATCGCGCGTAATGAGTCCGGCGTAGTCTTCCGGATGCACCGGTTGGGCGGTCAGGGGAAAACATCCCGGCAACATGCAGACTAATAGGAAAAGTAAACGGAAGCGCAGGAAAGACGGCGGGCACGGCATATTTTTTGATTTTGTCCACAAAGTAAAGAATTATTTGTAATATCTTTGTTGCCTTATGACACTTAAAAGATGCTTTTGCGGCTTGCTGCTTTTTTTCTCTCTTGTGACCGGCGGCAAGGCGTACGCCCAATATGATAAACAGCAGTTCTTCTATCGCGGGCAACAACTGATAATTGACGGGAGGTACCAGCAGGCCATTGAAAACTTCAACCGCCTGATACTTTTGGACCCTCAGTTGTACGAGGCGTATTTTTTCAGAGGCATAGGCAAATACAATCTGGGCGACTACCTGGGTGCCAAGGCGGATTTTGACCGCGCGCTGACCATCAATCCCATATATACACAGGCCTATCATTACAGGGCCATTACTTATTCCCAGTTGGGTCAGTACACACAGGCCCTGGACGACCTCAAAGAGGCGGTCGACCTGCGCCCCGGCTACAACGGTTTATACTTCAGTAGGGGCGTCACCTACCTGCTGTCTCAGCAATTCAACCTGGCCGAGGAGGATTTTAACCGCTTTCTGCGGCACGAGCCCCGGGTTCCCGAGGCCTACCTCAACCGCGGTGCCTGCTATCTCTACCTCAAGGATACCGTCAAGGCCCTGAACGACTACAACACGGCCGTGTTGCTGAACAAATTTGACCCGGAAGGTTATGTCCGCCGGGCCAGAGTCTACATCATGCAGGAACAATACGCACAGGCCCTTCAAGACCTGGATCAGGCTCTGGCGCTGGATGACCGCAATACGTTTGCCTACTTCAATCGGGCCCTGGTGCGCTTCAATTCGCAGGACCTGTACGGGGCGCTGGACGATTTTGAACAAGTGCTGGCAGAAGATCCGGGCAATGCCCTGACCCTGTACAACCGCGCCCTGGTACGCACACAGATAGGGGACTACAACAACGCTCTGGAAGATTACGACCGGGTGATAGCCATTAATCCCAACAACGTGTTGGCTTTTTACAACCGCGCCGCTTTGTTCATAGAGATGGAACGCTACAAGGATGCGCTTAACGACTACGACAAGGCCATTTCCCTATATCCCGACTTTGCCAATGCCTATATGAACCGCTCGTACGTCAAGAACAAACTGGGACGTTACGCATCGGCCCGTACCGACTACAATATAGCCCAGACAAAGGTCAACCAGTATAATGCCCGGTTGGGTGACACCACCTATTCCGCCTTTGCCGACACCACCCAGAAATTTGACCGTCTTCTGGCTCTGGATGCCGATTTTGCAAAAAAAGACTTTAATAACGAGTTACTCCAGTACCGTGACGTGGACATCCGCCTGAAACCGATGTTCAAGCTGCTGGCCGGCCAAAAAGAAAGCCAACTTGCCATTGAACGTCGCTACTTCTATGACCGCCTGGAGCATTTCCTGGGTCAACAGCACATTACCCTGAGTTTGCTTGCCGAGGCTCCCGCCCTTAGCGAAGAGGCTCTCAGTCTGCAAAAAGGGCAGGTGGACGGACTACTGGAAAGAGACCCGCAAAATGCCGATTTATGCTTTGAGCAGGGCATTCTTGATTTTCAGAATAAACAATTCAACGCCTCGCTGGCGTCGTACAACAAGGCCATTGAAAAAAAACCGGACAACGTGTTCTATTACGTGAACCGCGCAGCGCTGCAGAGCGAGATGATTGACTTTATTTCTTCTATGGACAACAATATACAGATGCTGACTTTGGATGATGCCGGGGCCACACGGGCACGCGTGCAGGAACAAGGCCGCCGTGAATACGATTATTCAGGCGCCATTGACGACCTGCAGAAGGCCGCTTCTCTGGCACCCGATTTTGCCTATGTATATTACAATCTGGGGAATCTGTACTGCCTGTCAAACCGGATGCCTGAATCAATAGTCCAGTATTCCAAAGCCATTGAACTGTATCCCTATCTTGCCGAGGCTTATTACAACAGAGGCCTCATCCAAATCTATCTCAAAGAAAAGGAGAAGGGATGTATGGATGTCTCTACGGCCGGTGAACTGGGAATCCAGGACGCCTACAGCGTAATCAAGAAATACTGCGTGAGCGAGTAACCGCTATTTTTTCTTTTTATCTTTCAGCATGGGGCGCAGCCTCTCGTACGACTGTACCATTGCCTCGTCCGTAGCAATGGCGCGCAGGGCCATGACCAGCAGGATGGCGCATACAATGGGGAAAACGGTGGTGATGCTGAAGGAGATGTGGTCCTTGTTCTGGATATAGGCCACACCAATCCATATTTGTTCAAAAACCAGTACTATGGAGGTGTACAGACAGATGCGTATTTGAATTTTACGAGCCTTGAATAATACAATGGCGGCACAGATAAGCAGACATACAGCGGCGCTGAGTACGACAAAAGGCGTGCTGGTGGCGTAGATGCTCCAGAACATAGAGACCATCAGGCCCAGCGCAATGGCCAGATAAAGGGTTTGGATACGTTGAATCATTTTTGCGGTATTTGTTCGCAAATGTATAAAATTCTGGGTATCTTAGTAGTTTAAATTGTACACCTCCATGAGAGAAATTGCCCCTTCAGAATTAATTATAAACAGCGACGGAAGTGCTTTTCACATACATATTCGTCCGGAGCAGCTGGCAGACAATGTGTTATTGGTAGGAGACCCGGGACGGGTAATGCTACTCAAGGAATTGTTGACAGATGTGGAATTTGTGTCGCAAAGTCGTGAATTTGTTGCCACTACAGGAAAATACGACGGACGCCGCGTCACGATGCTGTCTACCGGGATTGGTACCGATAACATAGATATTGTGATGAACGAGCTGGACGCGCTGGCCAATATAGATTTTGCCACGCGCATCCTCAAACCCGAGCATCGGTCCCTGCGCATTTTGCGTTACGGCACTTCCGGAGCCGTTCAGCCCGACATCCAGCCCGGAATGCTGGTTTATTCCCGTTATTCCATTGGATTGGACGGACTGCTTAACTGGTACGGAAACGTGGAATCCGTGTGTGATATGGAAATGGAGGCGGCCTTTGTGAAACATATGAACTGGTCTTCCCGTCTGGCAAAACCGTATTTTGTTCGCAACTCGGAACAGATAGAGGACGATTTTTCGGATTCCATCCACGGCATCACTCTCTCGGCCCCTGGTTTCTACGGGCCGCAGGGCAGGGTGCTGCGTCTCCCGCTGGCGGATAAGGATTACCTGTCCAAACTGGAAAGTTTCCGCTACGGCGACCTGCGTATCACTAATTTTGAGATGGAAGGGTCTGCCATTGCGGGCTTGAGCCGTATGCTTGGGCATCAGGGAGCTACTGTCTGTCTGGTGATAGCCCAGCGTGTGAATCATAATATGAACGTGGATTATAAACCGCTGATTATGGAGCAGGCTCAAGTGGCCCTGAGCCGGCTGGCCAAAGAGGCTCCTGCCCGGACAAACTGATGGAAACAACAACAGAAATCCGCAGCCTTGTCTCATTATGGGACGATCCCGACCAGGTAGTACGCCAGGCGGTCTGGAAGCGGATACGTGAAATGGGCCCCACGGCGCTGGAGCAATTGAAAGAGATGGCACACCAGGCGGACCGAAGCACCCGTTTTGGGCTGGTTTCCCTGTTGGAACAGTTGTATCGCTCCACGGCTATGGACGATTTGTACAAGTGGCTGGAAAATCCAATGGACAATACGTTGCGCGGGTTGTGTCTGGTACAGGAAGCGGCCGGTTATCCTATTGACTGTGCCTGGACCGATGAAGTCATTTCCGACGGGGCCAACGAAGTGAATGCCGAACTTAGTGACAACTGTACGTTGCTGGAAAGCGTGCAACTGTTCAACCATGTGTTTTATCACCGGTTGGGCTTTCAGGCGGCCGACCCCTTTATAAAGGAAGTTCGTTACGCATTCATAGACAAGGTACTGGAGCAACATACGGGAAATCCGGTAACTTTGGGCATCATCTACATGTTGATGGCCTACCGCTGCAATGTGCCCATTAAGGGCGTGGCGTTCAAGGGCGGCTTCTTGCCGGCGGTGACGGACAAAAACGGGGAAGTGGTGTTTTATGTGAACATCTACAAGGACGGGAGTTTATTTGCCCCCTCGCAACTGGATTACTTTTTAAAGGAGTCGGGACTAACCATCCCCAAAGAGTCGTTCCGGGCTGCTTCGCCTGTCGATATGGCCCAAATGTATGCCGAGTGCCTGTACTATCTGTTTACCACCCAAGAAGACGCGACCGCGCACGATGCGGAACAGCGTATGGAACATGTGCTCAAATGCTTTGGAGAGGAACGGACGTTACTGGCAGAAGAAGATGATGAGGAGGAATAAGCAGAAGAATTTTTGGGTTTGGAGCGGGAAACGAGGTTCGAACTCGCGACCCTCAGCTTGGGAAGCTGATGCTCTACCAACTGAGCTATTCCCGCAATTTTCCCAAAAACGCCCGCAAATATAAAGATAAATTTGAATTTACAGATGAATCCCGCACTATATATTGCCAAAAGAATTAAAGGTGATGCGTCCTCCACAGGCAAGGTCAGCCGCCTGGGAACGCGTATTGCCACAATGAGTGTGGCGGTTAGTGTGTTCATAATGATTCTGTCCCTGGCCATAGTGCGTGGCTTCAGGGCGGAAATAGAGCGGAAGATAGCCGGGTTTACGGGGCAGATAGTGATGGAATCCCCGGGGGCGGGATTCTCTACGCAAGCGGTACCCCTGTCTAACGACCTGACGTACTATGATGACCTGTGCGCCATGGAAACGGTGGATTACCATCAGGAATATGCGGTGGCCAACGGACTCATAAAGACGGACAATGCGTTGCAGGGGGTATCTCTGAAAGGCGTTGCGCCCCATTATCGCTGGGATTTTTTTGAATCGGCTTTGGTGGCGGGCAGGGTGCCGCAGTTGGCGGACAGTGCGTTGTCCAAAGAAGTGCTCATCTCGGCAAGGATTGCCTCCATGCTTCAGGTAGGGGTGAATGACACGCTGCTCATGTATTTTATTGGCGACAACGTGCGGATGCGCAAATTCAGCGTGTGCGGTATTTACGACGCGCAACTTGAAGATGTGGACAGCCATCTGATTCTGGGTGACATACGGCAGGCACAGCGGGTAAACGGCTGGAACGACGACCAGATCAGTGGCGTGGAATTTTTTCTGAAACGCGGGGTGTTGATGGAGCGCCAGCAGGCGCTTATGGAAGATCTGATTATGTCCCGCTCGGCCGGGAATGACCAGGGCGTGGTGCTGCAAAGCGCACACCGGAGGTATGCCCATCTGTATGACTGGCTCTCGCTGCTTGATATGAATGTAATTATCATTCTGGTACTTATGGTGCTTGTGGCGGGATTCAATATGATTTCCGGATTGCTGATAATGCTGTTTGAAAAGACCTCAATGATAGGGCTGCTCAAGAGTATGGGTATGAAGGACGCGCAGGTGCAACTGTGTTTCCTGTACAAATCGGCCGGAGTGGTGGGATGGGGTGTGTTGTGGGGTACCGTGGCCGGCGTGGGGTTCTGTCTGTTTCAACAAGCCACCCGCTTTATTACCCTGGATCCCGCGACGTACTTTGTGGACAGTGTGCCCATTGCGCTTACCGTGTGGAACGTGCTGGCGGTGGACCTTCTGGGCGGGGCCGCCATTCTGTTGCTGATGTGTTTCCCGTTGCGGGCCATAATACGTACCAGCCCGTCAAAGGCTATTCAGATGAAGTAGACCAGTTGTGGTAGCGGACCCAGATGCTTTTCACGTATTGCTGCGTCTGGTTGGGGGTATAAGGGGCCACGTCTTCCCATTTGTCCGGATTTTTTCCTTCTTCCAACGCCTTTTCCCGGTCGTTCTGTATGCGCCCCAGTCCGGCGTTGTAGGCCGCCAGCACAAAATTGACACGCTCTGTTTCCGGTAAATCTTCCAGGTGCATATTGCGCTGGATGTAACTGAAGTACTTGATGGCACATCTAATGTTCTGCTCCGGGTCAAACAGGTTGTCTATGTCGTCCAGATTCATATCCTGCGCCGTGGAGAGCTTCATCTGCATAAGCCCCGTGGCATTGCGCGCGGACTGGGCGTTCATACCGTATCTGGATTCCTGGTACATTACCGAACGGAATATCTTCCAGTCCCATCCCAGCGGCCGTGCGGTGGCGCGCAACAGCGAGTCATAAGGACACCGGTTGGCCGAGGCGGGCAGGAACCGGTTTTTGAACCGCGGAAAGTCTTTGCGTTGCTGAAACAAGGTCAGCCAATGCACAATTTCCAGACGCCAGGGACTCTTGTTCTTGGCCGATATCCACACTTCTCCCATCTCTGTAATGGACGGGGTAAGAAAGACTTGCTTGAAAACTTCTTTAGGAATGGAATCATGAATGATATTCAACACCAGAATGTCTGTCCGGTGAGAGAGCAACTGTTCCCATATCTGGTCAGAATCGGTCACGGGAACGTAGCGTAAGGCATAGTGGTTGCTGTGTGCAAACCGCTTGAGCAATTCATAATGGTAACTGGAACGAGCTCCGGCATGGGCCGGAAGGTAAATGGTGCAGTGCAGGGTATCAACCCCTTCCGTAAGGGAGGGGGATTCGCTGAACTTGTGGGAAGGCGCACGTTGTGCAAGGGTTATATACATAACCGGCACAAATGCCGCAAGGCCTATTACCAGAGTAATTAAATACTTCTTTGTTTTTGACTTCAAAGCACTCTTCTATTGGAGGAAGACTGCGAACTTCTGCCGCCGGTGCCACCGCTGTTGCGGTTGGCGCCTCCGGTGCCGGTACTGCTACCGCCCTGGCTGTCATTGTCACCGGATTTCTGGCCGGGATTTAGGTAGAACGGCCAGGTCATACCCAGCTTGAAGACACGTTGCGGTCGGATATAGTGTGGGGCGGAAAAGTAGTCGCTGTTGGGCCAGCCTTGTGCCGCATTCACATACTTCACAAAGATGGTGGCCCGCTTCCATTTCATGTTAATAAAAGCGTCAATGTAGGGCGTGTTGCCGTATTCCTGCTTGTTTTGCAATTGGAATGCACCAAGGGCCGGATTGTACGCCTGCACATAATAGGCGGTATGAAAAGTGGCGTCCGCACCCAGCTGGGCCGTAAGCACACCTTTGACAAGGGGGACTTCCAGGTAATACCTCAAGTTGGCGCTGATTTTTGGAAGAGGGAACAGCGTTTGATTTGAGGTCAATTGAAACAATACGCGGTTGTCAAAGTGGAAATACCAGACTTTAAAGTTCTTTGTCAGACTTGCCGTCATAATATTCACCGCCTCATTGGCCTGACGGACCACACCCAGTGTATCGTAATAGGTGCCGTTGCCAAGCAGGCCGTAAGAGAAAGAAGCCTCCATCTTCCAATCAGGGATGGACAGGGTGGCTTCTATTCGTGTATCGGATATTTTGTTGAATTCATTATTCCATACGTAATGGTTGGAATAATAGTTTTGAAGATACCATTCGGGGGTGAAGTTCTTAAAGAAGAACCGGCCCGTGAGGTGCACGCCGCCCGGGTTGGGGTACACGGAAAAGCGTGCTTGAGCGTCCAGGAAAAGGTCTCCGGCATAATAACCGGCCAGGTCCATACGTCCCAATGCGTTCCATGAGAAATATTTGCTTAATTGTCCCGAGGCCCCGGCGTACGCGTACAGATTGTGCGATACGGCGTTCTTGTTGCCCGTGGTGTAGAAGTCGGGATTAAAGCAGTAATTGTTGAGTATTTCGTAACCGGCACCACCTTCCAGTTTGAATACAATGGCCGTCTGTGACCAGGGTTGCAACCTCAGGTAAAACCGGTTGTCAAGTACCATAGTGCGTGTTGAGTCTGCCGTGACGGTGGGGTTGAGGTAAAACTGATTGTGGTAGAAATCACGTCCCGTCCGGTCGCTCAGCGAGATATTATCTGTATAGGTGCGAGCCATGGTGCGCCACTCTCCGGAGTGCCCAATCAACATAGTGGTGCCTTCTCCGGCCTTGAGGGTGTCTTTTTTGAAAAGACGTATGGGAACGGCCAGGGATTGGTTAATGTATACCTGGTTGCTTACCATACGGGACGAGGCCTCGGAAAGGTTTATGGGAACGGCCCGCGCCTCTATAAGCGTGTCCTTGATGTAGTAGTCGTCCTGTATACCGCCGTTTTCATCGCGTTTGAGGGTGTTGCGGATAAAGCCGGCGTGCATGATGTATCGTTTGCCCAAATGGTTGACGGTAAAGGCCAGCGAACGCATGTCATTGGCCTCTTTTTCCAACAGGCCTTTGGCTCCGCGCCGTTTGTAAAAGAATTGAAAATTGGTAGCGGGTGAGAGGTTTTGCGTATGCATAAAGGACACATTGCTTTCTTCCACTTTCTTGTTGGCAAAAAGCGTCCCCGCATACGACATTACGGTAAAGGGCGTTTTGGTGTTGTAGTTGGTAAGGTTGGACCGGTCGTAAGCCTCGGAAAGCCCTACGTCCCAGAAATGGAACCGGTCGTTGGTCTTCCGCTTGAAGTAGTTGTCTGTGAGCAACGGAGAACCGGCGGTCCCCAGATAGGTGGCCCCCACGTCTTCCTTGAGGTAACGGTAATCGTAAAAATTACTGTTGAGTGAGGTGTCCACAGGGGTCCGGGTGATATTGTTGAAGTAGGGGTCGTGTGTCCAGGCAATGACTTTCTGGAAACGCAGCGAGTCTGCAATCACGTAGGTATCAAGCATCTGGAAGGTGCTGTGACGGATCGAGTCGGCCACGGCCTTCTGTTCTTTCCGGTAAAGGCGGGCAAAGTTCTTCATCTCTTTGGCGGTGAAGGTGGCCAAGGAGTCTATCATAAATCCACCCAGAGAGTCCACTTGAATAAGTCCCAGCGAGTCAATATGGTACAGAAAGCCCAGCGAGTCGCGCACCAGCCGGTCGGCACTGTCACGCAAGGGAATGCGTAGGGTGTCTTGTTCCGGCAGTTGGAGGCGTTTCATAAGGTTGAACTTGGCCAGAGTGCTTGGGGAAAAAGAGCGCAGGGAATCCACCTGGGGAATACCCTGAGAACCGAGGATGCATAATCCTATGCTGTCCAACCGGTAGAAAAGTCCTTCTTTATTAGAAGTGGCCATGCCCAGCGAATCCAGCGGGGGAACACGGTTTGCCATACGGTAGGGGAGGTTGCGTGCTTCCAGGTATACTCTGGTAAGTGAATCCATCGTGGCCAGGGCGGTGGAATCTGCTTTGGCCTGTGCGGCAAGCATAGCGGTCGAGTCCACCACGACGGACCGGGTGGTCAGGGTGTCGCCGACCTTGGCGGCTGTGGCATTATTTTGAGCAAGTAACGTGAAACTCCCAGCCAGCAATAGCATTGCGGTCAGAAAAATTCTGCAGATATGTAGCTTGCCTTGAATCACGAGGGCGCAAATGTACAAAAAATATGCCTACTTCAATATTTCCTCCACCTGGGCCGCAGAGATGCCGTCTTTGAGCAGGACCGTCTTTTGGCTGTCAAGCAGGTATAGTGTGGGGATGGCCTTGAGGTCGTAAATACTGTTGTCTTTAACGTATGTATCCGGATTATATGCGTTTATCCAGTTTTTTGGAAGATTCGGCAAATAGTCGTACCAGGCTTCCAGGTCGCTGTCGGGGTAGAGAGAGAGAACCACCAGACGGCCGCTGTCAATCAGGCGGGTCAGCAGTTCGGAGGCCAGGATGCCTTCCATTACTTGTTTGCAGTTGAGACAACCCGGATTGTTGAAAAACAACAGCAGGTACGGGGCTTTTGTATTATATAGCGTTTCCACGCGGTCGGGATCTTCCGAGTAGGGAATGTTCTGTATCACAGCTATATATTCCAAATCTTCCGCCTTCTGACCCACCCGGTTGCGCTGGGCTATCCGGTACAGAAAGGCCGGTCGTTCCTTGTCCAGCGTATCCAGCAGGGGACTTTCCAGCTGGGCCTCCAGCACGGGAATATAGTAGTCTTCTTTCAGGTACGGGGAATTCGGTTCATAGAAATAGGTCTTGCACAATTGGCAGACGTGTTGGAACACATTCTTCTGGGTGTGCGCCGCCTTCATAAGGTTGCGGATACCTTCCCGTCCCGTGGCCACGGGAACCTCCATCAACAGGTTGGCGTAGTTGGAGAAAAAAGGTTCCAGAAAATTTTCCTGATAGATGCACAGGGTGTCCGCAAAAGGGAAATCATCCCAATAATGGCATACCATAAAACGTTGGGCCTCTTCCTGCGAGGTGACGCTTATGGGAAGGGAAGGGACACTGAAGTGCAACGGTTCCGCTGTTTTTTTGTTTTTATTGCCATTCCCCATGGCGCAGGAACCCAGCACCAGCAGTACGGCTATTAGGGTGAAAATCTTTTGCATATTCAAAGTTATGAAAAAACCGTTTAGTTAGTGTAATTTTGCTCTATAAACAAGTTCCCTTATGTACATCTTCAACCCCGAGCACGACATGTGCCTTGCCAACAACGACCCCAATTACGTGCCTCCGCAGGCGGCCGCTGACTATGTCGCACAGCACGCCGAAGTGCTGCAGTGGATGCAGGGGCTTGACCCCGAGTCGGAAAAAGATCCGGATGCCATAGTGCCTTGGGGCTGGAACCGCGTCTTGCGGCAGCAGTTGTTGAAACAAGGGATTTCACCGGACAAATTGCCCACTGACAGACAATTGGATTGGATACGTGACCTCTCTCACAGAAAGACGGCGGCCGGGGCCCTGGCGTATATTCGCGAACAAATGCCGGCAGTTTCCTGGCCGCAGGTTCCCGTGTTTGCCACCTCCCTGGAAGAAGAGGAACATACCCTTACGTTGCCTGCCTACCGCAACGGCTGGGTCCTCAAGGCTCCCTGGTCGGGCAGTGGCCGAGGCTTGCGCTGGGGCTGCGGGGAACCGTTGCCCACCGACCGGGGGTGGTGCAAAAACCACATCGCCTCACAAGGCAGTGTGGAAGTGAGTGTCCGCCGGAGTGTGGTCCAGGATCTGGCTATGCTGTGGAAGTGCGACCGGCAGGTGACTTTTGTGGGATATTCTCTTTTTTACACCAAAAACGGGGTCTACCTGGAAAACGCCCTATGGCCCGACGCGCAGATAGAAAACCACCTGCAGTTCTATGTCCCGTTGGAAACCCTGCTTACGGTGCGCCAAGTGCTGCAAAAATATTTGGATGAGACTTTTGCGGGAAAGTACAAAGGCTTTATAGGTGTGGATCAGTTTGTCTATCGGGAGGCCGGCCGTTATCTGCTGCACCCCGCAGTGGAAATCAACGTGCGTATGACCATGGGATTGTTGGCGCACCACAGAATAGCCGGGCCACCCGGCTAAAAAAACGCGCCATTTGAAGAAAAAGTGGCTATCTTTGTAAGATACTATCCTAAAATCTATGAAAATAATTCTCTCCCCCGATTTCTTCAAGTGTTTCTTGTACGGTATGATGGGTTTGGCCGTAATTGTGTTTATAGCACTGTATTTTGTAAAGGCCGGCTACGGCATGATGTTGGATAAAAGATGGGGGGTTACCATCAACAACAAACTGGCGTGGATGATTATGGAAGCTCCCGTCTTTATTGTGATGTGTATTTTCTGGATTCTCTCGGAACGCACCTGGCAATGGGTACCTCTGGTTTTTTTTCTGCTTTTCCAGACCCACTACCTGCAGCGGTCTTTCATTTTTCCCTGGCTCATAAAGGGCAAGGGTAAAATGCCGTTGCTGATTATGTTTATGGGCATTTTCTTCAATGTGGCCAACGCTTATATGCAGGGTGCCTGGATTTTCTTTTTGTCACCCGATACCCTGTATACCCCCTCGTGGCTTGCCACCCCGCAATTCATCGGCGGTACGGTCCTCTTTCTTTCCGGTTTTGCATTCAACCTGCGATCGGACTATATTATCCGTCACCTGCGCGTGGACGGTGATACCAACCATTACCTTCCCCAGCAGGGCCTTTTCCGTTACGTCACCTGTGCCAACTACTTTGGAGAACTTATGGAATGGCTGGGCTTTGCCGTGCTGACCTGGTCCCTGAGCGGCCTGGTATTCTTCCTATGGACCTTTGCCAACCTGGTCCCCAGGGCCCACGCGGTATACGACAAATACCTGCAGGAGTTTCCCGTGCAGATGGCAGCGCAACCCCGGAAACGGATATTTCCCTTTATCTATTAAATATGTCAGCTTCTAAATTATTCACCCCGGCATCCATAGGCCCGCTTACCTTGCGCAACCGGACCATCCGTGCCGCTGCGTTTGAAGGAATGGGCAAAGACAATGCCCCCACGCAGCAACTTAAAGATTATCACGTAAGTGTGGCCGCCGGAGGCATTGGTATGACCACGGTGGCCTACGCCGCCATTGTCCGCAGCGGTTTGTCTTTTCCCACCCAACTCTGGTTGCGCCCCCAGATTATTCCCGCTCTGCGCGATATGACCGACGCCATTCACAAGGAAGGCGCCGCCGTTTCCATCCAGATGGGCCATTGCGGCAATATGAGCCACCGCAGCATTTGCGGCTGCCGTCCCCTCTCGGCCAACAGCGGCTTCAACCTGTATTCGCCCACTTTTGTAAGGGGCATGCGTACGGCCGAGGTGCAGCAGATGGTCAAGGACTTTGGGAAGGCGGTGCATACGGCGCACGAAGGCGGCTTTGATGCGGTTGAGGTGCACGCCGGCCACGGCTACCTGCTGAGCCAGTTTATGTCCACCTGGCTCAATCACCGCAAGGACGCCTACGGCGGCAGTTTTGAAAACCGCCTGCGTTTCACCATGGAAGCCATGAACGAGGTGATGGAGGCGGCCGCGCAACACAATATGGCCGTGCTGGTCAAAATGAATATGCGCGACGGCTTCAAAGGCGGCATGGAATTGGACGAGTCTCTGGAAGTAGCCCGGTTGCTGGAAAAAGCGGGGGCGCACGCCCTGGTGCTGAGCGGCGGCTATGTTAGCCGGGCGCCCATGTACGTGATGCGCGGGGCTATGCCCATCAAGACCATGACCCATTATATGCCCTTTGGCTACTTAAAGGTGGGCGTGGGCATGGTAGGCAGGTGGATGATTCCGGCCGAGCCGTACACCGAGGGGTATTTTCTGGAAGATGCCCGCAAGTTCCGTCAGGAAATCAAAATTCCGCTGGTGAGTGTGGGTGGAATGGCCTCGCGCGCCATTATGGATACGGCGCTGGACGACGGCTTTGAATTTGTTGCCATGGCCCGGGCACTGGTGGAAGACCCTGCCTTTGTGAACCGGATGCGTGAGGCGGAAGCAAAAGGCTGTCCCTTGTACAAGAGTGCCTGCCAACATACCAACTACTGCATTGGTCGTATGTACACCATTGACATGTCCTGCCATCAACACCGGGACGATATTCCCGCTTGTCTGTTGCGGCAGCTGGAAAAGAATAAAAACAAATACTGCAAGTAATGCCTGGTCTGGCCGTGGTTACCGGTGCCAACGGGGGCATGGGCAAAGAAATCTGCAAGGCACTCCTGCAGGCCGGCTGTCGTCTGGTTGCCGTCTGTAAACCGCAAACGGGTGGAGGAGTCTTTGTGCAGGAACTTAACCGGGAATACGAGGCGGACCATCTTCCGGAAAGAGTGTCTCTGATGGAAGTTGATCTGGCCGATTTTGACAGCGTAAGAGCGGCAGCCCGACATTTGACGGCCGCCGGCAATCCCGTGGACCTGTTGCTGAACAACGCCGGCATGCTGGGGTGGGAGCCGCAATACGGGGCACAGGGGTATGAAATGCATTATACGGTCAATTGCTTGTCTCCCATAATGTTTACCCGTTTGCTCAAACCGCTATTACACCGGGGCAGCCGGGTGGTCAATACGGTATCCTGTACCGTATGGATTGGAAAAATTCCCAAAGACTTTCCTCGTGCGCCGCGCCGGTTCAACAGGTTTGTCCGCTATTCCGATTCCAAATATGCCTTGCTGCAGTATTCGCTGCGTCTGGCCAGAGAATGGGAGGCGGACGGGGTTACGGTGAATATGGCGGATCCGGGGATTGTGAATACGCCCATCATAGCTATGCACAATTGGATTGACCTGCTTACCGACTTGTTTTTCAGACCGTTGATTCGGCAGGCGCCGCAAGGGGCCTCTACGGCGGTTTTTCTGGCGCTGGACCCCTCGGTGGAGGGACTTACGGGTGGCCTGTATGCCTCGGCGCGGCGTAAACGCCTTTCTAAACGAATGAGAGCGGATTTTTCTATACCTTTGCCGGAGCTGGCTGAAGCGCTTTAGCGACACGGCGGCTGTGCTGCCGCCCAAGCGAAGGTACTGAGCGCTTGAGTAAAGCGAAGAAAATTGGGGAACTAACGCAGGGTCGAAAGACTATGCAATAGGTGATAAGGGTTACATTTACAGTAATTTATGCAGGTTGTTGGGCTTGCGAAATACGCATGGAACTAAAAAGTAAAATAAGCCTCGGATTTATAGTGGTGGGGTCTGTTTTGGCCCTGTCCAGCTTGGTAAGCGTCATAGAAATGGGGCGCATCCGCCGCTCGGTGGGCGATACCATTTCCGAAAACGTGGACAAAATCAATCTGTCCACCCAACTGCTGGAAGTTACCGACCAGCACGTTTTTGCGCTGTTAAGCCAGATTGGCATTCCGGCCGATTCGGTGTTGACGGTCAGTTCCGTATACGATGACCCGTTGTTTGATGAATACCTAAAAGCCTCCAAAACCCTGTTCAAGCTGCCGGCGGAAACCGCCCTCACCGATACCATAATGTTTGCCTACGCCGCCTATATGCAGGTGATGAACGAGGCTCCCGGTATCTGGGAACAGAACGGGTACGAGGCGCGACGTGACTGGTACAACCTGCGTATGAACCCCGTATACTTGAAACTGCGTACCTATGTGCAGAATCTGGTGACCTACCAGCAAGGGCAATTGCACGCCAATACTGTGGAAATCCAGGCCGGCTTCTACCGCAGTATGATGCCCGGAGTCATTGCCGTGGTCAGCGGTATTCTGTTGTTGTTCCTTTTATCTTATTTCATCAGGTTGTATCTGATTATTCCCCTGGACAAGATACAGGAAGGGGTAAAGCACACCCTTGCGTATAAAGCGCGTTATCAGGTGCGGCTGGATACCAATGATGAATTGAGCGGGCTCAACGACGCGGTGACCAAATTGTGTGATGAACATAACGCCTTATGAGAATCCAGGTAATTGCCCGCAACTTGGGGCTGGTGCTTTTGGTGAATGCTCTTTTTATGAGCATATCCGTATTTGTATCGGCTCTTTACGGCTTTGATACCGGTTTTTCCCCGCTGTTGCTCTCGGCCATCATTACGGCCACCATTGGTTCTTTTCCCTACATTTTTGTGAAAAAGTCAGAAGATGTACATACGCAGGAAGGGTATATGATTGTCATCCTTTCCTGGGTACTTTCCTGTCTTTTTGGAATGTTGCCCTATGTGCTCTGGGGCGGCGAGTTCTCTCTGGTCAATGCCTGGTATGAAAGTGTGAGTGGATTTACCACCACGGGGGGCACCATTTTAATGGACGTGGAAGCATTGCCTCATTCCCTGCTCTTCTGGAGGGCCTCGACCCACTGTATTGGAGGTATGGGGGTCGTGATGTTTATGTTGCTGATACTTCCGGAAGTGAGTACGGTGCGCCTGCGGCTGTCTCGGATAGAGCTGAGTGCCCTTTCCCAGGACCATTACCGGTTCAGGGCCCGGGAAACCGTGCGGGTGATAGCCTATGTGTATTTTGGGTTGACGTTGCTGGAAATCATTTGTCTGACTATTGCCGGGATGAACTTTTTTGAAGCGGTGTGTCATTCTTTCGCTACAGTAGCCACCGGAGGGTTCAGCACCCGCAACCTGAACATTGCTGCTTATAACAGTATTGGCATAGAAATCATTATAGACGTCTTCATGTGCCTGTCTGCCATGCATTTTGGCATGATATTTCTTTTTGTCACGGGACGTTCCAATGCCTTGTTCCGGTCGCCGGTGACCCGCTTTTTTCTGGGGACTGTTGCCCTGTCCACGCTGGCCATTACCATAAGCCTATGGTATACCGGTACGTTTGATTCCGTATGGACCTCATTGCGCTACGCCTCGTTCCAGAGTATAAGCCTTATCAGCTCCACCGGTTTTGCCACGTGCAATTCGTCCGTCTGGCCTCAGTTTACCGTGCTGTTGCTCAGTTACCTGACCATGCAGTGCGGGTGCTCGGGGTCTACCTCGGGAGGTGTCAAGACGGACCGTGTGCTTATTTCCTATTATTCCATCAAGGCCCAGTTGACCAAAAGACTGCATCCCAAATCGGTGGTCCCGGTACGCATCGGGGGCCAGCCGGTAGATCCCGACCAGGTGTCCGGGGTGAATCTGTTCATTGTCTTTTATATAGCCTGTTTGCTTATTGGTGCGCTACTACTTTCCATCAATCCGCAGACTACCTTACTGGAAGCTTTCACGGCCTCGCTGACCCATTTGGGCAACGTGGGTCCCGCGTTCGGCAAATTCGGGTCGCTGGACAATTATTCCATATTGGACGGGTTCTCCAAATTCCTGCTGTCATTGGAAATGATAGTGGGACGTATTGAACTGTTTGGGTTCTTCCTGTTGTTTGGCTCCCGCAAATAATGTCCGTTGAAACCTATATCTTTGAATCTCTGGTAGCGCACCTGCCGTTTGCCTCTTCCGAGGACCAGCACAAACTGTTTGTGGCTCTGGCTTCTTTTTTGCGCGTGCCGGCTCCTGTTTTTATACTTAACGGCTATGCCGGTACGGGCAAGACCACAGCAATGGCCGCGCTGGTGGGGGCGCTCAACGACCTGCAGCAGCCCACCGTGCTGATGGCGCCCACGGGGCGCTCGGCCAAAGTGCTGGCAGGCTATACCGGGAAAGCGGCGCATACCATTCACAGAGTGATTTACCGGCAGGCAATGCCCAAGGCGGGGGAGGAAGCGGATTTTGGCGTCTTTTCACTGCAACCCAACAAGAATAGAAACACCCTGTATATTGTGGACGAGGCCTCGCTCTTGTCCAACTCGTCCGGAGGGGCGGTGGCCTTTGGCAGCGGGCGTCTGATAGATGACATGATGACCTATGTGCTGGCGAATGCGGGCAACAAGATATTGCTGTTGGGCGACAGTGCCCAGTTGCCTCCCGTGGGCCTTGACCTTTCTCCCGCCCTGGATGTCGGCTATATGGAACGCTACGGAGAAGTGCTGCATTTTGAGATGACTCAGGTGTTGCGTCAGTCGGCACAGTCGGGAATCCTTTACAATGCCACGCTGTTGCGAGAAAACATTACGCGCGGCATCACGCAGTTGCCGCAATGGCGTACCGAGGGCTTTGCCGACGTGCACAAAATCACCGGCGGAGATTTGATAGAGTGTATATCCGATGCCGTGTCGCGTTACGGGCTGGAAGAAGTGGTGGTGTTGTGCCGTTCCAACAAGCGGGCCATCCGCTACAACAAGGGAATACGTTCCAGTGTGCTGTACCGTGAAGAAGAAGTGACCCGGGGGGACCGCGTGATGGTGGTTAAAAATTGCTATCAGTTTGTAGACAAGATTGAAGAGATGGATTTCATTGCCAACGGCGATATTGCCCGCATCATGCGCATCCACAGGTATCAGGAGCGGTACGGCTTTCGTTTTGCCGAGGCCACCCTGCAGTTTCCCGACTACCACAATGTGGAACTGGACGTGAAGGTGTTGCTGGACACGCTGGAAAGTGAGTCGCCGGCTTTGACCGAAGCTCAGCAGCAACTGCTGTACCGTGAAGTGGCGTTGGATTACGCCCAAATAAAAGGTCGTCGCCAGCAATACAAAGCCATAAGGGAGGATTTGTATCTTAACGCGCTGCAAATCAAATACGCCACCGCCGTCACCTGCCACAAGGCACAGGGCGGGCAGTGGAAAGCCGTGTTTGTGGATAAGAGTTTTTTTGATGAAATTTGTACTATGGATGCGCTCCGGTGGTATTACACCGCCTTCACCCGCGCGCAGGAACAATTATACTTAGTGAATTTTTAATATGAAACGTGTTCTTTTTTGGATTTTGGCCGGGACTTGCCTGAGCCTTTCCGGAATTATTGCCCCGCAAAAAGCTATAGCCCAGACGCTTCCGGAAGGGGCGGTGCAACCTTGTCCCACCCCGGTGCGCTGGGAAGATAATGTCACGTTGCTGATGACTGACGGCAATCGTGAAAATATGAAATGTTACAAAGAAAATATTGTCAGCGGGGTACGCGAGGATGCGGAAATGCCTGTGCCGGCACTGGAAAAACTGAATGTGGAACTTCCTGACGGAGCGCAAAATCCGCAACTGTCACCCGACGGGGCGTACGTAGCTTATACCTTGCAGAATGACCTGTATTCCAAGGAAGTGGCTACCGGGAAAATTATACGTTACACCCACGACGGCAGCGAAGTCATTCTCAACGGCTGGGCTTCTTGGGTGTATTATGAAGAGATTCTGGGCCGGCCCAGCAAATACTGCTCTTTCTGGTGGTCGCCCGACAGCCGCCATCTGGCGTTTTTCCGCTGTGACGATACCCAAGTGCCCATGTTTCCCATCTATGTGGCCGAGGGGCAGCACGGGTACGTGGAACGCACCCGCTATCCCGCTGCCGGGGATCCCAATCCGGAAGTTCGCGTGGGCATTGTGCCCGCTGCGGGAGGTAACGTGGTCTGGGCTCAGTTTGATTCCAAAGACGACCAGTATTTTGGCACTCCCTTCTGGGCACCCGACGGCAAGAATCTTTGGCTCCAGTGGATGAACCGCGGTCAGGACCACTTGAAACTATATACCATAAACCCCGCTGACGGGTCCAAAACCATGGTGTATGAAGAAAAAACCGAGACCTGGCTGGACTGGGTGGCCAACCCCATCTTTATGGAAAAGGGCTTCCTGATGGTACGTGACTTTGAAAAATGGCAGCAGGTTTATCTTTGTCCCTGGGACGGCAGCGCCATTACCCGCCTTACGGACGGCCGCAACTGGGGCTTGTCCATTATTGGTACCGACCCTAAAACCAACACTTTGTACTACAGTGCTCGTGCCGAGATATCCACCCGCAACGACGTATACGGCGTGGCCCTTCCCAACGGCAAAAAATCCTGGAAGCCGGCTCCCAAACGTCTGACTTCCGGAGATTACAATTATACGGGCGTACTCTTCTCGCCCGACTACAAGTATTTTGTGGCCAGCTATTCCAACGTGTCCACCCCCACCGAAGTGGGCCTCTTTAACGTAAAGAAAGGCAAGGTACGCGTGTTGGGCAGCGCCAGGGGACCCAAATACGACCAACTGACGGCACTGGGAGACATTCCCCAGACCACCCTGCACTTTATCACCACCGAAGACGGATTCACTATTCCGGCCACCATCACTCTTCCCCTGCATATGGACAAATCCAAGAAATATCCTGTCATTGTGAGCATCTACGGAGGCCCCGATGCCGGTACCGTTATGGACCGCTGGTCCAACCCTGCCGGGGCGTATAAATGGGCCAGTGAGGGAGTCATTCAAATCAATATGGACCACCGCGGAAGCGGCCATTGCGGGAAAGCCGGTATGGATATGATGCACCGCGACCTGGGACACTGGGAAATCAATGACTACAAACTGTGGATTGACTACCTGCGCCGTATTGCTCCTGTCAATGAAGACAAGGTTGGCATTACCGGATACAGTTACGGAGGCTACATTTCCGCTTATGCGGTCATCACGGCCGGGGATTATTTCCAGTACGGCATTGCCGGAGCCGGCGTGCACGACTGGAGCCTGTACGATACTCATTACGGCGAACGCTTTATGGATACGCCGCAAGACAACCCCAAAGGCTACGCTTCTTCTTCCGTGATACAAAATGCCGACAAATACAACACCTACGGCAAGAAGTCAGTGCTCTGCATCACACACGGCACTTCGGACGACAACGTGCATTTCCAGAATTCCGTACAGCTGGTGGATGCGCTGATGAAGACCGGGAAACATTTTGAATTTATGATTTACCCGGCCGCCCGTCACGGTTACCGGAGCTATCAATCCGATTTCTCCGATGCCGAGGATGACGCTTTCTGGACTCGTTATCTGTTGGAGGACTAGCCGGTGCTCACCGCTGCCGAGATAGCCTTTGTCCGCACGCATCCGCAAACGGACCCCATGCAGTTGCGACTGCATAAGCAGCGCTATCCCCAGTGGAATGTCGAGGCAATGGCCGTCCAGTTGGAGGTGTTGCCTAAGGTCAAAGAAAAAATGCCTCAATGGTACGCTAATCCGTACGTCTTTTACCCCTCGGCCCTGAGTGTGGAACAGTGCTCTTCGCAGTGGAGCGCGCAGTACAAAGCTTCCCTGTCCGCCGGTTCCCTTATTGACCTGACCGGCGGTTTGGGCGTGGATTCCTACTATTTTCACAAAAATAATTGCCGAGTCACTTACGTGGAGCAGCAGCCTCAACTCTGTGCGGCGGCCCGTAACAATTTTAAGGCGCTGGAAGCCGAATCCATAGAAGTGGTCTGCGCTACGGCGCAGGAAACCCTTGAAAAATGTGCGGCGCAGGGCCTCCGCTACGACCTGGTTTACGTGGATGCCGCCCGCCGGGGTGCAGAGCAGCAACGGGTGTTTGCCCTGGAAGACTGCCAACCCAACGTGCTGGAATTGATGCCCGCTCTGCAACGCGTGGCCCGGCGCATTCTTTTGAAAGTGTCCCCTATGGCGGATATTACTCAAATCTTGCGTCTGTTGCCGCAAACCGTGCAGGTGCACGTGGTGGCGGTGAAGAACGAGTGCAAGGAATTGCTGTTTTTGCTGCATCCGGCCGTTACCGAACAGAACACCGCCTTCCTGGGCCCGCTGATTACTTGTGTGGACTTGGTACCGGAGGCACCGACGCGGAGTTTCCGGTTTTACCGTATTGATGAAGAAGCGGCGGCGGCGCAGCCGTTGCCGACAGCACCGCTTCTACCCGGGAACTTCCTGTTTGACGCCTCGGCCGCGTTGCGCAAGGCGGGGGCATTTGCCTTGCCGGCGCTCAGGTATGGCTTGTGCAAGTTGCATACTAACAGTCATTTGTACGTCTCGGCCAATAAGGTGGCGGACTTTCCTGGCAGGCGGTTTCGCATAGAGCAGGTGGTCCCTTTTAGCAGTGCCTGGGCCAAAACGGTGGGGCGGACGGTGGACAAGGCCAATGTAGTGGTGCGGAATTTTCCGCTGACCGTGCAGGAGCTGCGTCGGAAAACGGGTTTGAAAGAAGGTGGGGATTTGTATATCTTTGCTACCACTAAACTACCCGATAATGAAAAAGTTATTATTTATTGCAGCCGTCTGGATGCTGCCGGTGGGATGTAACACGCCCGCCACGGAAGAAGTTATGAGTACTATATCACAAACTACGGTGCAGACCGTAAAGGACAATTTGATAAAGGCTTATTCAGTTACGGATGCCACTCTGATGGAAAGGGGGGTGGAACAGGCGGCGCAGTTGTGGCGTGCCGAGGACGGGAGCGAAGCGGATTTTGCGGAGTTTTGCACGCAGATGTATAAAGGGACGCCGCAGGACAAACAAGTGCTTTTCGAGAAACTTTCAGCGGTCTTTGAACAATTGTTCGGTACGGCCAACCAGCTGAGTGTCAAGCTTAAAATGCCGGTAACGCTTACCGGGGACGATCTTACCGAGATTGACTACATTATGGGCAATTACAGCCCGTCCGCTCATTTTTCCGACGACCTGTTTGCCAATAAGGTGGCCTTTCTGTGCGTACTGAATTTTCCCAATTACACCCTGGCGCAAAAAGAAGCGGAAGGAGCCGGATGGAGTCGTCTGCAATGGGCTTATGCGCGTATGGGCGATATTTTTACCGACCGTCTGCCGGCCTCGCTGGCTCAGGAAATGGCTCAGGTAAGCGGCGATGCCGAGAATTACATTTCATCTTACAACATCATGATGGGACACCTGCTCAATGAGCAGGGCGAGCGGCTTTTCCCGGAGGATATGGTACTGTTGAGTCACTGGAACCTGCGCGATGAAATCAAATCCAATTATGCCGACGTGCCTCGGGCGCTGGAAAAACAGAAGATGATCTACAAGGTGATGGAACACATTGCCTGCCAGACAATTCCCGCCGTCGTGGTGAATAACGACCAGGTGGACTGGGCGCCGTATGCCAATCAGGTGTTCCGGGACGGGAAGCAGGTGGAGGCTCCGGCGGAGGGCAACGTGCGTTACCAACACCTGCTCAACGAGTTTCAGGTGGGGCTGAAGGCCGATGCCTATTACCCGCAGATGCCCACGGCCATTGCCCGAAATTTTGAGGGCGATATGGAAGTCTCGGCTCAGGAAATTGAAGACTTGTTTGTGCGGCTTATCTCGTCAAATCAGGTCAAGAAAGTGGCGGAGGTGATTCGTCAGCGGCTGGGACGTGATTTGGAACCGTTTGATATCTGGTACGACGGTTTCAAGGGACGCACCGCGGTGTCCGAAGACCTGCTGACCGCCAAAACGCGGGCCATGTATCCCAATCCCGCAGCGTTCCAGAAAGATATGCCCCGGATGCTTAAGGCTATGGGCTTTACAGCTGCTGATGCCGATTTTCTGGCAAGCAAGATGGTGGTGGAAGGCGCGCGCGGGTCGGGTCACGCCTGGGGGGCCCAGGGACGTTGGGAGCCGGCACGGTTGCGTACCCGCATCGGGACCGAGGGGATGGACTACAAAGGCTACAATATAGCGGTGCATGAGTTTGGGCACAATGTGGAACAGACACTCAGTCTGTACAATATGGACTATTATATGCTCAACGGAGTACCCAATACCGCCTTTACCGAGGCGCTGGCGTTTGTGTTCCAGAAACGCGACCTGCAATTGCTGGGCTATCCCCAGACCATTGACGACGGGACCACGCTGGATATTTTCTGGGGGGCCTACGAGATTATGGGCGTTTCGCTGGTGGATATGTATTCCTGGCGCTGGATGTACGAGCATCCGCAGGCCTCGGCCCAAGAGTTAAAGGAAGCGGTCCTGGCTAATGCCCGCCAAGTCTGGAATACCTACTATGCCGACGTGTTGGGGGTGAAGGATTCTCCTATCCTGGCCATTTACTCGCATATGATTGACGCGCCCATGTACCTGCCCAATTATCCCTTTGGGCACCTGATTGAGTTCCAGCTGGAGAATTACGTTGCCGGTGCCATGAAAGCGCAGGGCAAGGACTTTGCACAGGAAATCAAGCGGATGTTCACTCAGGGGACTCTGGTGCCCCAGTTGTGGATGCAGGGTGCCGTGGGGTCCAAGGTCAGCGTGGAACCGTTGTTGGAAGCCGTGGATAACTGTTTAAACCGCTTGTAAGATGCGTCGCCTGCCGTTGCTGCTTGTTCTGTATTGTGTGACGGCCTGTACCGGCGCAGTGTCCGTGGCCGAGTCGTTTATGGACTACGACCGGGAGCGTTTTACCAACAGCCTCTGGTTCAGCGAAGGGGCCGCTGATGGTGTACATTTATACCACTAAGAATATAGATTATAACAAGTTCCTGGCATTTGACTCGTTACGCTGGGATTCAAATCAAATTATATTATGAAAGAATCTATTTTTACTGAAAAAGCGCCAGCGGCCATTGGGCCGTATTCGCAGGCCATAGCTACGGACCGGGCCGTTTTTGTCTCGGGTCAACTTGGCCTTGACCCTGCTACCGGTACGCTGGTGGAGGGCAAGGAAGCTCAGTTTGAACAAATTTTTAAAAATGCCTCGGTCATTTTGGCTTCTGCCGGTTGCACATTGGACAATGTGGTGAAAACCACGGTGTTTGTAACTGACATGGCGGACTTTGCCCTCTTCAATTCCATTTATGCCAATTTCTTTAACAAACCCTATCCGGCGCGCAGTGTGGTGCAGGTGGGGGCGCTGCCCAAAGTGGGGGCTTTTGCCGAGATGGAGCTGATTGCTCGCAAGTAGTTCCCTGTATCTGGAATTCTGACTACTTGTCTTATTATTAGCTACTTACGCTGACAAATTGTCATTTGTTACGACTATTTGTCAGCGTTTTTTGTGTTTTTTGCCGTTGGTACGGGGTTTGTCAAATCTATGGGTGTATTCGCTCAAAAGCGGGTACGTAAATAGAAATCAATTAAAATTAGGAGGATAAAATTATGTTACCTACAATTAGAAAATCACAAAATTGGCTCCCTATGTTGTTCAACGACTTTTTTGATTCCAATCCGTTTGGTCAGATGGGTACCACCTCTCCTGCCATTAACGTGATAGAAAACGAAAAAGAATACAAAGTGGAGATTGCCGCACCGGGTATGTCCAAAGAAGACTTCAAGATTCGTGTCAATGAAGAAAATCACCTGGTTATTTCCATGGAAAAGAAATCAGAGAGCAATGAGGGTAAGAAAAACGAGACTTACCTCAGACGCGAGTTCTCTTACACGCAGTTTGAACAGACCCTGTTGTTACCCGATGATGTGTTGAAAGACAAGATTGAGGCTTCCATGAACCACGGAGTGCTTCACATCAACATCCCCAAGGATCTGGCCACTCCTGAAGTTCCTAAAGAACGGTTTATAGAAATTGGCTAATCATTACGTACGCTTAGTTCAAAAAGCAAGAGGGTGACTCTAAAGGTCTCCCTCTTTTTTGTGCTTTTATGGATTTGCCTGCGCCGGCGGCGGCAGCAGCCCCCGCGTAGCAACGGCGGCACTGGAGGTCGTTGTGAATGGTCATTCGCTGCGGATTGTCGCTTGCAGTTGTTTTTTCTTGTATGGAGTCTTTTTGATTGTGTCTATATCATTTGCACCGATACGTTTCCTGTAATTGCTGCCTGCACAGGACGGTTATTGTAAAAGTGTGCGGAATTCTCAGTGGGTTTGCCCGCGCCGCGGCAGCAGCCCCCGCGCAGCACCGGCGGCAGGGGAGGTCGTTGTGAATTGTCATTCGCTGCGGGTTGTCGCTCGAACCCTCCTTTTAGCCGTGTCCCCGCGTTGCGGTGCCCCGTCTAACGTCGGGTGTCGCGCCATTACAGTCGTCAGCAAGGTGCGTCAAAATAAATTTTGCCACACCTCGCTGCCAACTGTAACCCCCTTGCTCCATGACAATTCACACTCCCGCCGCCTTCAGCTGCGCGGGG
>CAZKPB010000019.1:0-37503 GCA_964554535.1 uncultured Muribaculaceae bacterium | reverse complement strand
TGTGAATTGTCATAGAGCAAGGGGGTTACGGATGGCTGTACCGGCGTGGCAAAATGTATTTTGACACGGCGGGGCAGACGGCCGTAATGGCGCGACACCCGACGTTAGACGGGGCACCGCAAAGCGGGGACCCGGCTAAAAGGAGCGGTTCGAGCGCCAACCCGTCAGCGAATGACAATTCACAACGACCTCCGGTGCCACCGGTGCTGCGCGGGAGCTGCTACCGTCAGCGCGGGCAAACCCACTGAGAATTCCGCACACTTTTACAATGACCGTCCTGTGCAGGCCGTAATTACAGGAAACGCACCTGAAAATGACATAGACACACTAAAAGAAATCCATACAAGAAAAAGAATACCTTTAAGCGCCAACCCGCCGGCAAATGACCCTTCACAACGACCTCCGGTGCCGCCGGTGCCGCGCGGGGATAAGGAAACCGTTCAATGGCGCTACTATCAATTCACAACGACCTCCCCTGCCGCCGGTGCTGCGCGGGGGCTGCTGCCGTCGGCGCGGGTGAACCCACTACGCGGGCGGACTCACTGAGAACCCCGCGCGCTTCGCGCTGGCAATGACAGTCGTGTGCAGGCCGCCATGACAAGCAACGCACCGGCAACGCACCAACCCAACCAACCAAATGATTACCTTTGCACCAGAAGACTAACCCAACATCAAAGACCAATGGCAAACAACAACTACCGCATAGTGGACATTGAATCCTACTACCGGAAAGGCCCCTACAACCGCTTTACAAAAGTGGCAAAATGCTCGGTGTCCATAACGCACAAAATAGACGTGACCCCGCTGGTAGCACACTCCAAACAAACCGGAACAAAATTCTACATAAATTTCCTTTACCTGCTGGCCAAAGTAATGAACTCCCGCGACGACTACCGGATGGGCTATCTGTGGCAAACCGATACCCTGGTGCTCTATGACCAGATCAACCCCTGCCAGTACATCTTTCATAAAGACACCGAGACCTGCACCCCGGTATACACCACCTATTATCCCGATTACCAAAAATTCTACACAGAGTGCCTGAAAGACATAGAACGGGCCCAAGCCACCCGCGACTACGGGTTTGATATGATGAATCACCCCAACTGGTTCGACGCCTCCTATATCCCCTGGATCTCTTACGAATCACTTCACGTTGAATTGCCCGACGGCCATCTGTACTATCAACCCATCACCAACTGGGGAAAATACACCCTGGAAAACGGCCGCTACCTGATGCCGATAAGCGTGAGAATAAACCACGCCGTGGCCGACGGTTACCTTATCTCAAAAGTCTTTCTGCTACTGGAAGAAGAAATCAAAAATTGGCAAACCACCTAGCAAGACACCCTAAGCAACCCGCTTCCTGCACCCCCACATCCCCAAAAACGCCAGCAGCCCGTTTACCAGCAACACCGTAAACCCAAGACCGAAATCAAAGAAAGTCTTGCAGCCCAGGTCCACCAGATAAGTGAGCACCGGGGCGGCCACGGCAATATACGGAGCCATCCCGTCCCGAACGGCATACCTGGTAAAAATCCCGAAACAGAAGAAACCCAACAACGGGCCGTAGGTATACGCCGCCAACAAATACACCAGATTAATGATGGCCTGATTATTCACCACATACAACACCAGCATAATCAGAAAGAACAAACAGGCAAAAGCGGCGTGGGCCCGACGACGGACCACATTCTTGCGCTCCTGCGGCATAGAAGCCCTCTTCCCGTTAAACCCAAGAAAATCAATACAAAATGACGTAGTCAGGGACGTAAGCGCCCCACCCGCACTGGGATAAGAAGCCGAAATCAACCCCACAATAAAAAACAATCCCACTCCCAACCCCAAATACTGCGACGCAATAGTGGGAAACAACTTATCGGTCTGCGCCTTACTTATGGCACCCGTCAACGGATCCGCCAGCCCTATCCCCTGCATCCCGCCCAACTTATCAGACACATACAAGGCCAACACCGCACCCAACAACAAAAACAACAAATTCACCACCACCAGAATCAGACTGGTGGTATAAATATTCTTCTGTGCACTGCGTATGTCCTTGCAGGACAAATTCTTCTGCATCATCTCCTGGTCCAGCCCCGTCATCACAATAGTAATAAAAATCCCACTCACAAACTGCTTCACCGCATTATTGGAAGCACTCCAATCCCAATTAAACCAGGCCGAGTAATCCGTTGCCGCCACGGCCCGAGTCATCTCCACCGCATTCCACCCCATGGCCCGACACACCGACACCACCGTCAACACCACCGCCAACAACATAAGCGTAGTCTGCAACACATCGGTCCAGATAATGGTCCGCACCCCACCCTTGACCGTATACAAATAAATCAGCAACATAAACACCGCCGCGACCACCCAGAAAGGCACCGTCCCGGCGGGCAAAAACGTAAACAACACCAACACCACCACAAAAACGCGGACCGCCGCCCCCAACACCCGCGACACCATAAACACCGCCGCCCCCGTCCTGTACGTGGAAAAACCAAACCGATGCTCCAGATAAGAATAAATGGACGTCACATTCATCTTATAATACAGCGGCAACAGCACCTTCGCAATCACCAGATACCCAATCACAAATCCCAGCACCAGCGGCATATAGAAGAAATTCTCGTTCATCACATTGCCCGGAACCGAAATAAACGTCACCCCGCTTATGGAAGTGCCCACCATCCCGTAGGCCACGATAAACCACGGCGTCTTACGACTACCCTTGAAAAAAGACCCGCCGTCGGCCTTACGCGACGTGAGCCAGGAGACCAGAAACAACAGCGCCGTATAGGCTGTAAAGGCTATCAACAGCCAGGATAGAGGAAAAGTATGTGTCATAAATCAATTTTCGCAAGTAACACAACCGACATAAGTAAATGGATTACTCCGGCCGGAAAGGCTGCCGGTTCTCAATAGAACGCCCCAGTGTAAGCGAATCGGTATACTCCAACTGATCTCCGAATCCCACCCCGCGAGCAATGGTAGATATCTTAACGCCGGTGACATTCAGCAATTTATATAAATAATAACAAGTGGTCTCGCCTTCCATGGTAGTACTCAGCGCCAGCACCATTTCTTTGATTTCACCGCGGCGCAGCCGCTCCATTAAAGGCTCAATGGCCAGGTCGGACGGCCCAATCCCGTCAATGGGAGAAATTATGCCACCCAGCACATGATACAGCCCGTTGTAGCGGCCCGTATGCTCAATGCTCATCACGTCGCGCACATTCTCCACCACGCACACTACCGTACGGTCCCTTTTGGCCGAGGAACACACAGGGCACAGCGGCCCGTCACTGATCATCCGGCATTCGCTGCAGTAGACCACCTTGCGGCGCAACTCCAGCACACAGCGCGAGAGCTCTTCGGCCTCGGCCGCTGGTTGCCTCAACAAATGCAAGGCCATACGCAGGGCCGACTTGGAGCCTATCCCCGGCAGGCGGGAAAACGCATCCACTGCCTGCTGCAGCAATACCGAATCATATTTGGGTTCAAACATCGGCGTGCGTATTAAAAGCATCCACCGCATTGCGTACGGACCCGTGCAAAAGCAGCAACGCCCGGGCCTTGTCGTAATCCGTGATGCCGGTCTGTTCCATAATCATAAGCGTGCCCCTTTCCACCAACTTGGCATTGTTCAGCTGCATATCCACCATCCGGTTGCCCTTTACGTGTCCCAGCCTTATCATCACCGCCGTGGAAATCATATTGAGCACCAACTTCTGCGCCGTGCCCGACTTCATCCGCGTGGAGCCTGTGACAAACTCGGGACCCACCACCGCTTCAATGGCTACCTCGGCTTCCCGGCTTACGGGCGAGCCCGGGTTGCTGGTAATACAGGCGGTCAGCAGCCCTTGCCGCCGGGCCTGCCGCAACACCCCCACCACATAGGGCGTGGTGCCCGAGGCGGCGATGCCAATCACCGTATCCTCCCGGTCGGGGTGATACGGTTGCAGGTCACGCCACCCGGCGTCAGGGTCATCCTCGGCCTGCTCCACGGCTTTGCGCAGGGCTATGTCTCCGCCCGCAATGAGGCCAATGACCAGGTCGGCCGAGGCCCCGTAAGTAGGGGGAATTTCCGAGGCATCCAGCACGCCCAGCCGGCCGCTGGTGCCCGCGCCCAAATAGAAAATGCGGCCTCCGCGGTGCATCCGCTCCACAATGCCTTCCACAAGCAGGGCAATTTGAGGGATGCATTGCTCCACCGCGCAGGGCACGGTCTTGTCCTCGCGATTCATATTGATAAGCAAGTCCTTGACAGACAAAGACTCCAGATTATCGTAATACGAACTTTGTTCCGTTATTTTTTGTGCACTCATATACTGTTTCTATGATAGGCCACCAGACCTTCTATGGGAGTCCTGACAATTTTACCTATGCGCATTCCGTGACGGACGGCGGCCGCCTCCACTTCCGCACGGAAATAAAAGGCTACGGAACCCACCAGATTTACCGGATAGGTCTTGTAATCATAATGGGCTATATTACGTTCAAAAAAGGCGTCAAACGACCGGGCAAGAAACTGCTGCACATAGGGATGCGACTGATGGTCGCCCAGAAACAGGGCAAAGGAAGCCAGAAAACGGTTGGGCATGGGACGTCGGTAGACCTTTTCTATAATGTCCAACATAGTCAGATGATACTGGTTTTCAAAGGCTTGACGCAAATCGTCCGGCAACTGTCGCTTGAGGTAGTCCGATACAAAGTTTTTGCCCAGCACGGCCCCGCTGCCTTCATCGCCCAGAATATAACCGCAGGCCGGGACATTGTCCACAATCTTTTCTCCATCATAGAAACAGGTGTTGGCCCCGGTGCCCAGAATACCGGCTATGCCTTTTTCCTTGCCGCATACGCTGCGTGCGGCCGCCAGCAGGTCAGAAGACGCTTCTACACGACAGCCGGGAAATACGGTCCGCAAACAGCGGCACAAGATGTCAATCTTATCCTGCCCCACTACGCCGGCCCCGTAAAAGAATACTTGCGCAATGCTTCCCGAGATGCCGGGCTTGAGGTCCCGCTCCAGAGTTTTCACTATATCCTCCTCGCTTACAAAAAAAGGATTAATCCCTATAGTCTCTATCACCTGCACGGTACCGTCTTTGCACAACACCCTCCAGGACACCTTTGTAGATCCGCTATCAGCTATTAATATCATAAAATATAAAATTATACTTACCAGTTATACTCCAGTTAACACCCGGCAAATTTAGGCATTTTGCCAAACAAATTGTTACCTTTGTCCAAGACACAAAGCAACTTTATGATAACTCCGCAGTTTCTTAACCCAAGAAGTATTGTTGTAGTGGGCGGATCAGAAGACGTCCACAAACCCGGGGGAAAAGCCCTGAAAAATCTAATAGACAATCATTTTGCCGGAAAAATCTATGTGGTAAACCCAAAGGCCGCAGGCACCATACAGGGACAACAATGTTTTTCCCGGGTGGAAGACCTGCCTCAGGTAGATGTGGCCATACTGGCCATTCCGGCCGCTTTCTGCCCGCCGGCCGTAGAATGCCTCTCCAAGACCAAAGAGACCAAGGGCATCATTGTCTTCTCTGCGGGATTCTCTGAAGAAAACCCGGAAGGCGCCGCCCTGGAAGCCCGGATGCGCGACAGCGCCAACCGCTACGGCGTGACCCTCATTGGTCCCAATTGCGTGGGCTACATGAACCGGAACTACACCGGCGTATTTACCACCCCCGTGCCCAAATTTATCCCGTGCAGCATAGACCTTATCTCGGGTTCGGGCGCCACCGCCCTGTTCATCATAGATGCGGCCGTGCAACTGGGTATTCCCTTTGCCAACGTCTTCTCGGTGGGTAACTCGGCCCAAATCGGCGTGGAAGACGTATTGAAATTTCTGGACGAGACCTATGAAGACGGGGTAAGCGCCCCTGTAAAAATACTTTACATAGAAAGCATCAAGAACCCGCAACTGCTGCTCAAACACGCCGCTTCGCTGCGCCGCAAGGGCGCCTACGTGGCCGCCGTAAAGGCCGGGTATTCCCAGGCCGGGAGCCGCGCCGCCTCGTCGCACACCGGTGCCCTGGCCAGCCCCGACACCGCCGTGACCGCCCTCTTCAACAAGGCGGGCATCATCCGCTGTAACGGCCGCAACCAGTTGCTTACCGTAGCCTGTATCCTGCTCAAAAAAGCCCCCAAGGGCCGCAATATATGCATAGTCACCCACGCCGGAGGACCGGCCGTAATGCTGACCGACATTCTGTCCTCCAACGGAATCAACATCCCGCAGATTCCCAAAGAAAAGGCCGATGAACTACTCAAGAAACTCTACCTCGGGTCCAGTGCCGCCAACCCCATTGACTTCCTGGCCACCGGAACGGCCGCCCAACTGGGGCAGATTATGGATTTTGTGGGCAAGGAATGCCCCCAGATGCACGGGATGCCCGTCATATTCGGCTCGCCCGGCCTGAACAGCGTACAAGACGTATACGACCTGCTGGACCAGAAGATGGACCAGTGCCCCATTCCGGTATACCCCATATTTCCCTCCACGCTCAACGTCACCCGCGAGATTGCCGAGTTCCAGAAAAAGGGACGCATCTATTTCCCGGACGAGGTGGTCTTTGGGGCCGCCCTGGTCCGCGTGATGGACACCCCCGAACCGCAGCCCGAAGAAATTGAACTGCCCCCGGTGGACAGGGAACGCATACGCGAGGTCATTGACCAAGCCCCCAACGGCTACCTGCCTCCGGAGCAGGTGCGCAAATTACTGGACGCCGCCGGGTTGGCCCACGCCAAAGAAGAAACCGTAACCACAGAAAAAGCAGCCCTCAAAGCCGCACGCTACATTGGCTATCCGCTGGTAATGAAGGTAGTGGGACCTCTTCACAAATCGGACGTGGGCGGCGTGCGGCTGAACATAGATAACGACAGCCTGCTGCAGACCGTGTTCCGCGACATGATGCAGATAAAGGATACCACCGCCGTGTTGCTGCAATCCCAGCTTTCGGGCCGGGAACTGTTTATCGGAGCCAAACGCGAGGGAGCCTTTGGGCACACCATCCTGTGCGGTCTGGGGGGCATCTTTGTAGAAGTGCTCAAAGACGTCAGCGTGGGGCTGAGTCCCGTATCCAAAACAGAAGCGGAACACATGATTGATTCGCTGCGCTGCCACAAGCTCATTCAGGGTGTCCGCGGCCAGGAGGGCGTCAACCGTACGCTCTTCGCCGACGCCATACGCCGTGTATCGGCCCTGTGCCGGATGGCTCCGGAAATATTCGAGATGGACATCAACCCGTTGCTGGGCACTGAAAAAGACGTGGTGGCGGTAGATGCCCGCATACGTATAGAACGCTGAACACGTGAATACCCTTAGTAACCTATGAAACGATTCATCACCTGGTTTCGGGCGCAGACACCCACAGTACAAGCCATGCTGGTGCTGATGGTGCTGCTGTTGCTTGGCATACTGCTCCGTTGGGATGCCGTCATGGAAGGCATCCGTAAGGGATTCTCCTTTTATTCAAAGAAAATGTAAGCTAATTAAGAAAAAAACAGTATATTTGTAAGTTTTTTAACGCAAACAACTTAAAATTATTAAAATATGGCATTTAAAGGCGCTATCATAGTAGACACAGAAAAATGTAAGGGTTGCAGCGTTTGCATTGCAAACTGCCCCACCCAGACAATTGCGCTTGCTCACCAGGTAAACAGCAAGGGCTACAATTACGCGTATATGGCCAACCCGGACAATTGCACCGGTTGCACCAACTGTGCAACGGTCTGCCCTGACGCCGTCATCACCGTTTACCGAGTTAAAATCTAATTTGTATTCATATGGCAGAAAAAGTTTTGAAAAAAGGGAACGAAGCCATAGCACTGGCCGCTATCCGTTACGGAGCGGACGGTTACTTTGGCTATCCTATCACTCCGCAGAGTGAAGTTATGGAAACCCTAATGGAAGAAATGCCCTGGGAAACCACCGGAATGGTGGTACTGCAGGCAGAAAGCGAGACCTCGTCCATCAATATGCTTTACGGCGGGGCTTGCTGCGGCAAGAAGGTGATGACCTCCTCTTCCAGTCCCGGCATCAGCCTGATGTGCGAAGGCATCTCTTATATGGCAGGCGCAGAGCTTCCCTGCCTGATTGTCAACGTGATGCGCGGCGGCCCGGGTCTGGGCAGCATCCAACCCTCGCAGGGAGACTACTTCCAGGCGGTCAAGGGTGGCGGACACGGCGACTACCACACCATTGTACTGGCTCCCGCCTCGGTACAGGAAATGTACGACTTTGTGTGCCTGGGGTTTGACCTGGCCTTCAAATACCGCATTCCCTCCATGATCATTTCCGACGGTGCCATTGGCCAGATGATGGAAAAAGTGGAACTCCGGCCTATGGTAGACCGCTTGAGTAATGAAGAAATTGCCCGCCGTTACGGGGACTGGGCCACCATTGGCAAGCCCGCCACCCGTCCGGGAGTGTTCATTTCTTCTCTGGCGCTCAACGCCTCGGACCTGGAAAAACTCAACATGAAGCTGCAAGCCAAATACCGTCAGATAGAAGCCAACGAAGTCCGCTTTGAAAAGATTGGCTGCGACGACGCCGACTACTTGCTGGTGGCCTTTGGCAGTTCGGCCCGCATTTGCGAGGCCACCGTGGAACTGGCCCGTGCAAAAGGCATCCGCCTGGGCCTGCTTCGTCCCATCACCCTCTACCCCTTCCCCACGAAGGCCATCCGGGAAATGGTACCTCAACTCAAAGGCATCCTGTCCGTGGAACTTTCCTCGGGCCAGATGGTGGAAGACATCCGCCTGGCCGCACAAGGCGCCATCCCCGTAGAATATTACGGAAAGATGGGTGGTGTGGTATTCGCGCCCGAAGAAGTGCTGGATGCGTTCCAACAAACATTTCAACTTTAATACAGATTCTTATGGACATTAAAGATATCTTAAAACCGGAAAACATTGTATACAAAAAGACTCCCGTCTTGACAGACACGGTGTTGCACTACTGCCCCGGCTGTACCCACGGAGTCATCCACAAGCTCATTGCAGAAGTCATTGAAGAGATGGGCATTCAGGGAAACGTGATTGGCATTTCGCCGGTGGGATGTGCCGTATTTGCCTACAAATACATTGACATTGACTGGCAGCAGGCCGCTCACGGACGCGCTCCCGCGCTGGCCACCGCCACCAAACGCCTCTACCCCGACAAGTACGTGTTCACGTACCAGGGCGACGGTGATCTGGCTTCCATTGGAACGGCCGAGATCATCCACGCCTGCAACCGCGGGGAAAACATTGCCGTCATCTTCATCAACAACGCCATTTACGGGATGACTGGCGGTCAGATGGCCCCCACCACCCTGCTGGGTATGAAGACCGCCACCACTCCTTACGGACGCCGCGCCGACCTCAACGGATATCCCTTGAAAATCACCGAACTGGTGGCCCAACTGGAAGGCACCTGCTACGTAACCCGCCAGACGGCCTACAACCCGGGCACGGTGCGCAAAGCAAAAAAAGCCATCCGTAAAGCGTTTGAAAACTCGGCGCTCAAAAAAGGAACTTCCTTTGTGGAAATTGTGTCCACATGCAATTCCAACTGGAAGATGACTCCCGTAAAAGCCAATCAGTGGCTGGAAGAGAATATGCTCCCGTTCTATCCCCTTGGTGACATTAAAGACAGATAAATGGCAGCCGCCCGAGCAAAACTCAGAAAAAAATTAATCGGGTAACTAAAGTTAAAACGATCAATATGAAAGAAGAACTTATTATAGCCGGATTCGGAGGACAGGGCGTTCTCTCAATGGGTAAGATATTGGCTTACTCCGGCCTGATGCAGGACAAAGAAATTACCTGGATGCCTTCATACGGTCCCGAGATGCGCGGAGGTACCGCCAACGTGACCGTTATCCTTAGCGACAAACGGATAAGCTCGCCCATTTTGCACCAGTGCGACACCGCCATTGTACTGAACCAACAGTCTCTGGACAAATTTGAATCCATGGTAAAGCCCGGCGGCATTTTGTTGTATGACCCCAACGGCATTACCCGGTTCCCCACCCGTAAAGACATCAAAATCTACAGCATAGAAGCCGTGGAAGCCTCAAACGAGATGGGCAACGCCAAAGCCTACAATATGGTAGTCCTGGGAGCGTTTCTCAAACTCAAACCCATTGTGACTATGGAAAACGTTCTCAAGGGCCTCAAAAAATCCCTTCCGGAACGCTATCACCACCTTATTCCCATGAACCAGCAGGCCATCCAGATTGGTATGCAGCACGTCAAGGAAGTACAATAAATAATTCCTGCAATGTACTTAAGAACAGAGACTGTCAAACGCAGTCTCTTTTTTTTTTATTGTTTGTCTCAATTTTCATTATCTTTGCATTAGGACAACCGTATTATGATGAAACCTCAAAACGCAGCCGCCATAGCTTCTCTCAAGCAAAAGATAGAGCAACTTATGTCGCTGTATGAGCAATCCAAAGCGGAAAACGCCCTGCTTAAAGAACAAATAGACACATTCAGCCAAGATTTAACTACATATAAAACAGAAAAAGAAACATTAGAAAATAAAGTACAAAAAATGCAAATGGCCGGTGCTTTTACGGCATCTTCAGAAGATGCCCGTGAAGCCAAGCTAAAGATAGGTAAACTAATACGAGAGATTGACAAGTGTTTGGCTATGCTTAACAGATAACCCCCCACAAGAACGAACGCATTATGAACGAAGACACGTTATCCATAAAAATCAGCATAGCAGATAGGTACTACCCCCTACGAATCGCCGCGGAAGATGAAGAAAAAATCCGCGCGGCAGCACAGCGCATCAATCAGAAAATGGAGCAGTTCCGTGTAAAATACTCTGGCCAGGACATACAGGATGCCTTGTCCATGGCCGCCCTGCAGTTTGTCATCAGCCTTATGAAGTATGAGAAAGATGAAGAAAGCACGCAACTGGGCAATGAAATTCAAGAGTTAGACCGTCTTTTGGGAGAGTATCTTCAAAAATAGATAAGTATACCCGTCACATACCAAGCTCTTTGCGAAATCCAACACTTTAATAAAAATTGGAGTGTTTTGATAGTTAAAAACAGGCCCCTTTGTAACCCTTACGGGAATTCCATTTATGGGACGTGGGAAGTTTGCAACGTAAATCAAGTGCTCCAGACCTTGCATAATACAGGGTTTCTGCTAAATAGCCGTATGCTGACGGGTTTTTTGTACTAATTTTCTTTTATTCGACAACAATAAATTATATATTATACACCCATTCTACTCAATACACTTATGAATAACTTTATTATAGCCGCCATCGCCGCCGTAGCCGGATTTGCCTTGGGGTACTTTTATTTCAGGGGCATCATTCTCAAACGCAAAGGTCAGCAACTGCTCAAGGACGCCGAGACCGAGGCGGAAAACCTTAAACGGGAAAAAATTCTGCAGGCCAAAGAAAAATTCCTGCAACTCAAGACCGAACACGAAGCCCTCATTGCCGAACGTAACAACAAGGCCACCCAGAACGAAAACCGTCTGAAACAGCGCGAGATCACCATGAACCAGCAGAACGCCGACCTTCAGCGCAAACTCAAGGAAGCCAGCGCACTCAAAGAAACCCTTACCGCCCAGGTGGAAGTGGCCGAGAAAAAGGTCGAGGAGTATGAAAAGCTGCGCCTGCAACAGATAGAAAAGATAGAAAATATGGCCAACATGTCGGCCGAGGAAGCCAAGAACCAGCTGATAGACACCATGAGAGAAGAGGCCAAAACCGAGGCGATGTCCTACATCAGTGAAGCGATGGACGAGGCCCGCCTCACCGCCGGAAAAGAAGCCAAACGCATTGTAATCAATACCATACAACGTGTTGCCTCGGAAACCGCCATTGAAAACGCCGTCACCGTATTCAACATAGAAAGCGACGAAATCAAAGGCCGCATCATTGGCCGTGAAGGACGCAACATCCGCGCCCTGGAAGCCGCCACGGGTGTGGAAATAGTAGTAGACGACACCCCCGAGGCCATCCTGCTTTCCGCCTTTGACCCGGTACGCCGCGAAGTGGCCCGCCTGGCCCTGCACCAACTGGTGACCGACGGCCGCATCCACCCCGCACGCATTGAAGAAGTGGTGGCCAAGATTCAGAAACAGGTGGAAGAAGAAATCATTGAAACCGGCAAACGCACTTGCATTGACCTGGGCATCCACGGCCTGCACGCCGAACTCATACGCCTGGTGGGTAAAATGAAATACCGCTCGTCCTACGGCCAGAACCTGCTGCAACACTCCCGCGAAGTAGCCAACTTCTGCTCCATTATGGCAGCCGAACTGGGCCTCAACACCAAAGTGGCCAAGCGCGCCGGCCTGTTGCACGACATCGGGAAAGTATCGGACGAAGAACCCGAACTGCCACACGCCCTGCTGGGAATGCGTCTGGCAGAGAAATTCAAGGAACGTCCTGAAGTCTGCAACGCCATTGGCGCCCACCACGAAGAAGTGGAAATGAACTCCCTGATTGCCCCGCTGGTACTGGTAGGTGACTCCATATCGGGTGCCCGTCCGGGAGCCCGCCGTGAAGTTATTGAATCGTACATCAAACGCCTCAAGGGTATGGAAGACCTGGCCCTCTCGTATCCGGGAGTCACCAAGACCTATGCCATCCAGGCAGGACGTGAACTGAGGGTAATTGTGGGCTCGGAAAAAGTCAGCGACCAGGAAGCCGAAAGCCTGTCGCACGAAATTGCCAAGAAGATCCAGGATGAAATGGTCTATCCCGGCCAGGTGAAAATCACCGTAATCCGGGAAACCCGCGCGGTGGACTTTGCCAAATAACACTAATCAAACCTTGACCGTGAACCGATTAGATTACAACATAAATCCTCTGGTATGCCAGATAGGCAAAGTACCTTCTGACTTCACCAAACAGGATATCATTGATTTTGTCATCCGCAATGAGGTTCGTATGCTCAATTTCCGTTACGTAGCGGCCGACGGAAGACTCAAAACGCTCAACTTTCCCGTGACCGACTACCGCTATCTGGATACGGTGCTCTCTTACGGAGAACGTGTGGACGGTTCCAGCCTGTTCCCATACATTGAGGCCGGTTCCAGCGACCTGTACGTCATTCCGCGCTTTGCCTCGGCGTATATGGACCCGTTTGCCCAGATTCCCACGCTGGGGTTGCTCTGCACGTATTTTACCAAGGAAGGTCTGCCGCTGGACAGTGCGCCGGAATACACCTTGCGGAAAGCCCACCGGGCTTTCACGCAACGGACCGGCTACCAGTTTGAGGCTATGGGAGAACTGGAGTTCTATGTCATAGACAACGACTCGGCGCTGTTCCCCACACCCGACCAGAAAGGCTACCACGAATCGTCACCCTTTACCAAATTTGAAGGATTCCGCACCCGCGCCATGCACCTGATTGCCCAGACCGGCGGCCAGATCAAATACGGTCACTCGGAAGTGGGCAACTTTACCCTCAACGGAAAAATCTACGAACAGAACGAGATAGAGTTCCTTGTGAATCCCGTGGAAAGCGCCGCAGAGCAACTGCTTATGGCCAAATGGATTCTGCGTACCCTGGCGCATCAGGAAGGTCTGGATTTGACCTTTGCCCCTAAAATCACGGAAGGCAAGGCCGGCAGCGGACTGCATTTTCATACCCGTATCTGCAAGGGCGACAAATCCCTGATGATAGAAAACGGTGTATTATCGCCGGTGGCCCGTACCGCCATCGCAGGCTATATGACCTGCGCCTCGTCGCTGACCGCCTTTGGCAACACCAACCCCACCTCGTACTTCCGTCTGGTGCCGCACCAGGAAGCCCCCACCAGCATCTGCTGGGGCGACCGCAACCGGTCTGTACTGGTACGCGTGCCGCTGGGATGGACCGGAGAAAACGATATGATTTCCCAGGTAAACCCGCAGGAAAAAAATGACCTGCGTATGGCTCCCGACAAACAGACCGTGGAATTGCGCTCACCTGACGGCTCGGCCGATATCTACACCACGCTGGCCGGACTGGTGGTGGCCGCACGTACCGGCTTTGAAATGCCCGACGCGCTGGAAATTGCCCAAAAGACTTACGTGGACGTGAACATTCACGACGCCAAAAACGCCGACCGCCTGAACGCCCTGGAACAACTGCCCGCTTCCTGTTATGAGTCGGCTCAAGCCCTGGAAGACCACCGCGCCCTCTTTGAAGCCCACGGGGTATTCAGCCCCGCGCTGATAGACGGCACGCTGCAGAACCTGCGTAATTTCAACGACAAAGATATCCGTCACCAGCTATTGGAACAGCCCATGAAAATGATGGAAATGGTGCGCAAATACTATTACTGCGGCTAAGTCCGGATTATTTCCGGTCCAGACGCCACAAAGCCACAGCTTCTTTCGTCCCGTCCGCTTTCACCTTATGTTGATAGCGGGCGGTTTTCTTTTGATTCACCTCACCCTCCGGCTGCCAGTCACTGCCGGTCCACCGCGCCAGAGAATAGGTTCCTGCAGGCAAAGCGGGCACCCTGCAGATTGTCTTGGCCCCCTTACGCACCCCGTTTACCAGATAGCGGTCGGGAAGATTCCATCGGAAAAAATCGGCAATACCCAGCAGCACCCGTTCCCCGCTGTGGCGCAACGAGGCGGGTGTCACCCATTCCTGCGGCTCCGTCCCCTTATAGAACGAGTAAGGCGTTTCCAGAGTCAGGGCAATGGCCTGCCCGGGATAATTGCCCCAGAACCACCCTTCCACATACTTTGGCGCCGGAGACGAATAAAAGGCATCCTCCGGACGCATATACGGATTGCGGGCGCAGGTGAAGTACATGAACTGCATCTCTCTTTCAAAATAGGCGTCCGATGTGGCGGCGGCCTTGTGTATGTAATAGCTGATGCCGTCCTGCGACTGCGAGTGAACGTTCAGCGCCAGGTCCACCGGCCCCTTGCTCCACAACTCCTGCAGCGCCGTCCGCAACGCCTGCACTTCCACACCGGTAAGCGAGTCGGGTTGGTCCCAGTTGACCTCCTGGTTTATGCCCCGCGCATTGGAACGCGAATACCCGCCATACACCCCGTCGGGATTGCTGAAAGGCACAATATAGAAGGCCGAGGCCGACCGCAAGGCCTGTCCCTGCGGCGTAGCGGCCGTCAGTGCGTCAATGAGCCCGTCCAGCTGCCAGCTGCCCGGCGTTTCGCCGGGATGCGTGCGGGCGTGAATCCACACGCGCGTCTTCTGCGACTCGGCCACGCGGGGGTCGGTAATGACCAAACGCTGCAGGGGCAGCCCCTGCAGGGAATAACCTATGGTGTCCATCCGCACGTCGGGGCACTGCAGCCAGTCCTGTAAACGCTGCTGCAGGTAACCGTAGGTGTAGGGGTAGCTATAGGCAATGTAGACCGTGTCCTGCGTAAAAACCTCATCGGCACGCGCTAAGGCCGCGCGGTAGCTCTCAAAACGGGTATAAGTGGCGCCGTCGTATGAATAGACGGCCCGCTGCGGGTCGGTCTGCGTGAAATTAAGGTAGATATGTTTGTCTTTCACGCCCACCATCCGGAAAGCAAACCAGCGGGCGCTGGGTTCCAGCTCGGGGTCTGCGGGATTGGCCGGGTCCATCCGCGAATCAATCCGGTAAGACAAGTGCAGCACGGAATCTTTCAGTGTTTGGCGCACCCATACGGAATCCAACAGCTGCACCGCCCCCAGCGACGAGGACTCGTACCCGGTTTCAAACCGGACGCCGCCCGCCGTGCAGGGACTTTCAAAAGACTGCCCCTGCAATGCGGCGGTGCACCACATTACAAGGGCCGTTACAAGCCAAAAGCGCTTCATGTTATTGCTCCGTATAGTATTTGTAGAACAGGACAATGGCCTCTATGCCCTTGTAGAACTGACTCAGCAGGTAGCTCTCATTGGGCGAGTGGATGGTGTCGCGTTCCAGGCCAAAGCCCATAAGCAGCGGGCTGGCGTGCAGGATTTCCTCCAGGTCGGCCAGAATGGGAATGCTGCCCCCGCCCCGGCTGGGCACGGGTTCTACGCCGTAAACGTCCGTCATGGCGCGGTGCGCCGCCTTGTACATGGCCGATGAAATGGGCGCCAGGAAGCCCTGACCGCCGTGATGCACCTGCACGTCCACCTTCACGCCGGCGGGCGCCAGAGATTTAAAATACTCGGCAAACTGACCGGCAATCTTTTGGTTGTCCTGACGGGGTACCAGACGCATGGAAATCTTGGCGCAGGCGTACGAAGGCAATACCGTTTTGGCCCCTTCTCCCGTATAGCCGCCCCAGATACCGTTGACGTCCAGACAGGGACGGATGCCGATGCGTTCCAGGGTGGAGTACCCTTCTTCCCCGCTTAGGGCATCAATGTCAATGGCTTTCATAAATTCCTCCTTGTCAAAGGGAGCCTTGGCCAGCAAGGCGCGGTCAGCGGCGGACAGTTCCACCACGTCGTCGTAAAAGCCTTTTACGGTCACGCGACCCTTTTCATCTATGAGCTTGGCAATCATGCCGCAAAGCGCATTCAACGGGTTGGTGATGGCTCCGCCGTAATGGCCGCTGTGCAGGTCCTTGTCGGGTCCGGTGACCTTCACTTCCACGTAGGCCAGCCCGCGCATACCGCAGTTGATGGAAGGCACTTTCTCACTAATCATGGTGGTGTCCGACACCAGAATCAAATCACAGGCAAGCAGGTCTTTGTTCTCCCGGGCCCAGGCGGCCAGAGAGGGAGAACCTATTTCTTCCTCGCCCTCAATGATGAATTTGACGTTGCAGCGCAACAGGTCGTTGCGGGTAAGGTATTCCAGGGCCTTGACGTGCATAAAGGTCTGGCCTTTGTCGTCGTTGGCGCCTCGGCCGTAAATGGCACCGTCACGCACACAGGGCTCGTAGGGAGGCGTCTTCCACAAATCCACGGGGTCCTCGGGCTGGACGTCATAATGGCCGTAAACCAACACGGTGGGTTGGGAAGAATCCGTCATTTTTTGGGCAAAGACTACCGGGTGACCGTCTGTGGAAAAGATTTGGGCACTGTCGGCTCCGGCTTCCACCAGCGCAGCGGCAAGGGCGGTTGCACATTGCTGCATATCCTGTTTGTGGGCGGGTTGCGAGCTTACGGAAGGGATGCGCAGCAAGGCAAACAATTCTTCCAGAAAGCGGGGACTGTTTTGGCTGATGTAGTCTTTTACGGAATCCATGATGTCAGTCGGTTATAATAGTGGTGAGGGCGTCTATGTGCTGTTTGGCGTAGGGCAATGTGATGCGCAGGGACTTTCTGCCGGTCGAGGGGGCCTCGTACATGGCATCCACCATGATGGATTCACAGATGGACCGCAATCCGCGGGCACCCATGGCAAATTTGTCGGCCGTTTCCACTACATAATCCAGCACGTCGTTGTCAATGCTCAACTTGATGCCGTCCATGGCAAAAAGCTGTTTGTATTGTTTTACCAGCGCATTCTTGGGTTGGGTAAGGATGTTGCGCAAGGCTTCCTTGTCCAGTTTGTTGAGGTAGGTCACCACTGGCACGCGGCCCACAATTTCCGGAATGAGGCCGTAGGCGCGCAAGTCTTGGGGACCCACGTAACGGATAAGGTTTTCCTTGTCCAGGTGCGCCGTTTTCTTTGCGGTTCCGTAGCCTACCACCTGCGTGTTCAGACGCTGGGCAATGCGGCGTTCTATCCCTTCAAAGGCCCCGCCGCAGATAAAGAGGATGTTCTTGGTATCCACCGCAATCATATGTTGTTCGGGATGCTTGCGGCCTCCCTGGGGCGGTACGTTGACAATAGTGCCTTCCAGCAATTTGAGCAAAGCCTGTTGCACCCCTTCTCCCGACACGTCACGGGTGATGGACGGATTGTCGCTCTTGCGGGCAATCTTGTCCAGTTCATCTATGAAGACAATGCCCTGCTGGGCCTTTTCCACATCATAGTCGGCGGCCTGAAGCAGACGGGTGAGAATGCTTTCCACGTCTTCGCCCACGTAGCCGGCCTCGGTAAGTACCGTGGCGTCCACTATGGCAAAGGGAACGTTAAGCATCCGGGCTATGGTATTGGCCAACAAAGTTTTGCCGGTTCCGGTGGGACCCACCAGCAGGATGTTGGATTTTTCCACTTCCACGTCGTGACGGCGGGTGCTGCGGATGCGTTTGTAATGGTTGTATACGGCCACCGAGAGGCATTTCTTGGCCTGGTCCTGACCAATGACGTACTGGTCCAGAAAGGCCGTAATTTCCCTGGGGGTAAGCAGGTGGCCGTCGGGCGCCTTGAGCCCTTCCTCGGCCGTGGCGGCAGCGTTTTTTTTGGCCCCTTCTTTCAATGCCTTGGGGGACCGGGAGGTGCCGTACATCTGGTCCAGAATGTTCATGGCCTCGCCAATACAATCTTCACAAATGGACGCGTTAATTCCGGAGACCATAAGGCTGGTTTCCGTACTGGGCTTTCCGCAGAAAGAACAATAGGTAATATCCGATTCTTTGTCTTTGTTAGCCATAGGCGGGTTACTTTTGCGGACGCTTGCAGAGCACCTCGTCAATGATACCGTATTCCACGGCTTCTTGGGCACGCATCCAGAAATCGCGGTCGGCATCCTTTTCTATTTGTTCCAGCGGTTTTCCGGTATGGGTGGCCAGAATGTCATACAACTGCTGCTGCAATCCCATAATTTCCTTGACGGCAATGGCCATATCGGCTGCCTGTCCTTCCATTCCGCCACTGGTCTGGTGAATCATGATGCGCGAGTGAGGCAGGGCCGATCTTTTTCCGGCCTGGCCCGACGCCAGCAGAACCGCCGCCATGGAAGCCGCCTGTCCGGTGCAAATGGTGGCCACGTCAGAGCTGACCAGCTGCATGGTGTCGTAGATGCCCAAACCGGCCGTCACCACGCCGCCCGGCGAGTTGATGTACATCTGGATGTCCTTTCCGGGGTCGGTGGAATCCAGAAACAGCAACTGGGCCTGGATGATATTGGCTACCTCGTCATAGATGGGCACTCCCAGAAAGAGAATGCGGTCCATCATCAAACGGCTGAATACATCCATCTGGGCCACGTTCAACTGACGTTCCTCAATGATGTAGGGCGTGATGGAATTGCGGGCGGCCGCATTTTGCAAGTTACGGTAGCGCTGCAGGTTCAAGCTGCTGATGCCTTGGTCCCGGAGGGCAAATTTTTCAAATTCAGTCATAATTATTCTTCCACTGTGTCTACGCTCACGTGTTCGCGAATGTAGGCAATTACTTTGTTATCCTCGGCACGTTCGTACAGGCCGCGGGATTGTTTCTCGTCAGAGAGCATGCTCTGGGCGTATTTGACAAGGTGTTCGTCGGGAACGTTGTTCAGACCGTACATGGCAAACTGATAGCGGGCCATAGCCACGGCGCTCTGTACCATGTCGTCCTTTTCCACCTTGATGTCGTATTGCTTCATAAGGTTTTCCCTTACCAGCTGCCAACGGAAATCTTCCAGGAAGGCGGGGAAGTCCTTTTCTATCTGTTCCATGGTGAACTTGCCGTCGTTGCCTTCATACAGCCAGCGTTTGAGCAGGTTGTCCGGCAGACGGATGGCGGCTTTGTCCACCAGCATCCGACGGGCGTCCTGGGCAAAACGGAAATTGCTGTCGTTCTCGTTGGCACGGGTCATCTGGTCCACCACTTTTTCCATAAAGGCTTCGTGAGTGGTGACGGTGCCTTCTCCATATAGTTTGTCGTACAGGGCCTGGCCTTCGGTAGCCGAGGTGAAGCGCTTGATTTCGTTAATCTTTATTTGGAACACGGTGTTTTCAAACCGGGACAGTTCTTCCGCCTTCACCTTCAACAGGGCGGCGCGTTCACTTTCCTTGTCCAGAATGGCGTTGATGTCCGCTTCCACCACGTCTCCCACAGCTTTGCCGGTAAAGAGTTTCTTGTCCCTTACCTTTCCTATGGATTTCATATTGAGATAGGAATCTTTCACTTCTTTGTCACCCTGGGTAAGGTCCACCTTCAAGAAGTCTTCGCGGTCCACCTTGTCGGCTTCCACCATATCTCCATTCTGGGACATAATGCCTTGCACGTATTCTTCTTTGGCTTTTTCCGTAAGGGCTTTCTTATAGAGGGGAAGGTGCAGGTCACTGTCCAGCTTGATGTCAATTTGGGGAGCCAGCATCAAATCAAAAGTAAACGAAAAATCGGTAGCGGTTTCCAGATCCTGCTTTTCCTGGTCCTCGGCCGCCAGAGGTTCGCCAATAATATGGATTTTTTCGTCTTCCATATATTTGTTGAGGCTTTCGGAAATAATATGGTTCACTTGGTCCAGCAACACATTGCGTCCATACAATTTTTCCACCAGGGGCATAGGCACCATTCCTTTGCGGAATCCCTTGATTTCCACTTTTCTGCGGGTGTCGTTCAATGCTTTGCGCACACTTTCTTTGTAATCTTGTTCATCAATGGCTACGGTCACCTGCAGTGAAAGGTCATCTACTTGTTTCTTAGTAATATTCATATGTTCTTATATTGATTTTTTTCTAGTTAAGGGGCTGCAAAAATAGGTATTAATCATCAATTTACCAATCCTTTTGTTACCTTTGCGCCGGCAAAAAAAATGCCGTAATATAAACATCAAGTATATGAGACAAAAAATAGTAGCCGGGAACTGGAAAATGAACACCACCATTCCCCAAGGAAAAGAATTGGTAGAAGCGCTCAGCGCCCGCCGCGCAGAAATTCCCGCCAATGTAAAACTGATTGTATGCCCCCCGTTCACCCACCTTTACGCTGTAACACAAATTCTTAAGGACAGCCCCATTGGCGTGGGTGCCCAGAATTGCGCCAACAAGGAAAGCGGCGCCTATACCGGAGAAGTGGCTGCGGCTATGGTAGAAAGCGTTGGCTGTCAATATGTCATATTGGGCCACTCGGAACGCAGAGAATACTATTTTGAAACAAGCGAAACCCTTCTGGATAAAATCAAACTGGCTCTTGCCCACAACCTCACCCCCATTTTCTGTGTAGGCGAACGTCTGGAAGAAAGAGAAAGCAATATGCACTTCCAGGTCATATCCGCCCAGTTACGTGAAGTCCTCTGCCAATTGGCTCCGGAAGATTTTGCCAAAGTCATTGTGGCCTACGAACCCGTATGGGCCATTGGTACCGGCAAGACGGCCACCAGCGACCAGGCACAGGAAGTACACGCCTTCATCCGCGCTTTCCTGGCCGAGACCTTCGGCGCCCTGGCGGAAAACACCTCCATCCTGTACGGTGGCAGCTGCAAACCCTCCAATGCCAAAGAACTCTTTGCGCAAGAAGACGTGGACGGCGGCCTGATTGGCGGTGCCTCCCTCAAAGCCGACGACTTTCTGGGTATAGCCAAGTCATTCTAATTAATGGATTACGTTTCCATAGCCATCACTTTTACGCCTTTCTCTGATGAATGGGCGGATATTGTGACGGCACAACTTTCTGACCTTGAGTACGAGAGCTTCCAAAGCGAAGATCCCGTACTCAAGTGTTTTATCCCCGCCGACCGTTACGTGGAATCACACTTGAAACTGGTTCTGGACGGCCTGCGGAGCCCCAACGCTCCCACTTTCTCCTTCACCAAAGAATTTATTGCCGAGACCAACTGGAACGCCGTATGGGAGTCTGAATGGCGCCCGGTGTGCATCCGCACGGGCAAGGGCTGCCGCATCTCCAACCGACGGACGCCCCGGCAGGGCCCGTACCCTGCCTACCGCCTGGTAATGGAACCCGATATGACCTTTGGCACCGGCCACCACCCCACCACCCGTATGATGATTTCCGAGTTGCTGAAACTGGAACAGGCGCACGGAATCAAGGGCCGCCGCGTGATGGACCTGGGCTGCGGCACGGGCATACTGGCCATTCTGGCCGCCAAAATGGGGGCACAGCCCCCCGTGCACGCCGTGGACATTCTGCCCAGGGCCAAAGCCGCCTGCGACCACAACGCACGCCGCAACCGCGTGCCGCACAAACTTCACACCCTTACGGGCGATGCCTCGTGCATTCTGCCCGCCCGCTACGACCTTATCCTGGCCAACATCCACCGCAACGTGCTGGTAGATGAAATGGACGTTTTCTACCGGGGTCTGGCCTTGCAGGGACACCTGCTGCTAAGCGGATTCTTTACCGACGACATCCCGTTTGTCACGGAAGCGGCACTCCGGTGCGGCTTCAAACGGACACACAGAGCCACCCGCGACGGGTGGGCCATCCTTCACTTTATTAAATAATTAAATGCCTGACACATTTTTAGAGTTGGGGCTGAATCCGCAACTGGTTCAAGCCGTAACCGAATTGGGTTTTGAAAAACCCACCTCCGTTCAAGAAATCATTATTCCCAAACAATTACAGGAAAATACCGACCTGGTCTGCCTGGCTCAGACCGGAACCGGAAAAACGGCCGCCTTTGGTCTGCCGCTGCTGCTCACCCTGGACTATGACTCCAAACAGCCCCAGGCCCTCATCCTCTGCCCCACCCGCGAACTGTGCCGCCAGATTGTGGACGACCTCACCCGCTACGCCCGCTTCTGCCCGGACTTTTCTCTGGCCGCGGTCTATGGGGGCAGCTCCATTGAGGTACAACTGCGCGCCCTGCGCCACGGAGTACAGGTCATAGTGGCCACCCCGGGCCGCATGGTGGACTTGCTGGAACGCCGCGCCGCCGACCTCTCGCACATTGAGCGCCTGATTCTGGACGAGGCCGACGAGATGCTCAATATGGGCTTCAAGGAAGAGCTGGACACTATCTTGAGCTACTGCCCCAAGGAGCGCCGGACGTTGTTGTTCTCGGCCACACTGCCCCTTGAAGTGGAGCGCATTGCCAAGAAATACATGTACGCCCCGCAGATCATTACCGTGGGCATACGCAATCAAGGCACGGACAACGTCAAACATTACTACTATGTGGCCCAGGCCCGGGACCGTTACCTGGCCCTCAAACGCATTGTGGACTACAACCCCGATATCTACGCCATCATTTTTTGCCGTACGCGGCAAGAGACCCAGCAGGTGTCGGACGCCCTCATCCGCAACGGATACAATGCCGATGCCCTGCACGGAGAGCTGTCCCAGGCCCAGCGCGACCTGGTGATGAACCGCTTCCGCAACCGCAGCCTGCGCCTGCTGGTAGCCACCGACGTGGCGGCCCGGGGCATTGACGTGAACGACCTCACCCACGTAATCAACTACAACCTGCCCGACGAGCCCGAACAGTATACCCACCGCAGCGGCCGTACCGGAAGGGCGGATAAAACGGGGAAATCGCTGGTGATTATCAACAGCCGGGAACTGAACAAGATTACCCGCATAGAATCCATTCTGGGCAAACGTTTTGCCCGGGCCAAAATCCCTACGGGAAGGGAAGTCTGTGAAAAACAGCTGATTCATATGATTGACCAGATTGAACAGACGCCCGTAAAAGACGAGATTGAGGATTTTATGCAGCTTATTGAATACAAATGGGCCCATCTGAGCAAAGAAGACATTGTACGCCGCGTGCTGTCCATTGAATTCAATCGGTTTTTGGAATATTACAGGAAGGCGCCGGATTTGAATGTGACGGTGCAGGAAAAGGATGATTTTGAGGAGAAGGTGGGGAAGGACTCTCAGAAGAGAGGCAGGGGCGAGAAAAAGGCGGGGGGCTCGGGGGTTGTCTCGGGGGCGGGCCCGGCCAGGAAGGCAGAGACGGCGGCAGGCGGCAAGGCCTCGCTTACTACAGGCAAACCGGACAAGGGATTCACGTTTATATCGCTCAATATAGGCTTTAAACAGGGGCTCACCCCGCGCCACATCATCCGGTTGATGACCACCTGCGGTCTGGGCAAACACGGCATTGGCCGCATAGACCTGCTCAAAGACACCTGCCTGGTTGAAGTCAGCACCAGCGCCGTAGCACAACTCAAATCCAAACTGAACGGTTCCACTTACCGCAACCACACTCTGACCGTTTCAGATTTTTGAGAATTACCAAAAAGCATTACCTTTGCAAACCTTTTTAAAAGTTCCTGCGGGCGTGTTGTAATTGGTAGCCAAGCTAGACTTAGGATCTAGTGTCGAGAGACGTAAGGGTTCGAGTCCCTTCGCCCGCACAGAAAGAGAGCACCGCGATGCGGCGCTCTCTTTCTGTGCGGGCGGCTGATACCGACTTGGCCTCAGCGCCAGCAGCCGCGAAGGAGGAGCCCCGGAATGGCCGTTTTTTGTATCTTTGCTATGGCTCCCATCCGAATGGATTAAATGGTATTATTTATTACCCGATGAAATACGAGAAAACAACTATGACCATTCGATTAGAACAACCCAAAGACTATCGTGAGGTAGAGCATCTCACCCGTGAGGCATTCTGGAATATATATCGTCCGGGATGCACCGAGCATTATGTTCTTCACCAATACAGAACAAATCCTGACTTTATTCCCGAACTTGATTTCGTTCTTGAAGAGGATGGAAAGATTATCGGTCATGTGATGTACTCAAAGGCCGGCATAACGCTGAAAGACGGTGGTGAGCTTCCGATTGCAACCTTTGGCCCCATAAGTATCCTTCCGGAATACAAGAGCAAAGGCTATGGGCTCAAACTGTTGAACTATTCCCTTGGGAAGGCTGCCGAGATGGGCTTCGGAGCCGTGTGCATGGAAGGGAAGATTGGCTTCTACTCCCATGCCGACTTTGTATTGGCCGGCACTCTTGGAGTGCATTATCATGGAGAACCGGAGGACGACGTGGTTCCTTACTTCCTCGCAAAGGAACTGATACCTGGATATCTCAAGGAGGGTACATACCATACCCCTGTGGGCTATTTCGTGGCCGATGCCGATCCTGAAGGATTCGAAAAATACGAGGCTACATTCCCTTTAAAGGAAAAAGACTTCAACCGGAAGCAACTTCCACAGTTCTGCCAGAGTTGCGGCATGCCTCTGTCCGGCAAAGAGCAGTGCGGAACCCATGCCGACGGAAGCACCCACTATGAATACTGCCGGTATTGCTACCAGAAAGGCGAATTCCTTAAGGAGTGCACTATGGACGAGATGATAGAGCAGTGCGAGGATATGATGCGTGGGTATATTCCCATGCTCAAGCGCTGGAGAAAGTAATGAAACGACCTCATCCCCTATCCCCTCAACCCCAGCAACCCATTAATCACCGTCAACGGATGCGTCGGGTTCCCCGGCAGGTATAGGTCCACAGTGTGATTGTCCAAAAAAGAGCGGTCCAGTTGGTCCGATCCGGCAAAGATACCGCCGCTAATGGCGTCCGTACCCGCCAGCACTATAATCTTGGGAGCAGGCACGGCATCGTAACAGAGTTGCAGGGGGCGCGCCATATTTTGGGTAAGAGGCCCGGTAACGACAATCCCGTCGGCGTGCCGGGGCGATGCCACAAACTCTATCCCAAAGCGTCCCATATCAAAATTCACATTACCGGTGGCACCCAACTCCCACTCGCAACTATTGTCTCCACCGGAGGATACCTGCCTCAACTTCAACGACCTGCCAAACAGCCGTTTGATTTCCGGACGTAACACCTCCCGGTCAATAACAACAGGCTTGTCCTCCCCTTCCCTGACAATCAACCGCTCCCGACAATTGGTAGCCAACTTGTAATCCTGCGTAAAATGCACCTTCTGCGGAAAACGCCGGGCACATTCCCCACAAAACACACACTTGCCCAAATCAATGGAGACGGGCTCCGCGCCAATGGCATTCGTGGGACATAACCCCTGCAGCGCCGCCACATCCACCTTAACACCGCTGATCACCGGCCTCCCGCGGAAAATACCGGGCACATTGGCCCGCGTTACATCCGGGATAAACTGCTTCCCCTGATGAAATAAAATCTTTAACGTATCAAACATAATCCTACAAATTAAAGGTCGTGCCCGCAATAAGACAGATTAAAACTCTTGTTGCAGATGGGAAAATCAGAAATGCCGTTGTTACGGACGGCCAACTCCAGCGCGTCCCAATTGTGAAACGACGCATCCTTTACCTTATAAAAAGCCAACTTCCCTTGCGCATCGGTAAGGGCGCAATGGCAAAGCTCGCCCCGCCAGCCTTCTGTCAGCGAGAGGGCAAACATTCCCGGTTTCAAAGGCCGTTCCACAAACCCGTCTGATCCGGCAAAATCAGGCACCTGTTGCAGCAACGTCCGCACATAGCCCATAGACTGCATCACTTCCTCTTTGCGCACCTGCAGGCGCGAATACACATCGCCGTGATGCTTCACCACCGGCTTGTGCGCCAGAAGTTCATACATCAGATACGGATGCGAACTACGCACGTCACGTTCCAAACCCGAGGCCCGTGCCGCCATTCCCACCGCCCCCATCCGGCAGACTTGCTCTGCAGTAACCACCCCCGTACGTTCCAACCGCGACAGCACCGAGGGAAACCGCGCAATCTGCTTCCCCATTTCCACAAAATCCCGCTCAAAGGCATCCAGCGTCTTTAAAAGCACCTGTGCCAATTGCGGCGTAAACGGATAAGGCGTGAAAAACGGCCTTACACAAGTCTTTCCCAACCGGTTGCCGCACCATTGCTGCATAAAATTAATCAGAGGCGTACGCAGCCTGCCGTACACCGCGGCCCCCAGCTGGTAAGCCACATCGCCGCAGAGCGCACTCAGGTCACCGGTGTGAATGGCCATCCGTTCCAACTCGGCCGCCAAAGTCCTGGCCCAGAGGATACTTGCCACTGCGGAAAATCCGCAGAGGCCCTCCCAGGTCCGGGCAAACGCAATGCCGTGCCCCACAGCGGTATCGCCCGCTATAGCCTCGGCCAAAATAACGCGCTCCATAAGGCGCGTCTTTTCTACCATAAGGCGCTCTATGCCACGGTGCTGGTAGCCCAGCATAATCTCCAGGTTCAGAATCTGTTCGCCGTCGCAGGTGAAGCGGAAGTGGCCCGGTTCAATGACGCCGGCGTGGATGGGCCCTACGCCCACCTGATGCAGGCCTTCGCCCGGCAGGCAGTCAAACGGGTAGTCGTCCGGGGTAGTACGCAGCGGTTTGAGGCGGGGGTGGCCTTCAAACCTGAGGGCGGTTACAGCAGCCATTTCCCTTTCAAAACGGGAGAGGGCGGGAATTTGCGAGGTCAGCGAGGCCAGGGACGCGTTTGGGGGAACCGGGCAGGAAAAAACGTCCAGGGTATGCCGGCTGTCGCAGGCAATGCCCATAAGGAGCCGGCAGGCGCCTTCATAGGGAAAGGCAAAATAGGTTACGCAGTGGTTGTCAATGGAATTACCGGATAAAGCCGTTGTGGCTTTTGCCGCAAAAGCCGCGTAATCCATCACCGGAATACTTGAAAAAGCAACCGCAGCGCCGTTTATCATTGTAAGTGTGTCCATACTTATGTAATTACTGTAATGGCTTCATTAATAAGGTTTAACAAAGCTGCGGGAGGATTGTATCCTACGTAAACGGCCAGCAGAAACAGCACCAGCTGACTCAGCGATTCCCAGGGAGAAATACGCGGCACATCACCCGCAACCGTTTCTTTTTCAGGGATGAACACAAGGCGTAACACCACCCGCAGCAGCGCCCAGATCAGGACGGTGAGCAGCAGGGCCACCACCGCCACCAGGGCATAGTGTCCTCCGGCTATCATGGTTTTGAAAATCAGGAACTCGCTGACAAACAATCCGGAAGGCGGTATGGCGGTAATGCAGAACAGCCCCAGTAGCAGCACAAGGGCGCCAAAAGGATTGTAGCGCAGGTAGCCGCCCATATCTTCTATCATCTTGCTTTTATAAACCCTTATCAGCTGGCCCAGGTGCAGAAAAAGCCCCGATTTGATGAACGAGTGCATCACCAGATGTAGCAGGGCCGCGTAGCATCCGGCCTTTCCCATAGCCATCCCCAACAGGACAATGGACATCTGTTCAATGCCCGAATAAGCCAGCAACCTCTTGATATTATGTATTTTAATCATATAGGCCGAGGCCACCAAGAGCGTGAGCAGGGCCACGGCAATCATCAGGGTGCGGGCCCAGGGTGCCAGCGGCGTGGCGGCCACCACGGCAAAGGTCCGGAAGATCCCCGTAAAGCCCAGGTTTACCAGCACGGCGGCCAGCAGGGCTCCGGCCGGTGAGGGGGCGTTGTCCTTGGCGTCAATCCCGGCAGTGAACATTGGGAACAAGCCCATCTTGGCGGTATAACCGGTAAAGATGAAGAGATAGGCCAGCTTAAGCCAAAACGGGTCCATACGGGTACTGTTTGCCATCAGGTGGGTATATGACAGGTCGTTGGAGCCGGCGTGGAGCAGGGAAAGGCTCAGAAACAGAATCCCTATGAAGATAAAGGTCACGCTTATGGCGCAGACAAAAATGTACTTCCAGGTACCTTCCAACGCCAGTTTGTTGCGGTGGTGGTATACCAGCATGGCCGCGCTCAGGGTGGTGATTTCCGTGAACACCCACGTCATGGCAATGTGGTTGGCCAGAACACCCATACTCAGGGCCACTACAAGCAGCAGCACCGAGGCATTGTAACCGGCTCTTGCCGCAGGGTCGGCCGCGTTGTTTTTAAGGTAAATGCGGCTGTGAATCAGCACCGGAACGGTCACTATACTCAGCACGGCCAGCAGGATGACTCCCAGGGCATCGTAAGTGAAAAACTGCCACTCGGTGGTGTGAAGGTGCCTCCAGGCGTAGACTGCCAGAGCGGCCTGAGTGAGGGCAAAGAGCGCCGTAATAAGGTCTGCAAGCCTTTGGCGGCGGATAAACGCCAGACCCAGGATGCCGCACACGGACAGTATCAAATAATAGCTAATCATATCAGTCTTTCAATTCGGTAAGCAGTTCCACATCCGTGTCTTTAAACACATCGCCAATCTTTTTGACAAAAATGCCCAAAATCAGCACGCTGGCAAAAATATCCAGCAGCACGCCCAGGTTCACCAGCAGCGGCATATGATTTCCCACGGCCAGGGACAACACAAACACTCCGTTTTCAATGACAATGTAGCCCATTACAAGAGAGAGCAGTTTGCGGCGTGAAACAATGAAATACAGACCAAAGAAGATGGTGGACAGGGCCACTACAAAGAAGAGTTTGTCCAGGTAGGCCTCGTTTATAGCTCCGGCCAGCAAGATGGTGACCAGCACTATAGCTGTGGTGATGAGCAGTGAAGCAAAGGAAGACAGAAAAGGCTCTGCCTCGCGGGTGATGTTGTTGCGTTTGATGAGGTAGAACAAAAAGTACGGCACCCCCATTGACTTGAACACTATGGTTTCTATCAGAATCCAGGCCAGGTTAAAGGCGTTGACTTCTTTCAGTTGCAGCAACGCCACAAAAAACATCAGGACGCCCTGGACCGCCAGAATTTTCACATAGCCCCTCATTCTATTGGCAATGGACATATAGAAGAGGGTGATAAGAAATATAATTAACAGCGTGTCTTTCATAATCAAAAGGTCTTTCCTTGTTAACTGAAATTCCCGGATTGCAGCAGCACGCCAAAGAGAATCAGCAGCGACACGCTGGTCAGGGCAAAAATAAACTGAGCGTTGTGGTTCATACGGAACCGGGCTATAAACGACTCGGCAATGCCTACAATCACGGCCGCCAGAAATTGTATTCCAAAAAACGAGGGAATGGCAAAGTAAGTGGGGATGGTGCCTATAAACAGATTCACAATCAGCGCGGTATACATGGCAAACTTCAGGTAGCCGGCAGAAAGAATCAGTCCCAGGTCAAAGCCGCTGTTGTCCAGAATCATTACCTCATGCACCATGGTCAGTTCCAGGTGGGTCTTGGGATCGTCAATGGGCATCCGGCTGTTTTCTATCATAGCCAGCAGCAGGAGGACAAATGCGGCCAGGGCCGCCAGGGCGTAACCGGTGGGGTCGCCCAGATGCAACGAGGCAAAAATGTCTGCAAAAGAGGTGTGCCCCGTGGTAAGGGCCAACGAGCCCATAATCATAAAGAAAGCCGGCTCGGCCAACATAGAATAGAGGGCCTCGCGTGAGGCGCCCATTCCTTCAAAAGAGGAACCCGTATCCAGCGCGCCTATGATGCTGAAGAACTTGCCCAGAGAGAGGACGTAGGCAAAAAGGATAAAGTCGCCCTCAAAGGAAAGCAGGCCGCCGTTTTTTCCAAACGGCACCAGACATACGGCCACGGCTACCGAGGCAAAATAGACCAGGGGGGCGCATTTGAAGACCCAACCCGTGGTAGGGCTGTAGACGGCGCCCTTGCCAAACAGGCGGACGACGTCAAACAGGGGCTGCATTACGCCGGGCCCTTTTCTTCCGCAGCAGAGGCTCTTGGTGCGGTTCACAATACCGGTGAAGAAGAGTGAGGCCGCCAGAATTAATACAAAACTCAGCATAGTTACGATAGTAAGAAGGTCAACACAAGGGTGATAAGGATAAAGAAGATGCCGTACAGGATGTATAATTGCAGTTTGCCGTTCTGCAAGAAGAGGATGTGGCTCATCAGGCGGTGGTAGGCGCTCAAGGGGCGGTCTATCAGGTGGCGCTCCAGCTTGTCGTAGAAGGCAGGGGCTTCGGGCGCCCGGGCCTCGGCCGTATGGGTGGCTGCGTCGGCCTGGGCAAGGACCTTGCGTTTGCTTCCAAGTATTCCCAGAAACAGTTCGGTGTAGGTTTTGACAAACGAGGTGGCGGTGTATTGGATTCTGGGGGTGCCGGCAGTGTAGCCGCAGCCCCAGGTTTCGCCCGCGGTCACTTCTTTTTTGCGTGTGGCAAGCCATCTGAGCAGGTAGAGCACTCCTACTACGGCTATCAGGATAAGGGCGGATTGGCCTATGTGGGATATGACGGGAGTCACAGTGGAAGTGACTGAGGGAATGCCAAAGTTTGTCAATATATTATCTATCAGCGAGGTGTAGATTTGAGGGGTCACGCCTATAGAGAGCATTACTCCGGCCAGGAGGGCCATAGGGACCGTACGCATTTTGCCGAATTCTTTCATGGCAGGGAGTGGGGTGCGCGCCGTGCCAAGGAATACAATGCCAAACGCTTTGGTAAAGCAGAGTATGGCCAGTCCACCTATCATCACCAGGGCCAGAATGGCAAAGGCCGCCCCTACCGACCCCATATGCGGCGCCACTTCCAGCCAGTCAAAAAGTCCCAGGTATATCAGGTATTCCGAGGCAAACCCGTTGAGGGGAGGAAGGCCGCAAATGGCCACGGAAGCCAGCAGGAACAGGAACGCCGTCTGCGGAAGTTTTTTGGCCAGGCCGCCCAGTTGTTCCACGTCCAGGGTACCGGTAGCGTGGTAGATGTTGCCGGCAGCATAGAACAGAGTGGATTTGAAGAGGGCGTGGTTGAGGGTGTGCAACAGGGCTCCGGAGAATCCAATGGCTGCCAGGAGGGTGTGGTGCAGTCCCAGGCCAAGGCACCCGGCTCCTATGCCCATTCCTATGATGCCTATGTTTTCTATGCTGTGGTAGGCCAACAGTTTTTTGAGGTTGTGTTGGACAATGGCCAGCATTACGCCGTAGAGCCCACTGAGGGCCGACAGGGCAAGGATCAGGTAGCCCATCCGTTCATAGTCTATGGTGAACAGGGTGATTATTCTGAATATGCCGTAGATTCCTATTTTAATGATTACGCCGGACATTACGCCCGATATGTGGGCCGGGGCGGCCGGATGGGCCAACGGCAGCCAGGTGTGGAAGGGCACAAAGCCGGCTTTGACGGCAAAGCCCAGAAAGAGCAGGACAAAGGCTCCCGTGCCGTTATGGTTCTGGCAGTAATCCTTTATGGTGCTGAAGTCGTAAGAGCCTGTTTTGGAAGCTATTATAAGAAATCCTACGGTAAGCAGCACTACCGATATATGGGATTGTACAAAGAAGTTGATTCCGGCCTTCAGGGTTTCGTCTTTCCAGCTTTCAAAGATGATGAGTACAAAGGAGCCCAGGGCCATCACTTCCCAGGCCACCAGGAAGGCCAGGCTGTTGCGGAGGAGGCAGAGGGCCATCATGGCCGCAAAGGTGATAAGGTAAGCGGCGGCGTGCAGTCTCAGCTCTGTTTTGCGGGCGGTGTAGTGCTTGAGGTAGTCTACGCCGTAGAAAGCCCCGGTGGTAAACACCAGTCCAATGATGAGCATGAACCAGGCCGAGAGGGCGTCCACGCTCAGACGGACGGGGCCAAAGAGGGCTCCCCCGTAAAAGGTCAGTTCCATAGGGGGTCCAAGCAGGGCTCTTATGGCGGCCACGGCTATCACTACGGAAGCTACTGTCACGGAAGCCACGGCAAGCACGGCTTTCAGACGCAGGCTCCTTGTGAACTCCAGTACAACTAACGTGATGATAATCAGGCTAAATGACAATAGAATCAGATTCATTTTATCCCTTCTAAAAATTTTAAGGCGCAAATGTAAGGAAAAAATAATCCGGCAGCAGCTATTATGACCCACAAAAAGCGTCATGGGTTAAAAAGAATGCATTAAATGTTAAAGTGAATCCTGGCGGAATGACCTATCTTTGTTTTTTACTAAACAGCATCTTTTAATAACCTGATAGAAGAAATGAAAAAAATCATCAAGTCTGCGCTACTCCTTGTAGCCACATTTTTTACAACCGTTTCATACGCACAGACGTTGAAACTAAATAACCTGGAATATTTTGAAGAAACCGGGGTAAACATTCTCGTTTACAGCAACGCCTACACCGGCGGATTCTGCGATGAAAAACTTGCGGGAATAGAGATTATCCAAAGAGGGGAAAGAATCAGCACGGGCGGAGGAGTCCGTCTGATGAACACTCCCGAACAATGGGACATTTATGGCACCATGACAAACCGTACGGTCAGCCGCGAAGGGAATTTCATTGAGGTGGAACTGACTTACAAGGATTATGATTTTGTTTCAAAAATCCGTGTCACTCCTAAAGACAAAGGGGCACTGATGCAGGTTTACCTGGACAAGCCCGTACCTGAAGAGCTTGTGGGTAAAGCCGGCATGAATCTGGAGTTCTTCCCGGCTTCCTATTTCGGCAAGAACTATCTGGTAGATGGAGCGGCTCGCATTTTGCCTAAATATCCGCAGCATGACACAGAAGTCCGTCCTGTTTCGGAAAAAATACCGCAATACTTTGGTGAAACGACTTTTGACGACCGTGGAAAAGGCGAGTTTCTTGTACCCATAGCGCTTTCCACAGGCAAACAGATAGTGCTTGCACCGGAAGACGACAACCTTTGCGTGAGCATCACCTCCGACCGGGATGTCAATCTGTTTGACGGAAGACTTCTTGCACAAAACGGCACTTTTGTGGTCCGGTCGCTACTCCCCGCCGGTAAAACCGGCATGGTGCTGGAATGGTATGTGGAACCCAAATGCGACGCTGAATGGATTCGCAAGCCGAACATCGGTTTCTCCCAGGTCGGCTACACACCTGCACAGAAAAAAGTGTCTGTAGTGGAGCTGGATAAGAACGACAAGGTGGCTTCCACTGCCAGGATTCTGCGTATCAATGCCGACGGCAGCCAAAGCGTGGCTTTGGAAGCAAAAGTTCAAAATTGGGGCGTGTTCAACAACCGCTATAACTATGCACAAATAGACTTCAGTGAAGTGCGCCAGCCGGGCCTTTATGTAATTGAATATAAAGGGGTACAGACCAACGCATTCCCCATTGACAAGAATGTTTACAGTGATAAATGGCATGCCTCCATGGATATCTCGCTGGTGGTGAATATGGACCATATGGAGGTGAACGAGGGGTATCGTATCTGGCACGGTCGTGCCAATATGGACGATGCCATCATGGCTCCGGCAAACATCAGGATCCACGACGGATATACTCAGGGAGCCGAGAATTTCACACCCTTCAAACCTCTGGAACACGTACCCGGCCTGGCGGTCGGCGGATGGTATGATGCAGGCGACTTTGATATCCAGCAGAACTCCGTGGTGACGACCACCGTTGACCTTGCCACGCTCTGGCGCATGTTCCAGCCCCAACGCGATATGACTTACATTGACGAAGTGACCAAATATGCCGACATTCACCGTCCGGACGGGGTGCCCGATGTGGTACAGCAAATCATGCACGGTACGCTTAACATGAACGCGCAAATTGAAGCGCTCGGCTTTGTTTCGGGCAATATTGGACAGCCCCAGATGCATCAGTACCATCACCTGGGCGATGCCCTCACCCTCACGGACGGTCTGATTTACGATCCCAGCCTCAAACCTTACGAAGTTTCCGCTGACGGCAAACGCAGCGGCACTTACGACGACCGGATCGTTATGACCCGCCGTCCTTCAGGGTCGGGGGTAATGAACTCCATTGTGGGCCTGGCTTCTGCCTACACCGCGCTGAAGGATTATTTCCCGGAAGAGGCGGCCCGGTCGCTTAAGAATGCCATTATGCTGTGGGATAAATATGTGGCTACCGAGCCGGAAACAGAGGCGCAGCCTGCCAACAACGCGGCGGCCCGGTTCAGAGGTGGCAGTGACTACAAGATGCGCGGGGCTATAGAACTATACTATGCCACGGGTGACCAAAAATATAAAGATATCTTTATGCCACTGGTCCTCAAGCAGATTAATCCTCAAAGTGTGGTGGAAGGTGCGCGCAACGGCAGTGCCTTTGTGCGTATCATGAGCCTCTCTTCCGTGCTGCGTGTATACGACTTGCTGGACAAAAAGACGCAGCAGGCAGTCGATGCCTCTATTCCTGAATATATTGAGAGTCTGAAGAAGATGGGCAGCGACAATCCTTACGATGCACAAATCACCGGTAGCGGCTGGGGTGGAAACAACCAGGTCATAAGCACCGCCTTCAATGCGTATCTTATCTGGCAGAAATACCCGGAGCTTGTGGATCCCGAACTGATTCTCCGCGGTCTGAATTACATCTACGGCTGTCATCCTTATAATAATCTATCGTTCATCACCGACGTCGGCGTACAGACCAAGAAGGTGGCTTACGGCAACAATCGCGCCGATTACGCCACCATTCCCGGCGGCATTGTCCCCGGTCTTTTGCTCAGGAATCCGGACTTTATGGAGAACAAGGACGATTATCCGTTCCTCTGGGGCGAGAATGAATGTTGCATCAATTCGGTGGCAAACTATGTTATGCTCAACCTTGCCTGCGATGAAGTGGCAAAAACGATGAACAAGTAAAGAACCTCGAGGGAAAGTAATCCAAAAATGCCCATCCGACCTGTAATCGGATGGGCATTTTTCGCCTTTTCACTATCTTTGTATGCCTTAAAAATTACCATGAATATAGATAAACAGACTTTAACTCAAAAAGCGCAAGCACACCTGGAGGTATTGTGTTCCCGGATTGGGGAGCGCCCCGTGGGAAGTGCCGCTAACCGCAAAGCCACCGACTATATTGAGCAAATACTGCAGGAATACGGCTGGCCCATCCAATCTACCGGTCTGTCCGTCATAGGCTGGCACACCGACGGTGCCTCACTTACCTGTAACGGACAGTCGTTTGAGGTCTTTTCCTCCCAATACTCTTTGGGCTGCCGGGCCGTAGGGGAAATTGTCCCCATACATACGGTGGCCCAATTGGAAGAGACCCCCATACAGGACAAAATAGTGCTTCTCTACGGCAATATAGCCTCGCAGCAAATAGCTCCCAAAAATTTCCCGTTCTGGAATCCCGAGGAACACCAACACCTTGTCTCGCTCCTGGAAAAAGGCCGCCCCAGGGCCCTGGTTTGCGCCACCGAGCGCAATGCGGCCACCGCCGGCGGCGTCTACCCTTTCCCTCTGTTTGAAGACGGCGACTTTGATATTCCCTCGGTCTATATGAAAGACACTGAAGGAGAAAGGCTGCTTGCTCTGGCCGGACAGACTGCCACACTGACCTCGCGGGCCGTTCGGACGGCCGAGACCGCCTGTCAGGTGACGGCACTGCGGCCCGCAAGTGCCTCGGCCGAAAGGACAGGCGGTGAACGGGCCCAACGCGTGGTGGTCTCGGCCCATGTGGATAGCAAAAACGGGACACCGGGGGCCATTGACAATGGCACCGGGGTGGCCGTACTGCTCTTGCTGGCCCAATGGCTGGAAGGCCGCTCCCTGCGCCGTCCGGTGGAACTGGTCTTTTTTAACGGAGAAGACTATTACGGGGCCCCGGGACAGGTGCGGTATATAGAGCAAAACGAGGGCCGGTTTGACTCCGTTCTTTTGAATATTAACATTGACGGAGTCGGATACCGGGAGGGACTTACCTGCTTTTCCGGGATGGAACTGCCGGAAGCACAGCAGGCCGTACTGCAACAAGTGATTGCCCGGATGCCCTGCCTGGTGGAAGGACTTCCCTGGTATCAGGGCGACCACAGTGTATTTCTGCAACAGGGCTGCCCTGCCCTGGCCGTCAGTTCGCAATGGCTCATAGAAAATATGGAAAATCAGGAACTTACGCATACACCCAAAGATAATCTGTCCATTGTGAATTACCAACGGGTGGCGGAATGTGCCCTTGGGGTGGCCCTGTTTCTGGAACAACTGGACGCACAATAACACACTTTACACCTCAACGCTATGATCAAATGGGGTATTTTGGGAGCCGGACATATTGCCGGTAAATTTGCATCGGACTTCCGTTTTGTCAATGAGGATTCCAAAATAGTGGCCGTGGCGGCGCGGTCGGCAGATCGGGCGGCGGACTTTGCCACACAATACCACATAGAGAGATCTTACGGCAGCTACGTGGAGCTGGTGGAAGACAAGGAGGTGGATGTCATCTATATAGCCACCACTCACAACTTTCACCTGGAACACATTCTGCTGTGCCTGGAACACGGCAAGCACGTGTTGTGCGAGAAACCCGCCACGGTAAACCTTGTGCAGTTTGAAACGGCCCGGGCCGAGGCCGGCCGGCGAGGCCTCTTCTTTATGGAGGCTATGTGGACCGTTTTCCTCCCGGCCATCCTCAAGGCCAAAGAGTGGGTTGCCTCGGGCCGGATTGGTGACTTGCGTCTGGTTCAGGCAAGCCTCGGCTTTTGTCTGGACCTTTCTCCGGAAAGGCGCATTGTCAATCCCGCCCTGGCTGCCGGTGCCCTGCTGGATCTGGGCATCTACCCGCTGCATCTGGGCCAATGGTTTGCGCAGTCGGAAGTGGCCGATTTCCAGGTTATGGCTTCTTTGCACGACAGCGGCGTTGACCTGACCGACCTTATGCAGGTTCGCTACCGCAATGGCGTTTGGGGACAATACGCCGCCGGCAGTACGGAGCTCTATGAGAACAAGGCCATTCTGGTCGGTTCCAAGGGCCGCATTGTGATTGACGATTTTAACAAGACAAAGAAGGCGGTGCTGAAGATTGGTGACCACGAGGAGGCCTTTCTTGACTCCTCTCCCGGTTTTGGGTATTATTACGAGGTCCGCTCGGTGATTCATTGTCTGGAGCGGCACCTGACTCAGAATCCGGATATGCCGCTGGAGCAGAGTGCGCAGGTTTTGGGGGTGATGGATCTGATGCGGGGACGGATGGGGGTCAGGTATCCGTTTGAGTGAGGAGGGCTGTTAATTCTTTACGCCCGCGCCCCCTCGGGTGTAATAAGCAAGAGTAACTTGTACTTTTTTTCGTAAAGTTGTTTGTACTTTTC
>CAZKPB010000018.1:0-43661 GCA_964554535.1 uncultured Muribaculaceae bacterium | reverse complement strand
AAAAGTACAAACAACTTTACGAAAAAAAGTACAAGTTACTCTTGCTTATTACACTCGCACAGTGCCTGGTCTTGGGCCGAGGCGCCAGCAGTGCAGGGGGGCCAGGGGAAGTTGTTGTAGACGACGTCCTTGGAGTAGCGGTAGTCCGATTTCAGGCGGCCGCAGACAGTTCGCATCTAGGCCATGTGGACGTTGGAAATGAGGATGCCAAAGTGGTATAAGGTGGCGTGGGGGATTAAATTAACTTGATTACTACAAAGGACATCTGGTGTCATAAATCTCAATGGAATGTATCTTCTCCTTTCGGAGGAAACAACAGGGACTATCATGTAATTATCGTTTGGAATCACTTCCAATCCAAATTTATGGGGTTTTTCAGCTGCAATTATAGTTTGTATACGATTACTTTGCAGACGATATTGCCTCACTTTTGATACAATGTCGTAGCATAACGGCATATGCTTAAGTTGCCCTGGAGAACCCTCATTGAATGAGGTGTTCCAACCGCTTGTACTCGTCAGTGATTTGGCAATTTTGTCTCTTTCTCCACCAGTTGGCCCATCGTATTTGTACCCGTTATCGGATAGGTAATTATACTATTGAGCCCACTCTGCATCCCTGAATTAGAACCAAACCACTGGATATACACGTAATGTACTACCCTTTTTATAAGTTACTTCTGCATTACTTGGTGCATCGAAAACATAGGGGCCATAGTACTCGAACTGTCCATTTTTTATTACCATAAAGTTTAAAGAAAATCTATATTTCGAGGAAATCGTGCTTGCAAATGGCAGATCTTCTAAACTAATATTTAATGTTCGAGTTTTTCCAGGACCTAACAAATTACTAGGCCCAAATTCTTCTGCACTAAGGACGTATAAGTTTATTTCTTCTTGCGTATCATTTTTCAGAGTAAGCTTAACAACAGCATCATTCATCTTTTCACATCCACTTAATACAAAAAAGAACACCAAAACAACTAAAGATCTAATATAAGTTTTCATGATTTTTAAATTTATAAGTAATAATTTAAGACACATTTCCACTAATAGAGAAATGATAATTGAGTTTTCATAATTATAACAGCACCCTGCTGTCAAATATACTAATAAACTGATTCAAAACGATTGCCCAGTTTTGAATAGGCATAGTCCACTTCTTCTCTATCTCACTGATAGCAAGACATACAGATTTTTTTACGGCATCATCATTCGGAAATGAGAGTTTGGCCTTGGTATATTTCCGGATTTTGCTGTTGAGATTTTCAATCAGGTTGGTTGTGTAGATGATCTTGCGGATCTCAGCGGGATAGTCAAAAAATGTGGTCAGATCATCCCAGTTGGTACGCCAGCTGCGAACGGCATAGCAATATTTCGACTCCCATTTTTGCTCGAAAGCATCCAGGGCCAGGGAGGCGGCTTCCTTGTTTACCGCACCATATATGGTTTTCAGATCAGATGTAAATTCTTTCAAGTCTTTGTACGTGACATACCGGCAACTGTTCCGGATCTGGTGTTGTAATAAGCAAGAGTAACTTGCACTTTTTTTACTCCAATATTCGGGAGCAACAAATAGCTGACTTTTTGCCCTGATGTCAATATTTCGTCCGTGCGAAAATCGAATACGGATTTCGCTCTTACCTGTTGCGTTGTCAATTTTGCGCCACAAACATAAACGACCTTTTTAATTATGCAAATACGTATTAATCAATACAATGCCCAGTCATACTATGCAATTATCTGCACTAAAGACTGTGCGGTTACAGACTTAATTATTACCTCAAAATATGTCTCAGAAATAATTTTCCCTCACGCAGATTTTGAGAAATGCAGGATAATATATGATACCCTATCGGGTATAAAAGTAGTGAAAACAAGACGAATTATACCCGATAGGGGGTAACTTGCAAAATATTTGCTATATTTGTACCCGTTAGGGTATAAATAACTATTCATATGAAAATAGCAGAATATGTAAAGAGTATGCGAAAGCAACACAATCTCACTCAAATAGACCTGTCTGAAAAGGCTGGTGTGGGTATCCGATTTGTTCGGGAGTTGGAGGCGGGAAAACAGACTTTGCGTATCGACAAAATCAATCAAGTGTTAGCGCTTTTTGGAAGTGAAGTGGGTGTGGTAACGATTAAAAAGGAGGTGATAAATGAAAGTCGCTAATGTCTATATGCACAATGATTTGGCTGGATTCCTAATCGAAAACGAGGCGGGATACACGTTTCAATACGATTTTGACTATCTCACAAAAGAGAGTGTAGCACCAATCAGCCTGACATTACCTCTCCAAAAGGAGCCATTTGAGAGCAATGTTCTATTTCCGTTTTTCGATGGATTGATTCCGGAGGGCTGGTTACTTGATATTGCACAACAAAACTGGAAGATACAGCGAAATGACAGAATGTCGCTATTAATGGTATGTTGCAAAGATTGCATTGGAGCAGTTTCTGTAATCCCTAAAAACGAAGAGAATGAGTAGATGTTTATATTGCTATCGAGAACTTGGCGTTGGAGAGGTTGATTTTCACGCTCGATGTGCCAAGCGTATGTTTGGGACAACCACAGCACCTATTTTGCCATATACAAAAGATAACATAGCAGAGTTGGCAAAGCAGGTGATACGTTCTCGGACTACACTTACAGGTGTACAACCAAAACTATCGCTCGATTTTGAGAAGGGTGCAAACGGAGCACCACAACGATTGACTATAGTTGGATTGTGGGGTAGATATATATTAAAACCTCAAACAGATGCTTTTCGCTCTCTACCCCAACTTGAAGACCTCACCATGCACCTTGCGCAAATTGCAAAAATCAATGTCGTACCTCATTCACTTATCAGATTTAGTGATGGCGAACTATGCTATATCACAAAACGCATAGACAGGGTAGGTAACGGAGCGAAGATTGCAATGGAGGATATGTGTCAAATATCGGAACGATTGACCGAGTATAAGTACAAAGGCTCTTATGAGCAGATAGCAAAGTTGATATTGCAATATTCATCAACACCAAAGCTCGACCTTGTAAACTTTTGGGAGGTAGTCCTTTTTTCGTGGCTTACCGGGAATGCGGATATGCACTTAAAAAACTTTTCGCTTTATGCGCCCCAACAAGGAGTCGTTGCGCTTACCCCCGCATACGACCTTCTTTCGACAGCCATTGCAATGCCTGAGGATACCGAAGAATTGGCTCTCACTCTTAATGGCAAGAAACGAAAGATTAGTCGTTCGGATTTTGAGACTTCAATGTCTGCAAGTGGATTGGATAAAAAGGTTGTAAGTAATATTTGCTCCAAGTTTGAGAAGTTTGCAGACAAGTGGTATGATGAGATTGCCGTATCGTTTTTGCCTGATGATATGAAGTCTAAATATCTGGAATTACTAACACTCAGAAATCAACTGCATTCCAATGCAATTAATAATAGAGGCTAACTGTTTGATAAACCTTGCAAAAGACTCCAAATTGCACCCGAACCGCCCGGCTCCGGGTACCCGGAAGATTGCTGACTCTCTATGCTGTCAGCGATTTTTTTTGTGTTTTCTCCAAAAACGAGGTACCTTTATTCCTATGTTAGCTCAGGATTTTGATAGTTATTTTGAAGAGCCTGTGGTGAAATTCCGTGTGAAGGAAGTCTGTGAAGAGCAGGGAGTTTCATTGTCCCAACTGGCGGTCTCCGTAGGGATGACTTTATCTAACCTTAAACGTCTTCTGGAGGGCAATCCCACCGTAAATTCGCTGGAGAAAGTGGCCAATGCATTGCACGTGGGGGTACCGGATCTTATTGATGAATACTAAGATCAAAGTGGTTACCGTATGAAGTATAGAATTAGGGAAATCTGTCGTAAAAAGCGCGTTTCATATATACGTTTGCTGCGTGACGCCGAGATAGGGCTCAGACAATTTCTGGAATTGGCGGCAGGTATCTGTTCCGTGGATACGCTGGTGCGGCTGGCCAATTCATTGGACGTGGAAGTGGTGGATTTGATTGAAGAGTGACTCTGATGCCGGTGTACAAGACCCAATACGATAAAATGACCCGGATGCCGGTGCAGCGTCTGGTGTTCTCTCTGGGAATCCCCACCACCCTCAGTATGCTGGTGACCACCTTGTACAATATGGTGGACACCTACTTTGTGGCACAGATAGGTACCAGCGCCACGGGGGCTACCGGAGTGGTCTTTGCGCTGATGGCCATCATCCAGGCTTTTGGATTTATGCTCGGGCACGGTGCCGGCAGCAATATCAGCCGTCATCTGGGAGCCAAAAACGTACGGGACGCGCGCAAATTCGCCTCTACCAGTTTTTATCTGGCCTTGTGTTGCGGGGCCGTTATCATGACCGTGGGTCTGTTGTGTCTGACCCCGTTGATGCGCCTGTTGGGCAGCACCCCCACGATTTTGCCGTACGCCCGTACCTACGGGGTTTACATTCTTCTGGGGGCTCCCGCCATGGCGGCCGGCTGCGTGCTCAACAACATTATGCGTTATGAAGGCAGGGCGGTGTACGCCATGCTGGGCCTGGGCTCCGGGGCGCTACTCAATATTCTTGGGGACTGGCTGCTGATGGGTGTTTTGGGAATGGGCATAGAAGGGGCAGGGATAGCTACCGCGGTGTCCCAGTACGTAAGTCTGACCGTGTTGCTGATTCCCTTTTTCCGCAGGCGGGTGCAGAGCCGTTTGAGTGTCAGATACATCACCCGCCAATGGAAAGATGTGGGGAACATAGTGGCGGTGGGAATGCCCAGTATGGTGCGGCAGGGGCTCAACAGTATCTCCACCACGGCACTCAACTGGCAGGCGGCTCTGTACGGAGGAGATGCAGCGGTGGCGGCCATGAGCATTGTGATGCGCATCTGCAGCTTCATTTTCTGCATAGGTTTGGGCATCGGGCAGGGTTTTCAGCCGGTCTCGGCCTTTAATTACGGGGCGCGCAAGTATTCCAGGGTACGGGCCGGGTTTCTGTTTACGGTCAAATTCGGGCTGGCTTTTCTGGGTGTTCTCTCTCTGGCGGGATTTATATGGGCCGGTCCACTGGTGGAGATGTTCCGCAGTGACCCTCAGGTGGTGCAAATGGGCACGTTTGCCCTCAAGGCGCAGTCGGTGGCGTTTTTGTTTCTGCCGGTTTCCGTCTGCGGCAATATGTTGTTTCAAAGCATAGGAAAGAGCGGGTATGCCACTTTTCTGGCCTGTCTGCGTAGCGGATTGTGCTTTATTCCGCTTATTCTGGTGTTGCCGCTGTTTATGGGTGTTACGGGAATCCAGCTGGCGCAACCCATTGCCGATGTGCTGGCCACTCTGTTTACCATTCCGTTTTTGGTCAAATTTTTCAGAGAACTGCCGGCAGATGCTCCGGCCGGGGCATAAAAAAACCGCTGCATGGGGCAGCGGTCTTCTGAGTGTGCGGATACACCTTATTTCAATTGGAAGTTTACAGGCAGGTTGTAGCGTACGGCAATGGGGTTGGCCTGGTTGTCGGTGGCAGGAGTCCAGTCGGGTGAAGACTGTACGGCTCTGAGGGCTTCGGCGTCCAAAAGGGGGTCGGCCGATTTGAGAACCTGTGCATCGGATACCTTGCCGGTCTTGTCAACCAGGAATGAAACGACTACCTGGCCTTCAATCTTTTTTTCTTTGGCAGCTGCGGGGTACTTGATCTCGTTCATCACATATTTGAGGAACAGATTGGCGTCACCGCTTTCGTTGTTAAAGGCGAATACAGGGGCGGTGGCTCCGACCATGGCCTTTAATTCGGCTTCGTTGTATTCGGCTTTGTTTTCAGTACTTTCCACAGCGAGAGTATCTTCAGCGGCGGGGATAATTTCTTCCGCATTTACTTCATCAGTGGCGTCATTCTTGTGTCCGCATTGGCATTGAACCAGTGTGAGGCCGGCTATCATAGCCAGGCATAAGGTGCAAAATTTAATTGTTTTCATAATAAATCATTGAGTTACAGGTTAATATATCAAATACGCTTCATTTATGGGCTGCAAAGATATAAATAAATTCCTCAGTATATTTGCAAAATGATAAAAAATATTGTTTTTGATTTTGGCGGTGTTGTGGTTGATATTGAACGAGATAACTCCGTGAAGGCGTTTCAGGCATTGGGCTGCGCGCAAGCCGCCGCCCGGTTGGACCCGTATCATCAGAATGGATTTTTTCTGGATTTGGAAAGCGGGGCCATTACGGCACAAGAATTTTGCCGGGAATTATCCCGCGAAGCGGGCCGTCCCGTCACCTTTGCCCAGGCGCAACAGGCCTGGCTGGCTTTTCTGACTGCATTGCCGCCGTACAGACTGGACTATTTGCTTCAATTGCGCAACACGTATAAAGTATATCTGCTCAGCAATACCAATCCGTTTATTATGGACTGGGCGCGCAGTCCCCGGTTGTCTGTCCGGGGCAGGGCACTGGACGTCTATTTTGATAAACTTTTTATTTCCTATGAACTCCGCTGCGTGAAACCGGACCGGGCCATTTTTGAGCGATTGGTGGCCGGTGCACCGCTGCTGCCGCGGGAATCCCTGTTTGTGGATGACTCTCCGGCCAATATACAGGCGGGCCGGGAAATGGGTTTCCGGACCCTTCTGGTACAAAACGGGGAGGACTGGCGCCCGCGCGTAGACGCTATGTTGCAGTAGCGGGCTACTTAACAATCAAATACAAATACAGGCTCAGGAACATCTGACCGGCATATTCCACGTGTCCCCCTGTGCCGTGAAAGAAAGACACGGCCGCGCCGCGCTTATGGAATTCATTGTAGGCATACAGGGCACATTCATAGGGGACGGACTCGTCGTCCTCGGCATGATACAGATACATTTCGGCTTTCGGGGTCCATCCGTCCACGTGGGACATCTCTTCCAGCACCCGGTAGATTTTGTCAAACTCGGCATTCTTGGTTTCCGTAAAGAAGTCGGGGTGCATAAAATTATAAATGTCGGTGCCCAGGCGGTCTTGCAGAAACCACTGGCCGTGCTCGTGTGACCGGTCCAGCCATTGGTCATAATTTTCCAGCAATTCTCCCGTAAAGACTTTTGAAAAATCCAGGTTGAGGTTATGGTATTTGTTTATGGAATAAATGATGGTGGGAATAAGGCAGTAGGTACTTACCCCGGTACGGGCAAAGGCGTTGAACGCTTCCTTGGGTTCGTAACATCCGCAACCGATGCCGGCCCGTTCAATGGGAATGCCGCGTGCTTCATAGTATTTAACCATAGCCATAGCCATGGAACCTCCTAAGGAATAGCCCGCCACCATTGTCTTTTTGGGCAGTTCGTACCCCAGCGTCCGCAAAAATTCCCGGCTGGCCTGACGCATATCATAGGCGGTACGTCCGGTAATCTCGGGTTCAAGGAACGGATGGTACGTGTCTTTGGATATTCCGTATCCCAGAAAATCGGGAATGATGACAACATATCCAAAGGTGGAATGCATGGCCTCCGTGGAAGGAATGCGTTCCGAGGCACCCGACGTATTCTGTACAAAGGCAATGGGAGCCACTTCCACCACACCCCGTATGCGGGTATCGTTGGGATAGTACACCACACCCGAAGCCACAATGGGATTCCCGTAAAAGTCTACCGTGTTGTAGGTAATGGTGTAGGCCGTCACGGTAATATCTTTGAGAAGCTTGTCGGCCAACGGTTCCACAAAGGCATATTCCTCGCTTTCTATAACTCCTTCTCCAAAAGAAGCCCAGAAGTCGTGGAACTTGGCATCCTGGCGGGCAATGACTTCCCTGAAATATACCGCAGGCTCCGTTTGTTCCACAGGCCCCCGGCAACCGGATACACATACAGCCAATATAACGAGCAAACCGGCTCCAAAAAACGGCAGACACTTTTTCATAGAATTACATTTTTTACAAAGATAAGTATCTTTGCGCATTATGATACAAGCGCTATTCTTTGATATTGACGGTACACTGGTCAGTTTCAATACACATACGGTCCCCGCATCGGCAGCTCGAGCCATTAAGGAATGCCGCTCAAAAGGCATTAAGGCTTTTATCTGCACGGGACGTCCCATTATTTTGGTGCCCGACTTCAATACCCCGGCTTTCGGCCACCTGGAGTTTGACGGCATTGTGGCTCAAAACGGAGGTTATTGTGCCCTGGGTGACGGGAAAGTTATTTTCAGCCGTTTTCTGGAACCGGCCGACGTACAGGCATTGTGCACATATCTGGAAGTGCACCGCAATCCTTTTCCGGTATCTATGATGACGGAAGAGGGAGTGTTTATCAATCATCTGGACCCCAAGGTACTGGCATTGGCCAAAATGATCAATGTGAAACTTCCGGTGGTGCGTCCTTTGGTGGAATTGGCCCATCAGGATGTGTTGCAGATTAATATCTATGCTCCGGCCGACGTGGAGGAAGTCATTACCCGCACGGTGCTTCCCCATTGCGAATCCAGCCGCTGGCATCCCGATTTTGCCGACATCAACGTGGTGGGCAACACCAAGGCCACAGGGATAGACAAAATGCTGGCATATTTCCATATAGATATTTCCCGGACTATGGGATTCGGGGACGGAGGTAACGACATACCTATGCTGGAACACGTGGCGGTAGGAGTTGCCATGGGCAATTCCGAGCCGGAAGTGCTGGCCAGGACCCGCTACCACGCGGATACGGTGGACAATGACGGCATTGCCCGCTTTCTGCAGGAATATTTTACTAAATTTGACAAATGAAAATAGCTTATTTGTCTCCTTTTTATCCTTACCGCGGGGGGATAGCCCAGTTTAACGACAACCTGTTGCCCGAACTGCAGCAGCTGCATCAGGTGCAGGCGTATAACTTCAAGAGGCAATACCCTGATTTTCTGTTCCCCGGAAAGACTCAATACGTGGATAATCCCGACCCGCAGAAGGCCTCGGCCCTTCCCCGCCTGCTGGATACTGCCAACCCGTTCTCTTACCTGAGCACGGCCTCCACCCTGGCCGCTTTTGCTCCGGATTGCCTGCTGATGCGTTACTGGATGTCTTATTTTTCCCCGTCGCAGGGAACGGTAGCCCGGAAGTTACGTCACAAGGGATGCAAGACGGTATCCATTCTGGACAACGTACTGCCCCACGAACCCAAATTTTTTGACAAACCGTTTACAAAATGGTTTCTCAGCCAGCAAAGCGGATGCGTATGTATGTGCGAGGCCACCCAAGACGACCTGCTGCGTCTGGCGCCCGATAAACCGCATATTTTGCTGCCGCACCCGCTGTACAACCATTTTGGTCCCAAAATGGACCCCCTGCAGGCCAGAAGGCAACTGGGCCTGGATCCGTCAAAGAAAACCCTGTTGTTTTTTGGGTTGATACGCGACTACAAGGGACTTGACCTGCTGATTGATGCGGTGGACGCTTTGGAAGAAGACGTGCAGTTAGTGGTGGCCGGCGAGTGTTACTCAAGTGGCGACAAGTATACGCAACAGATTGCCCGCCTTGCTCATCCGCAACGGGTGCATATGTACAATCAATACATAAGCGACGACCGGGTGCCGCTGTTTTTTGGAGCGGCCGATGCCTGCGTGCTGCCTTACCGCTCGGCCACCCAAAGCGGTATAGTGGCCATTGCCTATCATTTTGAAACCCCGATGATAGCCACCCCGGTAGGGGGACTGGCCGAGTCGGTGGAGCGCCCCGGAGCGGGTATTATGGCGACCGGCATCACGGCCCCGCAACTGCGGGAAGCCGTGGAACATTTTTTTACGATGGATGCCCAAGTGTTTGTTTCTCAGATAAAAGAGCTTAAAAAACAGTTGACTTGGGGTATTTATGCCCGGAAATTGACGGACTTCATCTGTGCTATCTAAATTATCCCTACCTTAGTGGATGTTATGAAAAAAATACTCGTTATTTGTCTTTTGGCCTGTTGCGTTTTTAGCACGGCATCAGTTTACGGACAGTCGGATACCTTGCGCAACTGTAGCGTGAGGGTAGTGAATAAAAAACAAAAACCCATGGAAGGGGTAATACTTTCCACTTCCAATAATTCCAAAGCGTTTTCTACGGGAAAAGACGGGCGGGCCTTAGTGACGGATATTACGGATGCGGATTCGCTGTACGCCTATCTGCCGGAAAAGGGTCGCGTGGAAATGCCGTTTGCCGGACTGGATTCCCTTCTTATTACCGTCCGTTCTGCCAAAAAGTACACCGTGCGGGATGCAAAATTTGATAACCGCACCCGTGCCATCAGTGAGTTTGATAACGTGCCGGAGTTATTGAAGAGACGGCCGGTGCGCAGCCTGGTGGAACTGCTCCAGGGCATTGTTCCCGGGTTGAATATAGGATACGACCCGTCAACGGGTCAGGCAACGGCCAACATCAGGGGTATGAACAGTATCAACGGCAGTTCTGAACCGCTGGTTGTGGTGGACGGAATTGTTTTTGATAATATAGGACAGGCCAACTCGTCCGTTGACGTACACTCCATACAGAGTATAGAAGTGCAAAAAGACGGCAATATGTACGGGGTACGCGGTGCCAACGGGGTCATCATCGTGCACAGTATTGGCTATTCTTCCCCCACGCTGTAAACCGCGTACCGCGCGATTTGATTCTACTTCTAGTTTTTCAAATGTTGGGAAACATAGGCCAGTGAGGCCGCCAGATTTTCATTCTTGAGGACAATGTCCGCCGGCACCTTCAGGGCAATTGGGGCAAAATTCCAGATGCCTTTAATGCCTGCTTCCACAAGGATATCGCAGACGTTCTGGGCTTCTTGTTTTGGTACGGTCAGCACAGCCATTTGCACGTGCAGCCTTTGAATGATGCGGGTCAGCTGGTCCAGGGGAAAAATGGTTTTGCCGTTCACTTGGGTGTCCCATAGTTCCGGGTCGCTGTCAAAAGCGGCTATCAGATGCAACCCGTAATTTTCAAACCCTTCATACGATAGCAGGGTTTTGCCCAGCCGGCCGGCCCCTACCAGCACGGCATCGCTATGGTTGTTGTAACCCAGCACCTCTTCCACATCTTTGAGAAGGAGTTCCACAACAAAGCCCTTGCGCGGTTTCCCGGCCTTTGAACTTACGCTGGCCAGGTCCTTGCGTACCTGAATGGCGCTCAAATGCAGGCTTTGGGCAATAGTGGACGACGATATGTAGAGCGCTCCTTCCCGGGCCACTTCTTCCAGGTAGCAATAGTACTGCGGCAACCGCCTCAGGGTGGCTTCCGACAGTTCCACGTCGTTGTTTTTGATATCTTTCATAGTTCTATGGGTATTTTTATATCGATAAAACCATACAAGTTTACGCTTCTTTTTTACATATACAAAAATCCCGTCCGACTTTTGATATGCCGGACGGGACAAACGGTACAAACGTCCGTTATTTTGCCATGACGCCTTCAATTTCCTCTACGGTCACAGGCAGGCGTTTGGCGCCCAGCAACCGGCTGCCGGTGGGGGTAATGAGCACGTCATCTTCTATGCGGATGCCTCCAAAGGTATAGTAGGGCACACATTTGTCAAAGTTGATGTAGGCGGCGTTGTGACATTCTTTCTTCCAGGTTTCCAACAGGGTGGGGATAAAGTAGAATCCGGGTTCCACGGTCATCACGTTGCCGGCCTCCAGGGCGCGGGCCATACGCAGGGACTTGAGTCCAAACTGCATATTACGGGAAACGGTGTGGTCATAACCCACAAAGTTTTCTCCCAGATCTTCCATATCGTGCACGTCCAGACCCATATTGTGCCCCAGTCCGCAGGGCCAGAAGGCGGCGTGGGCCCCGGCGGCCACGGCTTCTTGAGTGTCTCCCTTCATAAAGCCCAGGTCTTTGAGTCCGTCCACCATAATTTGCGCGGCGGCCAGGTGCACCTGTTTGTAGGGCACGCCCGGGGCGCACATTGCTATACAATGGTTATTGGCCTTGAGTACCAGATTGTACAGGTCTTTTTGAATTCCGGTAAACTTGCCGTTGCACGGGATGGTGCGGGTAAAGTCGCTGGCGTAATGCTCAAAAGTCTCGGCTCCGGCATCCATCAGCAACAAGCGGCCGTCGGTCAGAATTTGCCGGTGGCCGTGGCCGTGCATCACTTCTCCGTTCTGTGTGAGGATGATGGGGAAGGAGGGCATATAGCCTCCGCTTACCGAGATGCCTTCCATCATGCCGGCCAGCTCTTGTTCCACCATACCAATCCGGGCATGAGCCATAACGGCATAGTGCATGGCGTAACCGGTGTTGCAGGCCAGGTCAATCTGGGCAATTTCCTCGGGCTGTTTAACCATGCGCATGGCTACCACGGCACGGATAAGTTCTTCGCTGGCCGCTTCCTTCTGGAGGGAGGGGTGGATGCCCAGCATATCCATGATTTCTATCTGGTTGTCGGCACGGTAGGGAGGAAGGAAGTGCACCTTGCGTCCCGCCCGGAGGGATTTTTGTATAAAGGAAGCCAGGTCTTTGCGGGGCAGCGTTTTGTGCAGGCCCACCAGCTCGGCTTTTTCCTGCATTTTAGGAAGCGGGCCGGTCCAGACCACATCATCCAGACTGACGTCATCCGCAAAAAGAAATTCGTCACCGCTTTCAAAGTCAATGGCGGCGGCCAGGTCGGGCTCGTCCAGACCAAAATAATATAGGAAAGTGCTGTCCTGACGGAAGTGGAACGTGTTGTCCGTGTAATTGCAGGGTGCCTCGTGATTGCCCATGAAAAAGGCCACGCCGCGGCTGATTTTTGCTTTCAGTTCCTGCCGGCGTTTCATATAAATATCTTTTGTGAACATAGTGAGGATAGTTTGATTTTTCTCAAAGATAAAAACTAATTTTGTCGTACTCAACTTTAGCACGTGTATATGGAACAATTTTTACCGACTTCGCGGAAAGAACTGGATGCGTTGGGTTATGACAATGTGGATGTTATTCTCTTCAGCGGAGACGCGTATGTGGACCATCCCTCGTTTGGATCGGCCGTCATAGGGCGCGTGCTGGAGCGGGAAGGGTATCGTGTGGCTATTGTGCCGCAACCCAACTGGAGGGACGACCTGCGTGATTTTACCAAACTGGGCAAACCCCGTCTGTTCTTCGGGGTCAGCTCGGGCAATATGGATTCCATGGTCAACAAGTATACGGCTGCCCGCCGCCTGCGCAGCAACGATGCCTATACCCCCGAGGGCGCCCCCAATATGCGCCCCGATTACGCGGTGACCGTATACACCCGTATCCTCAAACAATTATACCCGGACGTTCCCGTGGTTCTTGGCGGCATAGAGGCTTCCCTGCGCCGACTCACCCATTACGACTACTGGAGCGATTCGCTCAAACCCTCCGTACTGGTGGACTCGGGTGCCGATTACCTGATTTACGGCATGGGCGAGCGACCCATAGTGGCCCTGGCAGCCGCCCTGCGTGCGCGCACCGTAACCCCCGCCACATGCACCATCCCGCAAGTGGCCGTATGTTATCCCAAAGAGGTTCCCCTTCCGGCCGAGGCAGTGGAATTGCCTTCGTATGTGCAGTGTCAAGGCTCAAAGGAACAGTTTGCCCGTCATTTTCACGCCATAGAACTGGCGGCCAACGCCCAGTCCCCCAAAACGCTGACCGAAGATGCGGGAACCTGCCGTGTGGTGGTCAATCCGCCCTATCCCACCATGAACACGGACGAGCTGGATGCCGTGTATGACCTGCCTTTTACCTACAAGGCCCATTTCCGTTATAAGAACAAGCGGATTCCCGCCCTGGAGATGATTCAGTTTTCCGTGTGCCTGCACCGGGGCTGTTTTGGCGGTTGCAGTTTCTGCACCATAGCGGCCCATCAGGGACGCGCCATTGCCTGGCGGTCGCAGCGGTCGGTGCTGCAGGAAGTGGAGCGGCTCAGCAGGCTGGACAACTTCAAGGGGTACCTTACCGACCTCGGGGGGCCCTCGGCCAATATGTACGGAATGCGGGGAAAGCGTCCCCAGGTGTGTGCGCTGTGCCACCGCACCTCGTGCCTGTTTCCGGTCAAATGCAAGAATCTGGACGCATCGCACGCGGCGCTTACCGCCTTGTACCGCAAGGTGCGCGAGTTGCCCTATATCAAAAAAGCCACCATTGGCAGCGGCATCCGTTATGATTTGTTCCTCAATGAAAAGGGATTTCTGGATGCGGAGGGGGAGACTTATTTCACCGAGTTGCTGCGTTACCACGTATCGGGCCGGCTCAAGGTGGCCCCCGAACATACGGAAGACGCCGTGTTGCAGTGTATGCACAAGCCTCCTTTTGCCCTGTACCACACGTTGTGGCGTGTGTTTAGCGCGCAAAATGATCGGGAGCGGTTGAAACTGCAGTTGATTCCGTATTTTATATCCTCACACCCGGCGTGCACCTTGCAGGATATGCAACGTCTGGCGCAGAAATTCAGGCAACAGCGCCTGCACGTGGAGCAGGTGCAGGATTTTACGCCTACCCCCATGACCAAATCTTCGGTAATGTTTTGGACGGGCCTTAACCCGGATACATTAGAGCGCGTGTTTGTAGAACGTGACCCACGGAAGAAAAGCCGTCAGAAAGACTGTTTTTTTGCTTAGGCCTCCCTTCTCATATCATCAAATGAAATTACCGGCCACCTTCGCGTTTAATGAAGGTGACCGGTGAACAGATAATTAACGTTTAGTATCCCGGATTCTGCTGGCCCTTGAGTGCCGGATTGGCATTGAGTTCATTTTCTCCCAGGGGCAGCCGGCATTTTTCAAAAGTCCGGTCAATGGTGGTGGGCCGGTGGGCCGAGGCCGTACCGTTGCCAAAAGAGTCGTTGAACGTAATGGAGCGGTTCAGGCGCATCATATCAAAGAAACGCTGCCCCTCGGCAAACAGTTCCTTGCTGCGTTCGTCCAGAATCATATCTTCGGAAACGGTCTGGGCCGATGCGGGAGCCAGGTGCGGAGCCCGTTTGCGGATGGCGTTGAGGTAAGTGGCGGCCAGGTCGGGTTTTTGCGAGTTCAGGGCGGCCTCGGCAGCAATCAGGTATACTTCCGAAAGGCGTATCACTTTGATATTGATTGCGGTAGATGTGGACTTCCCGTCTCCGGGGAAGGTGGCGCTACTGCCCCGGTTTTCCCGGTTGACTCCCCCACGATATTTATAGCAGGCTCCCATATGGTAGTAGTCACCGTCTGCCGTGGTGGCCTCGTCATAATCCATGACGCCCCAGCGTACGTCGTCGGGGTCTTCTCCCAGACGTTCCAGGAAGAAATCACTGCCCATAAACCAGCCCATGGCGTTGCTGGCCCCGTGTCCCAGGCGGGTCAGGTAAAATCCGGGCGAGGCGGTGCCCAGGTCGGCCTCATTGGGGAGGATGGCCAGTTCAAAAATGGATTCGCTGCCAAAGGTGGTTTTCCAGGAATTTACCCATTCGTTGTTGGCGTACAGTTTATAAGGACCGTTCTTGATAATTTCTTCTGCCGCGGTCAGTGCGCCCGCGTAATCCTGCATCTGCAGGCATACGCGTGCCAGGATGGCCCGGTTGGCATAATAGTTTACGTAGCCGTTGTTCTTGCTTTTGGACAGCAACGGGGCGGCAGCGGTAAGGTCGGCCACAATCTGACGGTACACTTCTTCCACCGTATTGCGCCCCAATTGTTCGGACGCGTCCAGCGTGCGGGTGACCAGGGGAACACCGTAAGAGGCCTTGTCCATATCGTAAGGTTTGCCGTACAGACGCACCAGGTCATAGTGCATCAGGGCGCGCAGGGTGAGTGCCTGTCCCTTGTAGTCGTCAAAATCTTCCGAAGTACCTTCATTCTCCAGTTTCTCAATGTTTTCCAGAAGATTATTGGCCTGCATGATGCAGTGATATATCTGTTCCCAGAAACCCGAATACGATCCGTTGGCGGGTTGGTGGTTGAACGCATACAATCCGTCCAGCCCGCGTCCCTGCGACATAATGGTCAGATCGCCGCCTTTGGCGTCTGCATACATATAGAAATTCCTTCCGTAGTAACTGGAACTTGTCATTTTACGCATCAGCCCGTTCATCATCACCTGGGCGTCTGCCGTGGTTTTGATTGAGGTGGACGAGTCGGCGTAGTTACTTGGTTCCACGTTGAGGAAACGGTCACACGAGGCAAGTGTTCCCAGCGCCAGTACCATAAAATATATATAGCTCTTTTTCATAATTAGTTGTCTTAAAAGCTGATTTCAATTCCAAAAGTGTAGGTTTTGCCAATGGGGGTTTCCCATCCTCTGGTACCGTAGGCGTTTACCTCGGGGTCGGCCAGTTTGTACTCGGCACATGTAAAGAGATTGCTTCCGTTGAAATAGACGCGGGCACCGGACATTCCGGCCTTATGTACCCATCCGGAGGGAAGGCGGTAGGCCAGGGTCAGGGTCTTCAGGCGCAGGAACGAGGCGTTGTGCATTTGCCGGCTACTGTAAGCCATGGCATCGGTAAGGTCGGTACCTTCAATGCGCGGCTCGCCGCCGGTAGTGTGGGTGGGTGTCCACATATGGTCGTAATAGTACTTGGAGCGGATACGTTCCCAATAATATCCGTCATCGGCCACGTCCTTGTTGGCTCCGTCATACAGATATCCTCCTATTTTGTATATGAAATTCAATCCCAGGGAAATGCCTTTCCATTCCACCTCGGTGTTCAGGCCTCCGAATACTTTGGGCAGAGCGCTTCCCAAAATGGTGTAGTTGGCGTTGTCCTTATCATAGGTGGCTCCCCGGCCGTTCCACGTAAAGTCGCCGGCGGCGGGGTTATCTGTGTCATTCACATAAAAGATGCTTTTGCCGTTGGCAGGGTCCACACCGGCGTATTCATACCCGTAGAAAGAGAGGGTGGATTCGCCCTCGCGGTACAGGTACATGGCGCGGTCGTCATCGCCCGTGGGGTCGTACCAGTTGATATCGGCTCCGGCATACAATTCGGTTACGGTAGAACGGGTAAAAGAGGCGTTGGCTCCCGCACTCCAGCGCACGGATGAGGTGCGGATAATATCCCCGGCAAGTTCCACTTCCACCCCGCGGTTGTTGATGCGTCCTATATTCTTTAACGTGGAGCCGAACCCGGTGACGGTCGATATGGGGACGTCTTGCAGCAAGTCTTTGGAATCTCGGTTAAAGTATTCCACGATACCTGTAAGTCGTTGTCCCCACAATCCGAATTCCAGCGCCAGGTTGGACGTGTAGCTGGTTTCCCAGGACAGCTTGGCGTCGGCTGCGTTACTGAGCCCTCCTCCGGCCTGTTCCTGATATTTTGAAGAATAACCGGTAAGAGAGCGCCATCCGTAGTCGGTGGAAGGCAGGGTGCCGTTTACCCCGTAGGAGGCTCTGAGTCGCAAATCACTTATCACGGGGACGTTCTTCATAAAGGCCTCATTGCTTATCTTCCAGGATCCGGCCACCGACCAGAAGTCTCCCCACCGCGCTTCGGGCCCCAGGCGGGATGACCCGTCACGCCGGTACGAGGCCGAGGCAAAATACCGCTGGTCATAGTTGTACTCGGCACGAGAGAGTATAGAAACCATGGAGTTTCCCCAAGAGTAGGCGTTGGCGTCCAGGGTGCCGGCGGTGGCTACGGTGTGCAACGTGCTGGAAGGCAGGTCTTCTCCGGTAGAACGCATAAAGTCGGTTTGGTTGCGTTCGGCTTCAAAACCGGCCAGGGCACTGACTGCGTGTTTGCCAAAGTCTTTGTTGAAATTCAATGTAGAGGAAGACACTATTTTGTTGTAGTTGCTGGTCATTTCAGACACCGATCCGTTGGTGGAACTGCCGTTGTAGTGGTTGGCGCTGTAGTAGATATGGTCCTTTACCTGGGTGTTGTCGTAAGAGAATAAAGATTTAAAGTTCAACCAGGGGGTGAAGGTGACGTTCAGGGTCTCGGACGCCTGAATTTTCAAGGTGCCTGAAGTGTTTTCCCATTCCTTGTTGTAATATAATCCGTTGTAGGCGTAACTTCCGTAGCGGGCGGTCCAGGGATCTCCGGTTTTGTAGTCGGTGGGCCAGTACAGTCCCCACAGCAGGTTGCGGCTCTGCAGGAAATAGTTGCCGCCGGTGTTGCGGGTGTCGTTGTAGCCGCTGCGTCCGCTTTTGGACAGATTGATGTTGGTGGTGAACTCCACGTGTTTGCCCACCTTCTGACTCAAATTGACGCGGCCGGAAAAACGGTCAAAATCATTTACGTAGATACGTCCCTGCTCTTTGGTGTAAGATAGGGAAGTATAGTAGTTGGTGTTCTGGTCACCGCCGCTAACCGACAGGTCATAGTTCTGGTACACGGCCGTGCGGAAATAGGCGTCATCCCAATCAAAATAAGTGCCTTCACGGTTTACGGCGCCGTCGGTCATCCCAAGAATCCGTACGTTTTCATACAGACCGGTACCGGCCGTTTCAAAATAGTATCCGTGTTTTTTCCATTTGGTATTCATACGCGACAGGGCATTGGCGTTGGCGTAGGCTTCCGTCTTGCCCAAAGAGGTGTTGTAGTCGTGGAACACCATATACAACATATTGACGTTTTCTTGTACCGAGGCGGTTTCATAGTTATCCGTGGCCCAGGAGGGGGTGATGCCCACAGATGCCTTGAAATTGACCGTGGGCCGTCCCATTTTGCCTTTTTTGGTGGTGATCATCACTACACCGTTGGCGGCACGCGACCCGTACAAGGCCGATGCGGCGGCATCTTTCAATACGGTAATAGATTCTATGTCAGAAGGATTAAGAGAACTCATCACATTGTTGGTAGAGTAGGTGTAACCGCTCATCTGGCCAATATCGCCCGATACGACGGGCACCCCGTCAATCACATACAGCGGCTCGTTGGAAGCATTCATGGAACCTATCCCGCGAATACGGATGGAAGAAGCGGAACCGGCCTGCCCCGACGAGGCAGTGATCTGCATGCCGGCCACTTTCCCGTTCAATGCGTTTTCAAACGACACGGCGGGCACATCTTTTATGGCATCACTTTTTACTAAAGAAGCGGCACCTGTATAAGTGCCTTTTTTTGCAGTACCGTAAGCAACTACCATCACTTCTTCCAAAGCGGTGGCGTCAGGGGTAAGAATCACGTGCAGCAGGCTTCGTCCCTCTAGGGAAATTTCCTGTGTAACGTAACCCACGTAAGAGAAGAGAAGAGTGGCATTTGACGGACAGCCGGACAGCTTGTAATTTCCGTCAATGTCAGAGAGGGTACCTGTTCCGGAGCGGCCTTTCACCTGGATGGTCACATAGGGGAGCGGTTGTCCGTCTTCTGCAGAAGTCACCGTTCCGGTCACTTCCGATTGCGCGCACAATGGATTCACAGACCACAGCAAAAGCGCAATTAGTACGAATTTCTTCATTAGATAAAAAATTGAATTAGGTAATTAGGGGATAAAATTAAAAAAAATCGTCGCAAATTCAAGGCCAAGATAGCACAAGATGGGAGACAAAAGGCGCCGGCGCTTGTCCCGGGTGCTATAAATAGTAAATAAAATTCTATTTTTGCTGACAATTCTCTGTAAATAGTCAATAAATAAAATGTATACCCAATCTATATCCCCTCTTCCGCTTACTTTGGAAGATTTAGAAAAAATTTTGCAGGAAGGCACCCGATTGACCCTGTCAGACGAAGCTGTCCGTCGGATTACCCGTTGCCGCACCTATCTGGACCGGAAAATGCAGCATTCAGACGGGCTCATCTACGGCATAAACACCGGTTTTGGAGCCCTGTACAACGTCGCCATAGACAAAGAACAACTGACGCAATTGCAGAAAAATCTGGTAATGTCGCACGCCTGCGGTATGGGGGCCGAGGTGCCCAAAGACATTGTGCGCCTTATGTTGTTTCTCAAAATCCAGTCACTTTCCTATGGGCATTCCGGCGTACAGCTGTGTACGGTTGAACGGCTTGTCGACTTCTTCAACAAAGGGGTATTCCCCGTGATATATGAGAACGGGTCGTTGGGTGCTTCCGGAGACCTTGCCCCGCTGGCCCATATGTCCTTGCCCCTTCTGGGTCTGGGTCAGGTGGAATATGAAGGGGAGCGTCTTACCGGTGCCCGACTCAACGCCAAAATGGGCTGGGACCCCATTGAACTGCAATCAAAAGAAGGACTGGCCCTGCTTAACGGCACCCAGTTCATGTGCGCCTACGGGTTGTGGTGCTTGCTCAAGGCACGCCGCCTGAGCCGCCATGCCGACACCATCTGCGCCCTGTCTCTGGATGCCTATGACGGCCGCATAGAGCCTTTCACCCCGCACGTGCACGCCATTCGTCCCCACGCGGGGCAGGCGGCTACTGCCCAAGCGGTTCGCAAAGCGCTGGAAGGCAGTGAATTGATTGCCCGTCCCAAAAGGCACGTGCAGGACCCGTATTCGTTCCGTTGCGCCCCGCAGGTACACGGAGCCACCAAAGACTGTATAGCATATGTCACACAGGTACTTACAACGGAAATGAACTCGGCCACGGACAATCCCACCATCTTTCCCGATCTGGACGAGGTGGTCAGTGCCGGAAATTTCCACGGACAACCGCTGGCACTGGCAATGGACTTTCTCTCCATTGCCGTGGCGGAATTGGGCAGCATTTCCGAGCGGCGCACCAACCAGCTGGTGTTGGGCAAACGAGAATTGCCCGCCTTTCTGGTGGCACACCCCGGGCTCAACAGCGGCTTTATGATCCCGCAGTATACGGCGGCGTCCATTGTCAGCCAGAACAAGCAGCTCTGTATGCCGGCGTGCGTGGATTCCATTGACTCGTCTCAGGCGCAGGAGGACCACGTAAGTATGGGCTCCAACTCGGCCCTGAAATGTTACCGCGTGATGAACAACGTGCAGCGGGTATTGGCCATTGAATTGTTTAATGCGGCACAGGCCCTGGAATTCAGACGTCCGGCCAGGACATCGCCGCCACTGGAAGAGATGGTGATGCGTTTCCGCAGCCGGGTGCCGTTCATTACCGATGACACTGTGATGTATCCCAATATGCACGCCGCTGAAAGATTCCTTGACACAGACACGCTATGAGCCACATCCTCATAGAAAACATCAAGCAGGCCGTACAGGTGCAGAAAGGTTATCCTCTTGATTGCCAATCTTACCGCCGGGGCGTCGGCATGAAAGAACTTCATTGTATGGACAATGCGTGGATTTTCATTGAAGACGACCTCATTGCCGGGATGGGCACCATGGATGACTGTCTCTATGCCGATTCCGTCCCGGTGGGCACGCAAATTATTGATGCTACGGGCCGGATGGTCTTTCCGTCCTTCTGCGACTGCCATACGCATCTGGTTTATGCCGGGAGCCGCGAGCAGGAGTTTATGGACAAAATCCGCGGCTTCTCTTACCAGCAGATTGCGGCACGTGGCGGGGGGATTCTCAACTCGGCCAAATTACTTCGCCGCACTACCCCACAGGAACTGTTTGAGCAGACCCTGCCCCGTGTGGAAGAAATCATCCGTTTTGGCACCGGAGCGGTGGAAATCAAGAGCGGTTACGGGCTGACTACGGAGGATGAATTGAAAATGCTGCGCGTAATAAAGCGCATTGGGGAAGAAACGCCGCTTGCGGTAAAGGCCACCTTCCTGGGGGCACACGCCGTCCCGGCCGCCTACAAGGGACGTCAGGAAGACTATGTGGACCTGATTATCCGCGAGATGATTCCCGCCGTGGCCGCAGAGCAACTGGCCCAATACATTGACGTATTCTGTGAAGAAGGTTTCTTTACGGTACCCCAGACAGCGCGTATCTTTGAGGCGGGCCTCAAATACGGGTTGCGGCCTAAGGTACACGCCAACCAGATGCACTGTTCGGGGGGCGTGCAGGTGGGCATTGCCTACGGAGCCGTCAGCGTGGACCATCTGGAACACACCACAAAGGCCGAGTGGAACGCTCTCTCGCAATCGGACACCCTACCGGTGCTGCTGCCGGGATCCACGTTCTTCCTGAATATGGAATACGCCCCGGCGCGTGCCATGCTTGCCCAAGACCTTCCCCTGGTATTGGCGTCCAACTACAATCCGGGATCCTGTCCCGCAGGCAACCTTCAATTTATGATGGCGCTGGCCTGCCTGAAGATGAATATGACTCCGGAAGAAGCCCTTAACGCGGCCACACTCAACGGCGCATATGCCATGGGCCTTTCCTGCGAGTACGGCTCCCTGGCGGTGGGTAAGAAGGCCGGCCTGTTTATAACCAAACCCATTCCTACCTACGAATATTTTACTTACGCATTTACCAGTCCGCTGGTAGATACGGTCATACTTAACGGGAAAATCATCTAAAAATTTAGACTATGTTTGCATTAGCTCAACAAATCACCACTTTACTGGGTCTTCTGACTCTGGCACCCACCGGTCACGGTGCGGTAATGTTTCAATTGGACCACACGGTTATTTATGTGGACCCTTACTCACAAAACACGGATTACTCAAAATATCCCAAAGCGGATCTCATTCTTTTCACACACGACCACGGGGACCATTACGACCCCAAAGCCCTCAAGGACCTGGTTACCGACAAAACGCTTTTTGTGGGCCCCGAATGCATGAAGGAGCGCGTCAAATTGTATAGGCAGATGGCCAACGGGGATTCTATGGAATGGCAAGGCATCGGGATACAGGCTGTTGCCGCGTACAATATAGAAAGCAAGAAACCCGACGGCACGGCATTCCATCCCAAGGGATACGGCAACGGGTACATTTTCACTTTTGGCAAATTGCGCGTATACGTGGCCGGCGATACCGAACTGATTCCGGAAATGAAGGACCTTGGCCCCCTTGACATTGCCTTCCTGCCCAAAAACCAGCCTTATACCATGAGCGACGCCATGTTTGTGGAAGCCGTAAAAACGGTGGGCGCTCCGGTAGTATACCCGGTACATTACTTTGAAATTGATAAAGAAGCCCTGCAGCAGGCGGTAGGTCCCAAAGTAAAACTTTTGTACTAATAATTGCATGAATACCAAGCTGATAGAGTGTGTTCCCAATTTTTCCGAGGGACGTGACCTGCACGTAATAGACCGTATTACGGCCGCCATAGCCTCTGTGGAGGGCGTCAAGCTGCTGAATGTGGACCCCGGGAAAGCCACCAACCGTACCGTGGTAACCTTTGTGGGATCTCCCCAAGCCGTGATGGAAGGCGCTTTCCGGGGCATACGCACTGCTGCCGAACTGATTGATATGCGCAAGCACCACGGGGAACACCCCCGCATTGGCGCTACCGACGTATGTCCGCTCATCCCCGTAGCCGGTGTGACTATGGAAGAGGTGGTCGACTATGCCCGTCAATTGGCCCGCAGGGTGGGCGAAGAACTCGGCATCCCCGTATATTGTTATGAAAAAGCCGCTTTCTCCGACAAGCGCCGCAATCTGGCCGTGTGCCGCAGCGGGGAATACGAGGGCTTGGCCAAGAAACTGCAGGACCCGGCCTGGAAGCCGGATTTCGGCCCCTGTGAGTTTTCAGACAAGGTGGCTTCTACCGGACTTTCGGTAATAGGTGCCCGTGACTTTCTGGTGGCTGTCAACTTCAATCTCAATACCACTTCTACGCGCCGGGCCAATGCCGTGGCCTTTGACGTACGTGAGAAAGGACGCAAACTGTTGCGCGACGGCAAGCCGGTGACCGATGATAAAGGCAATGAAGTCTGGACCCCCGGCACGCTCAAGTGCTGCAAGGCCATTGGATGGTACATAGAGGAATACGGCATTGCACAGGTGTCAATGAACCTTACGGACATAAGCGTTACGCCTTTGCACGTGGCTTTTGAGGAAGTCTGTGCCAAAGCGGCGGCACGCGGCCTGCGGGTGACCGGCACCGAACTGGTGGGGCTTATTCCCAAAAGCGCCCTGATGGAAGCCGGCAAGTATTTTTTGCGCAAACAACAACGGTCTGTGGGTATCAGCGAAAGCGAAATCCTTAAAATAGCCGTCAAGTCCATGGGCCTTGACGACCTCAAACCCTTTGTGGCGCAAGAAAAAATACTGGAATACCTGATGCTGGACCCCCTGGCCGAGGCAAAAAAATTAGTTTCCATGACCTGCAAGGGGTTTGCGGAAGAGACCGCCAGCGAGTCTCCGGCTCCCGGCGGCGGTTCCATTGCAGCCTATATGGGCGCGTTGGCGGCGGCACTGGGCACTATGGTGGCTAACCTCTCGGCCCATAAACGCGGTTGGGATGACCGATGGGAATTCTTCAGCGACTGGGCCGCAAAAGGGCAGGACCTGATGAGCCGGTTATTGCTCCTGGTGGATGAGGACACGGCGGCATTCAATAAAATCATGGATGCCCTGGGTCTTCCCAAGGGTAACGATGCGGAAAAAGCGGCTCGTGCGGCCGCTCTGCAGGCCGCCACGCTGTATGCCACCCGGGTTCCCCTGCGCACCATGCAGACGGCCTTTGACTGCTTTGCCATCAATGAAGCCATGGCGCGGGAAGGTAACCCCAATTCGCTTTCCGATGCCGGTGTGGGTTCTCTTGCCGCCCTGGCCGCGGTCAGAGGGGCCTACCTCAACGTGTGCATCAATGCCTCGGGTCTGAAAGACCGGGCCGTGGCCGATGACCTGGTTTCACAAGCCGACGGCTTGCTGGAACAAGCCCGGCAAGCCGCTGATATGATTTGGGAAATGGTAAAGACGGGCGTTTCCCGTTAGGCTATACTCCGCTGAACGAACTGAACCCGCCGTCTATGGGAAGCACTACGCCGGTAATGAAACTGGCGGCTTCCGAGCACAAGAACTGGACGGCGCCGTTGAGTTCGGTAATATCTCCAAAACGGTTCATAGGTGTCTTGGCCAGCACTTTCTTGCTGCGGTCGGTAAGACTGCCGTCGGGATTAATGAGCAGGGCACGGTTCTGGTCCCCGATAAAGAAACCGGGAGCAATGGCGTTTACCCTGAGGCCGTCTCCAAACTTGAGGGCAAATTCCATGGCCATCCATTGAGTGAAACTGATGATTCCGGTCTTGGCCACCGAATACCCCAATACGCGGGTAATGGCCGAGTAGGCCGCCATGGACGAAATGTTGACCACGCTGCCGGTCCCCTGTTTGGCCATAATCTTTCCAAAGATAAGGGTGGGGTATACAGACCCGTTGAGGTTCAGGTCGGTAACCTTCTTCCACGCATCTATGGGCATGTCAAATACGTTTTTGTCCGGATTGATGGTGGCGGCGGGCATATTGCCACCGGCCACGTTGATGAGAATATCAATGCGGCCCCATTTGGCTACAATCTGCCGGGCCACTTCTTCCAGAGAAGCTACGTCCAGCACGTTGCCCACAATGCCAATGGCCTCGGCCCCGGATTCTTGTAATTCTTTTACCCGTGCGTCCAGTTGTTCCTGACGGATGTCGGTAGCCACGATTTTGGCCCCCTGTGTGGCAAAATGGCGGGCAATACTGCCTCCCAGAACGCCTCCGGCGCCGGTAATCACCGCGACTTTGTCTTTGATACTGAAAATGTCTGTCATAAAGTTAGGTTATCTGTTTAAGTAATTTACTGCAGCCATGGCGCCCGAAAGTTCGGCCAGCGCCTTCATACGTCCGTAGAACGAATACCCCGGGTTAAAGCAATTGTGTTTCACGTCGTCCAGCATAAGCGGACCGTGGTCGGGCCTCATGGGGATGAACCAGTCGGGGCGGCCTTCCGAGCGGCGGCGTTTTTGCTCGGCCTCAAAAATGCGTATGACCTCAATGAGGTTGGCGCGGCCTTCCAGATGACCGGCCTCGGTAAAATTGCGGCTGGAGTCCACCACGGTGCTGCGCAGGTGGACAAAGTGCGTGCGTGCGGCGTATTTTGCGGCCAGCGCGGGTACATTGTTCTGCAGTCCCGAGCTGAGTGAACCGGCACAGAAGGTCAGCCCGTTTTCACGTACGTCCACGGCGTTGAGCAACCAGTCGATGTCTTCTTCAGAGGTGACAATGCGGGGTAGCCCCAGCACCGGGAACGGCGGGTCGTCCGGGTGAATGCACAAATTGACCCCGTATTTGTGGGCGGTGGGGGTTACGGCTTCCATAAAATAACGGAAGTTGGCCCGCAACCGCGCCTTGTCAATGCCCTCATAGGTGGCCAGCAGCTTTTTGAACAGGGCTACGGGCTGTTTGTCTTTCTCGGTAATGTTGCCGTTGACAAATCCCTGAGTCTTGACAATGATGTTATTAATCAGTTCTTCCTTCTGTGCTTCCGTAATGGTGCGGCCTATTTGGGCCACCTGCTCCATTACTTCCGGGGAATAGTCGTCAGCCGCTTCCTGACGTTCCAGAATACAGCAGTCAAAGAAGGCAAAGCGGGCATAGTCAAAATAGAGCGAAGAGGTGCCGTCCGGATGTTTGTGGTCCAGGTCGGTGCGGATCCAGTCAATGACCGGCATAAAATTGTAGCATACCGTATGCACGCCGGCTTTTCCCAAATTTTCAAGAGAAATAACATAATTGGCAATCAGGGCGTCCCGTTCTGCCGACCCCCGTTTGATGGCTTCGCATACAGGAAGGCTTTCCACAACGGACCAGCGCAGCCCGGCCGCTTCAATGAACTTTTGCAGTTTCCGTATCTCGTCCAACGTCCAGATCTCTCCGTTAGGGATATGATGCAGGGCGGTCACAATGCCCTCCACTCCGATTTCTCTGAGTTGCTCAAGCCGTATCACGTCGTTGGGCCCAAACCAGCGCCAGGTTTTTTCCATAAAAGATGTATTTGTTTGTCTTCCAAAGGTAGCTATAATTGTGTTAACTTTGTTTTATTAGAAATAACCTGACTAAAACAACTTGCCATGCTAAAGAGATATTTATTACTATTTGCGGTGATGCTGTGCTTGGGCGGTATTGCCTGCCGTGCCGCCGTGCGTTTACCGCGTGTGTGGGGTGACGGCGCCGTGCTCCAGAGAGAGCAGCCGCTCACACTATGGGGCTGGGCCCATCCCGGTGAACCAATTAACGTGGACTTTATGGGTTCCCGTTTTCAGACGCAGGCCAATGAGGCCGGCGAATGGAGCGTGGTAATGGGTTCCTACAAGGCGGGAGGCCCCCATGAATTGAAAGTCAACGACCTTACGGTAACAGACCTGTGGATTGGAGACGTATGGGTGTGCAGCGGACAATCCAATATGGAAACTACCATCAACCGTGTGGCCATCCGTTATCCGTATGAAGTCACTTCCTACACCAATATGCAGATCCGAGAATTCAACCCCGGCGTGGAATACGCTTTTGACGGACCCCAAAAGGACACCCGTACCGGTGAATGGATTCCGTGTGTGCCCGACAAGATTGGCAACTATTCTGCCATAGGCTACTTTATGGCCAAAGAATTATTTGCCCGCTATGGCGTTCCCATTGGGCTCATCACCAACGCCGTGGGAGGAACCCCCATTGAGGCCTGGATGTCGGCCGAGTCGCTTCCCGCCTATGGGTACGGAGAGGCCCTGCAACGCCTGCAACGCCCCGGATACGTGGACAGTATACAACAGGCGTTGCGCCGGCAGTCCCGTGCCATGAGCAATGGCTCCGGACCCCAAAAGGAAGCCTTTCCCGACCTTGACGCCCCCGACTGGGAACCCATAGAATTTCCCGGCTTTACCCGCATCAGCGGCTCCATGTGGTACAAAACCGACTTTACGGTACCACAAGGCGGATGCGTACCCAGCGTGGTGATTCTGGGGACCATTGTCAATGCGGACCAGACTTATATAAACGGGCAACAGGTGGGTAATACCACTTATCAGTACCCTCCGCGTATCTATACCATTCCCGCCCAAGTGCTCAGGGAAGGTACCAACACCCTGGTGGTGCGCGTGGAGAATTCCTTTGGAATGGGCGGCTTTACTCCGGAAAAAGACCATAGTGTATATTTAGGTGCGGTGCATCCTTTTTACGACAAAGCGCAGCGTATTTCTTTGGAAAACAATAAATGGTATGCCAGAAAAGGGGTAGAGAACCCTCCCCGCCAAACGATGCCCGAGGGAACCCCTTTCACTCCTTCCGTCACTTGGGAATACCAACCCACTGCCGTCTATAACGCCATGCTGACCCCGTTTACCCGGCTGCCCGTCAAGGGGGTGTTGTGGTTTCAGGGAGAATCGGGTAACGAGGCCGACTATGACAGCCGTTTGGAAACCATGATGGCTACTTGGCGTAACGACTGGAACAACCCCAAATTGCCGTTCATCATCCTGCAACTGGCCGGCTACACCAAGGACCAGACGGACCTCAACGCGCCCTGCGCTATGGCCGCACGACGAGACGCCCAGCGCAAGGCCGCCTTGGCGGACCCCTATGCCCAACTGGTTGTCACGCTGGATTTGGGCGAGTGGAACGACATTCATCCGTTGTCCAAAAAAGAAGTGGCTGCCCGTGTAACCCAGGCGGTTCAATACCTTGCCTATGGCAATACAAAGGCCGTACTTACCCCGCAGGTAAGCCGCATCCGGCGCAAAGGGTCCGACGTCATCCTGACTTTCAGCGATACCGGAAAAGGCCTTACCACCTCTGACGGGAAAGACCCGCAATTATTCCGCCTCAAAGACCGTAACGGAGATTTTGTGGCGGCACGGGCCGTTATCATTGGCAAAAACAAGGTGAAAGTTTCGGCTCCGTCCGTTACGGAACCTGTGGCGGTACGTTATGCGTGGAACAATTTCTGTGCAGAAGCCAATCTGCGCAACAAGGCCTCTATGCCGGCCTCTCCCTTTGAATTAGTCGTGAAATAGTTCCCTTAACCACTGTTCCAATTCTCCCGTCCACGCCCGTTTCCAGACAAAGGCGTCCATATTTCCCCATCCGTGACCTCCGGAAGGGTAGATGTGCAGGGTGGCGTTTACACCGTTTTTGTGCAATGCCGAGTAGTACAGAATACTGTTTTCCGGGGGGACCACTCTGTCATCATTGGAAAGGATGATGAATGCCGGAGGAGTCTGGGCATTGACTTGCAGGTGGTTGCTGAATTTTTCAACCAGGTCGGCCGGAGGATTTTCACCCAGCAGGTTGTGCAGTGACCCGCTGTGGGTCAGGCTTTCTTCCATAGTGATTACCGGGTACAGCAATACCTGGAAATTGGGTTTGGTGGCTTCCGTATAGTGCGTGGCCAGCGTAGAGGCCAGATGGCCTCCGGCCGAGCAGCCCATTACCCCTATGCGGTCCGGATTCAGATGCCACTCTTGCGCGTGGGTACGTAACTGGGTGAGGGCGGCCTGAGCGTCCTTGATGGGGAGGGTATAGTCCCCATTGGGCATACGGTATTGCACCACGGCATAGGTAATGCCCTGCGAATTCATCCATTGGGCCATATCGTGCCCTTCGTGACTCATGGACAACATAGTGTAACCTCCGCCGGGACATTCCAGAATGGCTATACCGTTTGAATTACGGGGTAAATATACGGTAAGGGTGGGGGTCTTGTCAGAAGTATCCGTGGGGTCCAGTTGAATCACCACAGGTCTTTGTCCGGGTCTTTGCGCCCAGAGTGTGCACGCCAGAAGACAGGCAGTCAGAAAAAGAAGTAAATGTCTCATAATAGAAATGTTTTTGTGATGTAAATATAATAACAGTTTGTGTTAAAAACAGGTTGATAGCGTATATTTCACGCTAAGTTTGCATTGCTCGGTAATTATTTGTTACTTTGAGAATGGTAAATAATAACCGGACTTTTGTTATGCAAATTAACGATTCAATATCTGTAGACTGTGTAATATTTGGCTTTGACGGTATTTCGTTGAAATGCCTGCTTACCGACCGTGGCATTCAGGACTATAAACTTCCCGGTAGCATGATTCGACAAGATGAAGATATCACTTCCGCGGCTTACCGTGTATTGGCCGAGCACACCGGTCTGAAGGATGTCTATTTGCAGGAACTTTCCGTATTTTCTGACCCCAAACGGATAGATGATACCGAGTTGCAATGGATTAACAGTTTTTATCACATTCAGACCGAGCGGGTGGTGACCGTGGCTTATTATGCACTGGTCAAACTGAATGCTCAGATCAGGGCTCACGCCAAGGCCACGCAGACCATCTGGATGGAAATCCAGCATATCAACCGGCTGGCGATGGACCACAAACTGATTCTGGTAGACGCCCTGAGCACCCTGAACCGCAACCTGCTCAATTCCCCCATAGCTTTTGAACTGCTACCCAAAAAGTTCACCATCAGAGAACTGGAAAACCTTTACAAGGCCATTTTAGGGGTAGATATTGATAACCGCAATTTCCGTAAAAAGATACTGGATTGCGGTTATGTTTTTTGCACGGGAGAAAGGGAAAAGAATGTGGCTCACAAACCCGCCTTGTACTATACGTTTGACAAGAACAAGTATAAAAAAGAACAGAAAAATACCTTTAAACTTAACTTTATAAACTGGCATTATTAATATGAACACTAGCCTTGGAATTGACATTGGAAGTTCTTCCATAAAACTCTCCCTGTTGGACATCGCCACCGGACAATGCGTGGCTTCCTGCACCATGCCCGACAAAGAAATGCCCATTGACGCCCCTCAAAGCGGCTGGGCCGAACAAGATCCCGATATGTGGTGGGATTACATCTGCAAAGGACTGCACCAACTGGATGCACAATGTCCTTTGAAAAATCTGAAGTCTATTGGCATCACCTACCAGATGCACGGTTTGGTATGCATTGACAAGGACGGGAAACCCCTGCGTAAGTCCATCATCTGGTGTGATAGCCGGGCCGTGGAAATTGGCAACAAGGCCTTCAATGACCTGGGTGCGGAACAGTGCTTGTCGCACCTGCTCAATTCTCCCGGAAATTTCACCGCCTCCAAGCTGGCCTGGGTTAAACAAAATGAGCCCGACCTTTATGCCAAGACGTACAAATTTTTCCTTCCCGGGGACTATGTGGCCTACCGTCTGACAGGTAACATTTCCACCACTGCCGGAGGATTGTCCGAACAAATGCTCTGGGACTTCAAGGAAGACGCCCCCGCCGATTTCCTGCGCAACTACTATGGCTTTGCACCCGACCTGATTCCGGAATACAAAACGGCATTGGGCATTCAGGGATATACGTCAAAGGAAACAGAATCCCGTCTGGGTATTCCGGAAGGCACCCCCATTGGCTACCGTGCCGGTGACCAGCCCAACAACGCGTTTTCTCTCAACGTGCTGGATGCCGGAGAAATTGCCGCCACCGCCGGTACTTCGGGTGTGGTATACGGAGTGATTGACCACCAGAAGGCCGACCGTGCCTCACGTGTCAATCCTTTCCTGCACGTCAACCACAGCAAGGAAAAAACCTCTCTGGGCGTATTGCTGTGCATCAACGGCACCGGAATCCTCAATGCCTGGATGCACAAGAATGTAGCTCCGGAATTGTCTTACAGCCAGATGAACGATCTTATGGAAGAAGCGCCTGCCGGATGTGACGGCCTTATAGTGCTTCCCTTTGGCAACGGTGCCGAACGTATTCTTTGCAACCGTTTTACGGGGGCCAAAGTGGCCGGTCTGGACTTTAACCGCCACAAGAGAGCCCACCTGTTGCGTGCCGCTCAGGAAGGCATAGCCTTCTCTTTCCGTTACGGTATTGACATTATGAAGGAAATGGGTCTAAATCCGCAGGTAATTCGCGCCGGAGAAGCCAACATGTTCCTCAGCCCCATTTTCCGCAACACGCTGGCCACTTTGTGTGATGCTACCATTGAACTCTACAATACCGACGGGGCTTTGGGTGCCGCTCGTGGTGGCGCCTGGGGTGCCGGCTTGTACAAGAGCCGCCGGGAATGTTTTGCGGGGCTGCAGCTGCAACGTACAGAACATCCTGTGGCCGCCTGGAAAGAACCCCTTGAAGCCGCTTACCGGGCTTGGAAAAAAGAACTTGAAAAAGAACTCAAATAACTAACATATAAACACATAACTTATTATTTAATTATTATGGCAACAAAAGAGTACTTCCCAGGTATTGGGAAAATTAAATTTGAAGGCAAGGAAAGCAAGAATCCAATGGCTTTTCATTATTACGACAAAGAAAAAGTCGTTTACGGTAAAAAAATGAAAGAATGGTTCAAATTTGCGATGGCCTACTGGCACACCCTGTGTGCAGAAGGTGGTGACCAATTTGGCGGTGGAACCAAAACTTTTCCCTGGAATGAAGCAGCGGATCCCATTGAAGCGGCCAAAGCCAAATTGGATGCCGGTTTTGAATTCATGCAGAAAGTAGGCATTGAATACTATTGCTTCCACGATGTGGACCTTGTTCAAGAAGCCGCTACCATTGAAGAATACGAAGCCCGTATGAAAGCCATTGTAGCTTATGCTAAGGAAAAACAGGCCCAGACCGGTATCAAACTGTTGTGGGGAACCGCCAATGTATTTGGTCACAAACGTTATATGAACGGTGCCGCCACCAATCCCGATTTTGACGTGGTAGCCCGTGCCGCCGTCCAGATCAAGAACGCCATTGACGCTACCATTGAACTGGGTGGTACCAATTACGTATTCTGGGGTGGTCGTGAAGGGTATATGTCTCTGCTCAACACCGATATGAAGCGTGAAAAACAACACCTTGGCCTTATGCTGCAGAAAGCCCGCGACTACGGCCGCGCCAAAGGCTTCAAAGGCACCTTTCTTATTGAACCCAAGCCTATGGAACCTACCAAACATCAATATGATGTGGACGTAGAAACCATCTTGGGCTTCATCAAGGATAACGGTCTGGAAAACGACTTTAAGATTAACATTGAAGTAAACCACGCCACCTTGGCAGGTCACACCTTTGAACATGAACTGCAATGCGCCGCCAATGCGGGTATTCTGGGTTCCATTGACGCCAACCGCGGTGACTATCAGAATGGTTGGGATACCGACCAGTTCCCCATTGACATTTGGGAAGTTACCCAGGCCATGATGGTATTGCTCCAGGCAGGCGGTCTGCACAACGGAGGCGTTAACTTTGACGCCAAGACCCGCCGCAACTCCACCGACCCCGAAGATTTGTTCGTAGCTCACATCAGCGGTATGGATACTTTTGCCCGCGGTCTGGAAGCTGCTGCCGCCATTCTTGAAAAATCACCCTATTTGAAGATGAAAGCGGCCCGTTACGCTTCTTTTGACGCCGGAAAGGGTAAAGAATTTGAAAACGGCAAGATGAAACTGGAAGACCTGGTCAACTATGCCAAAACCGCCGGTGAACCTAAACAGATCAGCGGCCAGCAAGAATTGTATGAAACTCTTGTAAGCCTCTATATCTAATCTATGACAGCTTCACAAAACGGGAGCAAACTTTATTTGTTCTCTATAACTTTAGTTGCGGTGTTGGGGGGACTGTTGTTCGGATACGACACGGCAGTTATCTCGGGAGCCGAAAAAGGCCTGCAGGGCTTTTTTATGGGTGCTTCTGACTTTATATACACCGATGCCCTTCACGGATTGACTTCTTCCAGCGCCTTAATCGGTTGCATTATTGGTAGTGCCTTTTCCGGTCTGTTGGCTACAAGATGGGGCCGTAAAAAATCTCTGATTTTTGCCGGCATACTGTTTTTCTTGTCGGCAATGGGTTCGTATTATCCCGAATTCCTGTTCTTTGAAAAAGGTGACGCTTCCCTCTCCCTGCTGGTCGCTTTCAATCTGTACCGCGTACTGGGAGGTCTGGGGGTTGGTCTTGCCTCGGCCATCTGCCCCATGTATATTGCCGAGGTGGCTCCTTCCGACAAACGCGGCACGCTGGTTTCCTGGAACCAGTTTGCCATCATCTTCGGTCAGCTGGTGGTTTATTTTGTCAACTTCCTGATCCTGGGACAAGAGAAAAACCCCATCATTGATTCCGTAAACGGAATTGTTACTAACCTTAGTGAATCCCAATGGGTTATAGCGGAAGGCTGGCGCCTGATGTTTGTGAGTGAAGCATTTCCTGCCGCGCTGTTTGCCATCTTGATCTGCTTTGTACCGGAAACCCCGCGTTATCTGGTAATGAGCGGTCGGGAAGAAAAAGCGCTGTATGTATTGCGCCGTATCAACGGAGAAAGCAAGGCCCGTCAGATTCTGGAAGATATCAGGGCAACTGTGGTGGAAAAGAGAGAAAAACTTTTCACTTATGGAGTGCTGGTTATCTTTATCGGTATTATGCTTTCTGTATTCCAGCAAATCATCGGTATCAATGCGGTATTGTATTTTGCTCCCCGTATATTTGAAAGTATGGGTATGGGCAATCCCATGGTACAGACCGTCATTATGGGTGTTATCAACATCTCCTTCACGCTGGTGGCTATCCTCACGGTGGAAAAATGGGGCAGAAAGCCTCTGCTTATCACCGGTTCCATAGGAATGGCCATTGGTGCCATGGGAGTTGCCATAAGCAACGTATTTCCTGACAGCACTCCGGCCATCGTGCCTGTAGTCAGCATTATGTTTTACTCGGCTTCTTTCATGATGAGCTGGGGTCCCATCTGCTGGGTACTTATTTCCGAGATATTCCCCAATACGATCCGCGGAGCCGCCGTGGCCATTGCCGTGGCCTTCCAGTGGATTTTCAATTTTGTGGTTTCTTCCACTTTTGTACCTATGTACAATATGTCTTTGGGCAGTATGGGACAAAACTTCGGCCATATGTTTGCGTACGCACTCTACGGAATCATCTGTATTGTGGCCGCTATCTTTGTCTGGAGACTGGTTCCCGAGACCAAGGGCAAAACCCTGGAAGAGATGAGCAAACTTTGGAAAAAGTAGTCTATGGAATGGATTGTTGCGGGTGCCGTTTTTTTGGCGGTATGCGCCTTGTTTGTATGGATGCTTCTCCGTCTTGGTGCGGAGAAGGCATCCGCACAAACCGCTTTGGAACTCAAGCAAAAAGAACTTGACGGGCTGCAGGAGAAGCTTACCCTGCAATTTGAGAACCTTGCCCGCAGGATGCTGGATGCCAATACACAAAAATTTGCCCAAAGCAATCAACAAAATATGGAGTCGTTGCTTAAACCTTTGGGCGAGCAACTGGCTTCCTATAAAAAATTAGTGGAAGAAACCCACATTGAACAGACAAAACAGCGCTCGTCGCTAGACGAGCGCATTCGTCTGCTGGTAGAGCAAACCGGAAAAGTCAGCGCGCAGGCCAACAATCTGGCCAATGCCCTCAAGGGACAGTCAAAAACCCAGGGCAACTGGGGAGAGATGGTGCTGGAACGCATTCTGGAATACTCGGGCCTGATCAAAGACACTCATTATTTCACCCAGGAAACCGTAATTGGAGAAAACGGCCGCCAATTGCGGCCGGATGTATTGGTGCGCCTGCCGGAAAACAAGGTAATCATTATTGATTCCAAGGTTTCCCTCACGGCGTATGACCGCTATATGGCTGCGCAGGACACTCGTGAAGAGGACTCCCCAGCGCAGCGCGAACAAGCGCTGCAGGAACATCTAGCCTCCATCCGTCGTCACGTGGACGAACTTTCCGTCAAGAAATACGACGATATGGACGGTTCACTGGACTTTACCATGATGTTTATTCCCATAGAGCCGGCGTATATCTGCGCCGTGCAGAAGGACCCCGGACTTTGGGAGTATGCCTATGGCAAACGCATCCTGCTTATCAGCCCCACCAACCTGATAGCCTGCCTCAAACTGATGTCCGATTTGTGGACGCGCGAAATGCAGAGCAAAAATGCACTGGAGATAGCCCGCCGCGGCGAGCTGATGTACGACAAATTTGTGTCGTTTGTGCAGACACTGGATAACCTGGGAAAAAGCCTGGACAAATCACGCGAAGCCTATGATACGGCTATGAATCAGTTGAAAGACGGGAACGGAAACCTTTTGGGCCAGGCTCAAAAGTTGAAGGAATTAGGCGTGAAGGCAACTAAGAAATTGACCAAATAACTTACCTTAATTGGCCCGGTACCTAACCGCCGGGCAATAAAAAAGCCGCGAACTACAAACGCGGCTTTTGTTTTATAAGCTTATTAATTAAGCAAACAGTTGTGCCAAATATTCAATAACAAATATAAACCAACCGATGTTTAAGAAGTTTACCCAAATTTTGTAATCCATAGTAGTAAGTTTTAAATTATGTAAATAATAAATTGCTTTGTACAAAAGTATAAAAAAAGTAGTTGCAAAACAAAATTGCAACTACTTTTTTAATTTATTGGGCCATACGTTTATATCCTTCGTAACGGAGTTTTGCAAATTTTTCCGTAAGGTCAAACAATTCCTGAGCCTGGTCGGGGAAAGTTTTGAGCAGTGAACTGTAGCGGACTTCACCCTTGATGAAATCCTGGAACTTGCTCCAGTCGGGCTCTTTGCTATCCAGTTGGAATGGATTTTCTCCCTTGTCGGTCAAGGCCGGATTGTAACGGTACAGATGCCAGTAACCGCATTCAACGGCTGCTTTTTCCTCGGCCTGTGATTTACCCATACCCTTGCTCAAGCCATGGTTGATACAGGGAGCGTAGGCAATAATCAGGGAAGGACCGTCGTAGGCTTCGGCTTCTTTGAGGGCTTTGAGTACCTGGGCGTTGTTGGCACCCATGGCAATCTGGGCCACATATACGTAACCATAGCTCATAGCCATCATACCCAGGTCTTTTTTGCGGATACGTTTGCCGGAAGTGGCAAATTTGGCTACGGCACCGGCCGGAGTGGATTTGGAGGACTGACCGCCCGTATTGGAATAAACTTCGGTATCAAGAACCAGTACGTTTACGTTCTGGCCGCTGGCCAATACGTGGTCCAGGCCACCGTAACCGATATCGTAGCTCCATCCGTCACCGCCAAAAATCCACTGTGAGCGCGGAGTAAGGAAACCGCGAAGGTCGTAGATTTCGCGCAAAGGTTGTACCTTGGTGTTGCTTACCAGCGGAATGATCTGGTCAGCCAGGGCAACGGTCTTTTCATAATTGCCGCGGGCACTCAAGTATTCTGCAAACAAAGCTTTCAGTTCGGCGCTGACCGCAGGATTATCCTGGGCGGCTACCATAATGTTGGCCAGTTTGGTACGGACGTTTTCTGCACCTACGTGCATACCCAGACCAAATTCGGCATTGTCTTCAAACAGAGAGTTGGCCCAGGCCACACCGCGTCCGTTCTTGTCTTTGCAATAAGGAGAAGCGGGGTAGGAGGCTCCGTAAATGGAAGAGCAACCCGTGGCGTTGGCAACCATCATATGGTCTCCAAAGAGTTGGGTAATAGTCTTGATGTAGGGCGTTTCACCGCAACCTGCGCAAGCTCCGGAGAATTCAAACAACGGTTGAGCGAATCCCAGGTTCTTCACGTTCTGTTCTTTGGGAACAATATTGTCTTTGTAACCCACTACAGAATGCATATAGTCATAGTTGGCCTGTTCCGCCATTTGCGTGTCGGCATGTTTCATCACCAAGGCCTTGGTCTTGGCGGGGCAAACATCGGCACAGTTACCGCAACCCGAGCAATCCAACGGGCTTACCTGCATGGTGAAGGTAAAGGCTTTCAAAGCCGCATTACCCTGTGCACGTTTAACGGAAGCAGGTGCCTTGGCCGCTTCTTCCTCGTTCATCAGGAACGGACGGATGGCAGCGTGAGGGCAGGCAAATACGCACTGGTTACACTGAATACAGTTACTGGGGTCCCATTCGGGAATGAAACCGGCAATACCGCGTTTTTCATAGGCCGCACTGCCCGAGGGCATGGTGCCGTCTTCATAACCTTTGAATACGCTTACCGGAAGGTCGTCGCCGTTTTGGGCATTGATCACATCGGCCACGTGTTTAACCCACTCGGGAGCCAGGCGGTTGTGTGTATCGGCTTCAAATTTGGCGGGGCAGCTCTTCCAGGCGGGATCCACTTCCACCTTGACAATTTCTCCACCTCTTTCCACGGCGGCGTAGTTCATTTTGACCACTTTTTCACCTTTCTTGCCGTAGCTCTTTTCAATGAAGTGCTTCATTTCCTGGATGGCGGTGTCGTAGGGGATTACATTGGCAATCTTGAAGAAGGCCGACTGAAGAATAGAATTGGTGCGGTTGCCCAAACCGATTTCTTCTGCAATCTTGGTGGCGTTGATGATGTAGAGATTGATTTCTTTTTCTGCCAGGGTGCGTTTTACAAAGTCGGGCAGTTGATTTTTGGTTTCTTCGGCATCCCAAAGGCTGTTGAGCAACAAGGTACCTCCTTTCTTGATACCGCGCAGCACATCATATTTGCGCAGGTAAGCGGGTACGTGGCAGGCTACAAAGTCGGGAGTGGTAACCAGATAGGGAGAATTAATGGGTTTGTCTCCAAAACGCAGGTGAGAGCAGGTGAACCCGCCGGACTTCTTGGAATCGTATGAGAAGTAGGCCTGGCAATATTTGGGAGTGGTTTCCCCAATAATTTTGATGGTGTTTTTATTGGCACCTACGGTACCGTCAGACCCCAGACCAAAGAATTTGCATTCATAGGTACCGGCCTTTGCCAGGGAAATTTCTTCTTTCTGAGGCAGTGATTTGAAACTGACGTCGTCAATAATACCAATGGTAAATCCGTTCTTGGGTTCTTTGCGTCCCAGGTTTTCATATACGGTAAGGATTTGGGCCGGAGTGGTGTCTTTGGAAGACAAACCGTAGCGACCGCCCACAATCTTGGGAGCATTGGCTTCCTCGGCATAGATGGTCTTGATATCCATATACAGGGGTTCTCCAAGAGCACCGGGTTCTTTGGTGCGGTCCAGAACGGCAATGTTCTTCACGCTCTTGGGCATAACGCGCAGGAAGTATTTGGCGCTGAAGGGACGGTACAAATGTACGGATACCAAGCCGACGCGCTGACCCTGGGCATTGAGGTAATCCACGGTTTCGCGGATGGTATCGCATACAGAACCCATGGCAATGATTACGCGGTCTGCCTGTTCGTGACCGTAGTAGTTGAACGGCAGGTATGAGCGTCCGGTAAGTTCGGAAATTTCACCCATATAGCGGGCTACAATGTCGGGAACGGCTTCGTAGAACGGGTTGGCGGCTTCACGTGCCTGGAAGTATACGTCGGGGTTCTGGGCGGAACCACGGGTAACGGGACTGTTGGGGTTGAGGGCGCGTTCACGGAAAGCGGCCAGTGATTTAGCGCTGATCATATCTTTCAACGCATCCTGGTCCAGCATTTCAATCTTCTGGATTTCGTGAGAAGTACGGAATCCGTCAAAGAAATGGATAAAAGGTACGCGGGCCTTGATGGCAGACAGATGTGCCACTGCGGCCAAGTCCATGGCTTCCTGTACGCTGCCCGATGCCAACATGGCAAAACCGGTCTGGCGGCAGGCCATCACGTCTGAATGGTCACCAAAAATGGACAAAGACTGGGCAGCCAATGCGCGGGCCGATACGTGGAATACCGCGGGCAACAGTTCACCGGCAATCTTGTACATATTGGGGATCATTAACAATAGTCCCTGAGAAGCGGTAAATGTGGTGGAAAGGGCACCGGCTTGCAGGGCACCGTGAACGGCACCGGCGGCACCGCCTTCGCTTTGCATTTCCACAACCTTAACAGGTTCGCCAAACAAGTTCTTTTTTTTGTACGCGGCCCACTCGTCGGCCAGCTCGGCCATAGTGGAGGAGGGCGTAATGGGGTAGATGGCGGCTACTTCGCTGAACAAGTAGGCTACGTGGGCAGCGGCGTAGTTCCCATCACAAGTGATGAATTTTTTTTCTTTTGCCATACTAATTATGGAATTTAAATTGTGTGTAAAAATTTATAATTGGATATTATTGATAATTTCTTGCATTTTTGGGTATTGCGTTTCCATACTCTGCAGCAGTGCCAGCTGGCAGAGGGCCCGTACCAGATTATGGTGCGGGTAGCTGGTTTTATAATAAGTGTCTCCGTCAATATAGTCCATCAGGAACCTCAAATACTGCTCAAATGTGATATACAGGGCGCTGAAAGCCAGATGCTCCTTCTCTGCGGGGCACAAAAATCGGTTGGCACGGCTCAGATATCCGAGGGAAAATGCGGTATAGCGTGCCAGATCAACGGAAACCTTCTTTAAGTTGGGCTCGTCTTCTGCCGCCGTATTGGCGTATGAGCGGATGGCATCCCCGAAATCAAAGAGTACGGAACTTTGCATCACGGTATCAAGGTCAATGGCACACAGGACGTTCCCTTCCTTGTCAAACAGAAAATTGGAAAGTTTGGTGTCGTTGTGGCTAACGCGGCGGGGGATTTCTCCGGTTTCAATTTTCCGGTAAAAGTCAAGCATCCGTTCTTTGCGTTGGTACACGGCTGCAATTTCCGCCTTCAGCCCCACGGTACGTTGGGCCGCATTGCGTGCCACGGACAGGTCAAATTGTTCAAAGCGGTAGCGAATGTTATGAAACCCGGGGAGCGTGTCCGACAACGTACCGGGGAAATCGGCCAGTAATTCTTGAAACTGTCCCAAGCCCTCTCCGCCGGCGGTCACCAGTTCCAGAGTGTCTGCCGTCTGATGCGTTATGGAATTTTCTATAGAGACGCAACAGGTCCAGAAATCTCCCTGCGGGTCCACGTAATAATAGCGGCCGTCACGGGTTTTCACAAGTTGTAGAGTGGCCCTTAGGGGATCTTTCCCGGCAAGAACCGCTTTTTTGCGGATGTGCTCCGTTACTTTTGCAATATTGTCCATCATTCCGGGAATATCGGGAAAGACGGTCTTGTTTTTACGTTGCAGAATATACTTGTTTCCTGAGGTGGTCACCACAAAGGTGTCGTTTATGAAACCTTCTCCCAGAGCCGCTATTTGCGTAACAGTCTCCGGGAGCTCAAAGTGTGTGACAACCTGTTGGGTATCTGCCATCGTGAAATCAGATAAAGAATGCAAAGGTAAAAAGTAATTTGCGGTAAAACAACTTTATAGCTCCGGTGCAATTTTTTTAATGAGGCCCTGCAGTACGGCACCCGGCCCCAATTCGGTAAAAGAGTCGGCTCCGTCGGCCACCATATTTTGTATAGTCTGGGTCCAGCGTACGGGGGCCGTCAGCTGTTTTTTCAAATTTGCCTTGATTTCAGCAGGGTCCGTATGCGGCCGTGCATCCACATTCTGGTATACAGGACATAAGGGCTTATGGACCTGCGCTTTGTCAATGGCCGCTTCAAGCGCCTGCCGGGCACTTTCCATAAGGGCCGAGTGAAACGCCCCGCCCACCGGCAACAGCAACGCCCGTTTGGCCCCGGCCTCCTTGAGGGCGGCACAGGCAGCTTCTACCGCAGGGAACGTTCCGGATATCACCAGTTGTCCCGGGCAGTTGTAATTTGCGGGCACCACAATGTTTTCCGGAGTGGAAATCCGCGCGCAGACCTCTTCCACCTGAAGATCTGTCAGTCCCAGTACGGCGGCCATGGTGGAGGGCTGCAATTCGCAGGCTTTCTGCATGGCCAGTGCTCTGGCGCTGACCAGCCGCAGGCCGTCTTCAAAAGAAAGAGCGCCGGCGGCCGTGAGGGCGGAAAACTCGCCCAAAGAGTGTCCGGTCACCATGTCAGGTCGGAAGTCTTCCGCGCACAAGGCGGCCACCACCGAGTGTACAAATACGGCGGGTTGGGTGACTTTGGTTTGTTTCAGTTCCTCGGCCGTGCCGTTGAACATTATTTGCGAGAGAGGGAATTCCAGAATTTTGTCAGCAAGGGTAAATAAATCGGCCGCTTTGGCGGAAGCCTCGTAAAGGTCTTTGCCCATACCGGTAAATTGGGCGCCCTGGCCCGGGAAAACGTAAGCTTTCATAGAGTGAATGTTGTAGTTTTACAAAGGCAACCGGTTGCCGATTGCCGTGAAAAGGCGCACAAGTTCCGTGCCGCAGTAGACGGACTGCTCTTGCCACGGGGCGTCACTTGTGGCGGTAATCCATAGGCCTACTTGAGATTTTTTGGCAGGCTATATGTTCCAGGCATTTATGGTAAAGAAAAACCGATAGTTGCGTTCTACGTTTCCATAACTTACCGGAAGTAAAAAAGATACTTTTTGTCCCACATTCTGTTCTTTATCATAAAATAGGTATAGGATTTTCCACAGTGAATAATTGGTGGCCTCGTCCTTGATATTGGTCACCGGCAGCAGAAAATCTTCTTGCTTTGCTCCGGGGGCCAGTACGCCCGGGGCCTGCGGGCCAAAGCGCGAGGCAAAATCCACTCCGTTGTGGATTACTCGCAGCGAATCTCCGTGTTGGTCAATGTAAAACGCATCAGCCCAGTGGATACGCAGGGAATCGGTATGGCGGTTGGTGAGTGTAAAGGAAAACCGTGTATTGGTAAGGCGTCCGTCAAGATGTAGCAGGGGATCTTCGTACAAGTAATAGGTACTGCCGTCACTCCAGGTGCCCGTGGTGAACATCACATCTCCCGCCGGCGGCACTTTGGGGGAAAATTCCACATTGTCCATCACCACGGTATACGTTCCCAACCGCTGTACGGCGCACGAACACATCACGGCAAGTAATACCGCAGCTGACAGCCGGCCAGAATTTCGGTGAAAAAACGTATGTCTCATAGATTTTACTTTACAAAGGCAAAGATAAAAATATTCTTCTTACCTTTGCACCCCATCCGGCCCCGTAGTTCAGCTGAATAGAACGTCAGATTCCGGTTCTGAAAGTCGTGGGTTTGAATCCCGCCGGGGTCACGCTACGTGAGAGCTTTGCAGCGCAGCTGCAAAGCAGAAGCAGAGGAGCGCGCCAAAAGGAAACTTGCTTCCTTTTGGCGCGCTCCTCTGCTTCTGTGTAGATTGCAGGCAAGGCCTGCAATCTACACGCCCTCACGGGCTGTATTCCTGGCCCCAAGGGAAGGTTCGTGCCGCCGGGGCGGCACGAACCAATCCCGCCGGCACGAACCGCCCCCGGCGGCGCGAACCCCCTTCCGCCGGCGCAGACCCCTTCCGCCTTCAGCAGCAAGAGCCACCTCGGCCTTACTCCACCCCTTCAAACGCCGCAATCACCATCGGCACCGTCTGCAATATCTTGTCAGAAACCGGCGCAAACGTAGTATTGCGCACAAACGGCGTACTCCCAATAATTGTGTAGTCATCAAATCCAAGATCCGTCTTCCCGTCCTCCACCGGCTGGTAAGGTGCACTGTCATAAACATCCCCCCAACTGATGGGATGCGCCATCATTGTAAGCGTACCCAGCGAGGCATAGCCCTTCAGAAACTCGTCATCGGCCAGAGTCCCCTCGGGAATAAAGACTTTGTAAAAGGCAAGTTGCTCAAGCATTATCCGGTTGATATTTTCGGGGTACAGGCTGCTCAGGATCCGGTCCTTCCGGTCATGAAACTCGCGGCACTCCATATCGGCTTGTCCAGGATTGTACAAGCTCATGGAAAAAAACAACTTGTAGTCCTTGAAAAACCGCAGGCAGTAGACTTCCGCGGCCGGAACATTGTCCGCTACGGGTGCCGGTCCGTAAAGAAAGACGGAATACGTGTTGTTTACGGTGAGTTTGGTGGGCAAATTGTCCATTACAATGCTTTCCGGGATTACATCGCCCTGTTCATCCAGGTCAAAGAATATATTGGCCAGCATAGTGCGGCCGGCATCGTCCTTTTGTTTATACAAGTCCACCCAGGAAGCGTAGAATTCATTTCCCGGAAGTTGGTTTTGGTCAATTACCGCATCGGCTGATTGACAAGAGGCAAGGCATAAAAAACCTGCAAAAAGGGTAGAAGACAAAATTTTTTTCATATACGCAAATGTATGCATACTAAACGGATAACGCAACATGAAAAAATTTTTCCCAAAAAAGTTAGAAAAAAACCTAAAATATTTTTTGGAGTTCCAAAAATCTCGTTACCTTTGCGTCCCCTTTCGGAAGAGAGGGATTGAACAAAACAAGTTCATTGAAATAT
>CAZKPB010000017.1:0-50758 GCA_964554535.1 uncultured Muribaculaceae bacterium | reverse complement strand
CGGGGCACCGCGTAGCGGGGACACGGCTAAAAGGAGCGGTTCGAGCGCCAACCCGTCGGCGAATGACAATTCACAACGACCTCCCCTGCCGCCGGTGCTGCGCGGGGGCTGCCGCCGCCGGCGCGGGCGTACCCCCATCGATTATATATACATAACCCACAATGTGATTCAATAATAATCCCTACCTTTACCTCCGACTTAGGAAGCCGCACCGGGACCTTGCCACTTTAGCACTTATTTTTTAGACAGGTCAGCCTCCCGGAACCGCCACCTAGCCAATTCAACCCGCACTTTTGATTAAGGTCTAAGTCAAGCTGTTTTCGCATTTAACATAAGTGCATAATAAACAGCCATTTACATTCTGCCCGCTTACTACATATTTTGGACCTCTCTTATTTAACCCCGGTTATTTAGAAAGGTCAGTACAAATTACCCGGCACCTTGCCGGGAAACCCGGTGTTTTTCTGCAAGGTCCATAAAAACATTAAGCAATGAATAACATCTTTCACGTTTTCAGTAAAGGAGAGAATGTATTGTTCCGCACAGAGGACGACTACCGCTTTTTTAACAACAAATTTGCGACATCTTGCTATGCCTACCAGATTCAGCCGCTGGCACAAACCACGCTATCCACACATTTTCACGCCATAGTAGAAACAGCTGAAAAAACGGCTGTAGATGACTTTCTTACAAAACTACGGAAAGCCTACGCCATTAAGTACGTTGCCACTTATGCCCCCCTTCCGTCCAATGCTTTTGAAATCTCAAGACTAGAAATTTCCGGAATAGAAACCGTCAAGAATGAACTTCTCTATGTAATGAAAAACCCCGTACATCATTACATAACCTCTTTCCCATTGGAATACCCATATTCCAGTGTCGGTTATTTATTTATGGATAAACTTGTTTCCCATCAAATTTTAGAGGCTTTCGCTCAACAGACGTTCCCTGTGACTCAATTAAAGAGTTCCCATAGGAAACACTTACTGGGCAGCGACCCCGTTCCCAATCACTGGAGATTATCTAAAGACCAAATGATTCTTCCTTGCGACTACATCAACCAAACCAGAACACGCGCCTTCTGGGGAAACAATGTAAAAAACTTCCTGTATGACATCAACAAAAACCAAATGGACGCCAAAAAAGAAATTATCTGTGCCGACATTCTTGACCTGCGCGCCAGCAGTCAGTCCGACATTGAAGTCTGTCAAATGATTGACCGTTACACCTCAGAAGAAGCCGGAGTCAAGAGTTTCCACCAACTGAGCCGAACAAGCCTGAACTCACTGGTGAGAATCCTCAAACACAAAGCCATCCCCGAACTCCAAATCAAACGCACCCTCTGGCTATAACCAACCCACTCAAACTTAACTATCTTTGCAAAACAAACCGTCAAAAAGCACATCGCAAGAACCAGATATAACCCGCAATGACCGCTACCCCCCAAGTGGAACTCCACCCCCTACCCTTTCACCTCCCCGCAAACGCCAAAGTACTTATGCTGGGAAGCTTTCCACCGCCAAAAACGCGCTGGTCCATGGATTTCTTCTACCCCAACTTCCAGAACGACATGTGGCGCCTTATGGGCCTTATCTTCTACAACGACCCCGCCCGCTTCATCCTCCCCGGCCAAAAAGCCTTTGACAAAGAAAAAATCATTACCTTTCTCAACGACAAAGGAATAGCTCTGGGAGACACCGCCCGCCGCGTCATCCGCCACAAAGACAACGCTTCGGACGCCTTCCTTGAAATAGTGGAACCCATTGACCTGGAACAAATCCTCAAAACCCTGCCCGGGTGCCGCATCCTTGCCGCCACCGGAGGAAAATCGGCCGAGGCGGTTTGCGCACTGACAGGCGCCGACCTGCCGGCGGTGGGACAGTGCAGTGCCCTGCCTCGGCAAATGAAATTTTACAGGATGCCTTCCACTTCGCGGGCCTATCCCCTGCTGTTGGCACAAAAGGCACAAGCGTACCGGAAGCTGTTTGAGGCCGCCGGCATTTTATAGAGAAAGCGGATTATGGACAAACTCTGGAACAGCAACTACATCAAGGTGATGACTGCAAACTTTTTGCTGTACTTTGCCTTCTACCTGTTTACCCCCCTGCTGCCTCTGTACCTGCTGGACAACTTTGGAAGCACCAAAGACGTCATTGGACTGGTACTCAGTGGCTACACCCTTGCGGCCCTGCTGGCACGTCCCTTCAGCGGATACCTGGTGGACAGCTTTCCGCGCAAACGGGTGCTGATGGTCTGCTTTGTGCTGTTCTTTGTCTTCTTTGCCGGATACCTGGCCGCCGGGACCCTGCTGCTGTTCACCATTATCAGAACCCTGCACGGCGTCCCCTTTGGATCACTGACCGTGGCCAACAGCACCGTGGCCATAGACGTGCTTCCGGCAAGCCGCCGTACCGAAGGAATAGGCTACTTTGGACTCAGCAACAACCTGGCCATGGCCTTTGCCCCTTCGGTGGGCATCTACCTCTATAAAATATCGGATCGGTTTGAACTCCTCTTCTGGATATCGCTGGGCATAGCGTTGCTGGGCCTGCTGACCGCCGCCGCCGTCAAACTGCCTGTAAAAGCCATAGTGCCCGACAAAAGCAAAATATCCCTGGACCGATTCTTCCTTACCAACGGCTGGATGCTGGCCGTCAACATTGCCTTCTTTGCCTTCTGCTACGGGGTGTTGAACAACTACCTGCCCATCTACAGCCAGGAAGTGATGGGCATCACCGGCGGCGCGGGAACCTACTTTATGGTATTGGCCGGAGGACTCTTTGTATCGCGGCTGCAAGGAGCCAAAGCCCTGCGGGCCGGCCGTTTGACACAAAATGCGGGTACGGGCATACTCATCTCCCTGGCAGGCTACATCCTGTTTGTGGTCTGTCCCAACACCTGGGGCTACTTTGGCTCGGCCCTGCTCATTGGTTTGGGCAACGGGCATATGTACCCCGCCTTTCTGAATATGTTCATTGGCGTGGCCCGACACAACCAGAGGGGCACCGCCAACTCCAGCATCCTCATATCCTGGGACGCCGGCTTTGGCCTGGGCATCCTTATGGGGGGCTTTGTGGCCGAGACCCTGGGCTACAGCGCGGCCTTCTGGATGGTGGTGGGTGTCAACGCGGTGGGAGTCGTGCTGTTTTTTCTGGCCACGAGATCGTTTTTCCTGCGCCGCAAATTGGAGCGAAAAGAATAACCCGGGAGTAACAATTGTTACATGCACCACATAGCGCCATTACCTAACTTTGCCGTAAATAAAAAAATTATGCAACGAGACATCATCACCATCAACGAAGACCTCTGCAACGGCTGCGGAAAATGCGTAAACGCATGTCATGAAGGGGCATTGCAACTGATTGACGGAAAGGCCCGCGTCGTCAGCGACGTCTATTGCGACGGTCTGGGGGCCTGCATTGGCGAGTGCCCCACGGGCGCCCTCACCATTGAAAAGCGTGAAGCCGCTCCCTTCAGTGAAACGGCGGTCAAAGAACGTCTGAAGCCCACCGCTCCCCTAGCCTGCGGCTGTCCTGGCTCGGCCGCGCACTCCTTTCCCGCACAGGCACCGTCGGGCGGTGTTGCAGAAGGGGTTCGGCCTCGGCAAGAAGCAACCTGTGAGGAATCATCCCTCACCCACTGGCCCGTGCAACTGCTCCTGATTAACCCTCATGCGCCTTTTTTTGCCGGACAGGACCTGTTGCTGGCCGCGGACTGCACGGCCTACGCCTACGGCAATTTTCACGGACGGTTTCTGGCCGGACGCAAACTGGCCATTGCCTGCCCCAAACTGGATTCCAACAAGGAGGCCTACGTAGAGAAACTGACCGCCCTTATAGATGAGGCAAAAATCAACACGCTCACCGTACTGATGATGGAAGTGCCCTGCTGCGGCGGCTTGCTGCAACTGGCCCTCTCGGCCGTTGCAAAGGCCTTACGCAAGGTGCCGGTTAAGAAGGTCATCATTGGGATGAACGGCGATATCCTGGCCGATGAATGGGTATAAAACACAAAATATGAAAGCTATCATTATTGGTGCCACCTCGGGCATAGGCCTTGAAGTGGCCCGCAGACTGCACCGCGACGGCTGGACTTTGGGGCTGGCCGGACGTAGGGAAGAACGGCTACTGGCCGCTCAGCAAGAAATGGGGTCACGAGTGGCGGTACGCCGCATAGACGTCTGTGCCGAGGACGCCGGAGCGCAACTGCTGGAACTGATTGAACAAACCGGCGGCGCGGACCTGATTTTCCTCGCCTCGGGATGCGGCCGGCAAAACCCTTCAATGGCCGAGGACATAGAACTGTCCACCGCCCGAACCAACGTGGAAGGCTTTATGCGCATCATGACCACCGCCTACCACTACTTTGCCCAAAAAGGAGGCGGCCGGATAGCCGCCATCACGTCCATTGCGGGGACCAAAGGGCTTGGCGTGTCACCTGCCTACTCGGCCACCAAAAGGTTTCAGAGACATTATATTCAGTCGCTCTCGCAACTGTCCTACATACAAAGGGCCGGCATCCGTTTTACGGAAATCCGGCCGGGGTTTGTAGACACTGATATGTTGGCGTATAGAAAATACCCCATGTTGCTGCGTCCGGAAAAAGTGGCGGCAAAGATAGTGAAAGCCCTCTATGCCCGCAGACGCAAAATCACCATTGATTGGCGCTATGCCCTGCTCACCTTCATCTGGGAGCTCATTCCGGACTTTATCTGGGAACGGTTGCGGATACAAAGTCCACAACCTGCAACAACGACTGGGAATTATTCCATTTGATTTTGTTGGACTTGAGGAAAGCAGAAAGGGCCTCTTTACTCGTTACATCCTGGACGTCTTTTTTAGTGGCGGGAATCAATTGATTGCCGATTTTTAAAATCAACCGTTCCATCAGTTTCAGGGGAGCTCCGCTGTCCTTTTCGTTGAGTTTTTCCACCACCTTGGCGTGAATCATTGCCGTTCCCAAAGCGGAACTCATGGTAAGATCCACGTTCTTGGCGGCAACAGTGGAAGTAACTATGCCATAGCCTATATCCACGCCGTCAGTGGGAGATAAATCAAGCGTTTTGCTGTTCAATACGTACCCGTTGGCGTTTTGGGCAAGAATTTCCATCATTCCGTCGGCTGCGTGAAGAAATGTACGGCCGGCAATCTCCACATATAGGACCGTGGAGAGGTCGGCTGCCAGAATTTCCCCGTTTTCCACATAATGCACGTTACCGTCCGCCAGACAAATATTCATTTCTTTTGTCAGCCCGTCGGTATTGCCTTTCAATAGGATAGTCCCGTTGGTGAAAGAAGAGAATTCATAAGGCCACGTTTCCGTGGGCTTGTAGGCAAAGCCGTCTTCCTGAGCAAAAAGGGCCGTACTCATTAAGGAAATAATGAGTACTGACGCCGTTTTTGCCCAAGACAGCCTTGCGTTGCTATTTTTAAAGATCCCAGTCATCTGTTCTGAAAGGATAAGCGGGAAGGCCTTCCGTATTGTGAAGGTTCCCCGGCGTGAATGGACCGTAGCCGTACCTTACGGCTATCGGTTTGGCCACCTTCTCGGATGACAAACGGATGGCATAGCCGCCCATCATCATCCCTTGTCCCTGTCCTCTGCCACGAGGTGCAAAACCCACCGTAGCAGTGGCCGGGTAGAATACCTTGTCTTCTCCGGCAATTTCAAAACCCTTGATTTCTTTGTTGACAAAACCGTTGGGAGCATTGTCAAATAAAATCAACGCATTGCTTTCATTCACCTGCATTTCCTTAAAAACGGGGCCTTCGCAAGGATTTCCAAAGCCATAAGTCTTGCTCAGCGCCATCAGGGCCAACCGCTCGCCTACCGCCTTTTTCTGGGCCGGATGAATCTGGTTGGCTTCATAGTCGTATACCAGGTCATTGGTGCAAGCCAAACCCGACTCGGGAAGAATTTGAGCCACTTTCAGCTGCTGGCCGCGCAGGTCGGCACTGAACAATTCAAACCCCTTGTTGTAATTGTAGGGAGCTATTTCCACCAGATAAAAAGGCAGTTCCTTCACTTCAAATTTCTGTTTCCAGAGTTCCACCGCAGCCACCAGTCTTTCTGTGTAATCGGGGCTGCCCACGTTGGATTCGCCCTGATACCAGATCATGCCCTTGACCGTGTATTTGCTGGCCGGTTCAAACATTCCGTAATACATTTTGGTAAAAGCCTTAGAAAACTCGGTCCCAAACACTTCCTGGCTCGGATATTTTTCAATGAGTTCCTTGCTCATCCAGTCTTCTACAAAAGAGCCGCTCCAGTTGCAACTGATAAGACCAATGGGAATATCCAGCGCCTGAGAAAGGGCTTGCCCAAAGAAAAAACCGGTAGCGCTGAAGTCAGCCGCCGTAGCCGGAGAACTCTTTGACCATTTGCCCTGGGTAAAAAAACCGGGAATGGGTTCCAGTGACTGATGTTTCACTACCGTCACGTAGCGCAATCCCTTGTTTTGGGCGGCATGAGCAATTTCCAGGGCCGCATTGTCCACAGAGCAATTAAACATTCCTTTCATGGGCATTTCCATATTGCTTTGTCCGCCACAAAACCAAACGTCGCCAATAAGCACGTGGCGCAACGTCACGGACTCCTTGCCAGAAGCTATGGTAACGTCGTACGGGGTATAGCTTGCCTGCGGGGTAGCCACCTTTACACTCCAAAGGCTGTCCGCTCCGGCCGTAGCCTTATATTCTTTTCCATTCCACGAAGTGTTGACAGTAAGCGCGGTACCCGGTTTTGCCTTGCCCCAGATACGGGCATCGGTTTGTTGCTGAAGCACTATATCTCCCTGAAGCAGTTCGGGAAGGATGATTTGCTGCGCGTTTGCCGTCAGACACAGCAAAGCCGCCACAAAGAGAGTAAAACAAAATACAAACTTTTTCATTTTCTAAAATTATTTAAAAAAGAAAGGAAGTGCATAGTAAATATATTGATTGATGTATTCAAAGGAGTGAAATCCGGAATGCATTACGCTAAAGTACATATTTCCTTTGGAAAAATCATCATCAAAGCGGAATTGGGGATACTGCTGCAGCGCCGCCATCTGGTTCAATACGGGGGCATAGGCAATGTCGCAGTCGCCCGTAAGCGAGTATACAAAGAAATCATCGGCAAACTTTGCCGGGTATTTTTTCAAGTTGTCGGCCAGAAATTTGGCGGTGGCATCGGACTGGTCGGCTCCTCCCATCTGACGAAGTGCCCAGCAGTCGCCGCTCATAGGCATAAACCACTTGAAGTATTCCAGTGACTGGATAAACTGCCACCAGGTACAGGCCGAGCCCAGTGAAAAGCCGCCAAAAGCCCTGTGCGTTCTTGAATCAATCAGCGATTTATCTTTCCCGTTTTTGGCGTATGTATTATAAGTTTCTTCAACAAGCGGCATTATATCCTTAACCAGTTCGTCATGGAACAGCTTGACATCGTCGGTACCTCCCGAGGTTCTGTCGGGCGGATAATACGTGGGGGTGACCACAATCAGGGGGTCAATTTCCCCGCGCTGAATCATGTTGTCCAAAATGTTCTTGAGGCTGGGATTGGGCCACATCCAATAATGCTCGGGATTACCGTTACCTCCGTGAAGCAGATAGAACACATTGTATTTCTTCTCTTTGTTATTAGGGTCGTAACCGTAAGGCAAATAAACTTTGAAATATTTGTCAAGCTTCTTTCCATCGGCGCCCTTTGTCTTGTAATCCATCCGCACCACCGTTCCCTGCTGCTTGGCCTCACGTGAATATTCTTTGGGCATGGGACTCAGCTGATGCGCCGGAGAGCTCAGGCAGGGCACCTTGTCTTCCACCGTTTTGAGCTGGCCGTTGAAGAACTTGCCAAGATATTCACGGCAGGTGGCCCGGTTCTCGGGGTTGTTAAAGCCGTGGTCTCCTCCTTCAATGACGTGGTACTCACAAGATTTGTATACCTCGGCCGCCTTGTCCGACACACTCTTGTTGACCAGCTTGTCGGCATCACCGTGCACAATGAGCACGTCTTTTTCATATTTAGCAATGTCGGCATAGAGGTCATACTTGAGCATTGACTCGTAATAGTTCCGGCCCATAGCCATTCCCATCATATTGATGTTGTCCGGATCGGCTTGTCTGGCTAACATTTTCTCGGCATTGAGCGGAATGGTGAACGCGGGGTACATCAAGGCTGTCGCCTTGACTTTGTCCGGAATCCTTGCCGAGGCCATAGCTGCCACCAGGCCGCCCTGGCTTTCTCCCAGCAGGAAGATTTTGTCCTTGTCCACGCCCTTCATTTCCCGGAACATTTCCACCACGTCTATCAGATTCTGCGTCTCGGTGAAAATAGTCATATCACGGGTATCCCCTTCACTGCGGCTTCTTACCGAACCACCGCTGAAATCAAAGGTATAGCACATAAAACCGTCTTTGGTCAAGCCGGGAATAATATCGTAAAAATTGATATACGTGCCGTTAAAACCGTGCGCCATGATAATGACCGGTTTCTGTGACAATCCGTTCTTTGGAGTATACAGTTCTCCATAAAGTTTTTTCCCCTGACTTACACAAGGTTGTTCTTTCATCTGGTAGTAAGGGTCCGCCGGTACCTGCGGTCCGGCAATAACCGCACTGTGCGTGGCATCATGCATGAGGTCAAGCGCCCCGTTCACAATAGCGCTTTCCGCATAACCTTGCTTGAATTTTGACCCGAGGACTTCAAAAGACTGTGCCCCGTAGGATTCGTCATCGGGAATATATCCTGTAAATGCGCCCTGACATATCATCGTCATTATGGTTCTGGAATAAGGCGATTCATTTTTTAATCTGACGGCAATAGGATTATAAGGTTCTCCGCTGGTTCCCACCACGGGAATATCATCAAGCATCGTAAGGTGAAGGTCAATGTCTACCGGACCTATGTCTTCATATTCACCGACATATCCGGCACGACCGCCCGCATTGGTTTGGCGTCTGCCGGGAACGGAAAGTTTTTTGTGGCCACAACTCAGGGTCACATTAGATTCCATGTGACGCATATTCATAATCACGTACTTCACCTCTTCTCCCAGAAGTTGTCCGTAGCTTTCCACCATTTGTTTCTGTTCATTCATCAGGCGGGCCACTTCCGGATTTGAGCGGTCCATTCCCACTCCGCCGGGAGGCATTTTGTTGGAGATGTCTTCTCCGCGAGCAGCATAGTCGGCTATGCGTATGTCACGCAAATCAAAAGTCTGCTGAAAAAAGAGCGGATTCTGGTCACCGGCTGCACCGGCGGCAAAAAGGGCCACAAAATAGTCATCATACGCGCTTTCCACATACCTTGACGCCGCCCCGGGGAAATCCCCGCTGACCATATCCAGGTTTCCGGAAATGACGGCGTGCATGGCATAGTTAAAGTAGGTGGCAATAGGCTTGCCGTCCATACTTTCAAAATAAATTACGGCAACCGTTTTATCCGATTTGCCGTCATAGTCGGGTCCTTCCCACCAGGTGCCGCGTTCGGCATCAAAAAGGTCCCGTTTGACGTTGAGATAGGAAACCCCCGAACCGTACCCCACTTTGGCCGGAACCATTTGATCAGAAGCCTCTTTGAGCGCCTTCCAGGTCCTTGCCACAAGCTCTTCATTTTTAACGGCAGCGCCGGAATGGGTATGGGTCCAGTTGTACATAATATTTCCTTCGGGAATTCCCAATTCTTTGGCAGCGCGTTCATTGACAGTCTGTACCAGACCATTGTTAATCATTGCACCGTCAAATGAAATGAAGGCCGCCTTGGTAGTGCCGTTACCAAACACTATAGCTCTTGTATAGCAGTGATCCAAGATTCCATAGGATGTCTTGGGAAGCGATTCTTCCGCCGGCGTTATATCGGCTTTGGCAGCCCCTGCATATAACTGCCCTCTTTGAGCATAACCGGTACCCGGTATAAGCAGGCATAAGGTTACAATTAATAATAAGTATTTTTTCATAGAGTCAATGATAGTTACGCGGTACCAATAAATGAAATAACTGGCAGTTACATACAAGAGGTAACTGCCAGTCTTTCAAAAAAAATCATTAATGAGTGGCCTGATGTATAAGGTCAAGCAGACCGTTTACAATAGCACTCTCTGCATAGCCTTGTTTAAAGCCCGAACCCAGCACTTCAAATACTTGGGCACCGTAGGATTCATCGTCAGGGATGTAACCGCCCCAGCCTCCGTGTCCGTCGGCTACGGTTGTCATCATGGTTCTGGCATACGGTGATTCTTTCTTCAGGCGCACGGCAATCTGGTTGTATACTTCACCGGCAACCGCTGTAACCGGAATGTCGTCCAGCATTACAAGCGCAAGAGCAATGTCAATGGGTTTTGCATCTTCATATTCACCCGCATATCCGGCACGGCCGCCACCGTTGAGCTGGCGTCTTCCGGGGCAGGAAACGTTCTTTCTGCCGCAATTAATGGTGACATTGTTTTCAAAACGCTTCATAGACATAATGACATACTTCACTTCTTCGCCCAGCAGTTGGCCGTAGCTTTCAGCCATTCTCTTCTGTTCGTCCATCAGTCTCTTGACTTCCGGATTGTTTCTGTCAAGGCCCTGACCTCCCGGAGGCATCTTGTTGGAGATGTCTTCACCCTTGGCGGCATAGTCCGCAATGCGGATGTCGCGCAGGTCAAAAGTCTGCTGGAAGTAAAGAGGATTCTGGTCGCCGGCTGCCCCGGAGGCAAACATGGCTACAAAATCTTTTCCGTAACGGCTTTCCACATATTCTTCGGCTTTGCCGGGGAAGTCGCCGGTGATCATATCCATCTGACCGGTGATTACGGCATGCATCGCATAGTTGAAATAAGTGGCAATAGGTTTGCCGTCCATACTTTCAAAGTAAATGACAGCCACGGTCTTGTCGGATTTTCCGTCATAGTCGGGGCCTTCCCACCAGGTGCCGCGTTCGGCATCAAAGAGGTCACGTTTCACGTTAAGATAACTTACGCCTTCTCCAAAGCCCACTTTGGCGGGAACCATGGCGTTGTACGCGTCTTTGACGGCTTTGTAGGTCCGGTTGATCAGTTCGTCACCACGGACAGCGCCAGTGGAGTGACAGTGGGTACCGTTGTAGATAATGTTGCCTACAGGAATACCCAGTTCTTTCTGAGCCATAATATTTACGGTATCCACCACCCGTTGGTTGGCGTTCCCGTCAATATTTACAAAACCGGCTTTTCTGCTGCCGTTTGAGAAGATAATGGCCCTCACGTGAGTCTTGTCAAGAATTCCAAAGGAATTTTTTGCAAGTTCCTCCACAGCAGGAGTCACATCCACCTTGGCCGCACCGGCCATCAGTTGACCGCGGGGTCCGTTTTGCGCTGCAGCCGGTAAGACGGCCATCAGGGCGCAAACACATATAACTAATTTTCTTTTCATGATATAACCTTACAGTTTGATCTTAATGGTTTGGCAATAGTTGTAATGGCGTCCGGTATTGGCTTGGGCACCTTCCGCACAAACAGCAATTCTAAAATAATGGTATTTGCCGGTATATTTGAATTCAGCGAGGTTCACAGACAACTTGGGGTCAATGGACAGTGTGTTGACCGTCTTGCCGTCAGCTACCACTTGGGTAGAGGTGGCGGAAGGATCCTGAGCGCAATAGTTGCAATATACACCTACAAACGTATCGGGGTAGCAAAGCAGTTTGGCGTTTACAATTTTGTTGGCCTTGGCGGGATCTCCGAATTCGCACTTATAGGTGGCCACAAATTTGCCGTTTACATATTCCACTTTGGGGTCAATGATTCTTACATAAGGAATCACTTCCCAATCCATAGTGTTTTCACCTTCATTGATGACTACGTTGTCTTTGGTGACGGGATAAAAATTGTTGGCATTGGCTTCCATACGGTATTCCCCTGCAAAGATGGCGGCGTTTCTGTACGTACCGTCATTCTTGAGGTGCCAGTATTGAGCGGCTTCATAGTCCCAACCCTTTTCATACACAGAGATATAACCTTCATTGGGAGCGCCCATATACACGCCGCCAAACATATTACCGAACTTGCATTCCACCGCAAGAACTTCTTTAGTCTGGGCATCAATAATAGTACCCGATATGGCTGCATTGGGTCCATCAAAGTTGTCCAGCTCAAACCAGGAGCAAGAGCTGGTTAAAACGAGAATTGAAAGAATGTAAAATATTTTTTTCATAGTAGTAAACATTGTTATTCGTCAGCAGGATTGGGTTCGTAACCATTCACGCCGTAGTCGCTGATCTTTTTGTAATACTGAATGTAATCGGTATGGTAGTCAGAAGCCTTACCACCGGTAAGAGGATCTTCTGCGTAGAAAATTGATCTTACAAAGATGTATTTGGGGTCGCCTTTGGAAAGGTCAAGTACGGGAGTCAACGCATGTTTTGTACCTGCCAATTCGGGGTCGTTTCTCTTGTTGTACATTGAACGACGTCTGTGCAATGTATAAAGTTGGTCCCCTTCAAAGGCAAATTCAAGTTCTCTCTGATGAAGCACGTTTTCTATGGTTAAATCCACATTGTCCGTGAAAGCGGCTCTGTGACGGATGTCATTGAGGTACTTCTGGGCAGTGGCTACCTTGGCGGATACGTTGTTTTCAACAACCGCTTCACAGTAACTCAACAGAATTTCGGCAAAACGGATATCATACCAGAAGGTTTTGTGGTAAAGCTGGAATGAAGTGGGATCCAAGAATTTGCGAAGACCAAAACCGGTAGTGATGGTGTTGCCGGCCATCTTGTTTTCATAATTGAAGAAACCGGAAATCACGCCGGTAGGACCGCCAAAAGCGTAATACGTTTTGTCCCCGATGGTTTCACTGCCGTCGTTCCAAAGGTTAACCGATCCGTTGGAATGGATAAGACCGCCCTGCAGTTTGATGGTCTGGCCACGGAATTGAGCATCGGGATAAAGAATCCACGCCTGGAAGCGGGCGTCTTTATTCTGGAAAGGATCGCTGATGTTGTCGTAACGCGTGTAGTCAATATTATCTTTTTCTGCGGGGAATCGAGACAGAGTGGCGTTGAAGTATTCGTCTTCCTTTCCGTCATTCCGGGTCTTGATGGTACCGTCTACCGCGCCGCCCATGGCGTCGTAGTAATCAAACTTGTCCACAAAATCAATGGTGACGGAATACTTGCCGCAGCTTGAGTTACCCGTTACGGTCTGACTGGGGCTGTTGTACACGTCAAAATTGCTACCGGAAGAAGATACCCCGTCGTTCAAAGAAACGCCAAAGATAAACTCGCTGTTCTTTTTGGTAAGGAACATTTCTCCCAGATTCTTAACGGCTTCGGCCACATTGGCGGGATTGGCTCCGTAGAGAGCAAAGCGGCCGCTGCCAATGATGGCCTCGCAGGCGGCAATACACTGGTTGTAATAGTCAGAAGCGTAAGAGGGTTCCATATAGGTTTTCTTGCTGGCAACCGCTTTGTATTTGGTGTCAATGGCACCTTGTTTTGCCCAGTATTTGCTGACAGAGGCGGCATACAGAGCGGCACGGGCCTTGAGTCCCAGAGCGGCATACTTGCCGGCACGGAATTCGGTAACGGGGGTTTCACCCAGGTCGGCTGCCACGGCATCCAGTTCGGTCATGACAAAGTCCCAAGTTTCTTTTTCGGTGGCACGTGTGGCAAACTTGAAAAGTTCTTCATTGCCTTTACCGTCATAGTAAGGGTCAAGCACTTCAGTGATAATGGGCACACCACCGTAAGATCTTACCATAATAAAGTAGCAGTAGGCTCTGACAAAACGGGCTTCAGCCACATAGGCCTTGCGGGCCTCTTCATTGATAACCCCTCTTTCCTTGGCGTCGTTGACAATATCAATGAACGAGTTGATAGAACGTATACCGGACCAGTTCCAATAAGTTTGCACGCCGTACATTCCATAATACGGATTGGAGTTGAAACCGTAGTCACCGCCGTGACTGTCGGTGGCGTTCATAGTGTACTGATCTTCGTATCCAAAATCATTTACAGGAAGGTATGAATATACTTGTGCCAAAAGCATCTGAATACCTGCTTCCGAAGCAGCCATGTCAGCTCCCGTCATTTTGGTCAGGTCACCTTCCAGGTTGTTGAATATCTTATCACAGGAAGTAAGCCCAACGGACAGGCAAAGCAAAGCTGAGATTGTATATAGTATCTTTTTCATATTTCAATAAGATTAGAAGTTAAGATTGATACCAAAGTTTACGGTTCTCATAATAGGCATCGTGTTAGATTGCATAGCGGCAGCAGCTTCGGGGTCATAATATTTCATCTTTTTGGTGCAGAGGGTGAGCCAGTTGGCACCACCTACAAAGAAGCGTGTACTGCGTATTCCGGCTTTTCTCAGGATAGTCTTGGGAAGCGTGTAACCGATTTCAAAACTCTTGAGGCGGAAGTAAGTGGCGTTGATCTGAGTAAAATCAGAAGGAGCGTCATACATACCCGGACGCCAGTTGTTGGCATCGGAAGCATCCATAAGAGCAGGCCAGTAACCGGCTACCCATTCGGTGGCGGGATCGTAGGGGTCGGCCCCTTCAGTGGCTACGTGGTAGCGGTCGGTGTACATCTCAAAAATGTCGTTATACCCGCCGTATCCAAACGTATGGAGCAACCAGATGATCTTGGAAACCATAGTGGCTCCCTGCCATACCATATTGAAGTCCCAGTTTTCATAATTCAAACCCACGTTCAAACCAAACTGCAAGGGCGGATTGGATTCACCCCATTTGTATTGCACGTCGGCACCGGAGATATAACCGTCTTGGTTGTAGTCCAACAGTTTGTACTGACCTACAACGGTAGTCTGCATACCGGTATTGGCATCGTATTTCACATTGGAATCATAGATGTCTTCCCAGCTGGTAAACCGACCTCCGTCAAGACCATAGTACCACAGGGCGTGATAGTCTGACCAGCGGTCCTGGGTACTTCCACCACCGCCAAACGAGAAACCGCCGCCCCACCACTGTTGGGAAGAAGCCCAACGGGAAGTGGCTTGACTTTCTACGTGCAGTCTCTTGGTTCTGGACAAGTTACCGGTAAGGGCAATGTTATAGCTCAATTTACCGATTCTGTTGCGATGGGTAAGCATAAGTTCCATCCCTACCGTTTCTTGAGAGTCAATATTGATTTGAGGTACGGTAACACCCAGAATAGTGGGGTTTGATCCCGAACTGGTACCGGCAATACCTTCCGTGCGTCTTCTGAACAAGTCAAAAGTACCACCGAATTTGTCGTGCCACAGATTCCAGTCCAAACCGATGTCCTGCATACGAACGTTGGCCCAGGTAAGCACCGTATTGGCAATTTGGTTATTTACATATCCAAGAGAGGAGCTTCCGGGAGAAAATACGTAAGAGTTGCCGGATACATAACCGCTTTCATACGCATAAGGACTACCTTGGCTTAACCCGGTCATACCGTCTGAATATCTAAGTTTCAGAGTATTGATAAACGGAAGGTTCTTCTTGATGAAACCTTCTTCCGATATTCTCCAACCTAAAGAGACCGACGGGAAAAGGCCCCAACGTTGACCTTGTTGATATACATAGGTACCATCGTAACGAGCCATCACTTCCACCAGATATTTGTTGGCAAATTCATAGTTTACACGGCCCAGGTAACCGGCAGTGGCGGTCTCTGATCTGGAACCCGAGTTGGATGCGGTGGCGGCAAGACCGCTGGAAATGGTCGGATGGGTAAAGAAGTCTCCATAGAGGCGCTTAGCCATCATGTTTCTGCGGTTGAACAAAGTCGTTTCTGCGGCAGCCATCAAAGAAACAGTGTGCTTGCCCCAAGTGTGGCTGTAGTTGGCTTGGAAACGGCCGTAATAACGTTCTCTTTCAGATATGGATTCACGGTAAGAATTTTCATCCCCGCCGTAGCCCAGAATTTCATCGGTTTCATAGCTGTAAAGAGGATAAATGGTCTTTTTGGTATAAGATCCGTCGTAGTTGAAGTCGTAGGCACCCTGCAGCATCATATGAAGTCCTTTCAGGAAAGGAGCGTCATAGTTGAAGTTTACACTGTTGGTGAACGCACGTCCTCTCTTGTCGGTGTAGTTAAGATTGTGGTCCATCATGGCAATGGGGTTTTCTGTCGGAGACTGACCCTGATACGTATAGTGATTGGGTTTACCTTCTACCGTAGCGGGAGTGAAACGGTCAGAGAACGCAATGTAGTTGAAAATCATGGCTGATTTTTCATTGTATACGTCATCATTGGCAGGGTCGGCCGAGTTCGTGGAACGGAAAGACGTCTGATAGTCCATCGTCAGATTGTCAGTCAACTTCACGGTAAAGTTACCACGGAGGGTGTATCTTTGATATTTGTAGTTGTTGGGGGAATCATAGATACTCTTGTCGTCGTTGAAACTTCCCGAGAGGAAGTAGGTGAAGGCATCACTACCCCCGCGTACCGATACGTTGTGGGTCTGTGTGGAGGAATGGCTTTTCATAGCGGCATCCCACCAGCTGAATCCCTGTTTCTCACCGCTGGCATACTGAGCAATTTCTTCCTGAGAGTAAGGTCTGGCAAACTTAGCCACATCGGCCATTTCGTTGGACAATTTCATATAGTCCACAATACCCACTTCCTTAGGCATTTTGGGAGAACCAAACGAGAAGATGTCCGAATAGGATACGGTAGGCTTTTTCTGAGCAGTCCCTTTTTTGGTGGTTACCATAATAACCCCGTTGGCGGCACCCATCCCGTAAATGGAAGCGGAAGCGTCTTTCAATACTGAAATGCTTTCAATGTCTTCCGGATTCAACTGAGACAAAGTCAAGTCGGTGTTGATACCTTTGTTTCTATTGCTGTATGATTCAGAACGAACCACACCGTCAATAACCACAATGGGAGCACCGTAACCGCGCAAGCTGATATCGGCCCCGAAGCTACCCGGGGTACCACCTGACTGGCGGATAAACAGACCGGCAACTTTTCCCTGAAGGGCGGTCACCACGTCGTTTTGTTTGGTGTTGGTCACGTCTTCGGCTCGTACGGAAGTAATGGCACTGGTAAGAGATTCCTTCTTTTGAGTACCATACCCTACAACCACCAATTCATCCAAAACTTGTGAATCTTCCACAAGAAGGACATCAATAACGGCTTGTTTTCCCACAGGAACTTCCTGAGTAACAAAGCCAATGTAGTTTACTGTAAGAACGGACGATTCATTTACGTTGTTAATCGTCACATTCCCATCAACATCAGTCACATCGCCATTGGTAGTGCCCTTGACTAGAACAGTTGCACCAATCAATGGTCCGTTGGCATCTTTGACGTTGACTTTTACCGACTTATTCTGAGCACCGGCCCACTGTGAAGAAGCAAGCACAAGTACCATAGAAAGAATGAGTAAATAAAGTTTTTTCATTTGATAAGTTTATGTTAATAAATTAGGTTGGAATTTTTTCTATTGAGGCATAGCTCCTGCCTGGGAACATACATAATCTGCCGTTTGGGCGGCAAGTTGTTGCGCGGCTTCCAGTGAATCTCCTCTCAAATAAGCCAGTACAAAAGCAGCCGTAAAAGAGTCACCGGCACCTACCGTATCCACAACAGTCACCTTACCGGCGGCGTGTTCTAGGACCCGATCGGCTGTAATGACCGCACTGCCTTTGGCACCTTTGGTCAGAATCACCAACGATAGATCATACACGTCAATAAGTTTTCTGCAGGCTGCTACCTGATCATTGCCCAAATCAAACATTTCCGACACAATGTCAATTTCTTCATCGTTGATTTTTAGGATGTTAGCAAGTTCCAACGACTCGGCAATAATTTGTTTAGAATAATAGTGCTGACGCAGATTAATGTCAAACACTTTCAAGGCATTGACAGGCATTGCCTTGATAAAATCGAGCACCGTCTGCCTGGAGTTTCCGCGCTGAACAAGTGATCCAAAACATACGGCATCAGCTCTTTGGGCCAGAGCCTTCATGGGCTCATTGAAGGGAATATTATCCCAAGCAACGTCTTCCATTATGGTATAAGAAGGCACCCCGGCAGCATCCAGACTCACGCGCACGGTACCGGTGGGTTTGGAAGTGACGGCCAATATATTATTCAGTTGTTTTTCAGCAACGATTTCTTGAATCTCATTTCCCAGGGCATCATCACCAATGGCACTGACAGCCCAGCCTTCTTGCCCAAGACGTTTTGCATGATAAGCAAAATTGGCGGGGGCACCGCCCAATGCTTTTCCGGTGGGAAGCATATCCCACAGGATTTCACCAATACCTACAATTACTCGACTCATGATTTGGCTTGTTTAAAGAAATGAAAAGAAAGGTACACCAGATACAAAACGCCAATGCTGATTACCAGCACAGATCCGATCTGCGACTGCATTGCGTCAGAGAGTACGCCCATAAAAATGGGGAAAATAGTACCGCCAATAAGGCCCATAATCATCAGACCCGACATCTGGTTGTTGATTTCGGGGTTGTAAAGAAGGGCTTTTGAAAATACCATAGAGAAGATGTTGGAGTTGCCAAAACCAACCAGCGCTATGGCCACATACAATCCCACCAGGGATTTGCAGAAGAACAGCCCAATCATTGCCAGAACCATGCACGCCACGCTGAGCATAAAGAATTTCTTTATGGGGAATTTGGCAAGAATGAAGGTTCCGGAGAAGCACCCCAGCGTTCTGAAAAGGAAATAGACACTGGTGGCTATTCCGGCTTCAGAAAGAGGTAGCGAGAGGCGCTCCATAATGATTTTGGGGGCACAAGTGTTCACACCCACATCAATCCCCACGTGCGCCACAATGCCAAGGAACAGCACCAAAACGGGGGCATTGCCCAGCAATTTGATGCAATGGAAAAATCCCGACGATTTGTCTTTTGACGTTCCTTCATCAATCTTTGTAAAGAACAGATAAAAAGCTGCAATGGCAGCCATTATCAAAAAGATGGGATAGAGCAGCATCCAGTTGCCGAATTTGACAAAAGCCCAACTGGCAATGAGGGGGGTGATAAAAGAGGCAATTGCCTTGATAAATTGCCCGAAAGTAAGAGTACTGGCCAGCTTCTCACCGCGGACTATACAAGATATGAGCGGATTGAGGGAGACCTGCATTAACGTATTCCCAATGCCCAAAAGACAGAAGGAAGCCAGAAGAATGGGATAAGAATAGGCACACAGGGGAAGTAACATAGCCAGTACAGTAATCACAAGGCTTATGATTACCGTATTACGTTTCCCAATACGGTTCATGAGAAGTCCTGTCGGCACCGACAGGAAAAAGAACCACAGGAAAACCATGGAAGGCAAGAAGTTGGCCATAGTGTCGGATAGGGCAAAATCTGCCTTTACATAATTGGTGGCTGTACCTACCATATCCACAAAGCCCATTGCAAAAAAAGCAAACATAATGGGCAAAAGTTTGGATACGATCGATTGTTTTGGTTTCATTATTTATTAATTATTTAAGTTTGCTAATAAAAATGTCGGAAAGGGTTGCATCCGACGAGCTGAAATCCATTGCGTTATAAACTTTTGTAGGAAACATGCAATTGGTAAAAGTCAAATCGCCGTCATTAATGAATAGTTCTGTAGAGTGCCTGTCTACAAACAATTTAACTTCATAACGTTCTCTTTTTACCAAATGAGTAAGGATATCCTTTTTGGCAAACCCTTTGTAAAAATCCGTCAAACCGCTTTGTGAACGGTCCAGATTCAGCGTCAGGTTCTTGAAGTCAAAGGTGTATTCCATCTTTTCATTATTGTTGTTAGTCAACTTAAATTAAAGGAAAAATGGTCGTCGGTACCGGGTGTCACGGTAAACTCAATCAGGTAAGCGCCGTCGTTATCGGGCAATAATTTGGGAATAGCGTACGATCCCTTAACCGAGACGTCTTCCTTTTTCACTGTGCCGGACTTGGCCAGCATGATTTCCGGAGAAGGGGTACTGGCCAGAAACAAGTGTTTGCCGTTGTGCTTGAGAGAAAGATCCCTGGCAATGGTCATACTGTTTCTGAAGTTGATGGTGGGAACATGGTTGGAATAAAGCCAGTTGCTCATCCAGCCGAGGAAAATATGGCGGTCACCGGTATTGCTGAAGGTAACTCCGGCATAGTTGTCAACGCCTTCATCTATCCAGAGGGGATAAGGCAGTTCGTCGGCGACAAATTCCCTGCCATCAAAATCCCCGATAAAATACTGAGCCACACTGCCTCCGTTGGGGCCGCCGGGGTTAATGTTCACAATAAGCACCCATTTTTCACGCCCGTTGTATTCAAATTTCAAAAGGTCCGGACATTCCCAGACGGCGTCGTGGGACCCGATTCCTTTGCCGAAATCGCTGAGTTTGGTCCACTCAATCAGATTCTTCGACTCGTAGAAAGAAATTACATCTCCGGCCGCCACGGATACAATCCATTTGTCACCGTAACGCATCAGTTTGGGATCCCTGAAGTTGGGTTGCTTTTCATCATCTGTAAGTACGGGATTGCTCTGGTACTTGGTATAGGTTCTGCCTCGGTCCGTACTGTAGGCAATGCTCTGCTTCTGCGTCCTGCTGGCCGAGGTGTACATGCCAATGATGGCGTCGGCACCGAATCCGGCCGTATTGTCACTGTCAACCACCGAACTGCCGGAAAAGATGGCACCCAATGAATCCGGAGCCACAATAAACCTAAGGTCCGTCCAATGCACCAGGTCGGTAGACACCGCATTGCCCCAATGCATATTGAAGTGTTTAGTCCCGTAAGGATTGGCCTGATACGCCAGATGGTACTCCCCGTCATAATATACCATTCCGTTGGGGTCATTGGTCCATCCGAAATCCGGGGTAAAATGGTAAATCTGGCGGTAAGGTTCATCATAGACAATGTTGCGGTCCGGGCTTTGCGTCATCCCGGTAACAGATAAATCGCTGTCATACACATTGGAAAAAACCACATTGAGAATCTGTCCGTTATAGGCCGAAATGTCAATGGGAATGGAGTAATCCTGCTCCGAGTGGGCCAGATTGATTTGCTGCGCCTCACCCAAAATATTCTTGCCGTTAGCCATGATGGAAAGCTTGGAAACACCGCCTTCATTAGAAGAAGGAATGAGCAGGTATGCCGAGGCTGCCTTGACGGGCACGGTCAACTTTAGATTGAATGAACTCATTTTTTCTGCGGACATCATAAACTGGTCCACAAAAAATACTACAGGACCGCTCTGGCGCCTGCTTTCATAAGAGGCATTACGCTGTATGCTGATTCTGATGTTGGCCTTTTCCCCTTTGTATTCTTTGACATCCCAGGAACACCAGTCCATAGTCTTGGGGTCATCCAGATAAGGAGATGCCGTACAAACGACCTCCCCGTCAATCAGTAATTCCACTCTGGGGTTTCCTTGCTGGGAAAATCTTTTCGTGCCGCCCATCAAAAAGTTAATATACCGTTGGGTAATGGTGAAAGACTCGGAAGTCATCTCTCCGTTGCTGGACAGAGAACTTTCAATGTCAAGTGCATTGGCCACAATAAAGTCTCCCTTACCTCCAATGACATCGGGATGGTCTTGTAAGTTTTTGGGACAAACCAAAAACGCGTTGCCCTCCACCACCCATTTGTCCAAATTGCCCGACTCAAAATCGTCAATGAGCGTCTGGCCTTTTGAGCAGGACGCTATCAACAGAGCTCCACCAATAAGAATTAATAAGAACTTTCGCATTACTGGGTTTTCTTATTTTGCAAATATACCTACGGGCCTTGTAACGCTATTTTGATATTATTTCAAAAATTAGCAGAATTCTCTCATATGTGGTTTTGGAAGAATTCTGCCAAAAATCTAAAAAATTGTAACAATATGCCGTTATTTGCTAAATGAAATGAACTTATTTTATAGTATTAATTTAATAATTGAATCCACTTATTTTTAGTTGTTTTGTCGTGACGGTAGTCAAAAAAAACCGTGATGCAAATCAGACAAAGGTTAATTTAGATAGATTGTCTACTTTGGAGATACTCTTTGGGGCGCATATGGTAATATTTCATAAATGCCCTTGAGAAATACGAAGAAGAGGAGAAACCGGTATTGAATGCCGCTTCCGTGATGTTCTGATGTTCGTTGGTCATCAGGTCAACGGCCTTACGTAACCTCACCAAATTTACAAGGTCTATGGGAGTATATTCCGTCACGTCTTTCAACTCTCTATACAGCTTTGACTTTGAGTAGCACAGGTACTGTGCCAGGTCATCCAGACTGATATCGTCCAAAATGTGTTCTTCCACATATTCACGCAATTTGTTGAGTATTTCCACGGATTCGGAGGATAACGCGCTGGCATCCCTGCCCACCAGCCAATCTCCGTTGATGGCCGACGAGATTTCCCTGCTTTTATCCAGCAAAGTCTTGATTCGGACCTTCAGCGTGGTTACACTAAACGGTTTTTGCATAAAGGCATCGGCACCGCTCTCATATCCTTTTGTCTTTTGCTCTTCAAGCGAGCACGCGGTAAGAAGTATAATGGGAATACTCTTGGTAGCCCTATTGCCCCGCAGCGCGGTGCATACCTGGAACCCGTCAATGCCGGGCATCAGAATATCACACAAAATGATATTGGGTACAAATTTAATGGCCTTGGTAAGACCTATATTTCCGTCTTTGGCCAGAATGACGTGGTAGTCCGATGACAAGATATTTTTGAGGTAATACCTCATATCGGTATTGTCCTCTATGACAAGAACAGTCTGCTTTTCCCCCTTGTTGGAGGTCTCGTCAAAAATGCCTTCATTGGCATCTTCTTCCTGCATGGTGGCCAATTTAAGTCTGGCAAACTCAGGAATATACGTATCCTTATCAATTTTGTTTTCTATACGCAGCGTAGGGTCAATGGGAATACGTACCGTGAATTCGGTACCTTCCGACTTGTCACTGACCACATCAATGGTTCCACCCAAGGCGTCCACAATGGACGACACCAGCGCCAGACCAATGCCGGTACCCTTCTGCTGGGCATCCAACGTGTAAAAGCGCTGGTAGATTTTATCAATATTTTCCGGGGGTATGTAAGACCCGCTGTTATATACGGACAAATTGACGTACCGGCGTTGTTCCTTATTGGTGGAAAAAAGTTTGATGCGAATGCAACCTTCCCGGTTTACGTGATTGAACGCATTGGAAAGCAGGTTTGTAAACACTTTTTCCATCTTTACTGGGTCAAAGGGCATCTCGTAGTCAGATTCATCCACTTCGTAAGTGAAAGTAAGGTTACGCCTCTTGATTACATCAGAAAACATCTTGACAATATCCTGCAAGAACGGGTCAAGGTTGCCCATAGAATACTTCAGGTTCACCTTCCCGTTCTCATAGGTACGGAAGTCAAGAAGTTCGGTAATAAGGCGCGTGAGTTTGCTACTGTTTCTCTTTAAAATATCCAGGGAACTCAAGGCGTTCTGCGGCATATCCTTATTGGATAGCAAGTCGTCAATGGGGCCGCATATCAACGACAAGGGAGTCTTGAATTCGTGCGAAATGTTGGTAAAAAACAACAGCTTGGCGTGAGTGGTTTCTTCCAGCTGCTCAGACAATCCAATCAATTGCTTCTTTTGGGTTTCCAGAGAATCCACCTGCTTCTGAATACGGATATTCTGTTTGTTGAGCTGTTTGAAAAGACGGGTTTTGGTACGTGATGACAACGCAAGCGCAATAAGCAAAAAGGTAAGTACGACAGCCAAGCAGATCAAAATATAGTTCATTATCTGCTGGTTTTTGTACATAGTGGTGCTTGCCTTGATTTTTGAATTGAGGTCTTCTACCCGGCGCTGTTTTTCCAGCATCTGGTTCAGCTGCATTTGATACACGCGAATGTTTGAGCTGTTGACCAATTCGGTATTCAGCAGATTCTCTTTTTCATAGCTGACTTTCATTAGAATGCGGCGAGCCAGGTCTATGACTTCGTTACCACCGGTGGGATAAATGAAAGATGCGTCAATTTTTCCGTTGAGAATATCGGATATACTGCCGCTGCCCCTGTTGGATGGCAATGCATCAATACCCAGAATAAAGGGTTTATCATTAAGACCGGCTTCTTCGTAAGCATCGTACACCCCTACCGCCATTTCATCATTAAACGCAAAAACCAGGTCAAAAGGAAGCTCAGTGCTCCGGCTTTCAAGCAAACGGGTCATTGCCTGTTTGGCACTTTCCCTGTTGAAATTGGCGTATTCTTCCGCCACCACCTTTACGTTATGCCGCGCGTTGCTGAGAGCGTCTTTAAATCCTTTATACCGCTCGGTGTCTGCCGTTGAGCCCCTGGTGCCACGAATAAGCGCAATGCGTCCGCTTTGGGAAAGGACACTCAGCGAGTAAGCACCGGCAATATTTCCTATCTGGTAATTGTTTCCCCCTATAAAAGCCGTATATTGGTCACTGTCAATTTTCCGGTCGTACAGAATGACCGGAATGCCCATTTTATAAGCTTTTTCCACAACTGGGGTAAGCGAGGTGGATTCATTGGGTGAAATCACCAGAAGATCCACCCCATCATCAATGTATTTTTCAATATCACGAATCTGCTGTTGAGAATCATCGTGCACCGACTTAATCTCAACAGACAGATTGTTGTAAAAAGAAGCCTCCTGCATTATTTCCGTGTTGGCCACTTGCCTCCACGCATCCACGCTGCATTGTGAAACACCAATCACATATTTCTCTTCTTTACTGGTGCAAGAGAGAAACAACAAAGCCGAAAAAAGTGCAAGAGGCTTGATAAATTTAACGGGTAGCCTCATATATTAAATCCAAGATACCGTTAACAATGGCGCTTTCTGCATATCCTTGTTTGTAGCGTGATGTCAATACTTCAAATGTTTCTGCACCATAGGATTCATCATCGGGAATGTAGCCGCCTCCACGTGCTCCAAAGCCGTAGGCAACGGTAGTCATCATGGTACGGGCATAAGGAGATTCCTTTTTGAGACGTACAGCAATAGGATTGTATACCTCACCCGAAACGGATGAAATGGGAATGTCATCCAACATAATAAGTCCAAGGCCAATCTGCACGTCTGGAGCGTCTTCATATTCTCCGGAATAGCCGGCTCGGCCCTGGTTGTTAAGCAGTTTTCTTCCGGGAACTGACACAATCTTTCTGCCGCAGTTGAGGGTTACGTTATCTTCATAACGGCGCATCATCATAATGACGTATTTGACTTCTTCGCCAAGAATTTGGCCGTAACTGTCAATCATTCGTTCCTGTTCTTTGAGCAAGCGCTTTACTTCGGGTTTGGTACGGTCCAGGCCTTGGCCTCCGGGAGGCATCTTGTTGGAAATATCTTCTCCTTTGGCTGCAAAGTCCGCAATACGGATATCACGCAAGTCAAAAGTCTGCTGAAAGTAAATGGGGTTTTGGTCTCCGGCCGCACCGGAAGCAAAACTGGCCACAAAATCATCACCGTAACGGCTTTCAATATAGCGTTCGGCCGCTCCGGGGAAGTCTCCACTGACTTTGTCGGTATTACCGGTGATTACGGCATGCATGGCATAGTTGAAATAAGTGGCTATGGGTTTGCCGTCAAGACTTTCAAAATATACAACGGCTACCGTTTTATCGGATTTTCCGTCATAGTCGGGACCTTCCCACCAGGTGCCGCGTTCAGGATCAAACAGATCGCGTTTTACATTCAAATAACATACACCGTTTCCATAGCCGACTTTGGCCGGAACCATAGAAGCCACCGCCTTTTTGAGACAGTCATACACTTTGGTGTTCAATTCATCACCACGGATGGAAGCGCTGCTATGAGTGTGCGTCCCGTTGTACATGATGTTTTCTTTTGGAATACCCAATTCTTGTTCCGAGCGTTCTTCAATATACTGCGCAACTTGACCATTTGCGCCGCCGTCAAAGGTAATAAGGGCCGCCTTGGTAATTCCGTTTCCAAATACAATGATTCTAACAAGACACGGATCAAGAATGCCTTGCGATGTTTCCGGCAAATCCTTAAGTGCAGGAGTAATGTCTACCTTGGCCGCACCTGCCATCAGTTGCCCGCGATTTGCTTTCTGAGCAAAAGACGGAGTCACGGCCAACAGCATTGCCAGACCAATAATAATAGTTCTAAATTTTTGTTTCATAATAGTATTAATTATTTGGTGTTATCTTCTCATCCGACTCATCATGTCTACCATCTCTTGAAAATTCATTGGCATCACTTTTTCTTTCCTGTCCGCATCACTCTTGGCTTTTAAGCGGTCAGCCTCGTCTGATGCCAATACATAGAAATCATCTTTTACCTTAAGAACTTTTTTGACGGCGGCCACAAGAATCCGTTCCATATCATCGTAGCAGTTGATGGCGGGGTGAACGCCGTCGTACGAGCAGGAAGCGTCAAAGCCGTTTTCGCTGTTGGCCAGCGGGGTAAAATAGTCCACGTAGGTCACATTCTTGTGCGCGTCGGCATAAGCCTTGAGGGCCGCGTTAATGGCCACAATCCGGGAGCCGGCGTCAATGGTGGGGATAGGCATATAATGGGCACACGGAGTGATGGAACACAGAAAGACTTTGATGCCCGCCTGCGTAGCCAACTCACACATGGCAATATTGTTGTCAATGATGGCCTGGTCCGGATAATAAGCCATGGCCGCCAACTGTTGACAGATGTCGTTGGTACCTGCCATTATGGCTACGGCTTGGGGTTTGAGCGCCAATACATCCTGCGAAAAACGCACCAGCATTTGACTGGCCGTCTGCCCGGCTATACCGCGTCCCAAAAAGTTGTTGCTGTCAAAAAACTGAGGGTCATTGTCATACCAGTAATCGGTGACCGAGTCTCCCATAAGTACCAGTAGCGGCGATTGGGTCAACTTACTGTTGGCCTGCTCATATCTCTTGAAGTTTCCCCAGTCGGGAACCGCAACGGGTCTGTTTATTCTGGCCAATGTGCTGTTGATGACGGGCACAATGATTTCTTCCATTTTCTGGTAACCTTCCACGGTGGGATGGCAACCGTCTTCAGAATAATTGGCGGGAAGCGAACCGTCGGGTTGTCCCATAGGCGTATGGTAGTCGGCATACACAATCCCCGATTTGGAAGTATATTCCTTAAGCAGGCGGTTCAGTTCAATGACTTCCTGAGCCGGTTGAGCTTCCTTGTTCCAGGAGAAACGGTCGCAAGGCAGTACGGAACATACAATAGGTATAATGTTATTGGCCTTGGCAATCTCGCACATTGTTTTAAAGCACCCCACAATGTTCTCCAATGACATATAGCCGTTGTTGCGGGCAATGTTGTTGATACCGGCCAATATGACCACAATTTTAGGATGAAGGCTTACCACGTCCTGTTGAAAGCGGATTACCATCTGTTCTATGCTTTGAGCCCCTATTCCCCTTCCCAGATAATTGTTGTCAGAAAAGAAACCGGGTCTGTACTGAGCCCAAAAATCGGTAATGGAGTCTCCCATAAAAATGACAAGCGGAGATTCATTAATGCCATTGTTTGCGTCAAAATAGCGAGCAAAACCTGCCCAATCCATATTTCTTCTCATTTGAGCCATCCGAGCGGCGTCAGGTGCGCCCTGCGCTCCGGGGGCTCCCTGCGCTCCCTGTCTTTGCGGTGCCTGGGCATATGACATAAGCGATGTCATTGTCAGGAAAAATAATACAAAAATTTTCTTCATTGGTAAATTATTTAGGTTGTAACAAATTTACTTACGGTAATAAATCTAAAAATGCATTATTGTTTCAAATATTATCAGTATTGTTCCAGCAGACTCTTTTTGGGCAACCATTCTGGGGCGGAAATAACACTGCCTTTTACACCGGAATTTGACATAATCGTGCAAATCATTGAGAAAATGGTTGTTGTTTACTAACCGGCCATTGTGTTCCTTTGCAGTGTTCGAACAATTAAGGTTAGGTTATTAAACCCTGGATGGCCAAGTGATTGGTCATCCTTTTTTTATGCCTGTCAGAACCTCTCATTTGCCGTCAAATATAGCGTAAACTTCCTTATAGGCAAATTCCACACACTCCGGAAGAGGCTCAGCTAAATTTGCCGATCTTTACCCGGACACAATCCGCTACCTGACGGACGAGATGCGGGAGGTGGTTGAGTGTTGAGCCCCACCCGCGCCGCCATGTTTACAGAACGTGCGACCCGTAGCCGTTGCGAAAACGATACGTTCTACTGCAAAAAAACGCCACAATCACCAAAAAAGTAAGCCCTTCAGACAGCGGCATCGCCAGCCAGATACCCTTGGTTCCCAACACTTTGGGCAATAACAGGAAGCTGGGCACCAGAAACAACAACCCGCGCTGCAACGCAAACACCGTGGCCGGTGACGCACGTTCCACACTCTGATAATACCCTATCACCGTCAGATTTAAAATAAAACACACAAAACCCGCCGCATAAAAAGGGAACCCTGCCACCGCAATCCGTGCCGCCGGCGTACTGAGCCGCAAAAACAACCCCACCATAGCTTCCGGAAAAAAGACAAACGCACCCGTCACCAAAACCCCGCACAACAACGCCGTGCCCAACGCCGTATGCTGCGCCTTGAGCGTACGCGAGCGATTCCCCGCCCCATAATTAAAACTGATGATCGGTTGCGCCGACTGCGCAATAGCATTGCCTACCATAAACACAAACGGCGTATAATAACAGGCAATCCCAAAAGCCCCCACCCCGTCATCGCCCAGATACTTCATAAACACCAGATTCCCCATAAACATGAGCATAGCCATTGTAGCCTCGCCTAAAAAAGAGGACCACCCCAACCGACACTGATACCCTATATTACGCAACGACAACCGCAAACTCTTACGACTCCATTTAGGGAGCAACAACCTCACAGACATCGCCTTAAAAAACAAATAATACATTGCCATCCCTCCACCCACCGCAATACTTATGGCCGAGGCAAACGCCGCCCCCATCACCCCCCACCCCAGCGGAAAAATAAACCACCAGTCCAGCACCAAATTAATCAAGGCCGAGGACACACTGCACCACATAGCCCACCGCGGAGCCCCGTCCAGCCTGATTACAAACAGCCCCACCGCCGTCCACATCTGAAACAACATAGCCGGCGCCAGCCAGACAAGATAATCCCTCACCATAGGCAACAAGTGGGTGGAAGCCCCCAACCACAGCCCCACACGTGAAGGAAAGGCCAAAATCAGCAAAACAGGGATCACCGTCACCGCACTTACAAAAAGCAACGCCTGCGTCACCGTTAGCCGAGCCACCTTTTTTTTACCCCGGGCCAGATGAATGGATGCCACCACGGAACTCCCCACACCCACCATAAGCGCCATACCCGTAAACACCATCAATATGGGAATACAGATATTCACCGCTGCTATCCCGTCACTTCCCACTCCGTGCCCCACAAAAATTCCGTCCGCCACCGTTACCAGCGACAAACTCAGCATTCCAAACAACGTGGGAATAAAATATCTTCTAAACAATTTGGGCACATGGAGCGTACCCAAATCTATGGCGTCTCTATCCATAAAAATCTAACTTATTTCAACTCCGTTTCCGGTACGTAACCACCGCCGCCGCCCCAAACCCCGCGGCAAAGAGGAAGAGGAACAGGAATTGCGTCCACAGATGGACAAAGGTACTGCCTTTGAGGTAGACACCGCGCATAATCTCCATAAAATATTTAGGAGGCATTAAACGGGCAAACCACTGCGCCCAGGCAGGCATGGAAGCGGTGGAGGTATACAGGCCGCTCATCAGAATAGAGACAATCATCACAAAGAAAAAAAGGAAAATGGCCTGCTGGTACGTATTGGATACATTGGAAATCAACAGGCCCTGGCCGGACATTGCGGCAGTCATAAGCACCGAAGCGGCGTAAATGGTGAGCAGACTGCCCTCGGGCTTGAAACCGTACACCACCCACGCCAGGAAAAAAGACACGCTCAACACCAAAACACCCAGAATCCAGTAAGGAATCAACTTGGCCAGAATAAACTGCCATCGCTTTACCGGAGTCACATTGATCTGCTCCATAGTCCCGTTCTCTTTCTCCGATACAATGGCCAGTGCCGGAAACACACAACTGATAATAATCACAATCATCCCTAAGAGTCCCGGTAACACAAAGGTACGGTAATCCATCCGGGGATTAAAACGGTTCAACTGCGCCACCGGGGGCTCCTGGGGCGCCATGCCGGTAGTCTCTTCCACATAAGAAGCAGAAAAATCATTGACAATAGACGTCAAATAAGAAGTTCCCAACGACGCTTTCATGGCATCCGTGGCATTGGCACTGATGGCCACACGAGCTCCGTTTCCGGAAAGCAAATCCTCTTCAAAACCCGGGGGAATACGCAAAATCAGATCTGCCGTTCCATAGGAAATCCGGGAGAGTGCCCTGTCAAAATCAAACACCTTGTCCGTCAATTTAAAAAAGCGGGAAGCCTCTACCACCGTCAACAAACGCACCGAAGCCGTTGAATTGTCATTATCCTGTACACAGACCTTCACGTTTTTGACATCCATAGTGACCACCAGCGGCAACACCAAAATCACAATTACAGGAATAACCAGAGCCGCTTTGGGCATAAACGGATGCCGGAAGAACTGCTTTATCTCTTTTTCTATCAGATACTTAATCATATATCCGGCCTCCTATTCCAGTCTGTCATTAAACTTCTTGAGCGCCACACTCATAAAAATCAGCATCATAGCGGTCAAGACCAACAAATCTTGGAGCACATACGCAAACCCAAGCCCCTCAATCATCAACTTGCGCATTGCGTCAATAAACCACCGAGCCGGAATAATCATTGACAAGGCCCTGAAGAACCCCGGCATACTGTCAATGGGAAACAACATTCCTGACAACATCATCACCGGAATCATGAGCGCAATGGCACTGATAATCAATGCAGTAGTCTGACTTTTCGTCAACGTGGAAATAAGCAGCCCCAGTGCCAGCGACATAATCGTATACACAAGAGAATATAAAACAATCAAGGCCAGTGAACCACTCATGGGCACGTGCATTACAAAGCGGGCCAGCAGCAAAATGGTGGCAATATTGACACAAGAAAGCACAAAATAGGGAACCATTTTGGCCGCAATAACGGCCAGCGGACGCACCGGAGAAGAGAGCAGCACTTCCACTGTGCCCGTCTCTTTTTCCCTGACAATGGAAATGCTGGTCATCATGGCACAAATCAATATCAAAATCAAACCCAGGATACCGGGCACAAAATTATAGCTGCTCTGCATCCGGGGATTGTACAACATCCGCACTATCGGAGCCTCCCCCCCGGAAACCGTCGCGTTACCTTCCTCGGCCAATTGCTGCATTACTATACTCTTCAAGTACATGGCATAGGAAAGTCCCAAATTGGGATTGCTGGCGTCCACCACCACCTGCAGCTGCTGCCCGCTATCAAAGCGCAGCGCCGCATCCACCTTGGAAGCCTTCATCTGCAGGTCCAGTTGGTCCATCCCGTAACAACGCCCCGTCACCGTAAAATACTCACTGGCGTCTATCCGGGCCATAATCTTTTCTACCAGCGCTTTATCGTTGGACTGGTCCATATAGGCCACCTTCACGTTGCGTACATCCATAGAAATGGCAAAGCCCAGCAGAAAGATAAGGACCACGGGCATAATCAACAGAATGAGCGTGGTGCGCTTATCCCTGAGGATATGAAAAAACTCTTTGTGTACAAAGGCACCAAACGGACTTTTTTTCATATATCGTCCCTCCTGACCGCCTTACGGGCCAATAAATGAAACACACTATCCAACGATGTCACCCCGTACTGCGCCTTGAGAGACGCGGGAGTATCCAAAGCCTCAATACGCCCGTCCACCATCATCAGAATCCGGTCGCAATAGTCGGCCTCGTCCATATAATGAGTGGTAACAAAGACGGTGGTACCGTCGGCAGCCGCCTTGTAAATCATTTCCCAGAAAGCGCGGCGCGCCACGGGGTCCACGCCGCCGGTAGGTTCGTCCAAAAAGATTACTTCCGGAGCGGATACCATAGCCACCGCCAGTGCCAGCCGCTGTTTCCAGCCCAAAGGCAAGGTTTTGACCATCCGGTGTTTTTCTGATGCAAAATCCAAAGAGGCCAGCAGTTTGTCCGTGCGCTCCGGGATTTCACGCTCCGGTACACCGTAGATTCCTGCAAAAAGGCGGATGTTCTCGGCCACGGTCAGGTCATTGTACAATGAGAACCGCTGGCTCATATAGCCAATGCGCTTCTTGATTTCTTCCGACTGTGTGTTCACATCATAGTCCATTACACGGCCGTTGCCCGATGTAGGCACGCTCAATCCGCACAAAATGCGCATAGCCGTGGTTTTGCCGGCCCCGTTGGCTCCCAGAAAGCCGAATATCTCTCCTTTTTTGACGTCAAACGAAATGTGGTCCACCGCCGTAAAATTTCCGAATTTCTTGGTCAAATCACGTACGGAGATGATGGCCTCGGGCCGGGATACCGACTCGCGTACGTCCAGCGAGCCTTCAAACAGCGAGGCTATCTGGTCGGGACTGCCCTGGGCCTTGAGCCGTCCTTTTTCCAGCAGAGCTGCGCGATGACATAGCCGTATTTCATCCAGATAAGGTGTGAAAACAATAATAGTAATTCCTTGTTTTACAAGGTATTGTAACATCAGCCACAATTCCTTGCGCGACACCGGGTCCACTCCGGTAGTGGGCTCGTCCAGAAACAACACTATGGGCGCATGAATCAGGGCACAGCACAGAGCCAGTTTCTGCTTCATCCCGCCACTGAGTTTGGCCGCACGACGGTTTTTGAAGGGTTCAATCTGCTTGTAAATAGCCTCAATCAAGTAGCGGTTTTCTTGTGGCGATACACCGTAAAGCGAGGCAAAGAACGCAAGGTTCTCGGCCACGGTAAGGTCTCCGTAGAGAGAAAAACGCCCCGGCATATAGCCAATGCGTTTGCGAATGCTTTTGTAATCGGTTACGGTGTCAAAACCTTCCACTGTAATATGTCCGGCATCGGGACACAACAGCGTGGTCATGAGCCTGAACAGCGTGGTCCGGCCCGCCCCGTCGGCCCCCATCAGGGCAAACAGAGATCCCCGCTCTATGCACAGTGTGACATCCTGCAATGCCTGCACCGCACCAAAAGCTTTTGAAACATTCTCTATTTCAACCGCATACTGCATAACAACCTAAAACGCCACTTCTCCAAAAGTCCCGATTTTAATATACCCGTCATTTTTTACGCGAATCTTCACTGCATACACCATATCGGAGCGTTCCTCGTCCGTGGGAATGTTCTTTGGGGTGAATTCGCTCTTGTCCGCTATCCAGGCCACCGTACCCTCGTACTCACGCCGGTTGTCACCGCCAAACACGGCGGTAACGCGGACGGACAGTCCTATTTGAAGGCTTGCAAGGTAGTCGGAGGTCACATAGGCACGCAAGGTCATCTCTTCCAAACGGGCCACCTTGTACATTGGTTTTCCGGCCACGGCAAACTCACCGGCCGACACATAGGTAGCCAGCACCGTACCGCTTACCGGAGCACACAGACGGCATTTGGACAACTGGTCCTCAACCAGGGCAATCTGGATGTCAATGGCACTGCTTTGCGCATCAATGCTTCCCACACTCCCCTGTAAGGTTTTCTTCTGGGCTTCCAGCTGCCTTTCCAATTGCGCCACGGCCGAGTTAATGTCGTCCAGTTGTTTGGACGGTACGGCACGTGCCGCCACCAGTTGTTCCACGCGTATCTTTTCAGCCCGCTGATGCGCCAGTTGCGCCTCCAGGGCCGCCAGTTGCACGTTGACATCGGGACGGTTGCTGACCACTGACTTTACGTTTTTCTGCAACTGCAATTTGTTCAGATAAAGCTGGGTGGAATCAACGGCTCCCACCGACACGCCTGCCGTCACCTGTTGGCCTTCCTGCAACGCAAACTCCAGCAACCGGCCGGTTGCCTCGGCAGAAACCGTCACTTCTTCCGCCTCAAAATAGCCTACGGCGTGCGTGCTACCCTGTGAGGCACATCCGGAGCAAAAGAACCAAACTATTGAGAGTATGTAGCCTATGATAAATAATCTCTTTTTCATATTCCTTAATTATTGGTAATCATTTTTTGGTCATAAATGTATTTGAGACAATCCACTCTATGTAAGACCGACTCTATCTTGGCCTTATTCTCGGAGTAAATGTCGCGCACCAGGTCATCCACCCCGGCCACCCCGTGCTGCACCTTTGCTTCCGTGGCCTCGCGCACAGCCTGCCTCAGCGACACCAATCTATTGTCCTGCTGCATGATCTGCCTTTTTCCTTCCAGCGTGGCGTCAGCCTGTTGCACCTGCAAGGCCTGATTAAACGAGAACAGGTCACGCTCTATCTCCACCTGTGTCCGGGTCAGACTGATTTTGCGAGCCTCCTGTTTTCTGGTAAAAAACGAACTGAGATTCCACTGCATCCGCAAACCCACTATATAGTTCCAGCTGAATTGCGAATGCATCATATCCTCAAACATATTCAGCCCCGGCGAGCCGTAAAATCCTTGCCCGAAGGCACTTATGCGCGGGAACAGCGCTACCCGCAGCGCCGCCTCCTGGGCGTCGGCCGCTTTCAGACGGAGGTCATATAAAGCATATTCGGGCCGAGGCCGGGACCCGTCACCCTCGGCCGGAGTGTCCGGCACTTCCAGCGTACCTACGGGGTGGGCCGTAAAGAGCGCCAGCATAGCCCGGTAGGTATCCACTGAGGTCTGAAGGGTCACGGCCTGCTGCCGGGTTTGCAGCAGTTCGGCCTCAAGGGTCAGCGAGTCGCTTGGGGTGGCCAACCCGTTTTGGATCAGTGAGGCGACTCGGCCCATATTGCTTTGAAGCATTTCCTGCAGTTCGGTATTGAGACGCTGCTGTTCCTGAAGTACTAAAATGCCAAAAAACAAGGAGTTGACGCGTTCCTTTAGGGCATACAATTGTACCTCAAGACTTTGTCGCTGGACTTCTTCATTGGCTCGGGACACCCGGCGGGCGGCTTGGGTGGCTCCTCCGTCCCACAGGGTCTGGCTTATATCCACCGCCAGACGGTACTGGTCGCGGTGCAGCCCTTCAAAGTTGAGACCCATCTGTTTGTAGATATCGGTCAGTTGCTCGGGAAAGGACGCCACGTCGGATTGGTAAGTGGCCTGACCGGAAAAAACAATTTGCGGAATCCAGGCGTTGGCCGCGGCATCCAGCGAATACTCGGCCGTTTGGCGGATGAGGTCGTATTGCGCTATGAGGGGGTAATTCTCCTGTGCCCGCGCGTAACACTGTTCCAGGGTCTGGGCACGCAAGACGTAAGAGAAGGCTGTTATTAGAATAAATAATAGGTATCTTTTCATAATTTCAAATTTACAATTTTTGACGGAATAGCTATCTTTGTTGTATAAATTAGGTATAAAATGTTTGTAAGTCAGCCATTTATCACCCCGCCAGCCACATACGAAACACCTTTACAAGAAAAAGTTTATCAGGCGCTTTCCGCTATGGATATACCTTACGTAAGAGTCGACACGGACCCAGCAGTCACCATGGAACAGTGCGATATTGTGGACACCCATTTACACACCCGTATGGTAAAGACCCTGCTGGTATGCAACCGCCAGCAAACGGCATTTTATCTGTTTGTCACCACCGGACACAAACCTTTCAGTACCAAAGATTTTGGTTACACGCTGGGTATTTCGCGCGTCAGTTTTGCCAATGCAGCACAATTGCAACGTCTTATGGGCACCGAACGAGGCGCCGCCACCCTGTGGAGCGTACTGTTGGAGAGCTCCGCAGACGTAAAAATCATCATTGACCGCGACGTCCTGAAGGAAGCATGGTACGCCTGCAGCGACGGCACCACCACGGGCTACATGAAGGTGCCCACGGCCGCCTTGATGGAAAAACTGCCGGCGTATACCGGGCGCCGCTTTCAGATGGTGGAGGTACTTACGGCACCCACCACTGTTTAAAGCAATGCCCTGTAGCTATTTATTTAGTTTCTATGCACACAAAGTAAGGTTGTGGTAAACCGTCAGCCTCAATGCATACCCTGATGGTACCCGCCTTGCGAGTTGACTGCACAATGGCTTGTGCCCGACCCCAATAAGTTTTTACCGTATTGCCGGCAAAGGTAATTTCCTTGCGCAAATCCCCGCTATCCACTCCCAACAGTCTGCCTTCACCTTCTACGGTGACCTTAATCATCCTGTCATCGGTCTGCACGTTGACTCCCTGTGCGTCTTTAAGCTGGAATACCAAAAAGCTCAAATCCTGCCCATCGGCCTTAATGGTTGAACGGTCCACATCAATATCCAGTTTAGACACCGCCCCGGCCGTCTGAATAGACCAGCGCACCACTTCCACCCCGTCATTGAACCCGCGGGCTTCCACCGTCCCTTCACGGAAAGGAATATGCCATACAATGGTGTGGTTGGGGTAATTAGCTGTTTGCTCACGCCCCATCTTCTGCCCGTTCTGGTACAGTTCCACTTCTTGGCAGTTGGTAATGGTTTCCACGGGGATTACCACACCGTTATACCGAGCGGGCAAATTCCAGTGATTGACCAGGTTTGGCCACTGCCAAAGGTCTCGGCCGGGATCCAGATCCGCCTCCATAAAGGGTACGTTGATGCGCACCATAGGCTCCTTGTTCCACACAGCACGGTGGTAGGCTGCGCGGGGCTTTTCCCACATAGTAATGTCAAACAAGCCGTTGGGCCAGCCGCGGCTACCCATAGAGGCCTCGCCCAAATAATCCACTCCGCTCCAGATAAACCCGCCGGCTATGAAGTCGTGCGTAGAAATTAATTCCCATGCATTGAGCGGCGTATAGCTGCGTATATTGCCTTCCTCGCCGCGGTAGAACGGCAATTCTTCGGTCACCAGTGTAATGCGTTCCGGATAGAGTTTTTTCTCTGCTATCAACCTGGCTTCAAGATAATTGTAACCAATCACGTCGGTCACGCCGGCAAAATGTACCTGATGGTTGTTCTGCGCTGCCAGCGATACCTGGCGGGTGGGTTCCAGGGCGTGCACAAAATCCTGCAACATACGCGCCCTATCCACGCCCACTTTGTCTTTCAGGTTGGCCTCGGCCACCTCGTTGCCAATACTCCACACCACCACGCAAGGATGGTTGCGGTCACGGGTAATCATATTGGCCAAGTCTTTCTGCCACCAATGGTCAAAATATTTTTCATAATAGCCCGATTTCCACTTGTCAAAAGCCTCGTCGTATACTACAAAGCCCATCCGGTCGCACATATCCAGAAATTCGGTCTGAGGCTGATGGTGCCCGAAACGAATGGCATTCACTCCGTATTCCTTCAAAATCTCCAGACACCGTTCAAATGCGCGGTCAGGCATAGCCACACCAAGCGACCCTTGATTGGTGTGCAGGCAGACGCCCTGCAACTTCAGCTGCTTCCCGTTGAGCAGAAAACCCTTTTCCTTGTCAAAGCGCGCTGTGCGCACTCCAAACTTAGTGGTATAAACATCAACCGTACGCGCACCTACCTTGAGGGTCGTCTCCATAGTGTACAAGTACGGATGCCCGGTATCCCAAAGTTCCGGACGGTCCAACACCAGCTCCACCTCAATATTCGCCGAGTTTTGTGACGGTACGGAAGCTCCGGCATCCGCCGGTTTGCCCACGACCTTTCCGTCCGCATCCAGAATCCGCTGCTGCACAGTAACCGACGCGGCGTTGCTGCCGTCGTTTTTGACAGTAGTCACCACCTTCACCTGCGCCGACTGTTCACTCACACACGGCAAAGTAAGGTACGTTCCGTACGTATCCACGTGCACAGGATGGGTAATGTCCAAGACCACGTGACGGTAGATGCCGGCACCGGCGTACCAGCGCGGGCGACCACTTGTAGTGTTTGCCCTTACGGCAATCACATTGTCCTGTCCGTATTTCAAAAATAGCGTCAAATCATAAATGACGGAAGTGTAGCCGTAAGGATGGAAGCCTAAATGTTGTCCGTTGATATACACGTCACTGCAATGTTGTATCCCGTCAAATACAATGGTCACCGTCTTCCCCTGCCAGGCGGCGGGCACGGTAAAGGTTTTGCGGTACCAGCCAATACCGGCGGGGAGGTTGGCCGCCGATCCGTCCCCACTCTGTTCAAAGTGCTGTTTGATGTTCCAGTCGTGGGGCAGCTGGACGTTTCCCCAGGCCGCATCGTCGTAGGTAATCTCGGCAAAATGGATGTTGTCACTCAAGGTGAATTTCCAGTCAAAGTCAAAAGATTGACGTATTCTCTGACCGGTTTGAGCGATTCCTTGCGTAAAAAAAGTCAGTAGGAACAACGTCGCAAAAAGTTTCTTTCGGTAATGCAAAGTTTTCATTGGTAATTATTTGATGTTAGCTTTCTTTTTAGCAACACGGCGGCGGCAAATTCTTTTCCTAATTTGTCAAACATTTCCCTAAAGTCTGCAAAGACTTTGGCTCTTGGGTGTGCGGCAGGGCTTGCCAGTACGGCTCCAGCCGTAGCCAAGCCAATTGTTCTGATAAACTGACGTCTGGAGTAGTTGTACATTAAGTAAACATTAGGTTATTATTTTGTTGGTATTTAGGTAAACAAATTTAGTGAAAACCACGCCGGTTGTCAAAGGCTCTTTGTAAATGATACGCTAAAGGGGTATATTTGATACCTATTTATTTTTATGGCTGCTACTTTCCGCTCAATTAGTTACTTAACTTCACACAACTACCACCCATGGAAAGGTCTTGCGACCCTGCGTGGTGATGTTCGTTTTCTCCGCTTCGCTCAAGCGTCAGTTTCTTCGCTTGGACAGCCGCCCAGCCGCCGTCTCTCTTACGCTCCTTATTAGGTAAGTTTCGCACATGCGAAACTTAAATTAGTTATCTTTGTCAATAGAGAAATTGCTTCCCATATGAAATTTACCTTCTGCCCCACCTGCGGCACACAGCTCATCCAAAAGCCCATTGGCGACGAGGGTCCTATGCCTTTCTGTCCCCAATGCAGCCAACCCGTATTTGACACGTTCCCTTGCGCCTTCATTGCACTTGTCACCGACGGCCGGGGCCACATTCTGCTGCTGCGCCAGGACTATATTTCCTCTCAATACGCCAACCTGGTCTCGGGCTATATGAAAATGGGCGAGAGTGCCGAGTCATGTGCCCGTCGCGAAATTCTGGAGGAGACCGGACTGGAGGTGACTTCGCTGACCTTTGCGGGGACCTACTGGTATGCCCGCAAACAAATGCTGATGATAGGCTTTTTTGCCACTGCAGCCGCCACGACCCAAACAATCGGCGGTGAGCCTGACAACCAATCCACCCCACCCCCCTTGCATCTCTCGGCCGAGGTGCCCAGTGCCTCGTGGGTACCGGCTTGGGAAGCCCTGTCGCTGGTACACCCCCCCGGCAGTGTGTCCCACTCGCTGGTTAAGGCCTTCTTATCCTGATTGTCAAAAAACCGTCAATATGTTTGATCCATTCAACCCAGACAAACCGGAAAATCCTTTTGACGTCTTTGCTGACTGGTTCAAAGATGAGATAAAAGAAGATATGGAAGACTACCGTTCTATGGCCGGTAGTGACTGTTACGGCTTTGATATTTATGAAGATAACGACTATTAACCTTTGCCCCGCACTATTTGCGGCAACTTTTCTAACTTGCTGTACACCCGCTGACGCCCCCTTGTCCAATGAGTACCTGGTGGCGGTCAACGAGACCGTGGATTTTGTGGCCGATGACGTATTCAACGCCTTTGGAGCCAACGAATACCCCGAAATTGCCGACTTGGCCGCCAGAGCCCTCCGCGCCAAAGCCTACCGCGCAGCACTGGTGACTTATAATACGGTAGACCCATGGGGCAATCCCGTCATTGCCGACGCCACCTTTTACTATCCCACCGACGTAAAAATCAAAGGGGTCATAGAGATGTCCGGTATTGCCCACATGCACAAGACGGGCGGCTCCACGGAAAGCGTTCCGGTAATGGAATGTCTGCCCATTATGACGGGTTACGCCGTAATCCTGCCCGATATGATTGGCTACGGAAAGTACGGCAACACCAAAGAAATGATTCATCCGTACGGAATGTCCGAGAATCTGGGCCGCACGGCCTACGACTGCCGGCGTGCCGCCATGGAATACTTTGCGGGAATCGGTTACTGCGTACCAAAAAACACGTTGATTGCCGGGTATTCGTACGGTGGCGGTGTAGGGATGGCCGTGGCCAAATATTACCAGACCTACTACGCGGATGAAATCCATATTGAGCGTCTGGTACTGGGCGGCGGTGCCTACGACCTGAATGCCGCATGCCGTGGTTATGTGGCCCAACCCATCTGCACCTACCCGCTGTTGCCCGGGATGCTGATGGCATTGGATTATTACAATCACCTGAACCTGGATTTCTCCCGGATTTTCACGGGTCCGTTGGCAGACCACTACGCCCAATGGTACGACCGCACCACATCGGCCAGCGGCATCCTTCATCTGGTGGGCGACGACATGCGGGCCTACATGCATCCCGACTTCTATAAACCCCGCGAGGAACAGAACAGTGAATTTCAAAAACTCTATCCCATACTGACCGCCAACTCGGCCGTGGAGGGATGGGTACCCAAAATGCCCATATACCTGTACCATGCCGAGGATGACCTGTACGTTCCCATTGCCTGCGCCCAATACGCCACAGAGCGCTTTAAAAGTCAGGGCGTGTACGTGCATTACGTGCACGGCCCCGGTTCCCACGCGGACTGGGGCGTGCGCACCTTTGTGGACCTCTGTCTGTATTTACTTATCCGTTAATAATCATAATACTATATAACCCTATGAAAAAAACCATCTTTTGTTTATTGATGCTTTGCCTAGGCACAAGCGCGTTGGCGCAAGAGGAAATCAGGCTGTATGAAGGAAAAGCTCCCGGTAACGGAGAGATTGCCGTTCAGGAATCCGTCAACCGTAATGCCGCCGGAGAAATTGTCACCATTGCCGCCGTGAGCGACCCTTCCCTTACCGTCTACCTGCCTCCCAAAGAGAAGGCAACCGGAGTGGCGGTCATTCTGTGTGCCGGAGGAGGATTGCGAATGCTCTCATGGAAGAGTGACGTGATTGATATGGCCAAATTTTTAAACGACAAAGGCATAGCCGCCATCGGGCTGAAGTACCGGCTCCATACCGACCCTCCCAAACCCCGCCCCGCAACGGCCGGAAACAACAACAATCCGTTTGCCGAGATGGCACTCAACGTAAAGATTGCCGAGTTTGACCGCATGGAAAAAGCCAACGCCAACCCCGACAAGTCGCCCGAAGCCTGTGCCGCCATTGACCGCTCCATTATGGATGCCGACCGTGCCATGGAAATAGTGAAACAAAACGCAGCCAAATGGAATATTGACCCCTCCAAGATAGGCTATCTGGGATTTTCCGCAGGCGGCGGAGTAGCCATTGGCGCCACCGTTAAATCGGCCCCGGAACGCAAACCGGCCTTCCTGGCCACCGCTTTTGGTCCTTCCCTGATTGACGTGGATGTGCCTCAAAACGCGCCCGCCCTGTTTATTGCCGTCCGTGCCGACCACCAGAACGTAGCAGCCGGCGTAATGGCCCTGTTTATGGAATGGAAAAAGGCCGGTGCCAAAGCCGAGATGCACGTCTACGATGACGGTCCCAACGGTCTGGCCACCCCGGGTGCTTCCACCCCCAGCGGGGCCTGGCGTGACAGCTTCTACAGGTGGCTACAGTTCAGCGTGCTGCAAGAAGGGGATAAACGGTAATCTTTTACAGCCACAGACACCTGCGCATTTGACTTTCATTTACCGCGTGCTGTTTCAGGACGCGGCATAAGTTTTCTGTCTGGTGTCTGTTTATCTGATGAAAACTTTGATGCCCTGATTCCTTGGCAAAAGCATCAATGATTCTACATACTTCACTATCCGTTTTTCCACTGCAACGCAAATCCAATACATCGGCACCTATAACTTCTTGTTTGGCATCTGTTTGATTTTTGTTGATGTCAAACATAAATGCTTTCACGTTGTTGTTCCAAAAAGCTCGAGCCCTGGAGGTATTAATATAAGATAGAGGCAATATCATATTGTTTTCCATCACCCTCCAGTCGTCCGGAATTTGGTCCATACACACAAGCTGTTTCTTTCTGCGGAAGGTCAATTCACCAACAGACAGCGTACTGATTCTGATGGCCTCTATAAAGGAAGGTGGCATAAGAAGATCCATAAAAAGATAAGATACACTGGAGTAGGGATAGGCCAACGGATAAGAAGCCACATAATGGTGAACGGGATTCTTCAGCACATATAGCATCTCATTTTTTGCTGAATCCACTCCCACAACCCCTACTATATGTATCATAAAAGTATCTCCCAAGGTATAACCATATTTGAAGCGATAGTAAAGAGCGTATGACTTTTTCAGTTTACTGCAAAAAACGCCCAAAATTGCCTCTTCAGAAGTTTCTACCAAGGCGTGAAAATGAGTGGACATCGTGGTCAGAGCCAGCGGTTGTATCCTAAAGGCATAGCAAGATGCCGCAAACTTATTGTTAAAGAAAATATAATCTGCTTCCTCTCTGAACAATACATTATTCCCTTCATTGAAAATGTGATACAACTTATTCATTATTCTACTGTTTTTGACTAAGCCCAATTTTCTACCGGAACGCGCTTAGTGAATATTATTTTTGCCCGACAAAGCGCATTCAAGCCGGTTATTGCGCTTTGTTAGCCATTTTTACAATCAATTAGCATCCATATAGGCACACAAAGCGCAAAAACCCACAAGAATGTGCTTAGTGGGCTTCAGATCAGCCTCACTAAGCGCAAATTAGCGGGTTTTTGCGTTTCTTCATTTTTCAGACACACTCCGTCAGAAGAGTATCTGTTTCAAGAAATAAAGGTAAGCAATTTTCTGTTTCAAGGACTTACTTCCGACCGGCCATCTTCACCAGATACTCAAACAGCGGCATAAACGTGTCATTTCCGGCCGAGGTGAGTCCTTCCGGATGGAACTGCACCCCAAAGACGGCAGGATTCCCCTTCATCTGCACGGCCTCAATGACACCGTCCTTTGCACGGGCCATCACTTCCAGGCACGGAGCCAGGTCACGTACCGCCTGGTGGTGAAAAGAGTTGACCGTCACATTATTTGCCGAGGCCCCCAGCAACTCGGCCAAGAGGCTGCCGGGCACCACCTCCAGGCTGTGCCATCCGTATTCACGGGGGGCCTTCTGGCTATGGCTGACCTTGATGGGAGCCTGAAGCTGGGTGGGCAGGTCCTGGTAGAGCGACCCGCCAAAGGCTACGTTCAGGGCTTGTTGGCCTCGGCAAATACCCATTACGGGCAGGTGACGCGCCACTGCCATTCGCAGCAGGGTGATGTCAAAAAAGTCGCGCCGGGGCACTACGGTTCCCATGGCAGGCAGAGGTTCCTGGCCGTACCACTTGAGCGGGTCAAAGTCTTCTCCACCGGTAAAAATGACGGCGTCCACCGCGTCCAGCATACGAGCCATGACCAGCGTATCGGCAACCACGGGCAACAATACAGGCACACCTCCGGCCTTCTGTACGGCCGTGATATATGTGTTGGGAACCGAGTTGTAGGAAGACTCGTAAGTGCAGGAAAGGCCTATCACCGGCTGGGCCGTGGTGGATATAGCCCCACCCAGCAGCAACAATCCCATAAAAATCAAGCGCATATTTTTCATAACGTATTGTATTATATATTTTTACAAAATAGTAATTAACAGTGCCCCTCCCACCCCGTACAGATGGTAGGGAGCCTCTTCACAGCCGCAGGACGGGTAACGGGTGCGCAAAGCGGACTGCAGCGCCGTCTTGAGCGTTTGCTGCCCTACTCCATGGATAAAGTATATTTTCATTCCCTTATGGGAGGCGTGAGCCCGCATTACACTATCAAAGCGGTCCAACTGTGCCTGCAAAGGAATATCTCCGGGAGTGAACAAGTGCGCTTGCTGCAAGGCCTCCAGGTGCAGGTCCACTTCCAACGAGCGGGAGCGGTGCCCGGCCGGAGACCTTCCGGCGCACGGCGCGTTCCCAGCTACGGGCCCGACCTTTGTGCGGTCCCCTTTCTTGCGTTTCACCTTCACATTGAGCAACTGTTCCCGCTCGGAAGAGGTCAAAGCCTCCATACATTCCTCTGACCGGACCCGCAGTTCCATCCCGTCGTCCATAAGCACCGTCACAAAGCCTGCTTCACAACAGACCACGGTTCCGTCACAAGGATACTCCCCTACCGTCACTCTGGTTTTGACCGCTATCATAAGGCAAGTGTAAAATAAAACGCCAGTCCTCCGCCCGGACGGTTCTGCGCCTTGATGCTGCCGTGATGGAACGACACGGCGTGCTTTACAATGGAAAGGCCCAGACCCGTACCGCCGGTGCGTCGGTCTCGGCCCTTATCAAGGCGCTCAAAACGGCCGAATATCCGTTCCAGGCAATCCTCGGGCACTCCCTTGCCCGTATCGTAAAATTCTATGTGAACGTAGCCGTCTGCCGGTGTGTCTTCCACTCGAATCACAATCTGCACCCCTTTCCCGGCATATCTGACGGTGTTTTCCACCAAATTGCGAAATACGGCAAAAAGCAGGCTGTGGTTGGCGTTTGACAACTGCAACTCCGCGGGCAGGTCGTCGGTCAGAGAGATGGATGCCTCCGTAAGGGCAGGCTCCAACTCGGCCACGGCCTCCTCGGCCACGGCTCGTAAATTCACCGTTTCTCTGGGAAAAAGCGTTTCCGCCTCTTCCAGTTTGGTTATCAAGGCTATATCCGTAACAAGGTCGGAAAGACGGAGTGTCTGCTGATAAGCCCGTTCTATAAAATAGCGTTTCTTCTCTTCCGGAATGTTATCCGTGGTACTCAAAATTTCCAGAAATCCACGGATGCTGCTCACGGGAGTCTTCAGTTCATGAGCAATATTGTTGGTCATCTCGCGCTTCAGTTTCCGATTTTTTTCCTGTTGCAGCGCAGCCTGACGCATGGTATCTTCCAGTTGCTCGTCCGCCTTCAATATTTTCTTTCCCAACCGTTCTCTGTAAAAAAGCAAAATCAGCAGGCAACCCAAAAGCAGCAAGGTAAGCCCGTAAATCAAAAACGTCTCTTTACTTATGGCATCCTTAAAAGTCACTCTGTAGGGCATCGCCACACGTATATACTCCCCGTTATCGGTTTTTAGCGCATAATAAAGATAAGTACTGTCCACGGAAGAAGATAGTCTGACGGCATAACCCGTGCCGTAGTGCATGGCCCCGACCACCTCGGGTCGGTCCAAGTGGCTGGGCATATCAGACACATCGTGCACCACATTGTCGTATTGCACCCTGCCGTTACGGTCTACCAAAGTAAAGCGGATCTGTCGGGGCAGAATGGCGGCCACTGCCACCGTGTCGGCTGTCCGTTTCATATAGGCATCGCACATATGCGCGTAGGCATTCAACTCGGCACACAACGCTTCTGTGGTATACTGCTTTTCCCTGTCCAGTTGAATGACCACCACCACAAAGGCAAAAAGCAAAAAAATGACGGCAAACCAACGGTAAATATTTTTCATCCGGTATACGGGTTTGGTATTACTGCAAAGATAGTTTTTTCCATTGCATTCTTATGGTGCCTTTGTCGTAACTAAAATATTTAGTTAAATAATTAAAAAATTTAGTTAGCAAATTAAAAGAATTAGTTACATTTGCATTGTTATGAAACGACTAACAAATAAAGAAAGTGAAATAATGGAGTTCTTCTGGGCCGAAGGACCCCTGTTTGTCAAGGAATTGCTGGCAAAATACTCCGATCCCAAACCCCACTTCAACACCTTGTCCACCATGGTGCGAATTCTGGAAAGCAACGGATTCCTAGATCATATTGCCTATGGAAACACTTACCAGTATTTTCCGTTGGTGAGCAAGGAGGCCTACGGCAAAAGCGCCATCAGCGGCATGATATCGCACTTTTTTGCCGGCTCATATCTGGACGCCGTATCGGCCTTTGTCAAAGAAGACAAAATCTCTGTTGAAGAACTTAATACCCTCGTTGAACAAATCAAAAACGACACACGGCAATGAACGCAACCACCCTCCTTGTCTATGAACTGAAAGCCGCCGTACTGCTGGCCGTCTTCTATATGGGGTACCGCCTGCTGCTGAACAAAGAGACCTTTCATAAAGTGAACCGGATAGTGCTACTCTCTACTGCGGCCCTGTCATTTTTGCTGCCCTTCTGCGTCATTACCGTGGAAAAAACCGTACCACTGCCCGCCACGCCTCTGCTGGACTCGCAGGCTGCCTCGGCCATTCTGGAACAGACCGCTTCACCAATGATTCCCAATGTATTATTGGGCATCCTGGTGGCCGGAATACTGGCGGTAGGGTTCAAGACGCTGCGCTCCCTGGCCAAAGTGATGCGCCTTATCCGCAAGGGCCGTAAAGAATTTCTGGAAGACGGCACCCAAGTCATTGTTTGCGACAAGGACATCTGCCCATTCAGCTGGATGTCCTACATAGTAGTATCAGAAACGGATTGGCAGGCGCTACCCGAGGAGATCATTCGACACGAGAAAGCCCACCGGGCCCTGGGCCATTCGTACGACATCCTCTTTACCGACCTTATCACCGCCTTCCAGTGGTTTAACCCGGCCGTCTGGATGTTACGTCAGGACCTGCGCGCCCTGCACGAATACCAGGCCGATGATTGCGTACTCAAAAGCGGCATTAATGCTTCACAATATCAACTTTTATTAATTAAAAAAGCTGTTGGACAGAGCGGCTACTCCATTGCCAACAGCTTTAATAACAGCACACTAAAAAATCGTATTACTATGATGAATCCAAAAAAATCCAACTCCGTGGCACTTCTTAAAGTGCTGATGCTCCTTCCCGTAATAGGAATCTCTCTGGCCGTAAATGCCAAGACTCAAACCGTCTACGCCCCTGCCGAGCCTTCTACTGCGGCTGTTTCCGTTGACAAAGGTAATGTTTCTTTGCCGGATACCGTAACGTATTACATAAATAATGAAAAGGTTTCCAAAACTATTGTGGATGCCCTGGACCCCAACACCATTGAAAATATTGCAGTGAACAAGTCCAACAGACGCAATCAGGTGCGCATTACTCTAAAAAGTGCCGATGCAAAACAAGCCGCAAAGGCAGATGATATTATTATTGTTGGTTACAAAGCCGAAGTTTCCCCTATGGAAAAAGAGGTTAACGACACTACCGCCGTTAAAATCACCTTACGGAAAAAAGGCGACGGAACCTCAGCCAACGGAACGCTCGACCCCATAATCTTTGTGGACGGCAAGAAAATCACTCCGGAAGAAATGAACGCCATAACCGCCGACCGGATTGAATCCATATCGGTGGAAAAGGATACGGATATTCCCATTATCCGGATAATCCTCAAAAAATAACCCGTTATCGGGTAACTAAAGAGGGCGGCTTCATAATGAAGCCGCCCTCTTTTTTCAAAACAACTAAAATAACTATTTGGAGGCCCCGCCCAGATTTGTATAAAGATACCTCTTAATACTTTTCTTGGGCGTTTTTTCAAATTCCACCTCTTGCAACTCAATTTCTGCTATCTTTTCATAAGCGGCCACGGATGCATTTAACGTTTTTACATTCTGTTCCATAGTAATTTCCACCTCGGCCGGAGTAAGCCTCCGTTGGGTAATCTCCTCTGTATTGGGATACACCAGCGCCACCAGACGGCCTTCTTTGAGCACCACCAGACTCTCCGCCACCAGCGGCAAATTGTTCAACTTGAATTCAATCTGTTCGGGGTAAATATTCTGCCCGTTGGACAACAGAATCATGGTCTTGCAACGCCCCTTGATATAAATGGTCTGGTCCTTGTCAATAATCCCCAGGTCCCCGGTACGCAACCAACCGTCCTCGCTCAGGACCTCCGCCGTGGCTTCGGGATTCTTGTAATACCCCATCATCACATTTTCTCCTTTCACGCAAATTTCCCCAGGAATCTTATAAGGGTCAGCCGAGTCAATCCGCACTTCCATCCCCGGAATGATGGCCCCGCAAGAGCCCGCCTTATATTTGGAATGCGTGGTATAACTGATCAGCGGCCCGCATTCGGTCATCCCGTAACCTACCGTAAAGGGAAACTTCATTTTCATAAGCAGCGCTTCCACACAAGGATCCACCGCAGCCCCTCCCATATTCATCTCCCACAGCCCCTTTCCTCCGAACACCGCCTTAATCTTCTTATTAATAATACTATAAATCAACTTATTAAGCGCCGGAATCTTCACCAGCGTCTTTACCGGATTCTTTTCAAGCATGGGGAACACTTTGGCCTTGCAGATTTTTTCAATCAACAGCGGCACCGACAAGAAAGAATAGGGATGCACCTCATTGAGCGCCTTAATCATAATAGTGGCTGCCGGCAGTTTCCCAAAAAGGTAAATGTGCGAACCAATGGTGAGCGGCGCCAGCACGTCAAACACCCCGCCGTACGCGTGCGCCAACGGCAGGTAAGACAGCTCGTTGCCCCCCGGAATCCACATCTTGGCAATGCGAGTGGCATACAAAATATTAGAGGCAAGACTATTTCCGGAAATCATTACCCCCTTGCTGTTGCCCGTGGTCCCCGAAGTATAACTCAACCACATCATCTGAGAGTTGGGAACCTTTGCAAACACAATATCATCGGCCGAGTAGCCCCGCGGATGTTTCTGCGCAAAATGACGGTCCACTTGGGCCGTGAACTCCGTAAGTTTGGTGCCCTGCCGTTCGTAAATGCACCTGAAGTCCTCCAGTGCAAAAACAGCCGCCAACCGCCCCGCCTGCGCCGTATCAATGCCCTGAAAATGGGCCGCATCCACAAACAGCAGTTTAGACTCGGAATGATCTATGATATGATTGATGTCTTCTGTGTGAAAATCCTGAAGAATGGGAACAATAACCGCACCGTAAGTCATTACGGCAAGTTCAGCAATCACCCAGCGGGCGGTATTACGACCCGTCAGCGCCACTTTGTCTCCCGGCTGCAGCCCGGCTTCCTTAAAAATCAAATGGAATTTCTCTATCCACACGGCCACCTCCAGATAGGTATACGTTTCTTTGGTGGGATAATCGGTCAAAGCGCTCCGTTGGGCATTGGAACGGAAACTCTGCTGGTACAGTTCAATTAAATTTTGCGCAATCATTGTAAAGATGTTCTTAAATATTTTCTCGCAAACATAACGTTCCATGGCCTTTTATTCTAAAAACAGGGGTATACGCCCTTGCTATGTGACCGGTAACCGAAATATGTGGCGAAATACAACTATTTGTGGCAGAATATTTGTTGCTATTTGCCATATCACTATAAAAAACAAAGAGACAATGAACCCGAAATTTTATGTATGCAAGCATTGCGGCAATGTGATTGAGAAAATCTCTGACTCGGGCGTACCGGTAGTATGCTGCTCAGAAGAGATGACACCACTTGTTGCCAATACGGTGGATGCAAGTTTGGAAAAACACGTCCCTGTAGTTACACTCGGTGAGGATTGTTCCCTTAAGGTGGAAATAGGCAGTATCCCCCACCCCATGACCAAGGAACACCACATTGTATTCATCTATGTAGAAACCGACAACGGCGGCCAGCGCATTGACCTGACCGACACACCCGCCGCGGTTTTCTGCACCTGTGCCGGCAAGCCTATCGCAGTCTACGAATACTGCAACTTGCACGGACTTTGGAAAACAGAGCTTTAGTACGTTACGGCCAACCCAAAAGACTAGAAGACGACTATAAAGTACAGTCGTCTTCTTTTTTTTTTATACCGGTCATTGCAAGCAAGATTGACCCTCGTGCTATTTTTCTGAATCCGTGCCCGGGGTGCCGGGCGTTCTCCAACAAATCAAGCTGTCTCCCGCCGGGAAATAAGTGGCCCTGACTCCGAGGCCGGCTACATATTTTCCGTCAAGGACGGCGAGGGTTCAACCCAAAAAGTTTTCCGGAAAAATTTGGACTATTGACGATGACTGTTGACGTTAATCGCGATTTTCGTAGATAGTCGGCCACTTCTAGGGCCCACTGTGTACGTTTTTGGCGATAAACGTAGATAGTCGAAATTACCATAAACACATAATAGCTGATATACAGACACTTAGCTATTTTCTTGATAAGTTGAAAAGCAGACTGTTTACGCAAAACGGGGGTAAACGTATACAGTCAACTACTTTGGAGGCCCACTATACGCGTTTTTGGCGATTTTCGTAGACAGTCTGAGTGGTAGAATGAGGTGAATCCAAAAAATAGGGTTCACAAGTCTATATGAGAGACTACTGATTTGAAATATAAAGGATAATTGATAGAGACTTTGCTTGTAGGTCAACTTTTGGACGGAATATATATGAGAGTCAACCGATAAACGGAATAAGACAACCGCAGTCAACTATTAACCGGAATAACATAACCCGAGTCAACCTTTTTCAGGAATAAACCTATTAAGATTTATTAGAAGACAAGTAAATTCGCGAGAGAACAGGATGTATTATGCGCTGTGACGTTGACCTTGAGCAAAAACACAGGGTTTTTGTGCAAGGTCGGGGTATTGAGAGGGTCACCTTGCCAAAATAACCGACACTTTTTGGCAAGGTCTGTTTACAGACTTTCAGGCATATTTCGCAAACAACTATAATATATATAATTACGTAAATGTACGGTTTTACGGAAGAAGTACCTTGCTAAAAAATGCAGGGTTTTTCAGCAAGGTCAGTACCTTTTGAGGGGGACCTTGCCCAAAAACCCTATGTTTTCCGGCTAGGTACCTTCTTTTGTCCTTTTTTACATATAAACGAAGATAGGAGTTCATACTA
>CAZKPB010000016.1:0-52900 GCA_964554535.1 uncultured Muribaculaceae bacterium | reverse complement strand
CCGATTCAACCCTTTCAAGCGACAGATCCGTAGCTGCAAAAAAGTGTTTTTTGTCCGTTTCCCGGGTGTGATGTGTAACAAATTCACTGCGAACGTCCAAAGGATATAATCCCCGCCGTCCTCGCCGGGAAATAAGTGGCGGGCACTCCGGAGCCCGGGCCACTTATTCCCGGCGGGAGACGGCCGGACCCATAGTATGAACTCCTATCTCCGTTTATATGTAAAAAAGGACAAAAGAAGGTACCTATCCGGAAAACATAGGGTTTTTGGGCAAGGTCCCCCTCAAAAGGTACTGACCTTGCTGAAAAACCCTGCATTTTTTAGCAAGGTACTTCTTCCGTAAAACCGTACATTTACGTAATTATCTATATTATAGTTGTTTGCGAAATATGCCTGGAAGTTTGTAAACAGACCTTGCCAAAAAGTGCCGGGTATTTTGGCAAGGTGACCCTCTCAAGACCCCGACCTTGCACAAAAAACCTGTGTTTTTGCTCAAGGTCAACGTCACAGCGCATAATACATCCTGTTCTCTCGCGAATTTACTTGTCTTCTAATAAATCTTAATAGGTTTATTCCTGAAAAAGGTTGACTCGGGTTATGTTATTCCGGTTAATAGTTGACTGCTGTTTTTATTCCGTTCAGAGGTTGACTCCTATATTTATTTCGTCTAAAAGAAGGCCCATAAGCAAAGTCCCTATCATTCATCCTTTATATTTCAACTCTGTAGACTCTCACATTGACTTATATGTCCCACTTTTGGAGGGTCAGTACAAGAAGTAGCCGACTGTATACGTTTAGCCCCGTTTTGCGTAAACTATCCGCTTTTCAACTTTTTCAGAAAATAGCTAAGTGTTTTTATGTCAGCGTTTATGCATTTTTGGCAATTTCAACTATCTACGAAAATCGCGATTAACGTCAACAGTCATTGTTAATAGTCCAAATTTCCTGGAAGATGTTTTGGGTTAAACCCCCGCCGTCCTCGCTGGGAAATAAGTGGCCGACCCTCCTGGGGAGCCGGAGTCACTTATCACCGCAGGCGGCGGCTCTACCCGCGAGACGGCCGGACCCTGTAAACGCTTTTTTGTCATCATGCTTTACGCGTATAAGCGCAGGCATAAGAACTTGTATTAGTGAAATCTCCGGAACAGGCAGAGGAAGCATCTATTTGGCAACGGGTACCGGATGCCGCAACGGTAATCCGGCTGTTGCTGGGCTAGCCAATATTTTTCTATATTTGCAAGTTAAAACAAAAGCATTTCTATGGAACTACCCGCAATTTACAATCCAGCCACTACAGAGGACAAATGGTACAGTTACTGGATACAGCATAATCTTTTTCATTCCGTTCCGGACCACAGACCCAAGTACAGTATGGTGATTCCGCCTCCCAATGTGACGGGAGTGCTGCATATGGGACATATGCTCAACAATACCATTCAGGACGTGCTGGTGCGGCGGGCGCGTATGCAGGGGAAGAATGCCTGCTGGGTACCCGGAACGGACCACGCTTCCATTGCCACCGAGGCCAAGGTGGTTGCCAAATTAAAGGCCGAGGGTATTGACAAAAAAGACTTGACCCGGGAGCAATTTTTGGAACATGCCTGGGCCTGGAAAGAAAAACACGGCGGCATCATTTTGCAGCAATTGCGCAAACTGGGGGCTTCTTGCGACTGGGAACGCACCAACTTCACCATGAATCCCAAGATGAGTGAAGCCGTTATTCGCACTTTTGTTTACTTGTATAACAACGACCTTATATACAGGGGTGTGCGTATGGTAAACTGGGATCCTGCCGGCAAGACGGCGGTCAGTGACGAGGAAGTGATTCACCGCGAGGTTCATGAAAAGCTGTATTATCTCAAATACTATTTCAGTGAAAACGGCAAACGTTCCAAGGACTTTGTGCGCGTAGCCACCACCCGTCCGGAAACCATTATGGCCGATGTGGCCGTGTGCGTGAATCCGGCCGACGAACGCTATACCTCACTGGTTGGCAAAAAAGTGCTTATCCCTTTGATTGACAAGGAAATTCCCGTAATTGCCGATTCTTATGTCACTATGGACTTTGGTACGGGTTGCCTAAAGATCACTCCCGCCCACGATATCAACGACTATGAAATAGGATTGCGTCACAACCTGCCGGTTATTGACATCATTGATGCCGACGGCAAATTGAACGCCAAGGCTCAGATATTGGTGGGCGAGGACCGCTTTGCCGCCCGCGAAAAAATCGTTTCCCTGCTTTCACAAGCGGACTGTCTTGAAAAAGAAGAACCTTATACCACTCAGGTGGGTTTCTCGGAACGTACCAACGCCGTCATTGAACCGCGTTTGTCCATGCAATGGTTTGTACGTTTAGACGTACTGGCCAAACGAGCCCTGCATTACGTGGAAAACGGAGAGGTACAGCTGATTCCCGACAAATACAAAAATACCTACCGTCACTGGATGGATACCGCCAGGGACTGGTGCATATCGCGTCAATTGTGGTGGGGCCAGCAGATTCCGGCCTTTTACCTTCCCGACGGCCGCTTTGTAGTGGCTCAGGATGCCGTCAAAGCACTGGAACTGGCACAAAAGCTGGATGCTTCCGTTACCGCGGACCAGCTGGTACAGGATCCCGACGTGATGGATACCTGGTTCAGTTCGTGGTTGTGGCCCATTTCTGTATTTGACCCGGAAAAACCGGGAGCTCCCGACAAAGAACCCAATGAGGATCTGGCCTATTATTACCCCACGGACGACCTGGTCACCGCTCCCGACATTCTGTTCTTCTGGGTGGCGCGTATGGTGATGGCGGGGGACCTCTTCTGCGGAAAGAAGCCTTTCTCTAACGTATACTTTACCGGTACGGTGCGCGACAAACTGGGCCGTAAAATGTCCAAGTCGCTGGGCAACAGCCCCGACCCCATTGCCCTGATGGACAAATACGGGGCCGACGGGGTACGTATGGGAATGTTGTTGTGCACGGCGGCCGGAAACGACATTCTTTTTGACGAATCCCAGGTTGAACAGGGACGCAATTTCTGCAACAAAATCTGGAATGCTTACCGTCTGGTACGCTCCTGGCAGCGTGACAGCCGGGTGGAACAGTCTCAAACCGAGGCGGCGGCCGTCAACTGGTTTACCCAATCAGTGAACCAGACCATAGCCCAAACGGATGACTTGTTTGAAAAGTTTCGCCTGTCAGACGCTCTGATGATGCTGTACAAACGCTTCTGGGACGATTTCTGCGGCTGGTATCTGGAACTTATCAAACCTTCGGTGGCGACCGACGGGACCAAACACATTGACGCGGTTACCTACGATGCCACGCTGCAATTGTTTGACAACCTGTTGCACTTGTTGCATCCCTTTATGCCTTTCATATCGGAAGAATTGTGGCAAAACCTCAAGGACCGTGAAGACGGGGAAAGCCTTATGGTTTCCCTGTTGCCTCAAGCTCGGCCGTATTGTCAGGACACCCTGGAACACTTTGAACAGTTAAAAGAAGTGGTGGCTTCCGTACGCAATTTGCGCCAAAGCAAACAGATTGCCATGAAGGTGCCGCTGGACTTGTATGTCAAGGGCTTTTTTGATACCACGCTCTACGGACCCGCCCGCCGTCTGGCCGGATTGGACAAGATAGAAGCCGTGGAAACCGCGCCGCAGGGAGCCGTGTATACCTTTATGACGGGTACCACCGAATTTTATATTCCCATTGGCAACTTGCTGGACAAAGACGAGGAACTGAAAAAATTGAATGAAGACCTGGTCTACTACCGCAAATTCCTGGACGGAGTAACCCGCAAACTGGGCAATGCCAGTTTTGTGGAACGTGCTCCCGAACAAGTAGTGGCGGTGGAACGCAAGAAGCTTTCCGACGCTCAGGCTAAGATTGAGGCCCTGTTACAACAGATAGAAGGGCTCAAATGATACGGTCAAGGGCATTGCGCCGGGTCTTGGGTCCGGTATTGGTTGTAGCGCTTTTCGCTATTTTGACTTTTTCCTGCGAGGAAGTCAAAGAGATGGATGACAATGCTTCCGTCTCAAAGGTTTCCGTTACCGGCGTACTTCCCTCGCAAGCCGTATTTACCACGCCTGTGGTGAAAGAGGACCGTATTGTCCTGCCTTTGGATTTTGGAAAATACCTTTTTCCGTTGACCGTTACATTGGATGTGGTTCCGCAACAGATAATTGACAAAATATTGGGTTTTGACAGTGAAACGTCCCTGATTTTTGAGACCCCGCAAAGCATCCGCAAGATTCACCTGATTGCCGTCAGCGGGGTGGTGCATACTTATTCCGTATCCATAGAAGTGGCACCTCGTAGTGAAGAGGCGGATATTACGTCCTGTATCCTGCGTTCCTTTACTCCCGCGGAGTTTATGCTGGCCCCGCAACCCAAGGTCAATAAAATGGAATCCCGCGTGGATTTTTACGGTGTGGCTTCCGACTTGTCGTTTCCCGTGCTGCTTGACCTGGATATGAAATGCAGTGAAGGAGCCGCATTGGAAGGTTACACACCGGGTGTCCCCATACGGTTTGACAACTACGGGCAGCGAGTGACCGTGAACGTGGTGGCCTCAAGCGGCAAAACCAAAACCTGGACGCTGTGCCTTACAAAAGCAAATGTGGTGGATGCCCCGTCGCAGGTCGGAGTAGACGCCTGGGAGCGGATGGCGCTGTACGGCCCGTATCTGATGGATTTTCCGGATAATCAAGTGATTGTGCGTCACCTGTATACCAATGATGAAACCGGAACCCTCACCTATCAGTTGGAATCGACCGTGCCATTTCCGTGGCAGGCTTCGTTCGCCTACGCCCTGGACCCCTATGCGCAAGCCATCGGGTTGCCCTCGGGGGCCCGTTTTGATATCAATGGCTGGCAAGACAGCAAAACCTTCTACGTATTGGACAACATTGATGCGGTGGCCCGTAAATGGACTCTGTCCTGGGAACGCTGGCTCAGCCCCCACAATCTGGTGCTTTCTTTTGTTCCGGAAGCCTATAGCGGTACCGGCGGGGAAGTGAAGTTGGCGGCGGCCGTCATAGATACCCTCACGTCCACCGTATCCGTTCCCCTGGAAAGCGGTATGTCTTTTCCCATAGAAGTGACCCGCTACGAGGCCTCGCTGTCGGAAGGGGCGCAGATGGACCTTCCCCCAACATTGACCTTTTTGTCTCATAATACGGCATACGAATTTACCGTTACGGCTCAGAACGGTGCGCAACGGATCTGGAAACTGGTGATGGATCCCTGGTACAGCACGGCACATCAAGTGGAATCCTTTACCGTCAAATCTTATCATTCGCAAGAACGACGTGTGGTTTTTGAAAGCCCTGAGGCCCTGATTGACAAGGAAAAGGCGCAGTTGAACTTAGTCTTGAAATCGGGATATGATTTTCCACTGGTAATCGAGGATTTTGATGTGATACTTTCTGAAGACGCTTCTCTGGTGGAGGATTATTCCCATGGCATTACCTTTGAAACGCCGCAGGACAAGATTCCCTTGACCGTCAGAGCGCAAAGCCGGGACGAGCAGACATGGACCTTGTCGCTCACCGATGAACGTAAGGAAAGCCTGGAAGCCATGGTAGAAGCTTTTTATGTGGAACAATACAAAGGCACCACCACTACTTCTCATAACCTCAAGATGGAAAACTGGGGCGCTGTTGACACTCTGTCCCGTACCATTACTCTTACCGTCACCGATTGGTCCAACAAACTGCCGCTTGTCCTTACTCCTACTATCGCCGTTTCCAAAAACGCCACATACTGCTGGGACGGACTTTTTGGCAAATCTCCCCAATTGATTTTCAACACATTGGAAGACACCTATGATTTGTTGGTCTGCTCGGAAAGCGGTACTGTCACCACCCGTTGGCAAGTGCGCCTCAAAGACATTTCCACTCCCCGCAGCCATGAAGCCAATGTGCTCAATTTCATTACCGGGAATGCCGGGTCGGAATTTGAATTTGATACCAAGTATCTGGAGCAAGACAAACACCTTATCACCTTGCTGGTGTCGTTGCGTCCTTCGGCCGATGCCGTGATGACCATAGCCCCGCGCATTACCGTGTCAGAGAACGCACGCCTGCAGGGGATCACCTCGGGAGCCGGAATTGATCTTACCTTTGACAATCCCTATTCCTTTGACGTGATGGCTCAGGACGAGAGCATTACCCGCTGGACCATCCGGTTGATTTATGCCCCGCAGGTATACAATAACGGGTTTGAAAACTGGGGAACTGTGGACGGAACCTATAACCTGTATCCGGCTGACGGGACCGGTTGGACTACCGGAAACAACACGCAGGTGTCCGGAACAAGTCGTGCGGAAGGGTACAACAGCCCGTCTGCCTCACAAATGACCACGTGGCTCAAGACAATGAATCTGGTGGTCTACAAAGTCACCAGCCTGGCTTCCGGTGCCACTTTCCTGGGAGATTTCACCCTCAAAATTTCTGTCGATGACGTGGCTCATCCCACTAATATGAGCAACTTTGGAATTCCTTTCAGGGCCGATGTCAATCCCATTGGCTTTGAGGTGGACTACAAATACACTTCCGGCGGACAGCGGACCTTTACCGAGCCCAAAACCAACAGCGTAATTCCCGCTTTTCGCGATCCGGTCAACTGGCCCGGTCCCGATATGGGCATTATTGCCACCGAAATACACTACCTGCCCTCCGGAACCTGGAACTACGTATTTGGAAATGCAGACGCCACGCGCATTGCACAGGCCGAGTTTTACACCACGGGTGCCTCGCAGTGGACCCGCCAGCGCTGTCTGTTTACGACCACCGCCGGACGCGGGAACCTGAAAATGACTCACCTGGTGGTACGTATGAGTTCTTCCTATGAAGGTTATTATTTTAAGGGAGCTCACGGCAGCACGCTGACCGTAGACAACTTTAAACTGATTTATTACGACCCGTCGGCCGATGCCGTGGTTCTGGAATAAATGTTAATAGAAAAGCATTATGTATTCACACAACACTTATATAGAAGTCAGATACTATGAAACCGACCAGATGGGGGTGGTGCACCATTCCAACTACATCCGCTATTTTGAGACCGGTCGGGAAAAAATGATGGACGCCGCCGGCGTACCTTATGTGGAAACGGAGCGCCGAGGCATTATAATGCCCGTGCATTCGGTGCATTGCGACTATATATATCCGGCACATTATGGAGAAACCATCCGACTGGAAACTTCACTCAAGGAAGTGCCCCGCTCACGCATGATCTTTTACTACCGTCTGTTCAATGCAGATGAAGTGCTGTTGGCTACCGGGTCGGTCGAACTGGCATTTGTAGACAAGGCTACCGGGCGTCCCGTGCGTGCTCCCGGTTTTCTTGTGGAAGAAGTAGAAAAATTGTTAAATTTGTAATCCCGCATAACCCCCTAATTAACTTATTAACTATGAATAAGATTTTGTTATTTGGAACCCTCGGTACTACCGAGATTATCATAATTGCCTTAGTGGTGCTCTTGCTCTTTGGCGGCCGTAAAATTCCCGAATTGATGAAAGGTATCGGCAAAGGCGTGCGCAATTTTAAAGAAGGCGTAAAGGGTGTGGAAGACGAGATTAAGGAAGACACCAAAGACATCAACGACGAGTTAAAAAAATAGCCCGTGTCGGCAGAAGCTCAAGACAATACTTCTGAAATGACCTTCTGGGAACATTTGGATGAGTTCCGCAAGGTTATTTTTCGCTCGGCCATTGCCATAGTTTTATTTATGGTAGTGGTCTTTGTGAATAAGACCTTTGTGTTTGAAAAGGTCATCTTTGCGCCCCGGAGTTCTGATTTTATTTTGTACCAATGGCTGGGCTCGCTGGCCGATTTTCTTGGGATGCCCGGTCTGCGTCCCGAACCTTTTGAAGTGGAGTTGCAAAACATTGAATTGTCGGCCCAGTTTTTTACCCACATCAACATCTCTTTCAGCCTGGGCTTTGTGCTGGCAACCCCCTTTATTCTTTACCAGTTGTGGCTGTTCATCAGACCGGCCCTGTATCCCAATGAAAGACACTCCGTGGTGAGTGCCTTCGGCTGGTGTTCGCTGTTGTTTTTTATGGGAGTAACGGTAGGCTATCTGTTTGTTTTTCCGCTTACGGTGAATTTCCTGGCCGGTTATCACGTGACGGAATGGGTGAAAAATCAGATATCGCTGCAGTCATACATTCACATGTTTACCTGGCTTATCCTTATTATGGGGCTGGTATTTGAAATGCCGGTACTATTGAGGGTCCTCTCCCGAATTGGCATTATCTCAAAGGAAATGCTCAAGAAGTACCGCCGTCACGCGGCGTGTATTCTTTTGCTCCTGGCAGCCATAATCACCCCCAGCGGAGATGCGTTTACTTTGTTTATTGTGGCCCTGCCTCTGTACTTGTTGTATGAGGTGAGCATTTTGGTAAGTTTTTCTAAAAAAGAGGAAGAAAATTTTGAAAAAGTGGCGTAAATATGGGCTGGTGATTCCCGGAAGTGTGCTGGTGGGCGTGCTCACATTGTTTTTACTGCCCTTTGTCTGGACCGGACCGTGTGATTTGCTGTTGCGTCTGCCGTGGCTTTCGCCTTTTTCAAAAAACACCCTGTTACATTTCTACAAACCGTATACCCCAAATCAGGTGCGGGAACGCTCGGCTCTGTATAACGGAGGCATTGATACCCGGGACTATCCTCAAGGTTGTGTGCATATTCCGGGCAAGGGATATGCGTACATTGACGAGTACGGACTGTTGCTCACCCGGACTTTCTTCAGCCAGGCACGACCCTTTGTCAACGGCCTGGGCGTGGTGCAGGAAAACGGCAAATGGGGCATCATCAACAAGAAAGGACGCTGGGTACTCCCTCCGCAACACGACAGGATAGAAAGCGGGTACAACCATCTGAACCTGCCTTTCTTTACGGTGACATCAGATAATTCAACCTTGTTTGCCACTTTCAGTGCCAATGGGAATGTGTTGAGTTCGCAGCGTTTTGACACCCTGCAGCCCGACCCGGACTACCACGCGTATTTTGTGGGCAAAGACGGTTTGTGGGGAGCTGTAAACCGTTATGGCCGCGAGGCCGTTCCTGTAGCCTATGACCGTGTGATGCATACTTCCGAGGACTATTACGCAGTGCGTAAGGGCAATAAAATGGGGCTGTTCCGCGAGGGCGACAACGCCCCTGTGGTGCCCCTGCAGTTTGATTCGGTGGCCGTTTGCACCCCGAGCACCTTCCTTTTCCGTCAGAACGGAAGGTACGGTCTGCTGGACCGTCAGGCGTCCGTGCTTATGGAAGCCATCTACGACACCCTCTATTTTCACCACCGTGACGAATGGATAGTAACCGGCAGGAATAACCGATTTATGTTGCGCAATACCAAACAACTTTACAATCCTGCCGTGGAATATCTTCACATAGGGAACGACTGCTCTCAAATGACCGTGGTCCGGGCCGAAGCAGGCTACGGCGTACTGGACAGAGAGGGCAGGGAAGTGGTGGCACCCCAATATGATTACATACGTGATTATTCCAACGATTTGGCTGTGGTGCATCATCAGAACGAATACGGCGTGTTCAATACCAAAGGAGGGTTTGCCATACCTTTTTCCCTGTCATTGGTTGAGATACATGATTTTTATCATAACCGTGCCCTTGCGGCGCAGTACAATCTTATGGACGCGCGGATGAAAAAGCAATACGGTTATATTGACAAGACCGGTTCCACCGTGATTCCCTTTATTTTTGACGGAGCCCACGAACGTTTTGCCGAAGGTAAGGCGGGCGTGCAATACAAGGGCTACTGGGGTTACATAGACACGTTGGGCAGGGAAGTGGTTCCTTTCCGTTACGACACCGTAATGCCTTTTTCCCGTGGAAAAGCGTATGTTTGTGCCCAAGAGCACTGGAGCGTGATAGAAAGTGAATGATTTGTTATGATTGTATCTGTTACCAATATAAAAGTTGAATTTACCCATTTTGTGCTGATGGACGAGGTGAGTTTTTCTGTAAACCCCCGCGACCGCATAGCCCTGGTGGGTAAGAACGGGGCCGGAAAATCCACCCTGCTTAAAATCATTGCAGGCATACAGCAGCCCACCTCGGGTACCGTTGTGTTGCCTCCCGACTGCCGTATGGGCTATTTGCCCCAGCAAATGCCCCATTCCAAAGACAAAACCGTTTTGGCCGAGGCATTGACAGTCTTTGCGCATCTTGACCTGTTGCAGCAGCAGATGAACCGGATCAACGGCCTGCTGGCCGAGCGCACGGATTACGACTCGGCCGATTATCAAAAACTCATTGAGGAACTCAACGAGGTGACGGACCGTCTGCACTTGCTGAGTGCCGACAACCCGCAGGGCAATGCCGAGCGGACGCTGGTGGGGCTGGGGTTTCGTCCCAAGGACCTGGACCGTCCCACCGCCACCTTCTCTGAAGGCTGGAATATGCGCATTGAACTGGCCAAGTTGCTGCTGGCCAAACCCAACCTGCTGTTGCTGGACGAGCCCACCAACCATCTGGACATTGAGAGTCTGCAATGGCTGGAAGGCTATCTGGACGGATATGGCGGCGCGCTGATGGTTATATCGCACGACCGTGCCTTTCTGGACAATGTCACCAACCGGACCATTGAAATCTCCCTAGGACGTATTCAGGATTACAAAGCTTCGTACACCCATTACCAGCAACTGCGCAAAGAGCGTATAGCCCAACAAATGGCCGCCTACGAGAACCAGCAACGGATGATAGAGAAGACGGAGGATTTTATTGCCCGTTTCCGCTACAAGCCCACCAAATCCAACCAGGTGCAGAGCCGGGTCAAACAATTGGAAAAAGTGGAGCGCATTGTGGTGGACCAGGAAGACAATTCCATGATGCACATAGCTTTTCCGCCCGTATCGCGCTGCGGACAAATTGCTTTTCAGTGCACGGATATGGCGGTCCGTTACGACAAGGAACCTGTATTTACGGGTGCCAATATTACGGTGGAACGTGCCGAGAGAGTGGCGTTTGTAGGACGCAACGGAGAAGGGAAATCCACCATGATGAAGACGCTTATTGGCAAGCTTACCCCTTGTCACGGACATCTGACGGTGGGGTACAATGTGAATCTGGGCTATTATGCACAGAATCAGGATGAAATGCTGGATAATGAACTGACGGTCTACGATACGCTGGACAAGATAGCGGTAGGGGATGTCCGCACCAAACTGAGGGACATTCTGGCGGCGTTTCTGTTTAAGGGAGAAGACGTAGACAAGAAGGTGTCGGTGCTCAGCGGCGGGGAACGCTCACGTCTGGCTATGGCAAAACTGATGCTCCAGCCGTATAATGTGCTGGTCCTGGACGAGCCCACCAACCATATGGACATCCGTTCCAAGGAAGTGATGAAAGAAGCCCTGCTCCGTTACGGCGGCACGTTGATTATAGTATCGCACGACCGCGTGTTTCTGGACGGGCTGGTAAACAAAATCTACGAATTCCGCGACGGCTGTGTCAAGGAGCATCTGGGCGGCATTCAGGACTTTCTGCAGCGCCGCAAACTCCAGGCGTTGCGTGACCTGGAGCGGGCCTCGCAACAGGCGCAGGAAACATCCGTGTCTGACGGCGGGCAGAAGAAGGCTGCCGTAGTGTCCTATCAGGAAAAGAAAGAACGGGACAAGAAGTTGCGTAAACTGCAGCAGGTCGTGAGTTCGTGGGAAAACAAGATAGAAACGCACGAACAGGGTATAACCCTTATGGACAAGCAATTGCTTGATCCTCCGGCAGAAGGGTTTTCTGCTGCGTTCTATCAAATCTATGAAAAAGAAAAACAAAAGTTGGAGCAGGCCATGCAGGAATGGGAGCAGGCGCAGATTGCGCTGGATGACTTTCAGCGGCAGGCTTGATGTTCCACATAATTAATTAAGAATATGGCAGACGACAGGATTTTTGGAATTCACCCGGTACGCGAGGCGTTGCTTGGCGGCAAAAAGATAGAAAAGGTATGCCTCAGACAAGGGCTGGATTCTCCGGTGCTGAGGGATGTCAAGGACCTCTGCGGTCAGGTGGGGGTGCCTGTGCAGTTTGTACCTCAGGAAAAACTGACCCATCTGGTAAAGACAGACCAGCATCAGGGCGTGGTAGCCATTCTGGCGCAACTGGATTATGTCACCCTGGAAGAAGCCGTGCAGAAGGTGCTGAACAACACCGAGAGTAAACCGCTGGTAGTGTTGCTGGACGGGGTCAGTGACGTGCGTAATTTCGGGGCCATCGCCCGTACGTGCGAGTGTGCCGGAGCCGGAGCGCTTTTTGTACCGGCCAAAGGCGGGGCGGCGGTGAATCAGGATGCCATAAAGACTTCTGCCGGGGCGCTGCTGCGTCTGCCCACCTGCAAGGTACCCAACTTGCGTACGGCCATTTATTACCTCAAACAGAGCGGGTTTTCCGTGGTGGGGGCCTCGGAAAAGGCGGAAACTCCCCTGTATGATTTTGATTTCAATCAACCGGTGGCAGTAGTGATGGGATCGGAAGGGACCGGCATTTCCCCGGCCGTGCTGGCGTTGTGTGATGCGCTGGTGGCTATACCGCTGCTGGGCACCATCGGGTCGCTCAACGTATCGGCCGCGGCCGCGGTGGTTTTATATGAAGCCGTAAGGCAAAGGAGGTAATATGGCCGGGTCTTCCGTTTTAAAGCGTCTTGCGGGTGAAACCGCCGTTTACGGGATGAGTACTATTGTGGCCCGTATCCTCAATTTTCTGTTGGTTCCTCTGTATACGCGCGTGTTTACCGACCAGGCGGCCTACGGAGTGGTTACCGAGTTCATGGCCTATATTGCGGTCTTGCAGGTGGTGTTGCCTTTGGGTCTGGAAACCGGCTGCTTCCGCTATGCCTCGCTGCCCGACGTAAAGGCGCAGGGCAGGCATGGGCAGGTTTTTGGCACCGCCCTGTCTACGGTTACTCTGTTTTCGCTGTTGCTTTGCGGCACGGGGGCCTTTTTTTACAGGCCTATTGCAGCAGCGCTGGGGTATGCCGCGCAGCCGGAGTGCGTGCTGTTTGTGTGCGGGATTCTTTTCCTGGATGCGGCCACGTCCATACTCTTTGCGCGGTTGCGGTATGAAGGGCAGGCGTTGCGTTTTGCGGTTATCAAGACGATTAAGGTTTGCTGCGAACTGGGGTTCAACTTGTTGTTCTTCCTGTTTGCACCGCGTTTTCTGGCCTCCCATCCCGACGCTCTTATGGGACGGCTCATCGGGTTTACCCCCAATTTCAATTACGTGCTTTGTGCCATCTTTTTGTCTTGTGTCATTTGCGCCCTGATGATGTTGCCCGATTTTTTACGCAGGGGGGCGTTCCGTCTCAACAAAAAGATCTGGGGGCCTATTATGCTGTATTCGTTGCCGTTGATGATAGCCGGCCTTCCGGGTATTCTCAATGACTTCAGCGACAGACTGTTGTTTCGCTTCCTGATTGCCGACACGGCCGACTGGAGGGCCCAGATGGGGATATACCAAGCCGGGGTCAAACTGGCGGTGCTCATAAACCTGTTTATCCAGATGTTCCGGTATGCGGCCGAGCCCTTTTTCTTTAAGGAAGCGGACCAAAAAGATTCTCCGCAGACCTTTGCCCGGGTGTTGAATTATTTTACAGCGTTTACCATGCTTATCTTCCTGGGTATTCTGCTGTATATGGATATCATTGAAAAACTGCTAGGTTCGGGGTACCGTGAAGGCGTAAGTGTGGTGCCCATTATGGCACTTGCCTACGTGTTGCTGGGCGTTTACTTTAATGTGAGTGTCTGGTACAAATTGTCAAAAAAGACCTGGTATGCCATTTTGATTACCTCGTTGGGACTGGTGGTCACACTGGTGGTGAACGTGCTGTTTATGCCCAAATTCGGGTATATGGCGGCGGCCTGGGGACACCTGGCCAGCTATTCGTTTATGTTGCTGTTGTGTGTTTGGATGGGGCGTCGGCATTTGAACGTGCCCTACCAGTGGGGGCGGATTGGGGTTTATATTGGATCTGCTGTAGGTATTTATCTGGTATCGGGATTGTTTGACACCTTGCCTCTGTGGCCCAAACTGGCGCTCAATACGGTGTTGGTGGGAGTTTACCTGGCTATTTGGTGGATTTTGGAGCCTGCTGACGGAATAAAGCGCAGGTTACGGCGGTAGCCACAGCCACATTCAAAGATTCACTGCCTTTGCGGAAAGAAGGGATAGAGAGTCTGTGCGTCAAGAGCGGCAGCAGGGCTTCGCTTATGCCGTGCGACTCGCTGCCCATCACCAGCAGGGCTTCCTGGGGAAGCTGCATTTGATAAATATCGGTGCCATGTTCCAATACGGTGCCATATACGGGAAGGGAAGCGGTTGCCAGTAGGGAGGCAATGTCCGTATAATGGACCGGTACCCGGAAAAGGGCGCCCATGGTGGCCTGCACCGTTTTGGGATTGTACAGTTCCACACAATCTTCAGAGGCGTAAATTGCCTCAATGCCAAACCAGTCTGCAATACGTAAAACAGTACCCATATTGCCGGGGTCCTTTACCCCATCCAATACCAGACAAAGGTTTTTGGGAGCGGGAAGCGGGGTGTTGTCCGGCTGCATCTTCACTACGGCCAGTGCCGGAGAAGGAGAGGCTAGGGCGGTAATACGCTCCATTTCCGCTTGGGAGACTATCCCGTGGTCTGTTTGAGCAAATTGCGGCTGTACAGACTCCTGAATCCACAATTGAGTAATTTCAAAAGAGGGGCAGCGCAGCAGCTCGGAAACCATCTTGACTCCCTCCACCAGAAATTCGCGGTTTTGGTTCCGGAATTTTTTCTGTTGGAGGGATTTGATGTATTTGATTTGTGCGGCTGAAATCATTGTGGTTAGTAATTTAAGGTTCGCAAGACCTTGCAAGTGGTGGGTGGTAGTTGTGTGTGCATGCGCCACTTAATGTAGGTGTTTTCACTTGCAAAAGTTGAGTTAGTAGCCCAGAATTTTCAACATGGATTTGTAGGTCTGCTCTTTGGAGAAGAGTTTGGTGTAATATTCCCCGTTCTCGTCCAATCCAATGATGACCATTTTGGGCGAGGGAATAAGGCAGTGCTGTATGCCGCCGTATCCCGAAATGGATTCCTGATAGGCTCCGGTGTTAAAGAAACCGATGTAAAGAGGTTCTTCATCACTGTTGGGCACCGGGTTTTCCACCTTGGGCAGGAAGACCGCATTGGCGTGAGCCTCGGCATTGTAATAGTCTTGCGAGTCGCAGGTAAGGCCTCCGAGGAACACCCTCTGATAGGGTTCATTCCACTTATTTATGGGCAGCAGGACAAAGCGGCGTTTGATACCCCAGGTGTCCGGAAGCGTGGTCATAAAGGAGGAATCTATCATGTACCAGCGTTCACGGTCGTTCTGTTGTTTGATGCCGAGTACCTGGTAGATGGTGGCCCCGCTTTCCCCCACAGTGAAGGACCCGAATTCGGTGAAAATGTCCGGTTCCTGCACGCCGCGAGAGGTGCAGATGCTTTTGATCTGGGCAATGATTTCTTCTGTCATATACTCATAGTCGTAATCAAAAGCCAGAGAGTTTCTTACGGGGAAGCCTCCCCCAAGGTTAAGGGCGGTCAGATCCGGGCAGATGGCTTTGAGGTCGCAGTATACGTTTACGCATTTGGCCAGCTCGTTCCAGTAGTAGGCGTTGTCCTGCATACCTGTATTGATGAAGAAGTGCAGCATTTTAAGTTTGAACTTCTCACTGCGTTTGATGTATTTGTGGTAGAAAGGCACCACGTCACTGTAGCGGATGCCCAGGCGGCTGGTGTAGAATTCAAATTTGGGCTCTTCTTCTGCAGCTATGCGGATGCCCAGCTCGCACGGAGTGGTCAGGGCCTGGTCCAGCGCCTCAATTTCCGTCATGTTGTCCAGAATGGGTATGGTGTTGCTCCAACCGTTATTAATAAGGGAGGCAATGTTGTCTATGTAGCCCTGTTTCTTGTATCCGTTGCAGACAATGAACAAGTCTTTGTGGATGATGCCCTGCTCGTAAAGGGCTTCAATCAGATTGATGTCAAAGGCCGAGGAAGTCTCAATATGGATGTCGTTTTTGAGCGCTTCTTCCAATACAAATGAAAAGTGCGACGACTTGGTGCAGTAGCAATAATGATAATCCGCGTTGTAATCCACTTTGGCCATGGCCACGTTGAACAAACGTTTAGCCTTCTGGATTTGTTTGGAAATCTGGGGCAAATAACAGAATTTTAACGGGGTGCCGTATTGCTCAACCAGGTTCATAACAGGGATGTCGTGGAACATAAGGTTGCCGTCTTCCACACTGAACTCTTCTTGAGGAAAGTCAAAACTCTGTTGAATCAAATCAATATACTTGTTCTTCATTTTAAAAATCTAAGTAAGTTACATTAGTAATTTTTTGCGGATGTAATTCATTCGGATTGCAAATATATTATAAAAACGTATCGCTGTTACTTTTCAAGCGTTTTTTCGTACTTTTGTCAAGATACAATCCGGTGATATGAAACGCTGTTCAGTTCTGTCGGGAATCTTTTTTGGGGCGGCCCTGTTGTTATGGCAAGGCTGCGCGACCACCAAATACGTTCCGCAGGGCAGTTACCTGTTGCACAAGAACAAAATAGAGGTGGAGGCTCGTGACGGCGCCGGACCGTTGCCCGCAGGACGTTCCCTGCTGTCTTTCGTGCGTCAGAAACCCAATACTTCCGTCTTTTTTGGACAGAAGTTGTTCCTGAACATCTATTCGCTCAGCGGCGCCGGAGATAACGGATTTAACCGGATGCTGCGTAAGGTGGGGGAAGCCCCCGTGCTGTACGACTCGGAACTGACCGCCCGCAGCAAGACCAACATTGATACTTACTTGATATCGCAAGGGTTTTATTCCAACCAGGTTACGGATACGGTGGCTTATGTCGGGAAAAAGGCATCCGTCACCTACCGGGTGAGGCCCGGGGTTACCTATACGGTGGATTCCGTGACGGTGCACATTGAAGATCCGGTCATTGACAGTATTTACAGGGCACACGCCAACAAAGCGCTGATTGGGAAAGGATCCGTCCTCTCTACGGCGGTGCTGGAAGAGGAAGTGGCGCGGGTGAACCTGTTGTTGCGCAACAACGGGTATTACGACTTCAATAAGAATTACGTCACCTTTTCTGCCGACACACTGGAAAGTGACGGCACGGCGCGGCTGGACGTGTGGATTGATACCCGGATGAATACGGTGTACCGCTTGCGTACGTTGCGGTTGTATCCCAATTATGACCCTATTATGGCCGAGATGGACAGCCAGTACGAAAGACAATTTGATACCACCGTTGCCGACGGGCTCCAGATTCTGTACCAGAAGCGGCCTTTGTTGCGTCCCCGTTTCCTGTCAAAGATCAACCGACTGCAAAGCGGCCAGGTATATGCCGAGCAGCAGGTAAAGTCCACCTACAACCGTTTCTCTTCCATCAATCTGTACAACGGAATTACCATGTTGTTTGACAAGGTGCCGGAAGATTCGTCGCTGTTGGACTGTACGCTGCGCCTGAATCCCGGGAAAACGCAGGGTTACCAGTTGAACCTTGAGGCTTCCAGTAACTCTAACGGATTGATAGGGGTGTCTCCGGCGTTGGAGTATTCGCATAAGAACATTTTCCACGGGGGTGAGTGGCTCACGGTAGGCTTTATGGGCAATTTTCAGTTCAAATTCAATGACCCCATCCGTTCCACCGAACTGGGGGCTTCGCTGGGACTGTCGCTTCCACAGATGCTGTTTCCCGTTAGTTCCGCTATTTTTACGTCTTATCTGCCGCGCACGGAAATATCGGCCAGTTACAATTATCAGTCCCGGCCGGAATATACGCGGAATATTGCTTCCACTTCTTTTGGATACACTTGGCGCATGGCGGAACGGTTTAACTATACGGTGACGCCCATGCGTCTGAAACTGGTTAAAATGAACAATTTGAGTGATGATTTTGTGGCATCGCTTACCGACCCCTTTTTGATTGATACCTACCGTGACCACCTTGACCTGGGCTTGTCGGCGTTGTTGTATTATACCACCGACGCCTCGGCCCCGCACAAACGCAATTACTTTTATTTGCGCACCGGTATGGAACTTTCGGGAAATGTGCTCAGCGCGTTCAACAGCCTGATGAAGACAGACACCACCGGGTCACATACCATTGCGGGCATTGCGTATTCGCAATATGTCAAGTGTGATGTGAATACGGCCTATACCTGGGTTTTTGACACGCATCATCAATTTGCCGCCAGACTGTATGCAGGAATTGGAATTCCTTACGGAAACGCCAATGCCATGCCTCTGGAACAGATGTTCTACTCTGGAGGGGCCAACAGTTTGCGCGGATGGCAGGCACGTACGGTAGGCCCGGGGTCGGCGCCGGTGGACAGCACGTTCCGCATTCCCAACCAGTCCGGGAACCTTAAAATAGAAGCCAATCTGGAATACCGTTTCCCCTTGTTCTGGAAAATGGAGGGGGCGGTTTTTGCCGATGCGGGGAACATTTGGACCCTTCAGAGCAGCCACTCCGACCCGCGCGGGGTGTTCCGGTGTAACGATTTTTACAAAAGTATAGCCGTGGATGCCGGTCTGGGCTTGCGGATGAATCTGGACTTTGTCATTGTCCGTCTGGACCTGGGGATGATAATGCGGGATCCCGTGGCGCGCCGATGGGTACCTTTAAACGAGTGGTTGTCAAAAGATAAGTTTTCGGTACAGTTTGGGGTGGGGTATCCGTTCTAGATACTGTCCGGACCCGTATATAGCTTGAATAGTTCTATGGCCTGATACTCGGCCATTCCCAATTTGTCGTACAGCACGGCGGTGTTGTGGTTGCGTTCCTCGGCCCGTTTCCAGAATTCGCGCGGGTCGTTCCCGGGGAACAAAGCGGGGTCTTTCTGGCTCTGGTGCCGGAAGATGGCATTGCGCTTGATGACCACTTCTTCCGGGCTCAGGGGAACGGCCATGTCGGCATCGGCCACGTCCCATTCCTGCCAGGCGCCGCGGTACAGCCATACCCGGCAATCCTTTATCCAGGGACGGTCTTGCAGCTCTTCCAGAGCTGCGGCAATGGACATGAAGCAGACGCGGTGGGTGCCGTGCGGGTCGCTCAGGTCGCCGGCGGCAAAAATTTGGTGCGGCTTGATTTCTTCAATCAGGTTGCGTACAATGTCTATGTCCTGTTGCGAGAGAGGGGCTTTTTTGACCCCGCCGGTTTCATAGAAGGGAAGTTCAAGAAAATGAACGTTTTGTGGGGATAGCCCCAGGTATGTGCAGGCCGATTTGGCTTCTCCCCGGCGAATAATGGTCTTTACCTTGCGGATGGCCAGGGTGTCCGGTTCTCCCGGACGTTTCTTGGCAAGGTCGGCCTTTGCCTGCAGAAATACCTCTTTGGTCTTTTCCTGGTCCAGTCCGTATACGGGGGATATTTCCTGGAGAAAGTCCAGAAAACGGATGACTTCGTGGTCAAATACCGCAATATTTCCCGAGGTATGGTACGCCAGGTGCAAATGGTGGCCCTGTTCGCAGAGGCGAGCCACGGTGCCGCCCATAGAGATGACGTCGTCATCGGGATGCGGGCTGAATACTATCACGCGTTTGGGATAGGGCAGGGCGCGTTCCGGGCGGGTGCTGTCATCGGCATTGGGTTTCCCTCCGGGCCAGCCGGTGATGGTGTGCTGCAGGCTGTTGAAGGTATCAATGTTGATTTTGCTGAACGGACCTTTTTCCGTAATCAGGTCACTCATCCCGTTGTCGTTATAGTCGCGGGCGGTCAGTTTTAAAATGGGTTTGTCCACGTGTTTGCACAGCCAGAACACGCCTTTGCGGGTCATTTGCTCATCCCAGTTGACCGGGCCGGTGAGCCAGGGTGACGAGATGCGGGTCAATTCTACCGCAGCGGCTTTATCAACAATGACTTGAGCGTTTTTATGTCTTTGAAGGTAGCTGGCAGGATTGGATTCGTCCACCGGACCTTCCGCCAGTTGTTTGACCGATTTGGCGGCGCCTTCTCCCCAGGCCAGATAATAGATGTTCTTGACGCTCAACAGGGTTTTGATACCCATGGTAAGCATATAGTTGGGTACATATTCCACGCCAAAGAATTCACTGGCGGTGCTGATGCGGGTATCGGTATTGAGGGTAATCAGGCGGGTAAGAGAACTATAGGGTGACCCGGGCTCGTTGGATCCCATTTCCGAGGCAAACAGGTAATCCAGACCTCCATAACGGGCAATGGTTTCTTCGTATGCCACGCAGTGGGCATTGACGGCGGCTTTGGGCAGATCGCCTTCCAGGGTGTAGAACTGTTCCTTTGGTATATCCAGCAAATCAAACAGGTATTCTTTCAGAAAACGGTAGTGTGACTGAATTTCATCTTTGTGCAACGGGTAGTACTCGTTGACTTCAAACACCACCATATTCTTGAAACTTTGTCCTTTGCGGTATGCCTTGTGGAGTATTTCAAAAAGGGGAATCAGGGCCGGGGAGGACGAGAAAGCCACGGTTAACTTTTCGCCTTTTGTCTGTTTTTGGCACAAAGAGGCTAATAATTTGTCCGATAAAGCCTGACAGGCTTCGGCCTGCGAGTTGTAGATGGAAACGGGCAGCTTTTCATATCGGGTACTGAAATCTTGGGTGTACATATTATTTATTGGCTTGTAAATAAGTTTCTCTAAACGGTAACAAATAAGTCAAAAGAGCTTCCATTTGGTCCAAAGGCAGCATATTGGCTCCGTCTGACAAGGCTTTTGACGGGTTGGGGTGGGTCTCTATAAAAAGTCCGTCCACTCCCAGGGCAACCCCGGCGGTGGCCAGGGTACGAACCATGGAGGGCTGTCCTCCGGTCACTCCGCTACTTTGGTTGGGTTGTTGCAGCGAGTGGGTGACGTCCAGCACCACAGGCACACTGAAGTCCTTCATCCGGGTAAGGCCGCGCATATCTACAATAAGGTCGTTGTAACCGAATTGGGTTCCCCGCTCGGTAATCATTATGTTTCCTTTAGCGCAACCGAACTGCAGCAGTTTGTCAATGACAAAACGCATTTGGTCGGGGGCCAGAAACTGGCCTTTTTTTACATTGACTTTTTTCCCGGTTTCGGCCGCGGCCTGCAGCAGGGAGGTCTGACGGCACATAAATGCCGGAATCTGAAGAATATCAATGTCGTACGAGGCGGCTAAACCGGCTTCTTCCGGAAGGTGGATGTCGGTGACAACAGGTACCTGATACTGCTTTTTGATATGCTGCAAAATTTCCAGCGCCTTGCGGTCTCCAATGCCGATAAAGGAATCTCCGCGCGACCGGTTATCTTTTCTGTATGAGGCCTTAAATGTAAATGGAATCTGTAGTTTGCGGGTGATGCGGCACAGTGTGTCGGCCACCAGAAGACAGTTTTCTTCCGATTCCACCACGCAGGGGCCGGCCAGCAAAAAAAAGTTGTTGTTATTCATACGTCTTCCTTATTTGCATATCATTATGTCCAGAATCAGCTGGTCTGTCTCTTGCATCCCCTTGGAGCCGATATTGCCCAGGTTGCGGATGGTCTTTTCTATATCACTCTCAATAATGCCGTCATTGTCGGAAATGCAGATGTTGTCCAGTGCCAGAATGGCGGATTGTACGGCACTGGATACGCCCGAGGCCACCTTGAGCGCGCAACCCACCTTGGCTCCGTCGCATACCATGCCGGTAATGTTGCCAATCATATTTTTTATGGCAAAGCATACCTGTTCAAAGTTACCCCCATCCAGATACACAATACCGCATGCCGAGCCGGTAGAGGCAATGACACACCCGCAGAGGGCGGACAATTTACCTAAGTATCCCTTGAGGAGAATGGCTACCAGATGGCTCAGCACCAGTGCGCGCGCCAGATCTTCAAAAGAAGACATCAACTGTTCCGCAGCGGCCACTACGGGCATTGTGGCGGTAATACCCTGATTGCCGCTGCCCGAATTGCTCATGGCCGGCAGGGTGCACCCCGCCATACGTGCATCCGATGCCGCAGCCGTCATGGCCATACAGTGCGAGAGCAGCCCGTGTCCGAACACGTTGCGGTGCACGTTTGCCTGTATGGTACGTCCCACTTGCAGTCCGTATTTTTGCAGTAAACCTTCCCGCGCCAGCGCCTTGTTCATATCCACGGCCTGCAGTATGAATTTGATGTCTTCCAGGGGGGCCTGTGTGGAAAAATTGTAGATTTCCCGGATGTTCAAATGGTAGTCGGCAATGGATTTGACGTCTGACTCGACCTTGGGGCCTTTGGCGGTATGTTTTACCGCAGGGGCCCGGGTGTCAATGACGGTACGTCCGTCTATTGCGGCAAACACAATGGAATCGTGGTTGTCCTGAATGACTACCTGGCTGGTGTGGGCTTCCGCTTTGCAGAGGGCTTTGATGTATAATTTTTTGTCAGTTTTTGACAGAGTTATTTTTACCTTTTTGTTGGCCACCATCCATTTGGCCTGTTCTACCGTTTTAGGGGTCATATCGCGGAGCACTTCCAGACCCAACGCCGACCGGCCGCAGGTACTGGCCAGGGCGGCGGCAATGGGCAAGCCTATCATTCCGGTCCCGGGAATACCCACGCCCATTCCGTTCTTTAGAATATTGGCGCTGACTTCGGTCTCAATTTCAGCGGGTTCACAACCGGTTTCACGCAATAGTTCTGCGGCTTTGGCCACGGCTAGTGATACGGCTATGGGTTCTGTGCATCCCAACGCGGGTTTTACCTCGCGGTGCAGCACTTCCAATATTTCCAGTTGCCTGGCGCTTGAAATTTTTTTCATAGCGCAAAGATGAGAAAACTCTTCTAATTTAAGATAACTAAGTATATTTATGAATGCGAACGGCCGTGAAACAAATTCACGGCCGGCAGACATTTAGACTTGTATGTGTGCCAGTTGGCGTTCTGCCTTTATTCAATTCCTGTACCAGGTGGTTTGTGCATTGTCTTCTAAAGATATTGCCAGGTCGTAAGGGCTATCGGTTGCACATGCTTTTGTGCCGCGTAAAATTCCATTAATTGTGTCCGTATGTCCCTGGTGTCGGTCCATACCATGCGGGTCAGCATTTTATGCCTGCTCCAGCGCAATTGTTTGTTTAGGTGAGTCCCTCCGCCCAAGGCACGAAACGTGCTCATGGCCACGTGATAACGCTTAGTGGAATAAAAATGGTTGCCGTTTGCCATAGAGGAAATGACTATACGTTCTCCTTTGGGCTTTCTTGTGTCTACTGTATAGCGTATGCCACCTGCCGAGTCAAAATTATAGACAGGCTCGTTGGGGTAGTCCAACCTTAGGGAGTAGGTGTATTCAAGAAAATCCTTCACCTCGCTTCCCGTCATTTCCACAACGCTCAAGGTGTTTTCAAACGGGCAGAGGGAAATGAAGTCCTTGGCATACAGTTCTCCTTTTTGCATAACGGCGTCGTTGCAGTACGAGTTGGCAAAGGTGATGTCCACGCCGATATGGTTCTCCTTGGCTATTTCCGCATAGGCCCAGTGCAACTGGTCCACCCAGGCGCAGGGGCCGTTGTAGGCATCCGAACTGCAGATGGTGGTGTCCAGATAGCATACAGGGGTGTTTTCAAATTCCACCGCCTTATTCACCAGTGGCGAGAATTTATTGAGATAGGGCTGATCTTGAGGTAAAGAACTTGACTCTACAAGGCGGGTTGTGACGGTCAAGCGGGGTTTTTGTCCGCGCACCGGGGAAACTACAATAGTGGCTTGCGCAATACTGCCGGCACGGGCACCTGATTCAAGTACGTGAATGGTTTTCCCGAATTTATTGGTGCGTGTGGTAACAAGTGAGGCGTGGTCGTGTCCGCAGCAGATAATGTCTATGCCCGCAATATTATCCGCCACCCATCCCATAGCATCCCCCTTGTCAGTGGCCCCGGCCTCTTCTTGCAATCCGCAATGGGAAAGAGCTATGAGAATGTCCGGTTTTTCTTTTTCCTGAATGTGTTTTACCCAGTAGTCGGCTGCTTCTTCTATGGGCTGGTATTGCAGCCCGTTGCGCTTTTCTTTTGGGATCCATTGCAGCGCCTGGGCGGATACCAGACCCAGTATGGCAATTTTGTAGCCGTCTCTGTACAGCAGCGTGTAGGGCCTGAAGTAGGGCCGCTTGTTGAATTTGTTGACAATATTGGCACCCAGGACGGGAATACTTAGGTTTCTGTATACGCGGTCATAAACCTGTTTGCCGGCCTCCAGGTCATGGTTGCCCACGGTAAGAGCCGTGTAGGGAAGGTATTTGAACAACTCTGTAGTAATGTGGGGGTCAGAGGTGTTCAGATAATTGTAATAAAAGACGGTGGAAGAACCTTGCAGGTTGTCACCGCAATCGAGCAACAACAGGTTTTTGCCGTATTTTTGTTCTGTCGCGTGAATGTAACTTGTTAATGAGGCCATTGGAGAGAGGAACTCTCCGTGCATGTCAGTAGTCTCTAATATAACAAAAGTAGTGGCCTTTTGTTTACAGGAAACCACAGAAAGACAAAACAGAATAATGAAACAGCCTTTTCTCATAAAGAATTCGTACCTTACAAAGGTACAAAAAAATTGAAAATACACAGCAATTAGCTGTGTATTTCCTAACAAACAGACTGTCTTTTGACTTTCGGAAACTTTGGGACTACTCTTCCTGGGCAAACATGGGATCCCAAGGGGGAAGCATGGTGGGTTTCTGATTCAGCAGGGCGGTCAGGTCGGGGGATAGGTACTTCTTTTCCACAACCAGGCGGAACATGTACTCGTTAAACCACTGGTCCGTCATTATCATGTGGCCTTTTTGACCGGTCATACACCATGAGTTTTCTACCATCCACAGGGTGGGGATGCCGTCAGCCGTCAGGTTGACTCCGTTAAGTGTCATGGCGTGCGAAGAACCGCTGGATCCGGTAAGGATGCGTTGACGCTTGTCCATACCAAAGGTGGTACCCATTAGCGAGCCGTAGTCAAAGCTGTTGATATCCAGCATGCCGGTGCTGCGGTTGCTGAACTTGCCCACGTCGCAGGAAAAGTACATCATGTTATTGTCTTTGATAGAGGCAATGGCCATCTTTTTGATATCTTCCACGGGCAAGTTAAGGTATACCCAGTTGTGCCCGTCGTACATGTGGCGGTCAAATTCAATCTCGTAGGTCTTGTAGTAGTCGCGGGTGGGGTCGTTCATGAGCAATACGTAACCGTTGGCCAAATCCTGACTGACGTATTCCTTGTAAAAGGACATGGGGGTGTATTCTTTGGTATCTACCGGTTTCCCCTGGGCATTGGTGCGAGTCCATGTAAATTGAGTGGGGGGTTCGCCAAGATTGAGCACCAGAAAACGGTAGATGAAGCCCAGCATTTCTTCTTTGCGTTGCTGCAGGGCGGTTTCAGATTTTTTGGCGGCACCCGCTTCACGCAGTTCAAGGCCAAACTCGCGCAGTTTGAGGTTCAACAGCATGGACATGCGCGAGGTGTTGTTGCTGGAGTAGGTCTCGGGCATCACGTCTTTGGGTACCAGCCCGTATTTGAGAATCAGGTCCGTCACGCCGGTAAACTGCCCGCCGTCACCAATGGCGTTGCGGAACAGCCATTCCACCTTGCGGTCGGTATGAGGCAGGTTACGGGTGTCTATCATCCCCTGCAGGAACAGGTTGGCTTTTTCCAGCTGGTCCCAGAAGAACACGTAGTTTTGCGAGAACTCAAAGGTTCCCATGTCAAACTTTTCTATAGTTTTGGCACGCAGTACGTTTAATCCGCTGAAGAGCCAGCAGCGTCCGCTGGACAACTGGTTGGTAATGCCTTTGGACTGCACCACGTCCGAAATATACGTAGAAACGTTGGCTTCGTTGGCCTGATTGATGACCAGATCATTTATGTCATTGTGTGTGATGGCATTGCGTAGGGCTCTGTCTGACGGAGTGTCCTGGTAGGCCTGCTTGATTTTTGATAACATTTGGGGGCTGATGCCGCCGTTTTGAGCCCAGAGTGAAGTGCCCAGGCAGATAAGCAATAAGGTGGGTAGGAGTTTGATAGTTTTCATAGGATGCAAAATGAAATACTAATTTAATACTTTTTATTCATTCTTCAACGATTCCACCGGGTTTACGGTGGCACTGCGCCAACTTTGCCAGGTCACCGTAACCAGTGTGACCAGAGTTACCAGCACAAAGGCCACCAGGAAAGTCCACCACTGCAGGGTGGTGTGGTAGGCAAACCCGTTGAGCCAGCGGTTGATGAGCAAGTAGGCAATGGGCGAGGCAATGAGGCAGCACACCACGGAAAGCACTATGTACTTCTTGTTGAACATAAACAGTATTTCCTTGATGGTGGACCCCATAATCTTGCGTACGCCTATCTCTTTCTTGCGGTATTGCGTTTCAAAGACCACCATCCCGAATACGCCCATTATGGAGATGACGATGGCCAGCAGGCTAAACAAACGAATGACCATTCCAAAGTCGCTTTCCTCACGGTAGAGGTCTGCCAGCATGTTGTCGTAAAAATCAATGCTGATGGGGTAAACGGGGTCAATCTCTCCAAGGGTGCTTTCTATGATTTTGGATGCTTCTTTATGGGTGGTTCCGGGCTCGAATTTTATATAGGAAACAGGCTGGTTATCGGTGACCAGGTATAGGGTATTACTCATGGGGTAACGCAACGAGGTGATGTTGACGTCTCCCACTATACCTGCCACCAGTTTGCCGCGGTAATAATCAACAGGCGTTTCCGGAATAATATTCATGGCCTTTTGGCAGTAACGGTTAACCAGAACCACTCCGGAACGGTTATCTTCTTCTCCCTGTGTGGCCCAGCGTCCGTCAAGAAGGGGCACTTCAAGCAGCGACAACAGATTGTGAGAAATCTGCACGATGCGTGTAAACTCTGAAGACACTCCGTTGTACTTGAAATTTTCTGAGGTCACCATTTCGCCCGTTCCCATCTTGATGCTGGCAAAGGCCACGTCCCTTACTTGAGAGTGACTCTTTAGGTTATTGATATAAAACTCTTTACGTTGCAGGTGGGCGTTGCTCAACTGTACCACGGCCACATCCTGCGAGTTGAATCCCAGGTTTTGGTTCAGTAGAAAACGGTTTTGACGGTCCATCCCAAACGAAGCGATTATCAGGCCAAATGATACAATGAACTGGATGGAAATAAGTACGGTGCGGAACCGCCTTCCTTTGGGTGAGAGGCCGTAGGAACCCTTGAGCACCAAGGCCGGCGAGAATGAGGTCAGGTAAACGGACGGCCAGATACCGGCAATAAACCCAATGATAATGGCCACTGTAGCTGTCAACAGGAGGGGCCACAAATTATAGCTCAAATGGATATTGTTGGCCAAAAACGAGAGTAGGTGCGTTTTTTCTGCCGTGCGTACCACCAGCAGGCCGATACCAAATGAGAGCAGGGCGGTGCAGATACCTTCAAACAGCAGTGAGGTGCGCAGCGACTGTGTGGAAGCGCCCATCACCTTCATGGTATTTATGGACTTCATACGTACCGGCGCCAGCGCTGTGGCAAAATTAGTGAAGTTTATGGCGGCTATAACGATGATTAGAAGTGCAATACATATGAAAAGACGTACGCGATTCTTGGTCTGCGGGTTTTGCAGGTACAGGTCGGAAAGCAGGGTGAGCGAGGCGCTGGTTGGCTTCTGCCAGGATTCTTCCTTGAAGTTCTTGATAAAGGCATCGCAGACTTCCTGTACGTAAGCGGGGTCGTCCAGTTTGATAAAACATTCAAAATTCGCCGAGTTGAAGTTGTTTACCTGAAATCCCGGCTTGATGGAAATGTAGATCCCGTTTTCCATAAGCGAGTTGTCCGGAAAATCTTTGTACACGCCTCCTATAATCAAATCCTTTGGACCCTGGAAATTGGCCCAGATGTTGTCGTTGCAGGTCAGTGTCTGTCCAATGGGGTCGTTCCCACTGAATTGGTCGGCTATACTTTCCGGAATCAGAATTTGGTCGGGATCTGTAAGACAGTCCGCATTACCGGCCACCATCTCAAAGCAGATGACATCCGATATTAGTGCCGGATCCACCTGAAACAGGTTTCTGAGCAAACCCACCTTTTCTCCGTTTTGCACGTAAGTAAAGTAGCTTTCCCCGTTCCAGGCGGGCATAATGGCGGCCCCGGCCTGTATGTGTGAAGAAGAACGGATAAATTCGTTAATGGTGCCCCTGGGCATTATCTGGTAATAGCTGGACTCTTCCTGATTGCACAACTCCATTTTGTAAAGACGGTCCGAATCGGGGTGGAATTTGTCGTATCCCAGTTCATAACTGACCTTGAGATGATTATCAGAAAGGCGGCAAAGGCGGCGCTCAATCCCAAAATGTTCAAAAGGCTGGCGGTTTTGTAATGACGCAGCACGGAAAGAAAATTACGCAGTATATTTTTCATGGAATATGGATTAATCGCCCGTTTGTGCGCAATTTCTGCGCCAAATAGATTAATTAACACAAATACAAATTGTTGTGTAAGTAGTTGTGCGTAGGCGTTGTCAAATTATTTGACACGGTGTGTATGAAATATATACAGGGACTCGGGGCGCAACCGTCACGTCCCAAAGGGATGCACGCTTTTGTACGTTTCCCGAATCAATTATAACGCCATTATCAATCACGGCTATAATCCGAAGACGGGAACAGAATAAATGTGTTTTGGCCGGTTCGTGAAGTTATAGTTTGGCCACGTGTTCAACCGTAAAACGGCGTATATAGGCCACCAGGTCGGGTGAATCCACTATCTTGACATTATCCGCCAACCCAATGACAAAGCGGGCCGCTCCGGCGTAGTTGCAGACGCTTGTGGTCAGCAGCCAGCGTTCCGGCGCAATCTGTTTGATGTATTGTTGGCTGAGCGGGTATTCTTCAAGAATCAGGTTGTGTGCCATGACCCCCAATTCCAATTTTACGGGGTACTGGTTGTGGCCGGTCATACGGAATATATCTACAAAGCCCTGCCGGTGCAGGTCGGCGTGTTGCCAGGGTGCAGACGCCACTTCCACGGTTCCTATGCGGGCGGTCTTGAATAATTTGTTGGTTTGAGTTTCCGGGTCATAACACCACACCTGTACGTAGTTGGTGGTAAAGGCAAACGCTTCCACCAGACGGTCACGAATGTCTCCCGTATGGGAAGAAGCGTAGTCTTTGAGTATGACTTGATGTTTCTCCTCTATGCCTGCTATCAGTTGGTTGACGTTGGCGGCGTCCTGTTTATTGACCACCAGATTAGCCATGGCGGTACAGTCGTAGACCGATGCCAGTTTGCGGCGCAGGTTCTGTTTGAGCAGGTTGGTGTCGTCAATGGAGTCAATCAGGCGGTTGACCAGATAGGCTTCTTCATTGGTAAAGTGAATCAATTGCGATATATCTTTGAAGTAGGGACTTTCCTTGCACAGCCGGTATACGTTCCCGTATTTGCGCACCACAAATCCCGCCGCCTTAAAAGTGTCAATGTAGCGGTAAATGGAACGGGGGGACGTTTCCAGTTTGTCGGAAAGCTCGTCGATAGTGTATTGAATGTTGCCGGTGAGCATTTTCATAAGCCGCAGCAAACGTTCCATTTTAGGCTGGTCCATGGCGGTTAGTCGGTTTTAAGATGGTGGATGGGATTTTCCGATATGATTCTAAAGCTCTGCAAGATACATATAATTAATACGACCGCCAAAATAATGAGGGATGAGGCCGCATACATCCAGAAGGGCAGGGTGGCCTTTATGGAGAAATCTTTCAACCAGTTGTCGGCCATATAGTAGGACAGCAGGCTGCCGCTGAGGCAGGCGGCCAGAGTGTACCACAGCAGGCTGCGGGTAACCAGGGCCAGTACCTCGACATAGGTGCCCCCGTTGAGGCGGCGGAGGGCAATTTCCTTGCGCCGGCGGTTCAACTCGGAAGAAATGAAACTGATAATGCCTATCACGGTGAGCGTGATGATGACCACGGCCGAGAGAAGGGCCACAATGCGGTTTCCGGCCTCGTCGCGGTGCGCGTCATAGTACAATTGCGCGTAAGATTGGGAATATACGGGGCTGGTGGGTACCAGTTCCTGTACTTTTTGGGTGAGCAAGGCCAGTGTCTCAGGGTCCATAGGTTCCACACCGGCGGCCAGCAGCATGGAAGTGCCCGGAGCCCAGTCCGGATAGCCGGTGATTACCAGCGGGGCGGAGGGCATTTTAAGATGGTTTAAATGGAATTCTTTGCAGATGCCACTGACGGTGAGCAGTCTGTCTCTTCCGTCGCACACCCAGCGGAACTGGCGGCCAATCAGAGCATCCAGACCTTCTCCGGTGTCCCATTTGGCGTATTCTATAAACAACTGGTTCACAATGGCGTGGAGGGAATCCTGCAGGCTTTCCAGGCCTATGCCGTACAACAGGGGAATCTGGTATACCTCCAGAAAATCGTTGTCGGCGTAAATGACTTTTGAGTTGAACAATACCAGGTCCGAACCGGGGTCGTAGACGTTTCCGTTGCCCGTGTTGTCAAGGGGTATGTTGGAGGCCAGTGAGGTGCGCAACACTTGCGGTTTCCGGCTGTTTATATAATCGCGCACGGTATAGGCCTTGCTTAGGTCGTCGGTCTGGAATTTGAAGGCGGCAATGTTTTCTGTGGTGTATCCGGGCCCTTTGCTCCACAATACATTGTTCTGGCGCAAGATCATCCACAAATACGAAAGGATGAAGACCGAGGCAAAGAGTTGCACAAACAACAATCCTTGTTTCCAAGGCATACGGCCCTGCAGTTTTTGGTGAAATACCTGGGTGACGGGAATGGAGGAAAAGAGGCGTGCCGGGATAATGGAAGTGAGAGCCAGCAGCAGCAGGGCTACCAGGAAGACGGCGTAAAAATTTTGTATGGAAAAAATTTCCCGGAGCGGCCCGTTGGTAAAGGTCTCGAGTGGGGTTTTGGCCAGCATAAGACACATGGTGCCAAAGAACATCCCCAACAGACAAAATAGCAGCGACTCGTCAAAGAGTAGCGCAAATATGCCCTGCCGTGAGGCGCCGTTGCATTTGCGCACCCCAATCTCTTTGGCCCGCGACTCTATGGAAGACAGGGTAAGTATTACGTAATTGAGTCCCGATATGGCAAGTATCAAAATGCCCAACAACAGGACAATCAGGTCGGCCTCGGCCGCGCTACCTTGTACCTGGTGGTGGGTGTCAAGCGGATGGAAGTATAAGTGATACTGTACGTTTTGGCTGTTTGCATCGTCAATTTTGTAGTGCTTGTGCAACAGGGTTTCCAATTGGGCGTCCAATTGGTCAATATCCGCTCCTTTTTCTACCTTGACGGCATTGATCATCCAGTTGCCGGTATTCCACCGGGCGGGAAAAGTTGAGGGTGGCAGGTACTTTATGGCTTCCACCTGCCAGGAAGTATTGTGGGGCAGGTCTTTGAACAGGGCTCCCACAAAGTAGCTGTTGCCGTCCTTGTCCTGGATGACCTGATCCATAGGGTCCAGGCTTCCAAAGAGTTCGGCCGCCTTGGTTTGCGAAAGGAACAGAGTGCCTGGCCGGGCAAAGCGCGAGGGGTCTCCCTGTACGAATTCATAGTTAAAGACATCAAAAAAATTCTCGTCCGTGCTCAGCACGTTTACGGAATATTCCTTCTCGTCCCGCATAAAAGTGGTGGTTACGGTACCGTTGAACCTTGTGGCCGCCTGAATGCCTGATATTTCATCCTTGATGGCCGGAGCCAGTTGGCAGAAAGACCAGGCATGTTGGTTCTGGCTTTGTGCCCCGACGGTATAGTCGTTGTACACCAGATAAATCTGTTTGTAATCGGGATAGAATCCGTCATAGGTCAGGTCATAGGCAATGCGGGTAATCATAAGGGAACCCAGTCCAAAACCCAAGGACAGGGTGAGTACCTTTACCAGATTATTGACTTTCCATTTAAAGACGTGCTTGGCGGCGTAGACAAGATTTTTCATAACGTCCTGAATGCTATCCAAATGCATGCCAATGCTTGTAATTTACATATATTCAAAATGTTATGATATAAAAAAGTGTAGAGAATGTCAAAAATTTTGACAGTGATTGTCTAATTTTTACACAATGCGTTACCGCCCGTAATTCCCCGTTCCAGCCGACGCAGCGAGTAGCGCATCAGCGGCAGGGTTACGGCCAGGCAGAGGGCCTCGGCCACAGGCATGGTTATCCAGATGCCGGTGTCTCCCCATAAGTGTGGCAGGGTCCACAGGGCCGCCAACACAAAGACAATGGACCGGCTCAGTGCAATGGCGGCACTTTCCACCGGACGTTCAATAGCGGTGTGAAAGCTGCATCCCACCACGTTCACAAAAGAGATGAGGTAATGCAGGGTAATGAATGTCATGGCCGTACGGGTCAGCGCGGCAAGAGCGTCGTTGTCGCGGGCAAACAATTGTACAATGGATTCGCGGCAGCAGGTGACGCTTACATACACGCCAATGCCTATCACTGCGCCCGAGAGCAGTGCGGTACGCAACAGGGTCTTGATTCCGGCTAGGTTGCGTGCCCCCAGATTATACGCCATCAGAGGATAAAGCGCCTGGGAAAGCCCAAAGAGCGACATATTCACAATAAGATTCACGTAAAAGACAATGGTCAGTGCCGCCACCCCAAGGTAGCCTGTGCGGTGCATCAGCACAAGATTAAACGCAAAAGTGGTCACGGCACTTGCCACCGAGGTGAGCATCTCCGAACTTCCGTTGAAAAAAATCTTGCAGATATTCCGACCCACTTGTTGCCGGGTGCCCCTTATGCGCCCCATTTTAACCATTGGAAACAGCACAACGGCCGCCAGTGTATTTGCACTGCAGGTGGCAACGGCCGCCCCGCGCATGCCCCAATTCCAGCGCAGTACAAAAACGTAGTCCAGCAGGGCGTTGACCGCAAAACAGATGGCGCCGCTCACAAAGACCATGTTGGGCCGTCCCCTCAGGCGGGTAAAGGCCTCGGTAAAATTTGGAATACAAAAAAAGAGCGATCCCGGCAACAGTATGCCCAGGTACCCGCGTACGTAGGGCATCAGCGCCTCGTCGGCTCCCAGGAAGCGGCAAACGCCGGTAAAGTTTGTCATCAACAGGGCGGGTAACAGGGTCAGCGTACCCACCAGCAGCAAAAAAGTAAGCAGGGTATAACCCCGGCAGCGACCTTCATCGCGGCTTCCCTTGGCCACACCGGCTATGACCACGCCGCCGCTGACAATCATCAGCCCTATGCTCAGCATTACATTCATAAGCGGCATGGACAGATTCACGGCCGCCAGTCCCTGCGCCCCCACGCCCATATTCACAAATACCCCGTCCACCATCATCTGCATGGAGACAATGAGCATTCCCACAATACTGGGTAGGGCGTATTTAAAAAATTGCCCGGTTACGGGGTTGTGTGGCATAGGGGTGATTCAATTCAAGGGGGCAAAGGTAGAAGTTTGGCCCGACATTTTTGTATATTTGCCATTATGAAAGCCATTGAAATATTACAACAAGTATTTGGGAACGTTCCCAATTACAGAGAAAAATGTATTTACAACCTTGCCGGAAGAGATGATTTACTCTTGCGCAATGCCGTGCATCTTCTTGAAAGAGAGTATGGTGTGAGGGTACATGAAAAAGAATACCAGACTGTTACCCACGCTCCCATTGACTCTCTTCACGAGTTCTTTACCAAAATGCAGCACGAGCAAGCGGAGTAGTAAAGTTTCGCCAGTGCGGAATTCAATAAATTTATGGAGTTATCCGTAATAGCCCGTATACACAGCGATTTTTCCACCAAATTCGGAGTTCCCCGCCAAAGCGGGCTGGCTCCTTCTTTGCGAGCCACCGTGGTCTTTGAGCCGGCATATAGAAATGCCGAGGCCTTGCGCGGTCTGGAAGAATTTTCGCATCTGTGGATCATTTGGGGATTCAGTGAGGTGATGCCGGCCGGGGATGCCTGGCATCCCACGGTCCGTCCGCCGCGTTTGGGAGGCAACGTCCGTATGGGAGTATTTGCCACCCGATCGCCTTTCCGGCCCAATCCGCTGGGACTTTCCTGTGTGAAACTGCTGGCGGTGGAAGACACCGCCGCCTGCGGTACGGTCTTGCGCATAGGCGGGGCCGATATGGTCCACGGCACTCCGGTGTACGACATCAAGCCGTACCTTCCCTCGGCCGACTGCATAAGGAAGGCGTCCGGGGGCTTCACCGACCGGGTGGAGAAACCCGTGCTGGAAGTGGTGTGTGCCCCTGCATTATGGGAGGTGGTGCCGGAAGACAAACGCGAGGCCTTGTTACAGGTGCTCTCGCAAGATCCCCGGCCGGCTTACCAAAGTGCACCGCAACGGGTGTACGGTTTTGAATTTGCCGGGCTGGAAGTGCGTTTTACGGTAACGGATCCGGTCTTGCACGTGGTGTCTATTAATCCCCCAAATATTTATCTCTAATTGATTTCCAGCGTTTGTTCTCTTTGATGATTTGGAAACCGTCTCCAAACATTTGCAGCAAGGGGGCGTTTTTCCCTTTTTGTACGGCAAAGCCTATGGGTGTGGTGTAGCCGGTTTTGACGGAAATTTTGATTGTGGGGAAATAATCTCTCAGCGCCACGCGCAGCAGCGTTTCTTCTTCAATAATGGCATCGACCGTCCCGTTGATTACGCTTTGGTAACATTGTTGATAGTCAGAGATTTCAATGACCGAGAGGTTATACTCGTTTTTTAGGGACATGGCGTATTGGTAACTGACCGTATTGGGCATCACCACAACAATTTTGTTTCTCAAATCCTCCAGGGATGTGATGTCGGTGCGGGTGAGCAGTGTGGCCACTGCCAGTTCCTCTTCTGAATAGAGGTAAAAATCAAATATTTCCTTCCGATCTTCCGTGGCGCTCACTACCGACAAAAAGGCGTCCACCTTGCCGGCGATAAGAGCATAGTAACTGTTGTTCCAGGTGTCCGCCACAATGCGGTACTTGAAATTCTGTTGGGCGGCTATCAATTCAAGAGCCTCGTAATCAATTCCTTTCTGTACAAGGGTGTCGTCAGGGCCTGCCTCGGCATAGGAATATGGCGGCGTGTCGGTAGCCATGGCAATGGTGTAGGTGGGTTGGGGATAGCTGTCGTATTTGCGGCAGAAGGTGGTCAGAACCAAAAATATTACTACCGAAAGCACGGTAAGGATAAGATGTTTCATAAAAAATGGGTTGAACGGGTTTAGTGACAAATTTACGTTTTTTTTGTACCTTTCATCTTGTATGGAACAGAATAAACAGGAATATATTCAGTTTACGGGCACCAATTATGCTCTAGTCAAGGCGTTTGCGGGTGAAGATAAAGTAATGGCCCCGTATTTTTGTATGGGGTTCAGCTTGCTCACGCTACTGAGCGGAGACAATCTGGTCAATGTGAATGAAGGGGATTATATCTTCAGGGAAGCGGACGGGACGTTCAGGGTGGCGGCCACGTTGCAGGAATGACAGGTTCAGTACTTCAATAAAAACACCTTGCTGAAAATCCCCGGAAATTTCAGCAAGGTGTACGATGTCATATTTATAGTAAGCCCGACTACTAAATCTTGTACAGATACTCCGCATCCAGCAGTTCCACCTTCTTGTTGCGGAGAATCTCCTGACACCGGTCCATGTCTGATGGACGGATAATAGCCTGGGCCTTGCCGTTTGTGGCAAAGGAATACATATACTCAATAAAGATTCCTTCATCGGAAAGTATGCGCAGAATCCGGGCCAGAGCGCCCGGATGGTTGGGAATTCCAATGCCGATGACGGGAGTAAGAGTGGCCGCAAAATGATGCGCCTTCAATACTTCCTGCGCCTTCTCGGGTTGAGACACCACACAGCGCAGAATACCAAACTCGGCGGTCTCGGCCACACACCAAGCGGAAATGTTGATTCCTTCCGCACCAAGCACCTCGGCCAATTCTGTAAAACGGCCCTGCCTGTTTTCCAGAAAAATGGATAATTGTTTTGCCAGCATATCTTTATTCCTTAAAGTTACGTTTATCGATGACCCTTTTGGCTTTTCCCGTACTGCGCTCAATAGACTTGGGTTCCACAATGCGCACGTCCACACCCAATCCCAACATACTGTGCAGCCGGCCGGCCATTTTCTTCTTCAAAGCTACCATTTTATTTATTTCATCCGAATAAAACTCGGGACGGACTTCCACCTGCAATTCCATAGTGTCGGTATTGTTGACACGGTCCACCGTCAACAGATACTGCGGCTCAAATTCGGGCAGTTCCAGAATCACGGTCTCTATCTGTGTGGGGAACACGTTGACCCCGCGGATAATAAGCATGTCGTCGCTGCGGCCCAGGATGCGGTCCATACGCACCAAAGTGCGGCCGCAGGCGCAACGGTCGTAGTGCAGGGCCGTCAAGTCTTTGGTTCGGTAACGCAACAGAGGCATGCCTTCTTTGGTCAGGTGGGTGAACACCAGTTCGCCCTCACAACCTTCACCCAAGGGTTGCAACGTTTGCGGGTCAACAATTTCCGGATAGAAATGGTCTTCGTTCAAATGGGTGCCGCACTGACACTCGCACTCGTATCCCACTCCGGGCCCCGCGATTTCACTCAACCCGTAAATATCGTATGCCTTGATAGACAGTTTGGATTCCAACTCTTTGCGCATATTTTCCGTCCACGGCTCGGCCCCGAACGCACCGGCCTTCAACTTGAACTCCCGGCGGTCAATGCCCGTCTGGGCCAGGGACTCGGCAAGGAACAGCGCGTAAGACGGTGTGCAGCATAGTATGGTGGTGCCAAAGTCGTGCATCAGTTGGATTTGCTTGGCGGTGTTGCCGCTGGACATAGGAATGACAGAGGCACCGATATTCTCGGCCCCGTAATGTGCCCCCAGACCTCCCGTAAACAGGCCGTAGCCGTAAGCAATTTGAAAAACGTCCTGTTGCGTGGCGCCATACGAACTAAAGGCACGAGACAAACACTCTGTCCATATATTCAGGTCCTTGCGCGTATAGCCCACCACGGTGGGTTTGCCGGTGGTACCGGACGAGCCGTGAATGCGCACAATCTGACTCATGGGCACGGCGCACAGGCCAAAGGGGTAATTGTCCCTGAGGTCTGTTTTAGTAGTAAAAGGCAGTTTGGCGATATCATCCAGGCCACGAATATCGGAGGGTACCAAACCGATTTCCTGCATTTTCCTGCGGTAAAACGGTGTGTTGTGATATACGTATTCCACCATTTTTTTCAAACGTGCATCCTGTATCTTCCGCAATCCCGCGCGGTCCATACATTCAATAGATTCATTCCAGATCATAAGTTGAAATAACTAAATTATATAAGTAAAGTTAATCTCCTTTTGTCACAGAACGACCTATAATAAATACTGGTAATACTTTAGAGTAAAACCTGCCTTTTTGCTTGAACTTTGTAAGCAATGAGTCTGTTATTTCACAACAATGGCATTGGCCACCTTGCGGGCTCCTTCCGCATCAAAAGCGCGGTTGTCGGAAGGGTGATTCACCGTGTTTACCGGCTTGGTCACTTTTTTGCGCACACACATGGTGGAAGAGCCGCCACCGTCCAGATTCAGTGCGCTGTCGGCCTTGAGCCAGCGTATAATGTGCTGCAGCTCGGTCAGCGTCATTCCCTGGGCCTCATTGGCCCGACCGTCCACCACTACCAGCAGCGTCTGGCCGCCCTTGCGCAGGGCCACGGCGGTACGGGGATTGCGCGTGTGGGTAAACGGGGTGTCGGCCAACTGCTGGTCGTGCCCCTTCTCTCTCAACAAGGGGCCCGAGGTAAGTACATCCTCGGCCTTCCCCTTGAGGGAATATTCCCAATCAAGCGTGTCGGTGCCTTGCGGGTTGGAGGGCGGGGTTTTGACTATGCCTACACGCCCTTTGGGGCTGACGGTAAGAGCCCCTGTCTGGTGAAACTGGCGCAATCCATTGGAATCCATTTGGTTTGGAGCAAGCAGCAAGGTGTCTACCATTAAAAAATCCACCGAATTCCACGGAGCCTCCGTATCAAAGAACGATCCGTTTACCCCGGCCAATGCTCCGGAATACCGTACAAAATCCTCCACGCGGGTCAGCGCGGTATCTGCTACAATATCAAAACGGAAAGACCGTTTGACAGTCAACACGGAAACATACTGGTTGGCCCCGAACAGGGCATTGGAATCCGTAAAAGCACACTGACGCAGCACAATACCTCCCAGATGGATAAACTTGCGCTTCCAGGGGCCGTTTACAAAACGCAGCGAGTCGGCTTCCAATTGAGTTTGAGGTACGGGATCTTTCTTTTTAAGGAAATTCAGGAGTTTGGGTTGAGCCCCGCATACCAGCGGCTGGGCAATAAATGCACACAACAAAAGGCCAATTATCTGTTTTCGCATATTAAGTATTCAAAATGGACATTCAAGTTCCCACAAAGATAACAATATCTGATATTTTTAGTAATTATACCCAAATTCACTTAATCACCAATACTATTAATTATGAAGAAACTTTTTTCGTTGCTCCTGTTGTGCACTTGCCTGCAGGGAGCCGCTTTTTCACAGGATGAAAAGCAATCCATGGTCATGGATGAAACTTCACTGGAAGGTTATACCATCTACCATCAGCCAAACCTCAGTGCGGCGGTATTGAAGACCGGTCCGCAACCCATCCTTGTTTTCGGGAACGGAGGTTGCTCGCACAGCACCAACGGGTACATTCCTATGGTGAGTGAAATGGTCAACAACGGCTACATTGTCATTGCCGTGGGTCGCGTGGAAGAAGCCCGCAGACCGGCTAATCCGCCGCAGGGTGCCCCTCAGGGAGCCCCCCAGAGACCTCCGCAAGGCGCCCCCCAGGGAGCTCCTCAGGGTGCCCCTCAGAGACCTCCGCAAGGTGCTCCTCAGGGTGCCCCCGATTTTGCGAATGCCGGTAAAGAAGACAACCTCATTGACGCCATCAACTGGGTATGTGAAAACAACGCCAACCCGGAAAGCGAATACTATCATTGCGCCGATATTTTCCACATTGCCGTATCGGGCCACTCCTGCGGCGGCGCTCAGGCACTGAGAGTTTCCTACGACCCGCGCGTTACCACCACCATCCTGTTCAACTCGGGTATAGGGGATATGAATATGGCCGGTACCACTCCCAAGATTATTGAAGAACTGCACGCACCCCTGCTTTATCTGATTGGCGGGCCCGACGATGTAGCTTATCCCAATGCAGCAAAGGATGTGGAACGGATTAAAAACGTTCCCGTGGCCAGTGCCAACTTCCCTGTGGGACACGGTGGCACCTATTCCCAGCCCCAAGGCGGCGTGCTGGGGAAAGTAGCCCTCCAATGGCTTGACTGGCAACTCAAAGGCAAAAAAGAGGCCTCAAAATTCTTTACCGACAAGCAATTCCGTACCGAGAACTATCCCGACTGCACCTATGAATCAAAGAATATGTAGCCTTGCTCTGGCGCTGCAGGTTATTGCCATGACCTGCCTTTGCGCCTGTCAGGGACCCAAAGACCCGCTGGTGGTACGTACCACCTCGGGTCTTGTCAAGGGGTGTATGGAAGAAGAAGTCTTTTCATTCCGTGCCATACCTTATATGAAAGCCGACCGCTTTATGCCCCCGCAACCGGCCGATCCTTGGGATACCGTCAGAATCTGCGACCATTACGGACCGCAATCCATGCAAAACGTGGGCAACCGTGAAATGGGCGAAGACCGGATGTCAGAAGCCAACGCCTTCTGTATGAACATCTGGAGTACGGACCTGAAGGCACAAAAACCTGTTATGCTCTGGCTGCACGGAGGCGGATTTGCCTCGGGTGCGGGATACGCCTCGCCCCAAGACACCGGAGCCGGATTTGCACGTAAAGACGTGGTGCTGGTAAGTATCAACCATCGGCTGGACATTCTGGGTTATCTGGACTTGTCGGCCTGCGGGGAAAAATACAAATACTCGGGCAATGTGGGTATGTTGGACGTCGTGGCTGCCCTGGAATGGATCCGGGACAACATTGCCGCCTTTGGCGGAGACCCCGGCAACGTGACCATTTTTGGCGAGTCGGGCGGCGGCGGCAAGGTGGGAACCCTGCTGTGCATGCCTCCGGCTCAAGGGCTTTTCCATAAGGCCATTATCCAGAGCGGCACTATCATCAACATCAACTCAAAAGAGATGAGCCAAAAGTTGGGTCTGGCGGTACTTACCGAGTTGGGGCTCACCCCCGAACAGGCGGACCGATTGGCCGACGTGCCCTATAAAGAACTTTACCGGGCTGGCCAACAGGCCCTGGCCCACAGCGTAGGCACCCGCACTCCGGGTACTCCCATGATGTGGGGATTCGGCCCCACCCCGGACGGAGAAACACTGTTGCAACAACCGTTCAGCCCCGGCTTTGCCTCCATCTCGTCGGACATCCCCATCCTCATAGGCACCACTTTTAACGAGCTGCAACGCTCCAGTTACGGCCAGCCCCTTACTGCCGATGAAGCCAAAGAAATCCTCAAGGGCACCTTTGCCGAAGAAACCGACGCCTATATAGAAGCCTTTGCGCAGGCTTATCCCGACTATACGCCGCAGGATTTGCTGTCCATTGACCGGATGTTCCGTCCCAAGACCGTCATTACGGCAGACGCCGCCAGCGCTCAAAAGACGGCTCCCGTCTACACGTATATGTTTACCTGGCGTGCTCCCGAAGGCAATGCCGGCAGCGCCCACGGATATGAACTGCCTTTCTGCTTCAACACTTTGCCTTTTGCCAGCCGAATGTTGCCCAATCCTACGGCAGAAGACCTTGAGTTGGCGGATCTGATGTGCGGCGCCTGGGTAAATTTTGCGACTACCGGAGACCCCAACACGGAAGGCCTTCCCCAATGGCAACCCTATACCGCGGACAACGGAGAAATCATGATTTTTGACCTCCGGCGCGAGGTGCGTCACAATTACGACCGCACGCTGCAGGAAATTATCAACAGACATTGCTTCCCGTTCCCGCAGTTGGCGATGTAGCCTTATAGGGCGTAAGCCGGCCGGATAAATTAAATACTCCGCAACAAGCAGAAAGTCTGCCGGTTGCGGAGTATTTGTTTAGAAAGGGACTAAGTCCTACAGCACAATCACCTGCTGCCAGGAAGGCGTATTCCAAAGATTCATCAGGGCGCGGAACTCAGCATATTGCGCGGCGGGAATGACATGTTGGTTAATCTTGAGCGAGCGGGTGATGACCAGAGACTGACCTTTCCATTGATAGACAATATCCACGGAACCCACGGCGTTGGCAAGATGCTTCTCCCGGTTGGGGGCATCCAATTTCACCCCGTCGTCACAAGAAATGGTGTACTCGTAAGTTTCATCTACCGGCCGAGGCAACTCCAGCGGAGATACGCGCTGCGTGTTCAGCGTGCCCAGACGGAACGAGGCAATGCCTCCCTTGGGAGCCGACAGCGTGTACAGCGCATGCTGTGCGTCTTTGCGAGTCAGCGCAATGGCAGACTTCTCGTTTACAGTCAGGGTGGCGGCTTCCTGTTGCGGTTCCAGTGCAATGCCCGTCATGGAAGCCAGACCCAGTGCTTCACCAGCCTGTCTGATGGCCGAGGCGGGGTACACGGGGTAAACCTTGACCGTCTGGCGCATGGAAGTGAGCAGGGTGGCGGCCAGCAACATACGCTCGGCCTGTGTGCCGTAAGCCGAGGCCAGGATGCGGTCCACCGGACGCATACGATACCCGGTCTGCTGCAGGGTCAGCGGAGAAAGAGCCAACCGGCTGTTCACATACTCCATAATCGCTTCCTTGCTTCTTTCCCGCAACGACCGCATTAGGAACATCAGGGACATATTGGGCTGCCCGGATTCAAAAGACTTGGCAATGATATCAAAGGGCTTAGTGCCGGCAGGATAGGTGTTTAAAATTACGCGGCATACGGCATCGTCATAAGGGGCGCTGAGCGTTTCCCTGGGGTTGGCAGCAATATTGGCAAAGGCAAAAGAATAGGTATCATTGCCGTTGCCCGTGCCCTTCTTTTGCACGGCCTTTCCGCTTACAAACACATTTACCGGAGTGCCCTGAGGTACGGTGACGCTCAGGCGGCCGTCCGTAATGGCTCCCGTTTCTAGGAACGGCACGTCAATATCCAATGCCTGCCAGCAGCCGGCCCGGGTATGCACCGTATAGTCCAGATAGACCGTGGCGCCCAGTTCCAGTCCGGTATGGGTGATGACCAACTCTTTCAGATGATTGTAATCCGGGGCATTGGCTGCAGCACTTGGAAGCACCTCATTAAAGGCGTTCTGCGGAGTGACAATCTTTGTTCCGTCTTTCTGTACGGTATAACATTGGTTGATTTTAACGGATTGAAATTCCGGATTAAATTCCACAAAAGTCTCTCCGTAAATATCGTTGAACGACGTGTGCGTGTGGTACGTGAGCACTTTTGACACGTTCATATCCACAGAGCCGTCCTGCTGCCATTGGTAGGAGATGTACAGTTTTTTGAAGGTGGCTTCCGGACCGGCGTAGGCGCTCAGGCAAATACCGGTTATCAAAGTGAGTGACAGAAAAATTCTCTTAATCATAACCAACTATTTTTTAATGAGTACAAGGGGCTGTTGGGCATAGGACTGGTAAGCCGTGATGGCTTGCCGCACTTCGGGCCATTCCCAGGCTTCATAGACCCGTTTGAACAAGGTTACTTCCTGGTGAATGGAAACCGTGTTGTCCATACCGGTAAGTGAGCCTGCAAAAGTGGCGCATTCACCTTGTGAAAGCGGATTCTCACGCGAGGTGTTGGTCATAAGGTAGCCTTTGGGAAGGGTCATCACCTCGTCCAGTACCACCCGTTGCGAGCAGCGTACGGTAAATCCGTTGACGCGCGTTTCGGGTTTGGTGTCCAGCGCCATGAAGTTGCGGTTGTTACGATACAATCCGCTGAAAACCAGTGGAGTGCATACCAGGGTATTGCCTCCCACCGTGGCGTATTCCGGAATCCTGAACTTCATGGTAATAGAAATGGGGGCCTTCTGGTAGTCTTTGGGGTTCTTTCCGGCGTCGTACTTTATCAACTCGGCATTGGGAGCCACGCGCAACAACTCGGCCTCCATAGCTTTGGCAATGTTGTCTTCAAAACCGGTGGTGAACGGACGGCGCACGGCGTTGTCGCTCTGTCCCTCGGCCTGTATGGTGAATTCACCGGTCAGGGTGCCGTCGGCGCTCAGTTGTGTTTTGGCGCTCAGGCGCAGGTAATGGTTGTCAGGGTCGGACAGCGGGGTCTTGAGCAGGTCGGAAGACTGGGGAATGCCGGGCAGGTAATTCTGCTGCTGTTCCGCACTGGACCATACTTCGCGAATAAACGGCACCCAGGTGGGGTCCAGGGGAATGTATTTTCCGTCAGAGAGCTTCACAACGGCCACACAGTGATTGAAGTGGTCGGCGGGGATGGCCTCAATGCGACTGCCGGCCATTGTCATGGCCGGGTAGGCTTCGAATCCGGCCATACGCAAAAAAGAAATCAGCATGCCGGCCTTGTCCTTGCATACGCCGCAACGATCGGTGAAGTTCATACGGGTGTTGTGCAGGGTGTAACCTTCTCCCTTGCCCATAGAGATGCCGCTGTAACGCATATTGTCGGCCACCCAGTGGGTGAGCACGGCAATTTTGTCCATTTCATCGGTAAGCCCCTTGATAAGTTCGTTGACTTTGGCCTGTGCTTCGGGGGTGGGCTCAAAACTGCCGTATTCTTCATTTACGTTGTGGAACCACAGAGATTTGGCTTTCCAGTCGGGGGTGGAGGACAGCATCAGCTTGGGGGCCACGTCAAACAAGTCCGCCTGCCCCTGCTCGCGCTTGGGCGGCAGGCTGTTGACGGCGGTAAATGTATAAGAGGTGTGTGTGCCTTCAAAAAGGACGGAAGATTCACAGGCCCCCTGGTAGAATTTGTATTGCAGTTCTTTGTCCTTTGGAACGGTTACCTTGTAAGTCTTGCGTACGGTGGGAGTGCTGACCCAGAAGGGGATGATATCGTAGAACTGGCCGCGCATGGGGGGAATAAAGCGTTCGTCATCGGAGCTGACGCCGAAAGAAGGTTCCATAGTCAGCAGGGCGTAGGTGAATCCTTTTTTTTCTATGGTGTAGTCCAGAATGTCACCTACCTGCAGGCGTCCGGGTTCGGCCATTATCTGGCGGGCTCCCCAGTATATGGAACGGGCGGGGGCCGCGTAATCACAGGCCGTAGCGGGGTCAATGACCGTAAAAGTCCCGTCGGGGTGGATGATCTTGATGTCCGTAAAACGTGCAAAGGCGGTAAGCGGGTCGTAGTCGTAAACTATGACGCGGTTGGCCAGGGCGCCCTGTATGGTCTGTATTTTGCGGACGTTGCGGATGGTAAAGGTGCCGGACCCGTTGTCCGCGACCTGTACGTGGGTGCTGTCAGTCAGTACCAGCACGTCGGCTTTGGCGGCAACCGTCTTCCAATCCTGGGCTACCAGGCGCGTGACGCCCGGGGTAAGGAACACCATCCCCCAGAGAAGGGTTGCCAGTAAATACTTGCTTGTTTGTTTCATATCTTGAAATAATTGTTAAATCCAGGTAAGGGTACGCCACAGCCCTTCCAACGGACCGTGGGTGTGATGCTTGAGTCACCATTTGCAGAAGAAATACTGGCCAATGAAGATGCAGATGCCAATGAGCAGGCTGTAAAACCCGCCACAGACTTTATATAGTCCGAATCCCCATCCAAAAAAGAGGATGCTGCCAATGATGCCCTGTCCAATGTAGTTGGTAAGGCTCATTTTGCCGTAGGGAGCCAGCTTGTGAAGCAGCGGCTGCAGTTTGGTATTGTAGTACAGCAGCACCACGGAAGATACCATCATTGCGGCAAAGGCGGCGTTGCTCCACATATTGAGAATAATGGAAAGCGGCCTCATAACGTTTGCGGGAAGGTATTCGGGCAGCGCGTTGCTCATCCCGTAAAGGGGGAAGAAAACGGCAATGGCGGCGGTCAGCACATAAATCCAAAATTGTTTGTTGTCACCTTCATCGTAAAACCGGCGTTTGCGGCCCAGAATAAGTCCCAACAGGAACAGAAACAGGGTCTGGGTGATACGGCCGTGGTCCACACTGTAGCTGTGTGAAGCCAGAAGACCTCCGGTAAGGTTGTATTTTGTAATTTCCCAAAAAGTGCCGGTTGTCTGTATTTCGTAAGCCATACTGAAGAATTTGCCGGATATTCCCGCCGGCATATGCCATTCGGGATTGCAGACGGCGCGGATGACATAGTACCATTCCACGGGCTGGATGGCAAAGAAGAGCATTATCCAGAATACTATTTTGGTGTTCAGTTTTCGCATGGGAATGAGGAACAAGCCGCAGATGGCATACATGGCCAGAATATCTCCGTTGTAGAATACCGAATTGAGCAGGCCGAAACCCAGAAGAATGACCATGCGCCAGGCAAAACGGCCGCCGAAATCCTTGCCTTTCTGCCCTGGTTGTCGTTCTGCACAAAGAAACTGATACCGAACAGCAGGGCAAAAATGGCGTACATTTTTCCGGCCAGCACAAACTGGAAAAATCCCTGGAAAGCCGCAACGTCCAAAAATTTGAGAAGACCGCAGTCCGTCTCGGGAAAATAATACAAGTTGTATTTTTCAATACTGTGGACAAGCAGAATGCCGGCAATGGCTATGCCGCGCAACACGTCCACCACATCAATACGCGTGTTGGGTCTAAAGTTGGAAGTATACATAAATTAAGGTTATAGGTTAGGGAAAAAGAATTCGCATTACTTCTTTATGAGGTTGCCTAAAATACTGCGGATCAGCATGGAACCGGCCTGCCGGCCGATGGAAGAAGCGGCGGCTCCGGCGGCTTTTTCCAGCGGGGACATTCGGGTGGATTTGCGGCGGGGGGCGGGGGCGCTTCGGTAGCCTCGGCCCTCACGTAATCTTTCGCGCTCGCGGTCTCGTTCTTTTTGGAGGCGTTCTTCCTCCTTGCGTTCTTCCTCGGCCTTTTTAAGGTCGGCGTCTCGTTTCCGGGCGGCCAGTTGTTCCGAGGTGAGGCGTTCGTAGGCACTTTCGCGGTCAAAGGAACGCTCGTAGGTGCCGTACAGACGTGAGTTTTTGATGAGAGATTCGCGTTGTGCCGGACTAATGGCACCGATGGAACTCAGGGGAAAGAGCATTTTGGCCCGCTGTACCATGGCGGGAATGCCTTTGGGATCCAGGAAAGAAACCAGGGCTTCTCCCGTACCGAGTTCCAGAATGGCCTGTTGGGTGTCAAAGGCGGGGTTGGCGCGGAAGGTCTCTGAAGCGGCTTTGATGGCCTTGACTTCCTTAGGGGTGTAAGCGCGCAGGGCGTGCTGAATACGGTTGCCCAACTGACCCAGAACGCTGTCAGGGATGTCGGTGGGGCTTTGAGTAATGAAGTAGACGCCCACACCTTTGGAGCGGATAAGGCGGACTACCTGTTCTATTTTGTCCACCAGGGCTTTGGGCGTGTCGTCAAAGAGGTAGTGGGCTTCGTCAAAGAAAAAGACAAATTTGGGAAGATCCATGTCGCCCACTTCCGGAAGTTCCGAGTACAACTCGCTTAACAGCCAGAGCAGGAAGGTGGAATAGAGTTTGGGAGACTGCATCAGCTTGTCGGCGGCCAGTACGTTCATCACCCCTTTTCCGCTTTCTGTCTGAATGAAGTCGTACACATTGAAGGCCGGTTCGCCAAAGAAACACTCCGCCCCCTGGCTTTCCAGCGTCAGCAGGGCACGCTGTATGGCGCCGATACTCTGTGAAGTGACGTTGCCATATGTGGTGGTGAATTCATCGGAATGGGCGGCCACGTAAGTAAGCATCATCCGCAGGTCTTTGAGGTCTATCAGCAGCAGGCCTTTGTCATCGGCAATCTTGAATACAATGTGCAGGACGCCCTGTTGCACGTCGGTAAGTTCCAACAGACGCGAGAGTAACTCGGGTCCCATTTGCGAGATGGTGGTGCGCAGCGGGTGCCCCTGTTCCCCGAATACGTCAAAGAAGCGGGTGGGACAACCGGAAAAGGCGGGGTTTGAAATCTGAAATTCGGCGCAACGTTTTTCAATAAAGCCGTTCATGGCTCCTGTCTGGCTGATGCCGGACAAATCGCCTTTCATATCGGCCATAAAACAGGGAACTCCGGCTTGTGAAAACGTTTCGGCCAGTACTTGCAGTGAGACGGTTTTCCCCGTGCCTGTGGCTCCCGATATAAGTCCGTGGCGGTTAGCCATTTTGCCTGTCAGAAAAATAGGCTCCTGACTGTGGGCAATGTAAAAGTTGCGGTCAGCTGTAAACATAGTAGAATGAGTGAAATTTATGTTTCGCAAATGCGAAACATACCCATTAGGGAGCGTAAGCGACACGGCGGCTGGGCAGCCGCCCAAGCGAAGGAACTGAGCGTCTGAGCGAAGCGAAGAAAACTAACAACCCCACGCAAGGTCGCAAGACCTTGCAGGCGGTGGTAGTTGTGTGTACCGTAGTAACTTAGTGTAGGTGTTCCCACTTGCGAAAGATGAATAGGTTAAGTACTTCCACAAAGATACAGATATTTTCTGTAAATTTGCGGACAAACAAAACGCTATGGAACAAATAACCACTCTATATAAAAACTTTACGGGCGTTGCACCTCAAGCTATTGTGGAACTACCTTCTTCCGGCAGTAACCGCCGCTACTTCCGGCTCACATCGGCACAGGGAAACACGCTTATAGGTACTTACGGAACCTGTGTGGATGAAAACAGGGCGTTTCGTGCTCTGGCCGACCATTTTCACCGGCAGGGACTTCCCGTTCCCAGGGTGTTGTGTGTGAGTGAGGACGAGTTGTCTTACCTCCAGGAAGACCTTGGTGACCGGACGCTCTTTGTGGCCGTACAGAACGGCAGGGAGGCGGGGAGTTATGACCCTCAGGAACGCAACCTGTTGTGCCGTACCATAAGTATGTTGCCCGCCTTGCAGTTCAAGGGGGCCCGTGGGCTTGACTTCAATGTCTGCTACCCGCAACCCGCTTTTGACGAGCGGATGATTTCGTTTGACCTCAACTATTTCAAATATTGTTTTTTAAAGGCTTCCGGGTTGGAATTCAATGAGATTGCGCTGGAAAACGATTTTCGCAAACTCTCCGACTCCCTCATGAAGACCATGTCCGATACGTTTATGTACCGTGATTTTCAGGCACGTAACGTAATGCTGGTGGATGATTCGCCGTATTATATTGATTTCCAGGGAGGCCGTAAGGGGCCCATTTATTACGACGTGGCTTCGTTCATCTGGCAGGCCAAGGCCAAGTACTCGGAAGAACTCAAAGACCTGTTGCTGGACACGTACTTGGATGCCCTTCAGGAATACCAGCCCATAGACAAGGCCGCCTTCTGCGTGCAATTGCGTCATTTTGTACTTTTCCGCACCCTGCAGGTGTTGGGCGCCTATGGCTTCCGCGGCTATTTTGAAAAGAAACCGCATTTCCTGCAAAGTGTACCCTATGCCCTGGACAATCTGCGCAAACTGTTGAAAGAGCCGTTTACTGAATACCCCTACCTGTCTGCCCTGCTGGTGGAATTGACTTCCATGCGGCAGTACCTGGAAATGGTGGACAAACGCAAACTGGAGGTGACTGTTTGCAGTTTTGCCTACAAAAAAGGCATTCCCAGCGATACCAGCGGCAACGGGGGCGGCTACGTGTTTGATTGCCGAGGCCTGGAAAACCCCGGGAAGTACGAGCACTACCGCCATTTTACCGGTGAAGACCCGGAAGTCATCCGGTTTCTGGAAGAAGACGGGGGAGTACTGACGTTTCTGGAACATGCCTATGCGCTTATGGATGCACACGTGCAGCGCTTTATGGAGCGCAAGTTCACCCACCTGATGTGCAGCTTTGGCTGTACCGGAGGCCAGCATCGCTCGGTATACTGCGCCACTCATCTGGCCGAGTACCTTGCCAAGAAATACGATATTCACGTCCATCTCTTCCACAGGGAACTGGAGACGGAAAAGGATCTGTAACATGCAGGCGCTAGTCTTTGCGGCCGGATTGGGCACGCGTCTGAAACCTCTGACAGATACCTTACCCAAGGCATTAGTGAATGTGACCGACTCGCGTACCGGAGAAAGCCGTCCCATGATTGACTGGCTGCTGCCCAAACTCTATGCGCAGGGCTTTGACCGGATTGTCATTAACGTGCATCATTTTGCTCCCATGTTAGTGGACCACGTGGAGCGCTATCTGGACGCGCATCCCGATTGGAACCTGCAAGTGACATTTTCTGACGAATCCGCACAGTTGCTCAACACCGGGGGAGGCATCAAAAAGGCGGCCCGCCTTATGGACCCGTCCCTGCCTTTTTTGGTGCATAATGTAGATATAGTATCCAATCTGGATTTGCAGGCCTTTTACAGGGCGCACCGTCCGTCTTCCCTGGCTACTTTGCTGGTGAGCGAACGCAAGACCGCCCGCTATTTTCTGTTTGACGCCCAAAACCGTCTGGTGGGCTGGACCAATTTGGAAACGGGGCAGGTGCGGTCGCCGTATCCCAACCTGGACCTGTCCCGGTGTCAAAAAAAAGCTTTTGCCGGGACCCACGTGATTTCCCCGGCCATTGTACAGGCTATGGAAAATTGGCCCGACGTGTTTCCCATCGTGGATTTTTATCTGGAAACCGCGGCCCGGGCAGAGATTGTGGGAGTTGAGGTGGAGGGGCTGCAAATCAAGGATATGGGGAAAATTAACGAACTGAGTTTTTAATATGAGCGAAACAAAATACGACTTTGACAAAATCATTGACCGGACCGACAGCCATTGCGTCAAATGGGAACGGGCACAGGCGCTCTTTGGCACAAGGGACATCATTCCCTTGTGGGTGGCCGATATGGATTTTGAAACCCCCGATTTTATACGGGAAGCCCTTATCAAGCGGCTGGAACATCCCGTATACGGTTACACCGTTCCTCCGCAGAGTTACTGGAAGAGCATTATGGATTGGCTCTCCGCCCGTCACCACTGGACGGTTAAACAGGAATGGCTGGCCTATATTCCGGGCATAGTAAAGGGACTGGGTCTGGTGGAACTGGCTTTTACCCGGCCGGGTGACGGGGTGGTCATTCAGCCGCCCGTGTACCATCCGTTCCGTCTGGTCACCGAACACAACGGCCGCCGCGTGTTGTACAATCCTCTTCATTTCAACGGCCGTCAATACCAGATGAATTTTGTGCAACTGGAAACGCTTTTCCGTCAGGGAGGCTGCAAGTTGCTGTTGCTTTCCAACCCGCACAATCCTTCGGGCCGGGTATGGAGTGCCGATACCCTGCACCGCCTGGCCTCGCTATGTGCGCGCTATAACGTGCTGGTGGCCAGTGACGAGATTCACGCCGACATGGCCTTCAACGGCCATAAACACGTGCCTTTTGCCACCGTCAGCGCTCAGGCCCGCGAAAACAGCATCACTTTTGCCGCTCCTTCCAAAACATTCAATATTGCCGGCATAGTCAGTTCGTATGCCGTGGTGCCCAATGACGCCATCCGCCGCAAATTCTACGACTTTCTGAACGCCAACGAACTGGCCGATGCGCCTTTTTTGGCCACCATTGCCACCGAGGCGGCCTATGTGCACGGAGAACCCTGGCGGGAGCAAATGCTTGCCTATGTGGAAGAAAACATTGCCTGGGTAAAGGATTTCCTGCAGCGTAACCTCCCTGCCGTCAAGGTCATTGACCCGCAGGCTTCTTTTTTGGTCTGGCTGGATTGCAGGGAATTGACGTCCAAGGGTATTCAAAACATTCCGCAGTTTTTTGTGGACGCGGGCCTGGGTCTGAATGACGGGGAAATGTTCGGCAAGGAAGGCCGAGGCTTTATGCGGCTTAACGTGGCTACCCCGCGCGCGGTGCTGCTACGGGCGTTTGCCCGGCTTGAGGCCCATTACCTCGAGTGTACCCGCTGACGCGCTATTTGTTTCTTTTTTGCCGCAGCAACCCGTAGCCTATGTGCTGGTTGGTGCGACGGTCCAGAATGGCGGCCATCTCGGCCGGAGTACCCACGGCGGGCATATCATGACGCTCCGCGTCTTCCAGAAACGTCCAGGCATATTGTGAGGCTATGGCCGAGTCCCGGAACGTGGGCAGGGTGGGGTCCGGAACCCCTGATCGCAACGCGGTGGCAAATTTTTGGCACAGAATATCCACATTTTTGTCGTTGTAGGGCTTCTCAATGTGACGGGTTACATCCACTCCGTGCAAATCCACGGTGGCGGTGACAAAGTCATGGCTCATACGGGCTATCCCCTTGGTGCCTATAAGGTCAATATACGAGTTGTGCGTGGGGTCCTTGGCCAGCTGGCCGTAAACGTGCCCCTGAGTTACATCAAACACTATCCCGTTTTCAAAGGTGCCGTGGCATTGCAGCCACCAGGGCTGAGGATAACTCCACATACGGATGGCCTGAGCGTTCCAGCTCTTGAAATCGCTTTGGGCAAACCAGCGCGTGATGTCCACATAGTGCATCCCGCAGTCGTGAAATGACGGACCTTCCGCCTGGTGGCCCTCATTGGGCATCAGGCCCGGGGTCATATGGCAGACCCGGATGATGGCCAAGTTGCCTATTTGGCCCGATTCAATGAAATCTTTGAGGATGTGGTTGTACCAGGCGTTGCGCAGGGCCAGATTGACCGTTCCCATGCGGGAACTTTCTTCCAGAGCCCGCACGGCGTCCCACTCGTCTTGCCGGCTCTGGCCAATGGGTTTCTCGGCAATTATGTGTTTTTGTGAGGCAATGGCTTTGATTATCTGGTTTTTGCGCGAGTCGGCCAAGGCGGTCAGTATGACCGTATCCAGTGTCGGGTCGCCAAAGAGGTCGTTTTCGTTTTGAGTGAGCAGGGTGGCGGCCGGGGCCAACTGTCGGGCCACATGCAAGGAGTCGGGGTCGGTGTCGCAGATGGCGGTCACTTCCCATTGGTCGGATTTGAGAAGCTCCTTGAGGTATTTTTCTCCCATGCGGCCAAAACCAATGATGCCGGCTTTTATGCGCGGGGTGCTATCAGTCCAGGGCATAGTCCACCGCTTTATTGAGCAGCACTACAAAAGGGCGGGTCTTTTCAAACTCCCGCACGGTGCGTGATGCCAGGTCCTTTTGGGTAATCCACTCATTGTCCACCGGCCGGCTTATCAAATGGTGGCGCAACATAAGATAAGGTGCCCGGGGAGAATCGGCCGGGAAGCCCTGCGGTACTCGTTTGAGCGGATTTTCGTGTTCCAGAGAGAAACCGTCGGCCTGTTCTATGGCGTCCGTATAGGCGGTGCCGTTAAACTCAATTTCTTCCCTGACACTTTTGAGAAGGGCCGGTGTGGGGCAGTAAAGGCCGCTACACAGCATACTCTTGGGTTGTCCTCCGGTGGCTCCGGGCTCTATATGAAAGTAATAGCCGGCCTTGAGTGATTTTTTGCCGCCCGGACACACGTAGATGCCAATATGGGTCTTGTAGGGTGTCTTGTCGTTGCTGAAACGCAGGTCGCGGTAAATGCGGTAGGTGACGTCCCTGACGGTCAATCCCCTGACTGAGGGGTCAAACCGGGAAATGCCGTCTATCAGTTGAGTTGCCAGGTCGTGACAAAGTTGCTGCACCTGCAGGTAGTCGTCTTTATGGGCGTCAAACCACTCTTTGCAGGTGTGGTCTGCAAGGCCGGTTAAAAAATGGATTACACGTTGCATAAATAGTATGGGGCCAATTATTGTATTATATACAAATTTAACAAATCTTGTTGATGTTGGGTGTTTGGGTCAAAATTAAAACAATCTGAATCAAAAAAATGTAATTCCGGCGAGGTATGTTATTGTCTGTCTGAACGGAATAAATTAATTTTGTGTATAATTGTGTTCAAATAACAACTTACCTAATTCTTACTTAATTTAATTACTACTGATGCGTTAAAATTTTAAAATAAAGTAAGTTCATTGACATCTTGA